>DASXMB010000065.1:0-58607 GCA_036495905.1 Candidatus Acidiferrum sp.
GAACGTAGAGCGACTGGTCGAAAAACATCTTCAGGGTGAGGCCTTCCGGTAGCGAGCCGGAATAGTTCTGCAATGTCTCTTTGACCCGATCGACGATGCTCAGCGTGGACGCGCTGCCCGTCTTGTAGACGCTCATTAAGACGCCGCGCCCGCCATTGACGCGCACGATGTTGGTCTGCGGCAGAAAGCCGTCGCGAATGTGGGCGACATCGCGCATATAGATTGTTGCGCCGTTGACCGTCTTGACTGGGAGATCGTTTAGTTCCGCAATCGTTTGCGGACTGCCATTCATCTCTACCGTGTATTCGAGTGTGCCCATTTTCACGGTGCCCGTGGGCAGAATGAGATTTTGCGCATTGACGGCATTCACGATGTCTACGGGAGACAGGCCTTTGGCTTGCAAAGTTGCAGCGTCCAGGTCGACCTGAATCTGCCGCTGTTTACCGCCGTAGGGGAAGGGAAGCGCGGCGCCTTGAACGGTCGCCAGCTGAGTACGAATGAAATTGTTGCCAAAATCGAAGAGCGCCTGCTCACTCAGGGTGTTGCTGGTGAGGCCGATCTGAATAACCGGCACAGTGGACGCAGAATAAATTGCGACAAGAGGCGGCGTGGTGCCTGGCGGCAGGCCCCGCAAAATCGTCTGCACGATTGCCGTGGTTTGCGCCAAGGCAGTCTGAATGTTGGCGCTGGGCTGAAAGAAAATTTTGACGACGGCGATACCGTTGAGCGTTTGCGATTCAATATGCTCGACGTCATTTACGAGGGTGGTGACGGCGCGTTCCGAACTGGAAGTAATGCGCCGCTCCAGCTCTTGCGGCTCAAGCCCACCGTAATTCCAAACCAGGCTAATGACGGGAATATTGATTTCAGGGAAGATGTCCGTGGGCGTGCGCAGGAGCACGACCGGCGTGAGCAATACGATGACGAGAGCCATCACGATGAACGTGTAAGGTCTCGAAAGGGCTAAACGGACAATCCACATATGATTTTGACTATTCTACCGGCGAACGTTACTCGTGTACGCGGATAAAGTCGCACACCCAGACTTCGCTATCACTCACTTTTAGATTCGCGGGAAGCGCCCAATGGGTACGGCATCCCCGCCAAGGCGATATATCGTCGTACCATCTATTTTGCCCATTTTAGCGAAATCTCGCTTTCAGATTTGGAATTGTTCTTGACAGAGCCATGTTGCTGATTCCCATAAGTGTCGCCAATTTAATAATTTACAGCCAACAAGCTACGCTTCGCGGAGGAATGGCTCCCTGGTATTTCAGATGCGGTTAAGCGCAATTCTGGCACACCGTTACAATCAAGACTCTGGAATCAACCTTGCCGTCGCAGTCCGCCACAAAAATCGAGAAAAAAGGAGATGCCGTTTTTGCAGGAAGCTGAACTGCTATTTATGGCTCATTGTGAACACGCCGTCCCAGGCGGACGGTGGTTCCTCGAAAAGATATTCCTGGCAGCGTTTCCAATAGGTTCGTGACGGACCGTCCTCCGGCCATCGGTCGAGCACATTCTGGAAGGCGCTCTGTGCGTCCGCCCAGCGGCGGCCGCGATAGAGTTGCCGGGCTCGATCGAAGACGTCGAGGCGCGAGCGTGTGTCCGCTGCGTCGGCGTCTGCGCCGATTTCGGCTTCGCGACCAACTAATTCGTAAATTGTGACCGGCTGAAGTTTTCCTTTTACTTGAATTAGATCGAGTTCGCGAAAAATAAATCCGCCGTCCCTCGCCGCAAGGTATGTCGTTTCGTTGACGATGATGTGTGTCCCGTATTCCTTGTTTAGGCCTTCCAGGCGGGACGAAAGATTTACCGTGTCGCCGAGCGCGGTATATCCATAGCGCAGCGCGGATCCCATGTTGCCGACACTGGCAACGCCCGTGTTCAGGCCGATGCCGATATCCAGATGCGGTTTGCCTTCGGCTTCCCAATTTTTTTGCATCCATCGAACGCGCGCCATCATGTCCAGAGCGCTGTTGCAGGCACGGGCCGCATGGCCCGGCTCTTCGAATGGCGCGCCCCAAAAAGCCATGACTGCGTCTCCAATATATTTATCGAGGGTGCCTGCGTACTCAAAAACGATTCGGGTCATCTCCGATAAATATTGGTTAAGGAATACGGCCAGGTCTTGCGCATCGAGCTTCTCCGAAATAGTGGTGAAGCCGCGAATGTCGCTGAACATCACGGAAATGTCGGTCTTGCGCGGATCGACCAGTTGCGGATTCAGCAGCAAGCGGCGAATCACTTCTGGGCTCAGATATTGACCGAAGGCGGTGCGGACGCGGCGTTTTTCCTTTTCTTCCACCAGAGCGCGATACAACGAAACCAGCATGACGTTGCCGACCAGCGTCATCGCAGGAATCGTGAAGTTCAGCCACCAACTGTGCAGAAATGCGGCATAGTCCACTAAAGCTAGCGGTATGAGCAGAGCAAGGCCGAACCACATCCAGCGCGGCGAAACCAGTGCCATCCAAATCCCCAGCGGAATACCGAAGAAAAAAATCAGCAAAACATCCCATAAACTTTGTGTGGCGCCGCGCACCAGAAAATTCTGGTGCAACATGTTGTCGATTACATTGGCGTGGACTTCCACTCCGGGATAGTCGATGCCGCCATACGGTGGCGTGCGCTGGTCGCCAATTCCGGTAGCAGATGCTCCCACGAGAACTGTTTTGTGGGTGAAGGTTCCGGGCGCGAATTTTTTGGTTACAACATCAGCGATGGAATGATAAGGGTACGTCCCGCGGGGTCCGTGGTAGTTGATCTGCATATGACCGGTGGAATCAGGACGGATGCGCAGTTTATCGGCAAAGTCCAAACTGGCCACGCCGAACTGGTTGTAGTTGACCGTCAGCTGAGATGCGGTCAGCCCCAGATTCAGTCGTACCGCCTGAACCTCCAAAGAGCCGAACATCTGCCAGTCTGAAACGTTTTGCGAACGACCAAATGGCAGCACGAGGAGCGCTCGTCGCAAAACTCCATCGGAATCCCCAGAAATATTGAAAAAGCCAATCGACGTCTTGTCGGGGTCGTCGGGATTGGCTAACACGGGAATGTTGGCGACCGTTGCGGAGAAGAGATCGCCCTCTCGATCATATTTGGATACCAAGTCCGCGAAGTCTTGCTTTCCGGTAGCAGGGTTTATCGAATTCTTGGAAAGCCCAAACCAGTCGATCAGATTGGCGTAGTCGTCCAGGGTCTTGCTCGGAATTCCATTGAGCTCCTCTTTTTTTAGGAAGAAATTTCCCAAGACCACAGGACCGAAACGCTTGAGGGCTGCGGCAAAACGCGCGTCGGCATCATATTCTCCTGCCATGCTTCGCAGCCACGCTTC
This sequence comes from Candidatus Acidiferrum sp., assembly GCA_036495905.1. Taxonomy (GTDB): domain Bacteria; phylum Acidobacteriota; class Terriglobia; order Acidiferrales; family UBA7541; genus Acidiferrum. The sequence goes on from DASXMB010000065.1 coordinate 3,338, forward strand.
ATATTTTGGGTCGACGTTTCGGCCGTTTTTTTGTCGTTGCTCGAAATCGGCCAAGATTTTTCGGATTGGGGCGGCACTCTCATCTGGTTTGTCGAAAGTGATATCAAAAGCCACGACCTTGGCTCCGTCTTCCTGAAGAGCATCCAGCATGTGTGCAAAGTTCGTGCGGGAAAACGGCCACTTGCCCAGAACTTCTTGAGATCGCTGATCGATATCCACGATGACGATATTCGGATCGATCGGGGTAAAACTTGGAGAGCGGTAGCGGAAACGGGTGTCCAGAGAGTTGAATTCGATGCGCTGCAATGATTGAAAAATCGGAGTGGGGCGGTCGCCTAGGAACGTGAAGTAGTAGAGCGCCATGGCGGCTAGAGTCATAGCCACGCTGATAAGGAAGGAAACGCGATGCCGCCACCAGGATCGCAGCAAATCGTAGACACTGAATGTCCCGTTTCGCTGCGGGGAAACCTTGTGCGGAACGGTGGCCATGATTATTTGTGCCTGCGTTTACAGCAGGAAGAGTGAGGAAGCACGCAGATGAGCGGCGGCAAGACTCCGCAATCCATAAGGAAAGTTAGAGGCTGTTGCATGGGTGCGCGAATGTCTATTCGCGAAAAATAAAATTCATGCGCACGCCGCAAATTTCAATCAGGTCTCCGTCATTGAGACGCACTGGCCCCGTAATCGGCGCACCGTTGACCGAGGGGACTTTGTCGCCGGGGCCGAGATAGTAGCCATCGTCGCGCTGATTGATTTGCGCTGCCAATTGTGGCTTGAACCAGCCCTTCAGCCGCACGGTAGCCATCTTGGATTTGCCGATCATCGTCAGTTTGTTGGTGACCACATATTCTTTTTGGTCAGAGCTTCCACTGAGCACCACCAGCGTAGGCATTTTCAATCGTCCAGAAGCGAACTGAGAGCGCTCCCCCATGGCGGCGGCCTGCTGCAGCATATCCCGGCGCTGTTTGGTATCGAGCACCATCGTCTCGTTAATCAGCGGAGCGTTGGCCTTTCGCCCGGCGTCCCATTGAATGGGAGCATCGTGCGTCGAATCCACTTTGATGTGGTGTTTGCCGATCCAGATGGAGTCGCCATCGTGCAGCGTGGCACGTTCCACGCGCAGATCGTTCACAAACGTTCCATTCAGACTGTCGAGGTCTTCCACCACTAGGCGTCCGGCTTCGAAATAAACTCGCGCGTGATGATTGGAGACCGCCAAGTTGTCGACAGGCAGGTCATTGTCCGGAGAGCGCCCGATGCTGACGGGGCGGCTGCCCACCGGAACTTCCTTCACCAATTTTTCTTCAAACATCAGGCTCAGCTTCGCCATTTCAACTTCCTCCCGCGGAGCCGTTGCTCCCCGCATTTTTTCGTGCGCCCCGGCCCAGCCATGAAAACCAACCACGCGATTCTTTGCGGCATTGGACCACCAGAACGGTAATATTGTCGGCGCCACCGCGGTCGTTCGCCAATTCCACAAGTTTTTCAGCGGCCTTGGTGGGATCGGGCTCAGCTTGCAAAGTGCCGGCAATCTCGGGCTCCGTGACCATGCGCGTCAATCCGTCCGAGCAAAGCAGCAGAATGTCGCGCTCGAACAATGCTTGCTCTTCGGCATCCACATCAATTTCACGATGCGACCCCAAGGCGCGCAGCAATACACTCTGCATTTCACTTTCTTCCGCTTCCGCGGGCGTCAGAATGCCGCGCCGGACCTGTTCCGCCACCAAAGAATGATCGCTGGTGAGCTGCTGCAGCGAGCCACTGCGCAGCAGGTACGCTCGGCTGTCTCCAATGTGCGCGATGCTCACTTTCGACTCGTCGATCCATGCCGCCGTGAGGGTTGCGCCCATGCCTTGTTGTTCGGGATGCTCCTCGGCGGAATCAAAAATATTCTTGTTCGCCAGATGCACGGCGCTGGCCAGACGCTTCGTTTTTGCGCTCCAGGAGGGCTGAGTCTCTCCGAAGATTCTAGCGTCTGGGTGATCTTGTTCTTCCAAACAATGTTTCACAACGGTCTCCACCGCCAGGGCGCTGGCAATTTCGCCATGCGCTTCGCCACCCATGCCGTCCGACAGTACGAACAAGCCGATAGGCGCAACAATGCGAAAACAATCTTCATTGTTCGTGCGCACACGCCCGACATCGGTTAAGGCGCCGCTGACGATTTGCAATTCCGCTCCCTGAATATGGCAAAAAATCGCGTACCCGGCCCACACGTGTGCCGGCAACCTTCTTCCACGCTAACAGATGAAAGCTCGCCCAATGCGAAGGACCACGGGTCTTGAACCCTATCAATTACTTGGCATTTCGCAGCATCGAACCAGCCGCGAGCCCATGGTAGTAGCAGCTCATCTCTTACCTACCAACAACGTATTTCGGTACAATTCTGGCATGTCGTTGCGCCGATTTGTTGTCCCAGCCGTCAGCCTGATTGCCGCTCTTCTTGCCTTAGCTGTATATGGAAGGCCACAAAAATCTCCCTCAGATCAAAAAGCTCCGGCAGTCGCAGGTGCGCGAATGCTGCTTTTGCCTCGTCGAATTGTTTCGGGGGAGCGTGCGACCTTGGCGGTGCTGGATGTAAACGGGCGCCTGACACCTGGCGTGCGCGTGAACTTTTCAAATGGCGACCATTCGACAACCGATTCCAGTGGGCGGGCCCTTTTTGTGGCGCCGCTGACTGCCGGTGTTATTTCCGCCGTCATTGCCGGCCGGCCCGGTCGGGTTTATGCGACGATTCTGACTCCGGCCGAAGCGGCGTCGACCTCCCTGCAAGTACTTTCCGCTCCGCGCATCGCGTCGGAAAGTGACCGCTTCGAAGTATCGGGTCGTGGTTTTTGCGGAGATGCGGATTCCAATCGAGTCATAGTGGGTGGCTTATCGGCGCTGGTGCTGGCTGCTTCTCCGACTTCCTTGGTGATTTTGCCGCCGGCTGATCTGGAAGCCGGCTCCGCATCCGTGCAAATCGAATGCGCTAAACAGAAGGCACTGGCTTTTTCCACCATATTCGTATCGCTAGAGCTGGAAGCGAATTCGTCGCCGCTCGCTCCCGGCGAACATCGCGAATTGACTGTGCGTGTTCACGGCACTCTGAATAGAGTGACTCTGGACGCCGTGAACCTCTCCCCGGAAGTCGCCGAACTGGTGGGCGGCAGTCCAGTACGCGCTCTTAGTTCGGGTGGCTCGGACAATGTGGCCCATTTCGAGTTAGTGGGCAAGCAGCACGGCAGTTTTCTTACTTCTATTCGGCTGGCGCCGACGCAGGCGCTGCCTAAGCCGTGATTTATTTCAGAAGCAGACGCCTATTCCCAGTTCACCATCGGCATTTTTCTGAAGACATTTATTGGAATTGTTTGCGGAAATCCTCAAGTTGACGCCGCAAATCCGCGATATCCCTTTGCAGCCCGCCGACCTGTTCTTCCAGGCGGGCAAGTCGCTCCGCGCTAGAAGACCCTCCCGCGGCAAACTCCGTTGTTCGCGTCGTCGGCGTTTCTTTCAGATGCGCATCTCCAGACAACAGATGGGCATAGCGCGCCTCCTTGGTTCCAGCCTGGCGTGGAAGCACTTTCACCAGCGGCGGCTCACGTTTCATCAACATGTTCAACACGGATTGCACGCCATCCAAATCTTCAAAGCTGTACATCCGCTCCGTACGCGTGCGCAATTCGCCGGGCGTTTGTGGCCCTCGCAGCAACAGCACGCACAGCAACGCAATCTCGTGCCGGTGAAAATTAAATGCTTCCTGAAGTCGATGCTCGTACTTTGCCACGCGGCCATCGGTACCGGCCGATCTTGCGAGGTTTTGTTCATTCAGCGAACGTAATGCTTGCCGCACCGCGTCTTCATCCAGAGTGGTGACCGGATCGCGGTTGTTTTTCTGATTACAAGCATTGACCAGCGCATTCAGGGAAAGTGGGTAATAGTCGGGAGTAGTGATTTCTTTTTCGACCAGAGATCCCAGCACTCTGGCTTCGACATCGCTTAAGTGGAAGTTCACGTCGCGAAAATCATACCGGATCGATGTGAGATTCCAAAATTGTGGAACATACGCTTAGTCCTGTACGAGAAGCAGAAAAACACGGCGACATCTTCGTCGCCGTGCCGAAAGTTGCCGATTACCTTGCGACCTTAGTTAGCCGCTCCAGGTTGCCTCTTCATGCCTCGCTGGCTGTCCAGTTTGCCGTCCGCTCCACTCGTCAGTGAAACAAACGCAGGGTCGCTCTTCAAAGAAGCGAACACCGCGTCGACGCGCGCTTCCATCATTTCTTTCGTCCGGACCGCCTGATAGCGCTCGTACTCGAAGAAGTGCCGCTTCAACAGCGCAAGAGCTTTATCGCGCTGACCTATTTGCGCATAAATCGCGGCCAAGTTATAAGAAGCTGGTAACAGCGCTTCGTTTTCTCGCGCGATTTTCAATGCTTCTTCACCGCGTCCATTGCCCGCCATGAATCCAGCGGCGAAGATCAGGTTGTATGGATCGGAAGGATCAAGCTTCAGCGCTTCTTGAATGTATCCGTCCGCCTTGGCGGGATTGCCTTCGGAATTCCAATACACCGCCAGGTTGCGATACGCGAGCGCCAGTGGATACGTCTGCACCGACGTATCCATCAGGCCCAACCCTTTGGCAAAGTCGCCACTGTGAATGGTCATTTTTCCCAAACCGTGTTGCGCCACGGCGCGCGACAGCGGATCAGCCGGCATGTTCAAAATTGCATTGAACGTGACCGTCGCCTTATCCCAATCGCCGATGTGATGCCGGTAAAGTTCGCCTAAGTAGCGGAGAGGTACAGCATCTGCCGGATCCATGTGGTGCGCTTTGGAGTACAACCGATCCGCCTCCATGTATTTCCCGTCGTTTTCAGCTTTTAGGCCCGCCAGCATTGTCCGTTCGATCTCCGCGCTTTGCCGCGGATCGAATACTGGAGCATCGAACAACCGTCCAACGTCGTTTACGCCAAGCTTTTTCAGCGCTTTCGCCGCATCTTTCGCTTTGCCAGGGAACAGGCACTTTTGGTCCAGAACGGCGCGATATTCCTGAATGGCAGTCTGATTATCTCCACCTTTGGCCTTGTTTTTCGCATCTTCCATTTTTTCTTTTACTGCGTCTTCGCGCTTTTTCACTTCGCTTTCGACCAGCTTTTCCACTTGGTCGACTTTGAGCATTCCGTCTTTATTGTCCGCCTTAGCAATCACCGCTCCGTCCGAAGCGGTCAGCACCGCGACCGGCAACTTCGCATCGCCGGCGTATTTTTGTCCCAAAGGAGTGTGCGCATCCACCACACCCATCGTCACGCACTGCGACGCGTAGAGAGACAACGTGCGGGAATTCAGCAAGCTCGACCTTTGCAATTCCTCTTGCGAGGAAGGAAACCAATAAAGCTGCAATCCACCGGCTGCTGGCGGAGTGTCTCCCTTAATCATGCGCCATGGCACGCGATACACCTGTTCGTCCGCGCCGGGAGTTCCGCCAGACATTCCGCCTCGCCCGCCGCCACCTCCCCCGCCGCAGGTAGCCCAGCTTTGCGGCGCTGCCGCGAGCAACAAGAAGATCATGATTAACGAGAGAACACGAGAAAGTAATGGTTTCATGCGCCACATTATAGATTCTGCCGAGAGCCTGGCACAAGCACGCCCTTTTCGAATATGCCCCACCGACACACCTCAGCGGAAACGTGCTATTTGTCGGGAGTAGTGGAGGGAAGTGGCAGCAGCGTCGCTTGTATGTTCTCAGGCAGAATCTCTGCTGTGCTGGCGCCAAGCATCCCCGTCAAAGTGTTCTGCGCTTTTTCGAAGCGTTTGTCGGCTTCGCTGTAGCTCTGTTGCGCATTTTTCAGGTGCGTGCCCAGTTTTTCGAACACGTCGATGAATGTCTCCATCTGCTTCTGCATTCCGGACAGATCGCCCTGCAATCGCTTGGCGTTTTCTTCGATCTGCATGCCGCGCAGGCCCAGCGCGATCACACATAGGTGCGCGTACAATGTATTCGGCGACACGGCGATTACCTTCCTGCTTCTGCAGTAAGCGTCGATCTGTTGCCCTTTGCTGTCCTCGGTGTTCAGCATTTCGCAATAAACGTTTTCGGAGGGCACAAACATCAGCGCCACATCCAGCGTTCCTTCATTGGCCACGATATATTTTTTTGCAATGGCGTCAGCATGACCTTTTACCGCGGTGGCAAATGTTCGCCTGGCTTCATCGCCATCCGCGCTGATCCGCCGGAACGCGTCGAGCGGAAACTTCGAGTCGATGGCCATCAATTTTCCATCGCGCAGAAAAATCACCGCGTCAGCGGCTTCTCCACTGGAAAAACGATATTGCATCCGGAATTGCGAAGGCGGAAGCGAATCTTCCAGCAAACGTTCCAGCGTCACTTCACCCAGTAGCCCGCGCGTTTTCGCGCCGCCCAGAATGTTCTCCAGCGATTGCGTGGCTTGCGATAGCCCGCGGCTTTGTTCTTGCACCTCGCCAATCTGTTTTTGAATCAGGCCGATCTGCTCGCGGGTATTCTTCAGTTCGGTGGCGATTGCTGTCTGTCCATGCGTGGCGATTTGCGCGGAGTTCGTCACGCCGTCCTGCAGGGCCTTGGTCACACTCTCGAGTCGCTGCGAAACGTTCTGACCGATGCTCTGGATTTGCCCGCCAGCTTGTGCCTGAGAGGTTGCAATTGTCTGCAAATCTCGTCGCAATTCGCCCAGTTGGCTTTCCAATAGCCCGGATTTTTTCTGATTGCCAGAAATTTGCAGCGCCAGCCAAACCACCAATGCCGCCAAAAGGACCGCAATGCCAATTAATACAAAGTTCATGTATTATCCGCGACCAACCATAGTCGCCCTTTCCATCCTCACATTAGGGAAACGGTCTACCTACTTTACTCGCACTCGCCGCAATCTGAAACCCAGCGCTGCACGATGCGCCTCGTTCAGGCAGTGAGTATTTCAACAGAGTTGCGTCGGGGAATCTAAGAGTGGTCGCCTGCGAAGAGGAAAATCCGATTTACTTCAAATTGCTGGAATCAGGACCGCAAGTTTCGTTGCACTAACTTTCGCAATACATCGCGATCATGGTCCTTCATATGCACGAACTCAACGCCACCGCCGCCGTCCGAACCGACGTTTCGCACCACCGCCGTAAAGTGAATTTTGCGAAGGCCCGCGCGAATTTCCAGTTGGATCGATTCACCCACCGCCAATTTTTTCGGCGACTCCAGATACGCTCCGCCCAGGCTGATGGTTTTTACTCGCGCCAACCCGGCTTGTCCGGTATCAATATGCGCTCGCAACGGAGACTCCAGCGGGACACGCACGTAACGTCGCGGTACTACATAGCCTGCGGTCGATTGCGCGGCCGCTTCAAACGCAGCACGCACACGCGTGGACGAGGGACGATCCTCTAGCAATGCCAACGCATCTTCAGCCGCCGCTCGCAGCCCGCTCGGCTCAACGTAAGCCAGACCTTCCCGTTTCTCCGAAAGCGAACGGAGCAGGTCGATCGCTTCGTGCGCGCGCATTCTGCCCAAAGCTTCGATAGCCTTGATTCGCACAAATTGCTCGCGCAGCACATCGTGCTCACCTGCCGCGATTTCCATCAATTGCGGTACGGAAGTGGTTTCCTGCGCCAAACCGATTTGGTCGATCATCATCGGCACGACCAACGGATGCGCATCCGCGAGTATCGCCGAAAAAATAAAAGCCGCGCTTTGCGTGGATGCCGCGTTAGCGGGCCGCGCCAGTTCGCTCACCGCGAGATCCTGCAAATTCCATTCCCAACTGGCCATTGCGCGCGTTAAGCCGCGCAGCAAACGATCGGCGTCCGCCGCGGCAAGCAACTTGATCGCTGCGGTTACCCGCTGGCGGCGCGCTTCGTATAGACGCGTCTCCAGTAAATTGAGCACCGGCACTCCAATGGTCCGGAGCAAGCGCGCCATGGCCGGCAAAAATTCCGCGCCACGAGGTTCCGTAAGCAATAAGGTCATCCGATCCAGCAATCGCTCCGGATCCCGCAGTAGCAATCGCGGCAACACTGGATCCAGTGCACGATTCGCGAGGGCCGCGTCCACCAGCAACAGCCATCGATCTTGCGCGACCAGCCGGTTTGCCAGCGCCGTCATATGATCGTGTTCGGCATCGCGCGGCGCCTTTTCCAGGCCATTCAGAATTCCTTCAAAGCCTGCGTAGTCTCCGCGGCTGACCGCGATGCGTCCAAGCATTTCCAAAAATGCCGCCAGCAGCGCCGTGGTTTCCGGAATGGTTTCTTTTTCCATCGCGCTCATTGCGCCGCGGCTCAAATCATCTGGAACCTGATTGGGCCAAAGCGATTCGATTACGTTGGCCAATTCATTTAGTCCAGCTGCCACGGACCGCCGCCCGGCAGCATCCGTATTCTCCAACTGGCGCGTGTAATTCAATACGATGTTTCGCGCTTCGCGCCGCGGCGCATCTGCTCCAGCGCCCGCTAGCTGTCCAAGAGTGTGCTTCAGCGCCACGATCGGCACGCACCAAACATCCGGTCCGTGCAACACTGCCGACTTTTCTCGTCGCGGCAAATCCAGCCAGAATTTCTCGATCAATTTTTCGCGATAGGTTTCTGTCGCCCATTCCGCCGCAAATGACGACAAATGTTGCGATGCATGCGGACCGCTGTATCCGCCGCCCGTGACCATCACTTCCGACAAGCGGTAAAACATCTGACGAACCGTCTTGGGCGTCAAAGCCCCCGAGGAAAACTCCGGACCCAAGAATTCGAAGATCAATGTCTCGGACAATCGCAACAAATAAGGCTGCGGGCGTTCCGCCTCCCGCGGCGCATATTGCGATACCGAACTCAATAGCAGACGCACCGTGTCGCGGCTAGCTTCTTCCATCGCGCCATGAATCGCTCGCGCCGCTTCTTCCGGCGAAAGTCCCCGCGCCGCTTCCAAAGGAGGAGTTAGCCGCGCCATCAAGCGCAGCGTCGCCACCAGGTCGTCCACTTCCGGCGCCTGAATCGCAAAATCGCCTTCACGAGACGAATGTCCGCCATACGCCACTAGCGCGCCCATCAGGCTCGCCAGCACCGTATCCACTTTCCGCTCCGTTTGTGTGTTGACCGAAATACCTTCCACTCGATGCTCCAAAAGCTGCGCCGGCCACCAGGCTTCGGCCCCGCGTTTTGCGGGATCATCCGATCTTAGCAATGTTGACTTCACAAGTTGCGCCAGCGTGTCCAGTTCGCCTACATGAAATTTTGGCGCAAACACCAGCGCATGGATTCCCGCGCGATATAGATCGCGCGCCAGCTCGGCCAACTCGCCCTTCGTATCCGGCAAAGCAGTCTCGCCGGCCTTAGGAGCGATCAGTTGCCCTCGGTCCACTCGCACTTCCACGCCGTTCAAATTTGCCACCAGCGTCCGCAGAGACTCATACGCTGTATCAAGACTTTGCAATGTTCGTGGATGAGTGCGGTCGTAAAGGCGCGCAGAACGGAATAACAATTGCAAATCGCGCAAGCCCCGGCTCAGCGTGGCAGAAGTCAAGTCCGCGCTCGCCCGTGCCGCCGGACGAGCCCCAGCCAGCGTCGGCCCAAGGGTGCGGTTCCGCTGTTCGTCCGCAACGACCAATGCGCGCTTTTTTTCTTCCAACGGAGCTGTTGCTCGCAAGACCAAATCGTACCCGCCTTCCGATGCTGCTGGCCCGGCAGCAAAAGCTGCCTGATCCAGCACCAAACCTAGCCCTCGCCGATGGCGCAGGTTAGGCCCGATAAGAATACAAGCACGCCGCCAGCCTTATTTAGGGGTTAACAACCTGATTGGAATCAGCGAAGTAGGACAATAGTCCTAGGACTGATGGCTATTTTGTGTAACGAAATGTTACCGGCAGGATACTCGCGCGCACCGAAAATCGGCCTAACGTGTCCTCCTGTTCAGGGGCTTTTCGATATACTTCACTTAGGTTTTAGTGCTTCTTGTACCGTGACCGACCCGCCCTCGCTCACCTGAATCGTGCGCTTCACGCCTTGAAATCCGGTCAGCTTTAGCGTGATGTTGTGCATTCCAGCGTTAAGTTCCAAACGAGTTGGCGTGAACTTTCCCGTCGGGGTTCCGTCCACAAAAATTTCCGCACCAGCCGGCTCAGTTTCCACCTGCGCAAAAGCAATATGATCCATGGTTCGCGGTGCTAGTTTTTCGTCCAGTTGTGTCTGCGTGTTTTCTTTCACCTGCACCGTATCCGCGTAGGCCTCATAGCCTTGCAGCCGCAGCACGATGTTGTATTGCCCAGGAGCTAGCGGCAGTGTCACCGGTGTTTGCCCAGACTGCTTCGCGCCATTGATAAAGACATCCGCGCCCGCCGGTTCGCTATTCACAAACAACCCTTTGCGCACCGATTCCAGCGACATCTTTTGGTCCAACACACTCCCCGATGTCACCTGCAGCGCGGTCTGCGCCGAAAGGTAACCGTCTTTCTTCACTTCCAAACTGTATCGCTCAGGAACAATATTGTTGAAGTTGCAGGGTGTCTGGCACTGGCTTACCACTTGCCCGGTTGGCCCATGCAAAATAGCGATCGCGCCTGCCACGTCCGCCACCACATGAATTGCTCCATCGCCGGCGCTTGGCACAGGATATCCGCCGCCCGCTCCCGGATTTGCGCTCGGGAGAGCCTCCGCACTTCCTTTGTCCTCAATGTGATCCACCACACGAACGTTAACCGGTGCATCATGCAAGAACTTCAAAAGCGCCCCGTGCTCTTCTGGGCGGAGTTTTCCACCCAGAATCAACGTGTTCCCAACTTCCTGAACTTTTGCCCGCCCAGACAAACCGCGCTCTGCGATTAAAGCTTCAACGCGCGTCTTATAGTCCGCCGCGGCGGAATTCACTCCGGAATCTGCTTTCTTGGGAACCACTCGGTCTGGTCGGCTCTCCACCAGTTTCGTATCCGTCACTGCGGGCAGCGCTACCGCCGGTGGACCAGCGACCGGTGGATTTCCGGCCTTCGCCTCACCCGCAGTCGTATCGGAGTTTGCCTTCGTCTCTTCCGCGATCGGTGCGTTGCCCGACCCGTTTGCGCCCAATGGAGTTGCACCTTCCCGCGTAGCCTCGTTAGCAGACACCGCAGCCACATCGTGATGTTGCCGCACATCCTCATAAACCGGTCGCAGCTTGATCACGCCGTAACCAATAACTCCCAGCAAAATCGCCGCCGCGAATATCGTCCCCACCACATTTTTCTTCTTGGGCTCTTCGATCGGCGCAAGTGTTCCAGTACGTCTCACCAGTGGAGTTTGCATCGGGTGCGTCGTTCGCGATTCCAGGGACCGCATCGTGGCCATCAACGGATCGCCATCGTCGCGAACGTCCCGGCCTGCGTTGCCTCGCATTCCCAGCAATCCGCCCGGCGCGCCGCCCGAAACCATGGTCGCGTTCGGATTCCCACCCTCATTGCTCAGCGCGCGATAATTTCGCAAATCTTCCAGCATCTCGCGGCAACTCTGATAACGCGTTTCCGGATCTTTCTCCAGCGCTCTCATCACCACGCTGCTGATTCCCGGGTGCACCGAAGGATTCAGTTGTCGCGGCAGCACCGGCTCTTCATTCACAATTTTGTAAATCACCGTCGTAATATTTTGGCCAGGAAACGGTTTTTCTCCGGTGACCATCTCGTACAGCATTACGCCCAGCGAAAAAATATCGCTGCGCCCGTCCACCGCTCGCCCTTTAACTTGCTCCGGAGACATATAACTGGGCGTCCCCATAACGTGCGCCGTCTGCTGCACCGTGCCGAACTGCAAAATTTTCGCTGTTCCAAAATCCGTCACCTTCACCGTGTCGTCCGCCGTCAACATCAGGTTGGCCGGCTTGATGTCGCGATGCACAATGTTGCGCTCGTGCGCGAACTGCAGCGCGCTGCAAGTCTGCTCCATGATCCGCAAAACGCGTGGCAGCGGAAACGCATGCCCGGCATCCAACAGAGCTTGCAGACTCTTGCCTTCCACCAGCTCCATCGTGATGTAATAAAGTCCGTCTTCTTCGCCGGCGTCGAACACCACCACAATATTGGGGTGAGCCAGCAACCCCGCCGCCCGCGCCTCGGTCTGGAAACGCGTCAACAACTCGGGTCGGCTCAACCCCGTGCCCTCCGCATTCAACTTAATCGTCTTAACGGCCACCGTTCGCCCGATGACCGGATCCATCGCCTTATAAACGACACCCATCGCGCCTCGGCCCAGTTCGCCGATAATTTCGTAACGCCCCGCTTTGCTCAAAGTCGACATTTTCAATTTTCAAGCGATGGGATCATTGCCTAACCGCCTCACAAAAAGCGATTTATGCAAGTCCGCCCAGCGCGTCCCCAAGACGTCGCCGCAGACACCCATGCGCCCTATTAGCACAGTACCGGGCAATTTTTCGACAGGTCAACGCTACTGAGGTACTAGTGTGGCGCACTCGCCAATCAGCGCACTTGCGGCGCTCCCACAGGCCTGCTAATTCGCTGAATATAAAGGGGTAAAAACTATTTCAGGCTGACCACAACCTGCGAATCTGCGTACACATCACGCGGAATTCCCGCATTTCCGCTCTGCTGCCCGGTGCTGCGCAACTCAATCTTCAGCGTATTGCGCTTCTTGGCCTTGAACTCCAGGCTCACGGTATTCGACGTTTTGCGATTCGTCCCGCTTCCCGCAATCACTCGCAGCTCCTGAACCCCCGGAGGCACAAACAGATTCTCGAACACCGTTTGCGATTTCGCCGCTCCACGTTCGAAATAAATCTTCCCGTTCAATTCCACCGTGAAGTCCACGTCGCCCGGAAAACGGTCCGCCTCGATCTTCAATTTGGCGTTCCCGCTGGGATTGAGCGCCGTCGGGTCGAAATCCACCCGCGCCGGAGCAACCACCACCGGCTGCGGCTTGGGAACTTCGGGCGGTGGCGCCACCGGCCCAACCATCTCCGTCGAGCTTTTCGCGGGCGAATTTTTTGCCGCCAGCGCCGCTGCCACGTCATCAGTCTTGACGGCCTTTGGCGCTTTCTTAGCCGCCGGGGCAGCTGCTACCGAACCCCCACCCGCGTCAGTTGCTTTCCCATGCGAAACCTCAGGCACGGGTTTGTTCTCTCCCGAATTTTTCGGCGGATCCGGAACCACCGGCGCACTCGCCGCCGTCACGCTCGGAACCACCTCTGGGATTTGCGCACGTGTCTTCGTCTTATGTAGGTACCATCCGCCCGCCGCAAGCCCGGCCACCATCAGCGCCGCAAAAATTGGTCGCGCAAACCGATCCGCACTCGGCCTGGCAATTCCTTGTGTTGCCGGCCGCACTCCCGATTGCCGCACTCCCGGCGCTACAGACAACACCGAAGCGTTGGAGTCCAGCGTAATATCCACTCCGCTCGGAGCGTTTGGCGCTCCCGGCATAGCTACCGTGCTTTGCAAATCCGCGCTTGCTCGTCCGGAACGCACTGCCGCCAAATCGCTCGCCAACTCCTCGCCCGTCTGGTATCGCTGCGCAGGGTCCTTCGCCAGACACTTGAAAATTACGCGCTCCAGCGCCACCGGTATCGCCGGATTCAGTTTCCGCGGCGGCACGGGCTCGGTGTGCACCACTTTGTAAGAAACCGCGGTCACCGTCTCACCTGGGAAGGCCTGCTCTCCCGTAGCCAGCCAATATAAAATCACGCCGAACGAAAACAAATCGCTCCGCCCATCAATCGTAGCGCCCGTAAATTGTTCCGGCGGCATGAACGCTGGCGTACCCAGCATTTGTCCCGTAGTGGTAATGTGCGACGCGGAAAGTTTTGCCACGCCAAAATCCGTAATCTTCGGTCGCTCGATTCCGTACGTCTCGCGAGACGTCAGCAAGATATTCGCTGGCTTGATGTCGCGATGCACCACGCCATTCTTGTGTGCATACCCAAGCGCTTCCGCAATCTGCTGCCCAATTTCCGAAACTCGCTCCAGCGTAAACCGGTTGCCGCTCTTAGCCGCATCGGCCAGCGTGTGCCCCTCGATATACTCCATCACCAGGTACGGCATATCGTCCTGCTCGCCCACGTCGAACACCGGAACAATTCCCGGATGCGCCAGTCGCCCTGCCGCGCGCGCTTCCCGGTAGAACCGTTCCCGAAATTCACTTCCCTGCGGCCCGCTCAGCGCCAGCGAATGAATCGTTTTCACCGCCACGATGCGGTCCATCGAAGGATCGCGCGCCAGATACACGGCGCCCATGGCGCCGCGGCCTTTTTCTCCGACGATCTCGTACCGCCCGATTTTTTGCGGACTATCCATCGACCAAGACGGCTACTCTATCACGGACCGCACACCTGAATTAACTACGCTACGGATGGTCGGCATCTCGTTCTGTCCTCGCAGCTAACCCAAACCGTCACCGAACTTTACGGCCGGCTCATGGCCCCGCTGGTAGATGGCAACCGTTCGGGCAGGGGCACGTTCGTCTCGCGTACCGGCCGATCCATTTCTCCCGGTCGCGCCGGACCTTCCAGCCCGTCCGTCAGCAAATATCCCTGCAACGCAATGCCGTTGCTCCACACCCCTTCCAACGTAGCAATATATTCGACCTGCAATTCGTACAACTTTTTCTGCGTCTCCAAGACCCGCGGATAAGACGCCAGCATCCGCCCGTATTTATCCACCATCAATCCATACGATTTTTTCGCCAGCGGAAGAATTTCTTCTCGATATTCCACCGCCATCAACCGAGCGTTCGCATATTGGTCCACCACGGAGGCCGCGCGTTCCCGCAGCATCAGAGAAATTCGCGTCCGTTCATCTTCCGCTCGGCCAATTTCGGCGTTCGCTGCTCCTACGTCTCCTTGATTCCGGTTGAAAATCGGTAATTGCACGCTCACCTCCGCAATACCTTCCCAACCTTTCGCGAATGGTACGCTGCCCAGCGTTTCGTGGTTATATTCCATCCCTCCGCGCACTAGCAGATCGGGCAGCGCTTCTTTCCGCGCCCGCGCAAACAGCCCGTCCGCCCGCGCCTTGGCAATTTCCGCGATGTGCACCGCCGGACTATCCTTCGCGATCGTTTCCAAAACTTGCTCTTCGTTCAATTCCGGCCAGCCTTTTTCCAAATCGCCCGCGACCGTCGCCATCGGCAAGCTCGGCTGCCCGATCACTGCGGCTAGTGACCTCCACTCTTCTCGCAGCGTGTTTTCTTGCATTCGCGCCGCCACGCGCATCCGCTGCATCTCTACTTGTGCCTGCAAAACTTCCGTCTCATCCGCCTGCCCCGTATTCATCAATCTTCCTTGCGTCTCCGCCGCGTCCTGCGCAATTTTCGCCAGACCCTGCCGCGCATCCAATAACTCCTGGGCCGCCAGCACCCGCAAAAACGCCAGCTTCACCGCGCTTTCCACGCGAACCTTCTGTTCCTCGGCTTCCGTCTCCGCCAATTTTGTTTCCTTGCTGAAAACACCCCGGCTCAATCCCAGTTTTCCTCCGGTCACCACCGTCTGCTGCACAAAAAATCCTTGTTTGCCTCCGCCCACACTACCCCCACGAATTTCATCGCCGGTATATCCAACCGTAGGGTTTGGATACAGTCCCGCCTGCAATTCTCGAGATCTCGCCGCTCGTATTCCCGCTTCTGCTTGCCGCAAAGTCGGATTCATCTGCCGCGCGATTGCTTCCACTTGCTCCAGCGTCACCAATGGACCCGACGCCTCTTCCTGCGCGCGCCCCATCCGCGGATACTCCGCTTTCACCGGTGCAATGTTGCCGTGATGGTGCTGCATGTTTTCCTGCTCCGCCTTGCCGCCCGAAGTCGCAGGCGGCATTTTCATGGTCTGCGCCCACGTGCTTCCGGCTGCCACAAATCCCATAATCAATAATGTCACCGCAAATCGCTTTAAAGCTTTCATGATCTCGCCTCTCCCGATTTATCTCCGCGCTCCCGCATTCAACATCCGCCTCAAGACTCGTGATGATGCTCGTGCTTCTCTTCCGGCTTTCCTTGTTTTTTGCGATCCATGATTTCCTCGTACTCTTTGTCTGGCAAAACGCGTACCAGGGTCATCATCCCCATCATTCCAGCGCTCCAATTTGCCGGCAGCCCATGGGTTTCCGGCTTTTCCACTGCCGAGTCCATTCCCATTTCCATAAACGCATCCTGCGGGAATCCCTTCACCGTATTCGCATTTTCCGTGATCGGTGAATGATGCATATGTTCGAACCCCACTGCATTCGCCAGCGATTGCATCTGGCTCAATGCCTGTGCGTCGGTCTGGTTCGCTGTCTCGATCTGCCGGTCGCGCAGCAAATCCATCATGTTGTTCATCATGTGATGCGGCAGATGGCAGTGCACCATCCACGCTCCCGGATATTTCGCGTCAAACTCGATCACTCTCGCCTGCGCCACTCCCACCAGCACCGTGTTCATCGGATACCACGTCGTTTCCGGCGCCCGCCCGCCTTCCGTACCCGTCATCACAAACTGGTTTCCATGCAAATGAATCGGGTGATGATCCATTCCCAAATTCACAATGCGGATTCGCACCCGGCTCCCCAGCCGCGCAATCATCGGTGTGATCGCCGGCGCGGAAACGCCGTTAAACGTGAGCCAGTTGTATTCCATCCCCGCCGTGTTCGGCACCGTGTTGCTCGGCAGCACCGCCCACTCTTGCAAAATAATCCCAAAGTCATGATCCGCATGCGGCCGGTAAGCCTTTTCCGGATGCGCAATGAGCATCCCAATCAAGCCCAGCATTTCTTGCATCGCGGTGTGCGCGTGATAAAAAAAAGTCCCTTCCTGATGCACCGTGAATTCGTAAGTATATTTTTCGCCCGGTGCCAGCGGCTTCTGGCTGATCCATGGCACTCCGTCCTGCTCAATCGGAATTTCCAATCCGTGCCAATGCAGCGAAGTCGACTCTGGCAGCCGGTTCTCGAAAATCACGCGTACCCGGTCCCCCTGCTGAATCTGGATCGTCGGCCCGGGGCAGCTTCCGTTGTATGCCCACGCATCGATTGTCTTAAACGGCGCAATCTTCCGCGTCACCGGCTCGGCCGTCAGCCGAAAAACCTTCACGCCGCCATCCATCTCAAACGGCAAGTCCGCAACGTCCGGTGTAATCATCGGCACGAACGGATGTTCCTCCCGCGCAACGCGCCGGTCAGCGCTGTGGCCATGAGCCGTGTGCTCCCCGGTCCCCGTCTGCTCACTGCCCAGCTTCGGCTCCGCCGCCAGCAAACTTCCGCTCCACCCAAACAACCCGGCCCCCAACACCGCCGCATCCTGAAAAAATTTTCGTCGCGCGCCGCTCATGCTCGCCTCCCAAACCACACCCGCAAAATTATCATCAATATCTTTGATGGAGTAATCGCATTGCGCGGGGAAACGAAATAGCACCGATGGTGGGGCTGGGGAGGTTCGAACTCCCGACCTAAGGTTTAGGAAACCTTCGCTCTATCCAGCTGAGCTACAGCCCCGTAACTTCTGCAATTCTATCGCTCAATCTCAATTGACAAAAGTCTATTCTCTTTGCGTAACCCGCAAAGCCGCCACTCACAGAAGTTTTCAACGCGTAGGAAAAAAGACTATCGCTGCGGCTTCGGCGCAGGCGGTCCCACCGGCGGCGTCACCGTCCCTGGATCAGACCTTTCCGCCGGGACGAATTTCGTGATCTTGAGGCTTTTGAAAATAGTCGGCCAAAATTCCTTTACCACGTTGCTCAGCGCACTGGTCCCTAGTCGATACCCGTATCGCTCGAACGTCTGCCGGGCGCTGCGTTCCCCATCCGGCAGGTAGCTGTTTGCCAGGCCTTCTACCATCAGCCCGCTCACGCTGCCCGACCAGTTGAACGCCTCGCCTCCGCTGTCAGTACGAGTCACCAGCACTCGCCGCACTGCATACCACACACGCCGGGTCGGTGTGTCGTACACCTTCACGAAATATCTCGGGTCCTGATGCAGCATTGACGGCAGCAGAAAAGTTCCAAACAAATGGTTCGACGCATTGCTCGCCACCGACGATCCAAATCGCTTTCCGTAACCGCCCCACCCTCCGCCGTAACCCGGAAATGCACCGCGCGCCTGGTTGATTGCCGCCGTAAATGCCGAGCCCGTAAATCTGGAAGGCGAAATGGTTTCGTCCACCGCCAGCTCCAGCTTTTGATGCGATGTCAGCGGACCCTTGTCGAATGCCAGCTCCGGGAAAAATATCGACCGCTTGCCCAGAATGCCAAACGTGCTGCCGAATTTTCCGCCCTCCGGTTTTTGCGTACCGTCCGGGCTCTGCTTCGCCACCGGCGCATCCGGAAGCTCCAGCCTCGCGTCCACACTCTGCGCCCTCGCCATGCCGGCGACGCCCAACAACGCAACTCCGCAAATCGCTCCGCGCCGCAACCCTCTGCAAATTTCTCCAAGGTTTCCAGTCACCGTCACCCAACTTTCGCGTAGCCACCCGTAACAATCTGAGAACACCGCTCCGTCATCGTACCTGGCTTCTTCTTTGATGCGCCAAACCCTGGCCCGGCCTTCGGCAAAGCACAAACACTCTAGACTTTGCGTCCGCAAATTGCCCGCAGCCACAAAAACTCACTTCGCGGTAGTCCCTCCATTCCTCCGGTGATACTATTCACTCATATCCCGCTCGCCCTTCGCCGCTCCCGCAGGAGGTTGCTCACATGAGTCGCACCGTTAAGATCGTACTCGCCATCGTCGGCATTCTGATTCTTCTAATTCTGGTTCTTCCATTCCTGATTCCAGTCAATCAGTTCCGCCCCACCATCGAACAAAAGGCCTCTGCCGCTCTCGCACGCCAGGTTCATCTCGGCAATCTCAGTTTCTCTCTCCTAAGTGGTTCTCTTGCCGCCGATGACCTCTCCATCGCCGACGATCCCCAATTCAGTCAATCCGCCTTCCTCACCGCCAAATCCCTCAAAGTTGGCGTCGAAATCATGCCGCTAATCTTTTCGAAATCGTTGAACGTCACCGGCGTCGTAATCGATAGCCCGCAAGTTACGCTGCTGCGAAACGCCGGCGGCGATTGGAACTATTCCTCTCTCGGCGGCTCGACTGCAAAATCTCCATCCTCGCCGTCGAACCCCGGCCAATTCTCCGTGCAAAAACTCGAGCTGAAAAATGGCCGCATCACCATCGGCAACGTTAACACGCAAAAGCGCAGCGTCTACGACAACGTTAGCGTCACCGCCTCTAACGTTTCTCTTGCCTCCAAATTTCCGGTCACCGTCAGCGCAGACCTCCCCGGTGGCGGCACTTTCAAACTCGACGGCACTGCCGGCCCTCTAGACCAAACC
Organism: Candidatus Acidiferrum sp.; assembly: GCA_036495905.1. Classification (GTDB taxonomy): domain Bacteria; phylum Acidobacteriota; class Terriglobia; order Acidiferrales; family UBA7541; genus Acidiferrum. The sequence goes on from DASXMB010000065.1 coordinate 22,584, forward strand.
AACAACGTTCTCTCTCCGGTCGACGCCAAACTCACCATCTCCTCCTTAAATCTTGCCTCCACCGGCTTTCTCGATCCCTCCGCCGGCCTCGGCGGTCTCCTCGATCTAGACGCCACTCTCTCGTCCGTGAACGGCCAATCCGAAACCAAAGGCTCCGCCAAACTTTCCAAAGCCCTGCTGATTGCTGGCGGCTCGCCCTCCTCCGCCCCGGTTACCGTCGATTTCGATACTCACTATGACCTCCGCAAAAATTCCGGCGTCCTCGACCCATCCTCTCTAAAAATTGGTAGCGCCGTCGCCCATCTCAATGGCACCTACGTCGTCCCCACCGACGGCGCCGTCCTGCGCATAAAAGTCGAAGCCCAAAATATGCCCGCGAAAGATCTCGAAGCTTTCCTTCCCGCCCTCGGCATCAACCTTCCCAAAGGCGCTTCGCTTCAGGCTGGAACTCTCAGCACCAATCTCGATATGGACGGCCCCACCAATAAAATGGTCACTACCGGCACCGTCGTTCTCAACAACGGAAAACTCGCCGGCTTCGATCTCGGCTCCAAGCTTTCCGCCGTTTCCTCGCTCCTCGGCGTGAAAACCGGCAACGATCTTGTCATCGAAAAACTTTCCAGCAACCTGCGCATGGCTCCGGAGGGCATCAAGGCCGATAATTTCAACGCCGTCGTTCCTGCTTTCGGCACCCTGGTCGGCGCCGGAACCATCGACTCGAAAAATCGCCTCGATTTCAAAATGGCCGCAACTCTCTCTAGCTCTGCAAGCACCACAGCCGCTAGCGCTACTCCCGCTTCCGGCGTTGGCGGCCTGATAGGAAAGTTTTCCGGTGGCGGCGGTAACTGCAAGAGCGGCGGCACCACCATCCCCTTCCAGATTCAGGGCACCACTTCCGATCCCAAGTTCATTCCGGATGTCGGCGGCCTCGCCTCTGGCATGCTCAAATCTCAACTCGGCTGCGCCGGGAATTTAATCCCCGGCAAATCCCAAGCCGGCACCCCCAACAACCCGCTCGGCCAACTCGGCGGCCTCTTCGGCAAAAAGAAACCGCCGCAGTAACTGTCGCCGCGCACTGAAATTCGACAATCTGTAATCGCGAGTTCCTAAATTTACGGAAGTCGTGCGCGCGAAGTTCAGCTTCGCATTTATCACTACCTCCGCCACCCAAAATTATTTCTTCCACCGTTCTTGACTCTTCCGAAACTTCCCACTAGCCTCATGCGTCTACCAAACAATGCTCTGTGGCTGTGTCGTTCTGCGCCGTCAAAACAAGGAGTCGTAAATGCTCTTCACCTTTACCCGCAGGCTGTCTCTTAACTTCGCGCTGTTAGCAATTTTATTTTTATTTGCCGCCGCTCCGCGCCTCGCCGCGCAAGGTGGCGAGCCTGGCTATTTCGCCATTCGCGGCGCCACTGTCGTCCCCGTCTCCGGCCCGCGCATCGAGAACGCCACGGTAGTAATCTCGAAAGGCGTCATCACCGCCGTCGGCGCGAACGTCAAAATTCCAGACGAAGCCTGGGTCATCGACGGCAAAGGCCTCACCATTTATCCCGGTCTCTTCGACTCCTTCACCGATGTCGGCATCCCCGCTGAGCCATCCGCCGCGCCCGCCCCTGGCGGAGGTGGCGGCGGTCGCCAGCAAGCTCCTCAAGCTCAGCAAGCCATTTCCCGCGGACCCGAAGATCGCCCCGCCTCCACTCCCTGGCGCACCGCCGCCGACGAAGTCAGCCTCTCCGATAAACGCATCGAATCCTGGCGCGACGCCGGTTTCACCACCGTAATTTCTGCGCCCAAAGGTGGCATGTTCCCCGGTCAAGCCGCTGTTCTCGATCTTGCTGGCGAACGCCCCGGCGATCTCGTCGTCAAAACTCCCGTAGCGATTCCCGTTTCTCTGCAAGCCGCCGGAGGCTTTGGCAATTTCCCCGGCTCCCTGATGGGCGCGCTCGCCTATGTTCGTCAAGTTTGGCTGGACACCGAGTGGAGCACCAAAGCCGACGCCATCTACGACAAAAATCCTCGCGGCATAGCACGTCCTCGCTATGACCGCACCGAAGCCGCTCTTGCCGACGCTCTCGAAGATCACGCGCTCGTTCTGATCCCCGCCAACAATTCCGTCCAAATTCTTCGCGCTCTCGATCTCGCGTCGCGCTGGCACGTCAACGGCGTCCTCTACGGCGGCCAGATGTCCTACGACGTCGCCCCTGAGATCGCCGCGAAAAAACTCCCCGTCCTCGTCGATCTCAAATGGCCTGAAGCCGAAAAAGATACCGACCCAGACGCCGTTCCAACTCTCCGCGCTCTCCGCTTCCGAGACCGCGCCCCCTCTTCTCCCGCCGCCCTCGCTAAAGCCGGCGTGAAGTTCGCGTTCTACTCCGGCGCCATTACCGCTCCCAAAGACATACTCAAAGCCGCCAAGAAATCCATCGACGCCGGCCTTGCTCCAGACGCCGCTCTCCGCGCCCTCACCTTGTCTCCCGCGGAAATTTTCGGCGTCTCCGATCGCCTCGGCTCCATCGAAACCGGCAAAATTGCCAACCTCGTCGTCACCGATGGCGATCTCTTCAACGAAAGAACCAAAATCAAATTCGTCTTCGTCGACGGCCAAAGGTTCCCCATCCACGAGCCGGAAAAACCCAAAGATCCGCCCAAGGGTGATCTCACCGGCAAATGGAAGCTCGCCTACACCGGCGAAAATGGCCCCGAAGAATCTACCGCCGACCTCGCCATGGCCACCGACGGCACTCTCACCGGCACCGTCACCGGTGCGCGCGGCACCACCAACATCACTCGCGGCTATCTCAGCGCCGATAAGTTTAGTTTCACCATCACTGTCCCCGTCCAAGGTTCCCCCGCCGATGTCACTTTTGCTGGCACCTTTGACGGTACCTCCTTGAAAGGTTCCCTCAGCGTCGGCAGCTACTCCGGCGACTTCACCGGCACCAAACCCAACATCACCACATCTGCTTTGACCGTTTCCGGAGGTGCCCAGTGAAAAATACTTTCGTCGCCAAAACTCTCAAGCTGTCCGTCGCTCTGTTTTGCGCTCTTTTCGCACCCGCGCTCTCTCGCGCCGCCAATCCGCCGGACGCGCCACCCGTCATCCTCATCCAGAACGCCACCATCTACACCATCACTCACGGCATTATCGACCACGGCTCCATCCTCATCCGCGACGGAAAAATTGCCGAAGTCGGCGCCAGCATTAAAGCTCCCGCCAACGCGCAAGTGGTCGACGCCGCCGGCCAATACGTCATGCCCGGCATCATCGATTGCCACTCGCACATCGCCGTCGACGGCAGCGTCAACGAAGGCAGCATCTCCGTCTCATCCATCGTGAATATCGCCGACGTCCTCAATTCCGATGACGTCAATATTTATCGCGATCTCGCGGGCGGCGTTACCGTCGCCAACGTTCTTCACGGCAGCGCCAATTCCATCGGCGGACAAACTGTCGTCATCAAGCTTCGCTGGGGACAACCTGCCTCTCGCCTTCCCTTTGAAGGCGCGCTCCCCGGAATTAAATTCGCTCTCGGTGAAAATCCCAAGCGCTCCAATGGAGGTGGCGGCGGTCGTGGCGCGCAGCAGCCTCGCTATCCCACCACTCGCATGGGCGTGGAAGAAACCATCCGTGGTGCCTTCGTCGAAGCTCGCGATTACAAACGCACCTGGGACGACTACAACAAGCGCGTCTCCGCCGGCGACAAAAATCTAATCGCTCCTCGCCGCGATCTCCGCCTCGAGCCGCTCGTCGAAGTCCTCGAAGGCAAGCGCTACGTTCACTCCCACTGCTATCGCGAAGACGAAATCCTCATGCTGCTTCGCGTCGCCAAAGAGTTCGGCTTCAAGGTCCGCACTTTCCAGCACGTTCTCGAAGGCTATAAAGTTGCCGACGAAATCGCCGCAGCCGGCGCCGGCGCTTCCACTTTCTCCGATTGGTGGGCCTACAAAGTCGAAGCTTTTGAAGCCATTCCTTACAACGCCGCCATCATGACCCGTCGTGGCGTGGTCGTTTCCATCAATTCCGATGACGCTGAAGAAGCTACTCACCTAAATCAAGAAGCTGCAAAAACCATGCACTATGGCGGACTCTCTCATGAAGAAGCCATGAAACTTGTCACCCTCAATCCCGCCATGCAGCTTGGCATCGACAAGCGCGTCGGCTCCATCGACGCTGGCAAAGACGCCGACCTCGTCATCTACAACCACGATCCGCTCAGCGCCTACGCCGTCGTCCAAAAAACCTTGATCGATGGCCGCGTTTATTTCGATCGCCAGAAAGACATCGCCGATCGCGCCACTCTCGAAGCCGAAAAGAAAACTCTCCTCGAAAAAGAAAAGAAAGCCGCGAGCAAGCGACCCGAAGGTGCCGATGGCGCGCGTCGCCCCGGCGGCCAGCGTCGTCCCGGTGGTGGCAGACCAGACGGTGCCGCGCCTCCGCCGCAATCCACTGACGACACCCAAATAAACGATAGCGACACGGGCGACTCAAAAACCGATCCTTCGCCATCCGCGTCCGCCAATCATGGAGGTGTCCTGTGAATCGCTCTCTAAATGGCGCAATCATGTCACTCAGGTTTTGTTTTTCATTGTGCGCTGTCTTCGTCGTCTCCCTTTTCTTCGGCACGACGGCCCCGGCACAAACCACATCCGTCTACGCCATCACCCACGCGAAAATTTTCACTCTCGCCGGTGCGCCCATCGAAGATGGCACCCTCATAATCCGCGACGGCAAAATTGCCGCGGTAGGCGCCAGCGTCGAAGTTCCTGCCAGCGCGCAAGTTATCGATGGCAAAGGCCTGCAAATTTATCCCGGCCTTTTCGACCCCATCACGCAAATGGGGCTTCGCGAAATCGGAGCAGTAAGCGCCACGGTGGACTCCGCCGAAACTGGCCCATTCAATCCCAACGTTGTCGCTGCCGACGCTGTTCTCCCGTCTAGCGAACATATTCCCGTAACTCGCGCTGCCGGTATCACCGAAGTTCTCGCCGTTCCCGCAAGTGGCGGTTTCGATTCCAGTGGCGGCGAAGGACTCCTCGGCGGCCAAGCCTCCGCAATTCATCTCAATGGCTGGACCATCAGCGACATGCTCATCAAAAAGAGCGCCGCCATGGTCATCAATTGGCCGCGCATCCAAAGCAATACTTTCGACCCCAGCACTTTCGCTCGCCGCCAGCGCCCGTACGCCGAAGCCAAGCAGGAATACGACAAGCAAGTCGACGAAATCACCGACTGGCTGGATCGCGCCCGCCACTATTCTCAAATCGCTTCCCATGGCGGTTCCGCCGAATTCGATCGCGACCTGAAACTCGAAGCTCTCGGCCCGGTCGTTCGCGGCGAATTGCCCGTCCTCGTCTTTGCCGAAAACGCCCGAGAAATTCGCAACGCCGTCGAATTCTGCGACGCGCAAAAAATAAAAATGATTCTCGCTGGCGGAGACGAAGCCTACAAAGTCAAAGATCTCCTTCGCTCCAAGAATATTCCCGTCATCCTTCGCCCCACGCTCACCGAACTCCGTGAAGAGGATCTACCTTACGACCGTCTCCTCACCCAGCCCGCCGAACTCGTCGCCGCTGGAGTGAAAATCGCTTTCGGCAGTTTTGACAATTCTTTCGCCCGCCGCCTCGGCCAGCAAGCTGCCAACGCCGTCGCTTACGGCCTGCCCTACGACGAAGCCCTGAAAGCCGTCACCATCAATCCTGCACAAATGTTCGGCTTAGCCGATCAAATCGGCACTCTAGAAACCGGCAAGCTCGCCAACCTCATCGTCACCACCGGCGACCCGCTCGAACTCACCACCGACGTTCGCTACCTCTTCATCAAAGGCGAGCTAACCTCTCTCGACAACAAACACCATCGCCTCTACGAGAAATATCTCAATCGGCCAAAGGCCACCAACTCCAAGTAATCAGCCGGCACGCACCACATATCTCACCGAGACCTTGGGTGGCCCAGGGGCCGCCTTTGCACCTGGGGCTTTTTCCGCTAAGCTTTTCCGCGCGACGTCCGTCTAACCGTGTGACAAACTTCGCCAACTCGGAGCACCCATGAGCACTCTGCTAAACGATCTGCGCTACGCCATCCGCCTGATGGCCAAAAATCCCGCCTTCACCATCATCGCCATCGTCACTCTCGCCCTCGGCATCGGCGCAAACACCGCCATCTTCACCGTCGTCAACGCCGTCTTGCTCCGCCCGCTCGGTTTCCGCGATCCTTCCAAACTGGTCATCGCCGCCGAAAAAAGCCAATACCCCACCATCAGCACCTCTTACGAAAACTATTTGGACTGGCGCGACCAAAGCCGCTCCTTTGAATCTCTCGAAGCCACTCGCGTGGCCACCATCACCCTCACTGGCTCTGGTGAACCCGAGCGCCTCAACTCTCGCTACGCCACTGCCGGAATGTTTTCGCTTCTCGGCGTCGACGCCATCGCTGGCCGCACCTTCCGCCAGGACGAAGACCGCGCTGGCGGCTCCCCCGTCGTTCTCCTCAGCTACGGCTTGTGGCAGCGTCGTTTCGGCGGCGCGCAAGACGCCATCGGTAAATCCGTCAATCTCGATTCAAGCCCGTACACCGTCATTGGTGTTCTTCCCAAAGGATTCGAACTCCTCCAGCCTGCCGACGTTATTCTTCCTTTCACTCCCTGGGCGAAAACTCTTCCTGACGACCGCAACTGGCATCCCGGCATCATCGCCGTAGGTCGCCTCAGGCCCGGCGTCTCCCGCGAGCAAGCCCGCACAGAAATGGTCGGCATCACTAAACGCCTCGAGCAGCAATATCCCATTTACAACACTGGCGTCAGTGCGGACGTATTCGGCCTGCAAGACCGCCTCGTGCAAAACGTTCGCCCGGCTCTCCTCCTTCTGCTCGGCGCCGTGAGCTTCGTTCTCCTCATCGCTTGCGTCAACGTCGCAAACCTGCTCCTCGCTCGCGCCGCATCTCGCGGCCGCGAAGTCGCCATCCGCACTTCCATGGGAGCCAGCCGCTGGCGCGTCGTTCGCCAGCTCCTCACCGAAAGCGTCCTCATCTCCCTCACCGGCGGCGCATTCGGCTTGCTTCTCGCCTGGGCCGCGCTAGGACCACTCCTCCGACTCTCCGAAGGCAGCGTCCCGCAAATTTTCTCCGTCGGATTGGACCGTTCCGTCCTCCTCTTCACTTTCCTGATCTCCGTATTCACCGGACTCGTTTTCGGCATCGTCCCCGCTCTTCGCACCGCCAAGCTCGACCTCCGCGAAACTCTCAACGAAGGCTCGCGCGGCTCGACTTCCGGCCCCGGGCATCACCGCATTCGCGGCGTCCTCGTCGCCACGGAAATTGCTTTCGCCATGCTCCTCCTCGTTGGCTCCGGATTGCTGCTGCGCAGTTTCTCTCGCCTCCAGGAAGTCGCTCCCGGCTTCCAACCCGACCACCTCCTCGTAGCCGATCTCCCGCTCTCGCAAAACGCTTATTCCAAGCCCGAGCAGCGCTTCCAGTTCTTCGATCGCATCGTCGACCGCACAAAAGTTCTTCCCGGCGTTCGCTCCGCAGGTGCCGCATCCTTCCTTCCCGTCAGCGGTGGCGGCGGCATAATTCATTTCAATATCGATGGTCGCCCGCCCAAAACTCCGCACGACTATCTCGCTGCTGGCTATCGCACCGTCACTCCCGGATACATGGAAACTCTTAGCGTCCCTCTTCTCCAGGGACGCTTCGTCGCTCCCGGCGACACCGATAAAGCTCCCGCCGTCGTCGTCATCAACTCCACCATGGCCCACACTTATTTCCCTAACGAAAATCCTCTCGGTAAGCGCCTGCAACTCGGCGCCACGCCCGAAAAAGATGTCCCGTATATGGAAGTCGTCGGCGTCGTCGGCGATGTCCTTCAAGGACTCGACACTGATCCCAAAGCCGAATTTTACGTGCCTTATCGCCAGGCCGACGCGCTGCTTCCCGTCTTCCAGCTTTCCATCGTCCTCCGCACCGCCGCCGATCCGCGCCTGCAAGCCGCCGCTCTCCGCAGCGCCGTCGCGGAAATCGATCCCAACCAGCCGCTCGTAAGAGTTCGCACCATGGAAGAAAACATGGCCGCCACGGTCACCCAGCCCCGCTTCCGCACCTGGCTCATTGGCATCTTCGCTGGCCTCGCGCTAATCCTGGCCGCAGTCGGCATCTACGGCGTGATGTCTTACTCTGTCACCCAGCGCACCAACGAAATTGGCATCCGCGTGACTCTCGGCGCCCAACCCAACGATGTTTTTCGCATCATCGTCGGCGAAGGACTGCGCCTCGCGCTAATTGGCGTAGCCATCGGCATCGTAGGCGCGCTCGCGCTCAGCCGCACTCTCCACAGCTTTCTCTACGGCACCAGCGCCGTCGATCCCGTCACCTTCATCGTCACCGCCACTCTTCTCACGCTAGTAGCCGTAGCCGCCTCCTTCTTCCCAGCCCGCCGCGCCACCCGCGTAGACCCCATAATCGCCCTCCGCTACGAGTGACCGAAGCCGTGGCCTTTGCCTTAGGGTGGCCCAGGGGCCGCCCCTGCACCTGGGGATTTTTCCGGTCGTCTCTCCAATTCTTTCCGTTGTGCACCCAAACCAAATCCCAAAACATTCTCTCCAACTCTGTGTTTCAATAACTCTATGCGTCTCCGTTCTGTCCTGATCACCCTCCCACTCCTCACCGCCCTTTCTTCCTCCGCCCAAACCCCGGAAAAAATCATCGACCAATCCCTAAAATCCCAAGGCGGCGCCAAATCCCTTTCAAAAGTCCACACACTCTCTCTCGAAGGCACTTTCACCACCTCCGGCAACAAATCCGGCACCTACACCCTCAAAACCAAACTCCCCAATCGCTACTATTCCGAAATCCTCTCCGGAGACAAAACTTCCATCGAAGCCTACAACGGCAAATCCGCCTGGACGCAAACTCCCGCTGGCGAAATCAACACCCTCGTCGGCACGGACGGCGCGCAACTCGAAGCTGCTGGCCAGTACTACAATTCCCATCTCATCGACGCCAAGAAAAACAAACTCGGCCTCTCCTTCCTCGGCCACGCGCAAGTTGCGGGAAAAGATACTCTCGAAATCGAAGTCACCACTCCTGCCGGACTCAAGCGCCAGGTTTTCTACGACGCGCAAACTCATCTCATCGTCAGGGAATCCGCCACCGTCGGCGGTATCGACCAGCAAATCCTCTATAGCGACTATCGTTCCGTCAACGGCATCAAACTCCCGTACAAAATTGAACTCCATCGTGGCAACGAATCGTTCGACATTTCCGTTACCCGCGCATCCATCAACTCTACTGTCGGCGAAAGAGTTTTTGATTTCCCCAAAAAATCCCAGGTTCAGTTGCCGGACCTGACCGCCCTCTTTAAAGATGTTCAGGCCAACCAGAAAGCCATCGGCAAAATAAGAGAAAACTACGCCGGCACGCGCAACGAAGAAGAAACCGACTACGACAAAACCGGCAAAGTCACCAAAACCGAACGCAAGGAATTTTCTTTTTTCTATCTCGATGGCCAGCAAGTTTCCACTCTCGTCAAGAAAGACGGCCAGCCATTAAACGAGAATGAGCAGCAAAAAGAAAACGACAAGACGCAAAAAGAAATTCAAGGCATTCAGAAAAAAGACGCCAAAAAAGAAAAAGCCAAGGAAGAAGGCAAGGATAAAGAGGATGACGACGATGTCACCATTGAGACGTTTCTCCACACCGCTCAGTTTGTAAATCCCCGCCGTGAACGCTTTCGCGGACAAGACGTTTTGGTTTTTGATTTCGAGCCTAATCCCGAATTTAAGGCCCACAAACTCGGCGAAAAACTTGCCCAAAAACTGGCCGGAGTCATCTGGGTCGACGAAAAAGCTCACCAGGTTGTCCGCCTCGAAGCCTATTTCGTCGGAGACATGAAAATTGGCGGCGGCGTTCTCGCCAATCTTCAAAAGGGCACCAGTTTCGTGTTCGAGCAAGCCTACGTAAACAACGAACTTTGGCTGCCCACTTACGCGGAAGTTCATCTCGGTGTTCGCGTCCTTTTGGTTAAAGGTTTCAAGGTTAATCAAGTTATTCGCTATTCCGACTACAAAAAATTCAACGTCGAAAGCGTTTCCACCATCGGCAAACCGAAAGATGCATCCGGCGCGACGCCCGCAACCCCGCCTCCCGCCCCCAATCCTCCCAAGCCGCAATAAAGCGTCTCTACCGCTTTCCTCGCCCCGCAGTCCGGTTTCTAACGTATTTCTCCTCCTTTCGCGCCTATGCCATAATTCGCCACTCGCCCGCCGTTGCAACGCCCGAAAATGCCGACCGCCGACCCATCCTCTGCAACGCAGCATCGCGTCCCGCGCTGGGTGCTGCTTGCCGTGAGCACCGTTCTCGCGATCGTTTTGATCGCCGTCATTCTCCTCGCCGTCTACTGGCCGTTTCTCAAATCGAAAGTCTTGTCGAACATTCAGGAAGATTTTCCCGGCGCCGTGCGGGCCGCCAAATTTCACAGCACTTATTTTCCGCATGCCGGTTGTGTCGCCGAAGATATTGTCGTCACTCCGGCCGACGGTCCGCCCAACACGATTACCCACATTTATGTCCACAAACTCACCGTGCAAACGGAATACGCCGGACTTTTTTTTCGTCCCACTCGCATCTCTCGCGTAATTCTTGAAGGCCTGCGCGTAGAAATTCTTCCCTCCACTGCTCCCAAACCTCCCGCTCCGAAGGTTCCGCGGACGCCTTCTTCTATTTACGGAGAAATCGTCGCCGATAATTCCGTCCTGGAAATCGGCAGGTCCGAAGGCAAGTCGCCCCTGCGCTTTGAAATTCACAAACTCACCGTGCATTCCGTGCGAGACGATGCTCCTCTTTCTTACGATGTCGTCATGCACAATCCCGAACCCTCCGCGGAAATTCGCGCTACAGGAAAATTCGGCCCGTGGAATTCCAGCGACCACGGAAAAACTTTTGTCTCTGGAAATTATTCCTTTGACCACGCCGACCTCGGCGAATTCGAGGGCATCGCCGGCATTCTCTCCTCCACCGGACACTTCGAAGGTCCGCTCGGCCACATAGCCACCCAAGGCAATACCGACATTCCGAATTTCGAAGTTACGCACGCCAAACATCCCATCCACCTGAAAACGAAATTCGATGCTTTTGTCGACGGTTTGAACGGCGACACCTTTCTGAAAAATGTCACCGCCACTTTTCTGCAAACCACTGTCGTGGCCAGCGGCAGCGTCGCCGGCGAGAAAAATCAGCACGGCAAATTTACGAATCTCGATTTCGTCGCGCATGACGGCCATATTCAGGATCTGCTGCGCATGTTTGTGAAAGCGTCGGATCCTCCCATGGATGGGGTGACGAATTTTCATGGACACGTCACGCTGCCACCGGGCCCGGAAAAATTTCTGCAAAAAGTCATTCTAGAAGCGGACTTCACCATTTCCGGCGGGAAGCTAACCAATCCGGAGCGCCAGGCCGCTGTCGATGAGCTAAGTAAAAATGCGCGCGACAAAAAGAAGGAAAAAACCACCGAGAGCGTCACCTCCGATACCGCTAGCCACGTGGTGCTGCGCGGCGGCGTCGCGAAATTCACCGATCTTTCCTTTGCGATTCCCGGAGCCACCGCGAAAATGGAAGGCACCTTTAATCTCGAAAACCACAAAATCGATTTCCACGGCCCGCTGAAAACCGAAGCCGAACTTTCCCACCAGACCAGCGGAGTCAAAGCCGTACTGCTGAAGCCCCTCGACCCGCTCTTCAAACGAAAACACGCCGGGGCCGACGTTCCCGCCGAAGCCACCGGCACTTTTGGGCACCCGCATTTCGGAATCCAAATTATTCCCAAGAAATAAAATCCGTGAATTCCGATGGTCATCCGAGCCTCCTGGGTTGTTGGCAGGCGGCGCAATCGGCAGTTCGTGGAGTGCGTGAGGAACCGTCGGAAGGTGGGAAGGTCGGAACGAAAATGCGTACCCCCACCCCCTGCAAAGAGCAAAAGAGTGTGGAAGTTGTTGAAAACATGGAACGGAATTTTTGCGGAGTGCAAAAGAGCGATAGGAGAGGGGCGAAAGATTGTCTGAGAGTCTGAACGTTGGCAGGTCTGAAGGTCGGAGAGAACGAGTTGATGGTCTTGACGTCGTGTGGTCGGAAGTGCGAGTTCCGAAAATCTGAGGCCACCCCACCCCCGGCAATTTGTAAGGATGTGAAATGAAAGAGGTTGCGGGGAAAGGGGTTTGTAAGTGATTGGAAGGAAACGGGCGAGAGAGAGTGATGGACAGATGGGAGAGGACGGATTTGTGGCAGTGGTGACGAGGAGCCACGGCCAATAGTCATGGGCAAGGATAACATGTCAAGATTACGTTATCAATAGATTACTTTGTGGTACTAGTTTCGAATGGTTTGGAGTAGTACGTTCGAAATGGGCGGAGATGGAGGGGCGCAGCACTGCTGACCCCCTACAGAGGAGCGGAAACGGCGCGAGCAGTTCGGCTGGTGCCGGGGGGAGATTGCGTTTGTAGCGTGGAATTGGTAGGTGGCGGCACAGCCGGGCTGGCCCGGGCCCGCTGCGGCGGGTGAACTTCTCGACGAAAGCGCGTGGGGATCCCCGTAAACCACCGGGGCCCCGAAATTCCAAAGCCCGCCGTTAGGTTTCGGAACAACTGCGCGACGATGACGTCAAGACAAGAGAACGTCAAAAAACCCACGTGCAAAGTCGGCCCGTGGGGCACCCTGAATCAAAAGAGAAGTCAAAAGCCGCAGCCTCAACCCGAAGGGTTGAAGGCTACCAGCGAAATCCAATCTACTGAACAGGATTTCCGATTCGCGTTTCCCGAACATGCGAATCCTACACCCGCGCGGGACGGCCGCAGTAAAGAGTTAACGGCCTGCGGCCAAATCAACGCCCCCCGCCTGTAGTAGGTGACAAAATGGGCGATGCCAAGAGTTCGAGAGTACGCTCAGCGTCCGAAGGGCTGGCTCAATTTCGTACAGGTTCTCGATTTGATGGTTAGGCGGTCCAGGGATTTACGACGGGGACGGAGAGGTCGGCGAAATGGGCGATATTGCGAGTTGCGAGGGTGGCGCGAGTGGCGAGGGCGATGCCGGCGATCATGGTGTCCCGAGATTCGCCCGGGCGGCCTTTGGGCCGGCGAGCGGCCATCAAATCGGCGGCTTGTTGGGCTGCGGCGGTGTCAAAGGAAGCGACGCGTCCTTCGAGCATGACGGCGAGCATGTTGTCGAAAAGTTTGGTGAGAGCTTCGCGGCGCCGTCCCTTCGAGAGAATTTGCAGGCCATAACGGACTTCCATAATCGTGATGGAAGAAATCCAAATGGAGGAAGCGGGTTGGCGATCGAGCCATTTTACAACCGGGAGTTCGGGTTCTCTGTGCATTAGTGCGGAGAGGACATTGGTGTCCAGCAGGATCATTCCGTAAAGTCCGGCGGATGGATTTCGATAGTGTGGAGTTCGCGGATGGATTCCTTGGGTTTTAGTCCAGCGTGGCGGAAGAGCATGGAAATAGCGGTACCCAGGTTTTGGGTCGCAGGAGTTTCCTGTTTGGTCGCGTCGCGGAGGATTTCGCGTACTTCTTCTTCCATGCTGTGGCCGTTTTGTTTGGCGCGGCGCTGGAGGCGGTTTTTGACGGAGGTTTCCACGTTGCGAACGATTAGTTGGGCCATGGGGAATGATAGCATGATAGCACTATCATGGAAAGGGATTAGTGAACTAGCGGCTAGTGGGTTAGTCGGTCCAACTTGCCCGGCTGGAAAAAGAGCGTAAGGCAAAAAGTCACAGGTGCCAATCGGGAGATTGGCGTTCCCGGGTGGCGAGACTGTACTTAGGGACAGGCGAAGGATTGGCGTAGCCGAGAGGGGAGAGGGAAGCTTGGGTTAAAAATAATTTAAAAATACTCTTGACAGAAAATTGCGGGTGCACGATACTCCCACTCGCGCCAGTTACTCGCTTTCCCTCCGAAGCACGTTCCGACGTTATCCTTTCCCTCCGCACGCCGGAAAAAGTCAGCAAGGAGTCTCGGTGTCGGCACAACTTGAAAAAGAAACCATGAATTCGCTAGAGATGGATAGGGAAGTCATTCGCTGTAAGACTTGTGGTCTGGTCCAATACCGGACGCGCACGGGGAATTGCCGTCGATGCGTGCGCGCCTTGCCTCAGCGTTTGGAGTTCCTGATTCCTCCCCCGGCACCAATGGAGGAAGCGGCCGCTGAGCCCACGCCCGAAAAGTTCGCCAATCGCGAGACGGTCGAGAATATCGGCCAGCGCATACGTCAATTGCGAGAATCCCGCGCGATGACGCAGAGCCAGTTGCAATCGCGGTCCAAGGTGTCGCGTTCGTATCTGTCGCGGATTGAAAGCGGACAGATGACGCCGAGCCTCGGGACGCTGGAGAAAATTTCCGAAGCGCTGAACGTCGGACTGAACCGGTTCTTCATTCCGGAATCGGATGGCGAAGCGCTGCTGGAGGATCCGTTCATCCAGGGATTGCGGCCGTTCCTGCACCAGCTGGATTGGGAACAGTGGCAATCCATTTTGAAGAGGCTGCAAGCGATCAGCGATCACGTGCATGCCGCACCAGTTACGCTCCGCCCTATCGGTAATCCGGCGCGGCTGCCGCAGCCCGCGTCGGGCAATGGCAACGGTAACGGACATTTCGGAACCGGCCATAGCAATGGGCATGCGATTTCGCAAGCTCATGGCAATCCGCAAGGGTATACGCTGCGACGACCAGGGATGCCGGTGTTTGCGCGGCCAGTCGCGCGGTAGCATTTTTTAGGAAAGATGTTGACGAGGCGGACAAGAATTCTTGTCCGCCTCTTTTTTTGCGATTTTGCGGCGGAACTTTTTGGCTTATTGGCGAGTGACGATTACTTTGGCGGCGGGAACTTCCAGCCGGACCATGCGATGGTTGGTGTCGAGATAGAGGATAACCTCGAGGTCGGCGGTGGTGACGCGAAGGCCGTCGAAGGATTTTCCGTCGGCGGTGACCGAGCCGGTGGACTCGACGGTGATGGTGCCGGGAGTCAATTCCTGCGGGACGAGCACCGGGAAAGTTTGCTGGCCACGTTTGGACCAGTCATAGAGACGCGCGAGGACCGCGTACTGATAGTAGAGATTGTTGTCCAGGATGGCGATGAGCGGAGTGTTGAAGGTGAGTGTTTGCTCGAAGGGGCGGGCGCCTTCCATCTGCAGAGTGATTTTGGCGACGCCATTTGCGAAGGAAATGTTGGCGCCATTCTTTTTGTCGGCTTGCGAGGTCCATTCGTAGGTTAGCGGAGCGCCGTCCGGTTGCAGGGTGAGATTGCCGGTGATGCGCGCGGATGAGCCGGCGGATGGCTTAATTTCGTCAGTGCCGCGAGCGATCCAACCTTTTGCGGAGGAGGAAATTTCGAATTCTTCGTGGCCGACGAGTTGGCCATCCTGGCGAACTTCGAATTTGCCTTTGTCGGCGACGAAAATGGACGCTGGGTCTTTGGCTGAGCTGGTTTTCGGCGCGGCGCTGGTTGCTCCGCAAAAGGCCAGGCAGGCCGCTGTTGCGGCTGCGCTGAGCAGCAGCGCGCGTTTTGTGTTGCGTGTTGATGGCTTCATCGATCCCCCACGAACAGAGTTTGCCACAGGGATGGCGCGGAAATTTGCGCGCCGGAGTGGGAGTGTGCGCTGAAAAGCATGTGGCGCGGCGGCGGCGTAACGCGGCGCGAAGGTCAGGCGGGTGGGTTCTTCATGACCAGGTGCGCTTCACCGGTGGCCGCGGGGAAAACGCCGCAGCGAAGAATTTCGGCGACGACTTGCGCGGGATCGGCGGAGCTGTCGACGCGATAGTCGGCGAGTTGGTAGGAAGGCAGACGTTGGGCATGCAGCGCGCGGAAGCTGGTTTCGTCGCGAAACAGCGGGCGGCCGGGCATGGTCATGCAGCGGGATAAGAGAACGTCGATGGGAGAATCCAGCCAGATGACGGGAATGTTTGCGGCGCGGAGAAATTCGGGCGCGCCGGTTTGCGCGTAGGTGCCGCCACCGAGAGCGATGACGCTGGACTCTTTCATTTCCGTGGCGCGGCCGAGAACCGCGCGTAATTGCTGCGCTTCGATTTCTCGAAAGACGGTTTCACCGAGGCGTTCGAAAATTTCTGGAATGCCGAGGCCCGCCGCTTCCGTGATGCGGTCGTCCAGATCGACGAAGTGCCAGGCGAGCTGACGCGCCAGGAGCGCGCCGACGGTGGTCTTGCCGCAGCCCATAAATCCCGCGAGACACAGCATCGGCAAACGAGAGGGCGGGCCGCGAAAAATGGGCGGTTGAGTCATTTTAATGTGAGAGGCGATTCGGTTTTGCGGCTGTGGCGGCGATGGCGCGTGCCGCAGGCAGCAAACTAATCGCGTTTCAGAATGCGGATTGTACCACTGTAGGAAGAAAGTTCGACGCGCGCGAGGCCAGTGCCGACGGTGCCGAAGAGTCCCTTGGTGAATCGAGAGGCGATGTGCTTGACGCCGTGCGAATCGGGATGCAGGAATGCTTCGGCGCGATTGTCAACGGTGCCAGTGGCGGTTTGCGCTTTCAGGTCGAAAGAATCATTTTCCGCAAAGCGCACTTCGACGAGACCTTTGCCGCTGCGCATGGTGTAAATGCCGGTGCGGATGAAATCGCCATCGAAAAGAATGTTGCCGGAAGTAGTGAAGAGGCTGACGTTGCTGAGCGTGGGCTGCAAAAGTTGCGCGCTGCCGCTGACGGAATTGAAGTCCAGCTTGCCGCTACATTGTCCGCAGACCAGCGAACCGCCGGTGGTGCGCACCACGATGTAGCCGGTAACTTCTTTCAAGTGGATATCGCCGGCAACGCTCTGCAAAGTCATATCGCCGCGCACTTGTTCGACGTAGATCAAGCCGGTCTGAGTGCGCAATTGCAATTCGGTTTCTTCGGGAACGGTCAGCTGAAAATTGGCTTCGAGCTCGGCGGGGCTGGCGGCGGCGTCCACCACGCTGGCGTTGACGTCGATGCGATTGTCGACCTGTTCGGCTTCGATATTAATTTTGCTGGAAGCTTGAGTGCCGGCGACGACGACTTCGGAATTCTTCGAAGACTTCACTTCAATGCGGCCATTGCCGATGTTCTGGATGATGACCACGGGGCGAGTCTTCACCGCGAAATGTTTTTCAAAGTGTTGCGCGGCGGCTTGTGCGGGCGCAGGCTGCAGCAGGAATGCTCCCGCGGCAAATAAAAGGATGCCACGTCCCATCGTTTGTAGGCTCATGTTAATTTCCACCTTCTCCGCGCTCCATCATCACGGAAAGCAATTCCGCTTTTTGTTGATAGGCGCCAGACAAATAATCGCGCGCTAAGTCGTCACCGGGTTGATCTTTCACACGCTGCTCGCACTCGGCGATAAACCCATCAACGATGTCGAGATTGTGGCGGAGCGTGGTATCGACATTGGAAGCGCTTGCCAGTTGCATGTTGGGGAGGCGCGCTTCGTCCTGGTTTAAGGCAGCGCCGGTATCAATATAGAAGTTATGCGCTTCCACGGGCTGCTCGGTGGGGAATTGATATTGGACGCCGATGGCTGCGGCGATCAAAAGGCCGACGCCGACGGTAGCCAGCGCGCGGCTGGTGAACAAACCAGAAAAACCATGCCACCAGGATGCGCCAGCAGCGCGCGGCACTTTGATGACGCCCTCTTGTTCCAGTTGCGCGCGGACGGAAACCCAAATGTGAGCGGGAGGTTCAATTTCAGCGGGAATTAAATGTGCGGTGGCGACGATAGCGGTAAGATCCGCCACCAGATGCCGGCAAGAATCGCAGCCGGCCATATGCTTCCGGGCCGCCTGGGGCAGCGGCACCAATCCTTCTTGTTCAATTACGAGTGCTACTTCCTTACACTGCATGGCCATTCACTCCGAGCGAAGAACCGCCGCGAAATTTGTCCGCTCGACACGGAGAAGAACTTCGCTGCAAGTCTTCAACTTCCAACAGCACCCCGAAATTTCCACCATTGTAGCTCAATCGCCGTGCTCCGTCTGCGTCTTTGCGGCATGTCGTTCCTGCCGCGCCTGATCTCGAACTTCTTCTTGCAGCAACTCTCGCAACCTGCTCCTTGCTTTGTGCAGCTGCGATTTAGAGTTGCCTACCGAGCAGCCCATGATGCTGGCAATCTCGTTGTGCTCAAATCCCTGGACGTCGTGCAGCGTAAAAACTGTCCGATAGCCCGGCGGCAACTTATCTACGGAGCGTTCCAGGTTAACCCGGTCTACCGCGCCGCTGAGCCGCAAATCGGGGGCGCCGATATCCTTGCGCGGGCCGCCTGTTTCCTCGTCCGGATCGGTCGTTTCTTCCAGGGAGGCCACCGGCAGCGACTTTTTACGTAGCCGCATGAGAACTACGTTGACGGTCATGCGGTGCAGCCAGGTCGAAAACGCCGATTCGCCGCGAAACGTGCCAATCTTGCGAAACAGCTGCAAGAAGGCTTCCTGCATCAAGTCTTCCGCGTCCGATGGATTTCCCAGCATGCGTAGGCAAAGCGCATATACGCGCCGCCCGTGCAGCCGGTACAGGAACTCGAAAGCAGCCGCATCACCCGCTTGTGCCTGCCGGATGGCTTCCGCTTCGGTCACCTGTTTCGGCGACTGGGAAGTTGACACGCCCGGATCGCTTGGTTTTCGAGCCAACGGTCCTATCAGCGGTACATCCAACACGTCGGATGCACCGACTACCTCCATGAGTTGTCTTCGCAGTGGAACCCGGTGCGCAACATCACACCCTTGGGAATTTGATTGTTTATTCCCGCGGGAAGATACACGCAGCGGCGCCGCCTGGCGGCTTTGCTATTGTCCCGTGATTGCGGGGATTCGTCCATCGCGGATGAAAGACCGCTGAGGGGATCGTTGCGGCGATTGGCTGCGGGTTTGGGCGCGGACGGCCTGTTCGAAGGATTCCACCTGTGAGTCCGGCAGGGCCAGGAGAAAGGATTTCAGCAGGACGCACGCTTCGCGCAGGCAGGTGTTCAGGTCGAAATGCCCGGCATCCATGGCCGCCCATTGCCGTTCGGGATCGGTGGCGGTGCCTTCGGCGAGTTCTTCGGCGGCCAGGCAGAATTCCTTGCCGGCATCTTCGACGATTTCTTCCAAAGTTCCAACCTTGTGGAGAAATTGCGAACGCTGGCTGAGCAGCACGCGGCTGAGCAGGTCGCTCATGCGCGCGGCGCGCTGGTCTTTTGAGCAATGAAAATTTTCAGCGTCCAGCGGAGCGGCATTTGGAATAATGCCGTAATGTTTCGCGTACTGGCCAAGAATGTGAAGCAGCGCGGCGAGAGGTTCGGTCAAGCGAAGACACAAAGCGGGAGTGACACACACCGCCTGGCTGGCGTTGGCGAGACGGCCGGCGCGGCGCAAATCGATCGCTTCATTCAGCGTGACGCTGAGCATGGTGTAATTCGCTTCCAGCGTTTGCAGGAATGAACTAAAAACTTTGGATTTTTCGTCGGGTAATATTGCGCGCCAATCAAGTGACACTGAGCCGCTACGGGCTGGGAGAGACCCTATGTATTCCGGCACGAACACCTTCCCTTGGGGAAACAGGACGGGCAGTATATCAAAATTCCTCCAGCGGCCTAATTATTTCTTAGAACACACTAAGCTCGGATTGTGGATTTCGCATATACGTGCGGAAGAGTAACGAATTTTGAATTAGAACGCGTCATTGGGTGACGAAAAACTAAAGTAATGAAAGTACTATACGTAGGACAGTGTTTGCCGAGCGGCGGTTGCTCAACGGTGGCGCGCGCCGCTATACTCGCCTGCGATTAGTCCGAAAGGATCTGCACATTGCAATTTGAGCCGCGCGACCAGTTTGAACAGCGCCAGAAGAAACTCGAGCAAATTCGCGAGCTGGGCTTCGATCCCTTTCCGCGGGAATTCCGCTGGACGGACACTCCCGCGGCGCTGACGGAAAAATACCGCGATACTTCCAAGGAAGAGTTGGAAGCAGCCAAGCCGGAAGTGCGGGTCGCCGGGCGTTTACTGTCTTACCGCCTGATGGGCAAGGCGGGCTTTGCGCATTTGCAGGGCTCGGGCGCGCGAATCCAAATATATGTTCGCAAGGACGTGGTGGGCGAGCGCGGCTTTCAGTTGTTTCACCTGCTGGACCTGGGCGATTCCGTTGGCGTGCGCGGACATTTGTTCCGCACCAAGACCAATGAGCTTTCCATTTGGGTGGACGAAATTACATTTTTGTCCAAGGCGCTGCTGCCATTGCCGGAAAAATGGCACGGACTTTCCGATGTGGAAGTCCGCTACCGGCAGCGCTATCTGGATCTAATCTCGAATGAAGATTCGCGAAAGATTTTTGTGACGCGGGCGCGGATCACTCAGGAATTGCGACGATTTTTCGATGCGCGCGGATACATAGAAGTCGAAACGCCGATGATGCATCCGGTTCCGGGCGGCGCGGCGGCTCGGCCTTTCATCACCCACCACAATACGATGGACGTTGACCTGTATCTGCGGATTGCGCCGGAGCTTTATCTGAAGCGGCTGACGGTGGGCGGATTCGACCGGGTTTATGAAATCAATCGAAATTTTCGCAACGAAGGTATTTCCACCCGGCACAATCCTGAGTTCACCATGCTGGAATTTTACGAGGCGTATAGCAATTACAAGGATCTGATGGATTTGAATGAGCAGCTTTTCGCGGAATTGGCGAAAAATATCACCGGTTCCACGGTGGTCAAATATGGCGAAGTGAAACTGGACTTCGCAAAAATGCAGCGCCTCACCATGCGTGAAGCGATTGTTAAATACTGGCCAGCCGAAGCGGGCCCTGCTCCAACGTCCGCGGAGCTTGCCGCGCCCGGCGGCCCTCGCGACGCGGTCGCTCGGTATAACGTTTGGGCGAAAAGTTTTGGCGGCGATTACGCTGCGTCCAAAGGCGCACTAAGCGATGGCGAATATACCGGCCTGCTGTTTGAAACCATCGCGGAAAGCAAATTGGTGCAGCCAACGATTCTGTACGATTTTCCGACGGACATTTCTCCGCTATCGAAGCAGAAGCCGGATGATCCTTCGCTTACCGAACGTTTCGAAATTTTCGTGGCCGGCATGGAAATTGCCAACGGTTTTTCCGAGCTGAACGATCCCGCCGAGCAGGAGCGCCGCTTTCTGGCGCAGATCGCGCAAGGTGGCGATGAGTCTCCGAAACAGTTGGATGTAGATTACATCCGCGCGCTGGCGCATGGCATGCCGCCCACGGCGGGTGAAGGTATCGGCATCGACCGGCTGACCATGCTGCTCACCAATTCCACGTCGATTCGCGACGTCATCCTGTTTCCTCTGCTTCGTCCGGAAGCGCGGGAAGACTCCGCTACCGAAACACCCGGCGCGTAACGTATTCTTTCATCCTCGATGCGATTTGAATGGTTCGTCGCCAAGCGGTATTTAAGGTCGCCATACCGGCCTGCGGTACTGCGGCTGGTTACGGCGTTCTCGGTGATCGGCGTGGCCGCCGGAGTCGCCACTCTGGTGGTGGCCCTGTCGATGAACACTGGCTTTCGCGAAACTCTGCAGGATCGGTTGCTAGGTGTCACCGCGCACGTATCGCTCACCGAACCAGGCAGCGGAGGAATTCACGATTACCGCGCGTTGTCCGCAAAACTTGCAGCCGTTCCCGGAGTGAAGTCTGTGACGCCAGCGGTGTATCAAACCGTTCTGCTCACTTTTGCCGGAGATGCTCGCGGCGTGGTCGCCAAAGGCATCGACCCGGAACTCGAACGCCGCAGCGATGAAGCTTTGCAGCGCATCATCGCCGGCAAGCTGGATTTCTCGCAGGATGCCAACGGAATTGACGCGCTCCTGATCGGCAAACAACTAGCTGCAGAGTGGAAGCTCGCGCCCGGCGATTACGTTACGCTGCATAGCGGGGAAGGCCGCCTCACCCCGTTTGGCATGATGCCGCGCACGCGCCGCTTTCGCGTGGCCGGAGTATTCGATTCCGGCTTCTACGATTACGACGAAAATTGGTGCTTTATGACTTTGCCGGCCGCGCAATCCCTCTCCGGCGTCGGCGATGTCGTGAATGTTTTGGAATTCCGGCTGAACAATCCGGAGCGCGCCACGGAAATCGCCCGGAAACTGGAAGACTCGACCGATGGGGGATTTGCCTCCACCACCTGGATGGAAACTAACCGTCCGCTGTTCCGCGCGCTGCATCTGGAAAAATTGGTGACGGCAATTTTCATCGGTCTCATCACGTTTGTCGCCGGCCTGAATGTGCTGGTGGTGCTCTCGATGACCGTCACGGACAAAGCGCGAGACATTGCGGTACTAATGTCCATGGGCACGCGCCGCGAACAAATTCGCCGCATATTTTTATGCCAGGGCATCGCCATCGGCGCAACCGGTACGCTGATTGGTCTATGCATTGGATACGCATTCGCCTGGATCGCCGGATCATTCCACTTGATTCCGCTCGACCCGCAAGTTTACGCGGTGCCCTACGTGCCATTTCATCCCAGCCTGCTCGATGGCGTCTGGATACTCATCGCCTCGATGGCCATCTCCGTCGGCGCCACCATCCTTCCAGCCCGCGCCGCCTCCCGCCTCCTCCCCGTCGAAATCCTTCGCTACGAATGAATTCAGCCTCTGTGCCGATCAATTCCGACATTCGGGAACTAGTCCGAGCCCTTGGTGTCTATTAGTCGGCCCCAATTTGCCGGTTTATGCTCGCGTTGTGTCGAGGCCAATCGTTATGCGCCACCTCAAGAGGCTTGTGTTATTTCTCGCGGAAGCAGCAATCCTTGCCCTTGGATTTGCGGTTACGGTGGTCGTCATCAAATACCAAATCGCGACGATCGATGACGACGACCTAAATCTCGTTGCATGGGTGTCTGGACTGGTCCTAACCAGTTTCGGTTTTTGGCGATTCCGGCGATTCACTCGGGGATGGAAGTTGGAGTACGAAGTAATAAATTGGATGGCCTATCGACAGTGGCGACAGCTAAATCCGCTGCGAGCGAGATGCATCCGGATTGCACTTCGCTGCTTGCTCTGCGTTCCGGCCGCTTGTGCGGCTTTGGCGCTCTTCGCGCTACCAATTGCATCTCAAATCGTCTGCTCTCGAAGTAATTTGGTTCCACACTATCGATTTTCCTTCATGCCCATAAATTGGCTAATCGGTCAGTCGGAATCTCAGACAGTCGCTTCCGCGCTTTTTAGGAATCACGGTGCCGCCCGTTACGGCCTGACGCCAGTCTGGTTCAATAGTCCGCTGCCATCAAGTGTCACTTTTTCCACAACTGATCCGTACTCACCATCCATATTTGATCGGCCGACAATGGATCCACAAGCTGGAACCATTGCCGATCTGAGAAAGACTGAGTTCAAAATGGGCGCGATTTTGATGCAGTGTTGGCAGTACAGGAGGCAGTACAGGGCCAACCTCAACAACGGAGTAAATCCACCTAACTTTTGGGAGATACGGTGTTCCACCCAGGCGAACGGTAATGATTTCAATCTCAACGTTTTCTTCTTCGGAGCGCCCGAGGACATTGAAGTTTTTTACCGCGTATTGAAAGGCGCCCATCCAATCCAATAAATCTGGTGCCGTCCCGGCGATGGTCTGGCCAAGCATCATCCATTCAGCTGTCCTTTCACCTTTGGCGTGCCATTTGCTCCTATCTATAGCAAAGAGAGGCGGCTTCTTATGGGCAATGTGCGCGTCCTTGGTTCAGGGGACAGCCGACGCCGCAATCTCTTGAAAAAAGGATATTTAGCGGCGTTCCAAAACGAACACCCATCTCTCGTTTTTTGACGCGTTGCACAATTAGGGCGAGAATGGGAACAAGTTGGGCAAAGTGCCGCCAGTCGCACACGTCTCGCGCACGTAAATTGCCCTCGGAGCATCTAATAGTAGAAAGCGATCTTTGGAAGGGCTCTCGGCCGGTCATTATATGGTAGCCAACAACCCATCAGGCGGCGATGCACAGCAGGCTTCTCCCGACGGCGAGCCGGGTTTGCGTGCGGCTGTGCTGGAAGGCAGAAATCTCGCCAAAACCTATGGCGCCGGGTCGCGCACTTTACCGATTTTGATCGACGCCACGCTCACTTTGCGCGAAGGCGAAATGGTGGCCATCGTTGCGCCATCCGGCGCCGGCAAAAGTACTCTGTTGCATTTGCTCGCTGCGCTAGACACGCCAACGAGCGGTGCAGTATACTTCGCGTCTAAAGCCATTGAAACAAATGTAGACACAGCGCTGGCGGATTTTCGGAATCGCGCGGTGGGATTTTTGTGGCAGCGGCATCAGTTGTTGCCAGACTTTAGCGCTGCCGAGAATGTGGCCATGCCGCTGCTGCTGCGCGGCGAGCCGTTTGCCAAGGCTCTGGATGCAGCGCGAAAATGGCTCGCGGAAGTCGGCTTGGAAAACCGAGCAGACCACCGCGCAGGCGAACTTTCTGGCGGGGAACAGCAGCGTGTTGCGATTGCCCGGGCGCTCGTCACTGGGCCGCGCGTGTTGCTGGCGGATGAACCTACCGGAGACCTGGACGAGCAGAATGCATGGGCTGTGTTTGACCTGCTGGAACGGTTGCACCGCACGCACGGTTTGACGTCGCTAATCGCGACCCACAATCTTGCGCTCGCTGCGAGATGCGATCGAGTTTTGGGCTTGGAGCATGGTGTTTTGCAAACTCGCGCGGTGCCGGCGGCCGCAGCGAGCGGGACCCCAGGGGGAGAAGCGAGTTAATCGTGTTCGAACGGTATACAGAAAAAGCGCGACGCGTCATTTTCTTTGCGAGGTACGAAGCCAGCCAGTATGGCAGCCCGTACATCGAGACCGAACATTTGCTGCTCGGCCTGATGCGCGAAGATAAAGCCCTGGCCAATCGCTTCCTGCGGCAGCAGGGCTCGATTGAATCCATCCGCAAAGAAATCGAAGCGCGCATCACCATTCGCGAACGCATCTCCACTTCCGTGGAAGTGCCGCTGAGCGCCGAATGCAAACGCATTCTGAATATGGCCGGCGAAGAGGCCGAGCGCCTCGGCGTGAAACACGTCGGCACCGAACATTTGCTGCTCGGCATTCTGCGCGAGGAAAAATGTTTTGGAGCGGAAATCCTGATGGAGCGGGGACTGCGCCTTTCCACGTTGCGCGAAGAGCTCGCGCGCACCTCCGGCGAAAAAACCGCCGCCGCGCGCCCCAAAGAAACTTCGCTGCTCGCCGAGTTCAGCCGCGACCTCACGCAAGCCGCTTCCGAAGGCTCGCTCGATCCGCTGGTCGGCCGTGAAGGCGAAGTCGAACGCGTTATCCAAATTCTTTGCCGACGCACCAAAAATAATCCCGTGTTGATTGGCGAACCCGGTGTCGGCAAAACCGCCATCGTTGAAGGCCTCGCGCAGCGCATTTCCGATGGCGACGTTCCTCCCTTTCTCGCCGACAAGCGCATCCTCTCGCTCGATCTTTCGCTCATCGTGGCCGGAACCAAATATCGCGGGCAGTTCGAAGAGCGCCTCAAAACCATCATGAAAGAATTAATGGAGAGCCAAAACTCCATCGTGTTCATCGACGAATTGCACACCCTCGTTGGAGCCGGCTCCGCCGAAGGCTCGCTGGACGCCGCCAACATTCTGAAGCCCGCGCTTTCTCGCGGCGAAATTCAGTGCATCGGCGCCACCACGCCCGGCGAATATCGCAAGTCCGTGGAAAAAGATCGCTCGCTCGAACGCCGCTTCCAGTCCGTAAAAGTTCCCGCGCCAAATGAAGAAGAAGCCGTGCAAGTCATCAGCGGCATTCGCGAACGCTACGAAAAATTTCACGCCGTCAGCTATACCGACGAAGCCTTGCGCTATTCCGTCTACCTTTCCAACCGCTACATTCCCGATCGCTTTTTGCCAGACAAGGCTATCGATCTGATCGACGAAGCCGGCGCCCGCGTCAAACTGCGCCAGGCCACCGTGCCGGAGGAAGTTGGCGAAGTGCAAAAGCGCGTGAAGTTCATCACGCATCGCATGGAAAACGCCATCGCCCAGCACGAATTCGAAAAGGCGCGCTTTTATTCCGAAGAAGAGCGCAAAGAAAAAGAAAATCTCCGCACGCTGCGCGAACGCTACAAGCTGGACGACGCTTCCACCGGCATCGTCACCCGCGAAGACATCGAAGAAGTCGTTTCTCGCTGGACCGGCGTTGCCGTAACCTCCATCAAAGAAGACGAGCAGCAGAAATTGCTGCGCATCGAACCTGAATTGCACAAGCGCGTCATCAGCCAGGACAAAGCTATCACCGCCCTGGCTCGCGCCATTCGCCGCAGCCGCGCTGGACTAAAATCTCCCGCGCGTCCAGTTGGCTGCTTCTTCTTCCTCGGGCCCACCGGCGTCGGCAAAACGGAAGTCGCGCGCCGTCTCGCGGAATTTTTATTCGGCTCGGAAAAATCGTTGGTGCGTTTCGATATGTCCGAGTTCATGGAAAAGCACTCCGTATCGAAACTGATCGGCGCGCCTCCAGGCTATGTGGGCTACGAAGAGGGCGGGCAGCTTACCGAACGTGTTCGCCGCACTCCGTATTCAGTGATATTGTTGGACGAAATTGAAAAGGCTCATCCAGACGTCTTTAATATATTGTTGCAGGTCTTTGAAGACGGTCAGTTGACGGATGGTCTTGGCAATACGGTGGATTTCCGCAACACCATCATCATCATGACTTCCAATCTTGGCGCGCGCCATTTGCAAAAGCGCACCTCCATCGGTTTCCAATCGGGCGCCGACGAAGCCGGGCTCAAGAGCATGGAAGATTTGGTGATGAACGAAGTAAAACGGGTGTTCAATCCGGAGTTCTTGAACCGGCTGGACGAAGTCATTATATTTAATCCGCTTGCCGATGAAGATTTGCTCCGCATTATCGATTTGCTAGTGGGTCAGATGAACGACACGCTGATTCATCGGCAGGTGCAGGTCGTGGTTTCGCCGGAAGCAAGACAATGGATCCTCGAAAAAACGTGTGCGGATCGCAATTATGGGGCGCGGCCGCTGCGACGGGCTTTACAGAAATATGTGGAAGACCCGCTCTCAGAGGCGCTCATTCAGGGTGGAATTCAAAGGCCGGCGACGCTGCAGATTTACGTCGCGGGGGAAGGCCTTTCGTTCCGTCCCGTGGGTGAGGCAACCCCAGTCGTTCACTAGCGAATCTGACACTTCGCATGGCTGGCCCATACCGGGCTTGGCGGGAGAAAAACAACTTGGGGTTTGGGGGCGCGGCTTTGCAGCATTCACCGGCCGCACACATAAGAGTTTGTTTGTTGTTCGGGCTTCTGCGCAACCGCGCTGCGTCGCGGTTTATGTGGATCGTGGCGGCGCTTTCGTTGCTTGCGTCTTGCTCGCCTGCGGCCGGCCTGAAAACTTCTGCTGCCCAGCCATCCGCGGCCTCATCTTCGGTCTTCGCAACATTGGATTCACCAGACACCCCAAAAGTTACTTCCCATTCGCTGCCGGACTCCGAAACCGCCTCGCAGAATCCGCAGGAACAGCCCCCTATCGTTATTGACGACATCCGTTTCATCGGCAATCGCCGTATTCGCAGCGACACCTTGGTCGCGCGCATCTTCACCCGCAAAGGCGACGCCTACAACGAAGAAACTTTGCGCCGCGATTTTCAGGCACTATGGAATACCCAATTTTTTGAAGACGTAAAACTGCGCGTTGAAGATTCTCCCGATTCGCCCGGCCATAAAATCGTCATCTTTGAAGTGAAAGAGCGCCCGGTTATCCGCCGCATTCGCTACGACGGTATTCACTCGATTTCAGAATCCGATATTCTCGATCGCTTTAAGGAACGCAAAGTCGGTCTCTCTGTCGAAAATTCTTTTGACCCCACTCGCATCAAAAAAGCCGAAGTGGTGCTGAAAGAATTGCTCGGCGAGCACGGCCGGCAATTTGCCAAGGTCACTCCGCAATACGAACGCATCGCTTCCAGCAACGCTGTCATCCTGGTTTTCAAGATTGAAGAAGGGCCAAAAGTAAAAGTTGGCCGTATCAAGTTCACCGGGAATCACGCTTTCAGCGACCGCAAACTGATTCGCGCCATGCGCCACGACCGGCCTTATTCGATTCCTTTATATTTCAAGGACATCGCGGTTATGACCAAGACTTACGACCGCGAAAAATTGACCGAAGACATCGAAATCGGCATTCGCGGACTGTATACCGACAATGGCTACTATAAGGTTTCCGTCGGAGACCCCGTCCTCAGCAATATCGATACCCAAGGTTATCGCCTCGGAGTGCCGCTCACCGGACGCACTCACGGCAAAGCGGTCAACATTACCATTCCCATCGAAGAAGGCGAACGCTACAAAATGGGTACGCTGAAAATTGTCAGCGCCGACCCGGATAAAGCGCTCTCGCTCAAAGTGGATGCGCTCAAGTCAATTTTCCCATTGCATCAGGGAGATTATTTTTCCACGGGAAAAATTCGTAAGGCGTTGGAAGATTACGGCAAAGCCTACGGCCAATTCGGGTTCATCGATATGACCGCGGAGCCGGTCACTGAAGCCGACGACGAACGCAAAATAATCGACGTCACCCTGAAATTCTCCGAAGAAAAACAGTATTACGTGCGCCGCATCGATTTCAGTGGAAACACTACTACGCGAGACAAAGTTATCCGCCGCGAATTGCTGCTCGACGAAGGCCAGCTTTTTGACAAGCGCCGCTGGGAGCTAAGCATCCTGCGCCTGAATCAACTCGACTATTTCGATCGCATCGAAGCGGACAAAGCTGTCGAAATCCGCCGCAACACCAAGGAAGGCACCGTCGACCTGAATCTGAAACTTAAGGAAAAAGGCAAACAGTCCATCGGCTTGCAGGGTGGCGTTAGCGGACTCGCCGGGACATTTATCGGCCTCACCTATCAAACCAACAATTTCCTGGGACTTGGCGAAACGCTTACCTTCTCGACTCAGTTCGGAGATTTGCAGCGCACTTTCCAGTTCGGTTTCACCGAGCCGTATCTTTTCGATCGTCCCATTTCCACCGGCTTCACCATTTTTTCCAGCCGCTACAATTTCGATCAAGCCAAGCAAGAAGCTTTGCTGCTTAATCAATCGGTCAGCTTGAATCCCCAGTTCGTCCAGAACTACACGCAAAACAGCACCGGTATCACGCTGCAGGCCAGCTACCCGGTCAAAAAACTTTCTTTCGCCAGATTCGGTTTGCAATACGGCTTGACCCGCACCAACATCGAGACTTTTAACGACGCTTCCGCGCAACTCTTCGAACAATTGCAATTCCGCAGTGTTGCCGGCCCTAGCGCGTTGGAGGGAATCGTCTCCAGCACTATTACTCCGTCCATCAGCTACAACTCCGTGGACAATCCAGTCAACGAAACTCGCGGCAAGAGCATTTTCTATTCCGTGGGCTTTTCCGGTCTCGGCGGTAACGTAAAGACCATCACCAATGTCCTCGATTTCAAAACCTTCCATCCTACCTACCACAAACGCAACGTCCTCGAATTCCACGCCACGCTAGCACACACCACCGGGTACGGCGGCGGCGAAGTTCCCCCATTCAGCCGCTTCTACATGGGCGGAGAAAACGACCTCCGCGGTTTCGACATTCGCTCTATTTCACCGGTTACCTTTATCCCGACCGCCACTGCGCTTCCCATATCGTTCCCGGACCCGACTGCTGGCGGCGCTCTACGAACCTTTACCGTTCCCGTGCTCACCTACACTGCGACGCTTCCCGGCGGTGACGTACAGGGCTACGGCAACGTTGGCTATCGTATCCCTATCGTTGGCCCGGTTCACGCCACTTTCTTTTTTGACGGTGGCACTAACGGCATTCTTAATCGCGGTGCGCTGCACTTGGATCCGAGCGGTGTCAGCAGTTTGGCAAGTCAATTTCCCACTTCCGGTGTAACAGGACAACTCCCCGTCGCGTCCGGAACCAATTTCCGGCTCCGGGCTTCCACCGGTATCGAGTTTGGCGTTCAGTTGCCTATCGTTCAGGCGCCGTTCCGCGTCTATTACGCCTACAACATTCATCGCCTGCATTCGGAAATTTTGGCGCCCAGTCCATTCATCGAACAAAGCGAGAAAGATTTCCTGCAACAAAGTTTTAGTTCTTTTGATCCCAGGTTTTTCAACGATGTCATTCAGCCGCAGTTGAATGCGTTGATTCAAAACCCTGGCCGGTTGAATTATTTTGAACCGAAGACCACTTTCCGTTTCACGGTAGGAAAGACTTTCTAGAGTAAGGGATCGGCTAGTCCCGGCGAGTTTGTCGTACCGGCCCGTTGTGGAATAACAGAGATTGAGGCGACCGTTGGTGAATACCCGGTTGCGAGCACTTGGGAGGCAGGAGTAATGAAGTCGACAAAATTTCTGAGTTGTATCTCGGCGATCGCGTTTGCGTGCCTATCGTTAACAGGTTGCGGCGGTGGCAGCAGTAGCGCGAACGTCGTCACCGTAACGGTGTTTGCCTCCGTCGGCACCACGCTGATCCTGGGCCAGTCCACCACCCTCACCGCTACCGTAACCGGCGCCACCAATACCAATGTCAACTGGCAGCCCTGCCAATTTACGACCACCACCGTTTCCGGAACCACCACTACGACCTCCAAACCCGCGGCCTGCCCCACCGACGGCTCGCTTGGAGTTCTCTCCAACGAAGAAGCAACCGGCACTGCCACCTTTACCGCGCCGAACAAAGTTCCCGACCAGACAAAGTTTCCTGGTCTGCAAATCATCATTACCGCCCAATCTCAGGCCGACACCAGCAAGAATGGAACGGTTACTCTTTTCCTGGATTCGGGCATTGGCGTCACCCTCACGCCGGGGACCGCTACCGTTGCCACCAACGAGACCCAGTCCTTCAGTGTGGTGCTCACCAACGACCTGCAAACCCAAGGTGTCACCTTTTTGCTTACCCAGTCTTCTCCTACCTCCACCATCACCGTGCCTAACCTCGCTTCATGTAGTCCGGGATGCGGAACCATTACCAATACCGGAAATACCGCCATTTACACCGCTCCTGCCACCGTTCCAACCAGCACCACGGTCACTTCCACGCCCGCTAACGTCACCATCGTCGCCACCGCCAAGGCAGACGTAACGCGCTTCGCAGCCGGAACTATCACTATCATTCAAGGCGGTCCGATTACATTTAATGGTTTGTCCCCCAGCATCGCTCCGCAAGGCGCGGCTTTCTGGGATATTTTCCTGGATGCTCCCAATATTTCTTCTTCCGTGATCGTCACCATCACGGATCAAAACGGCGGACATATAGACTTTACCTCTGCCGCCGGCAACTTGAAGGTGCTCTTCCCGATTCCCAACTCCACAACGACGAA
The DNA here is from genome assembly GCA_036495905.1 of Candidatus Acidiferrum sp. Taxonomy (GTDB): domain Bacteria; phylum Acidobacteriota; class Terriglobia; order Acidiferrales; family UBA7541; genus Acidiferrum. The sequence goes on from DASXMB010000065.1 coordinate 53,886, forward strand.
TCCAACGTCGACTGGAGCGCGCCTTCGCCTGCTCGAAGCGGATCTTGCGCCGCCTCCAAATGCTCCAATTACTTACACCGTTTCCATTACCGATCCGGCGAATACCACCACTCCCATTGTCCCCAAGACTCCCGGCGGAAATTTCTCGTTTACGATTATTCCCGTCAGGCCAACCGTCGTGTCCACCACGCCGGACGACATTGTGCAAGGCGCAGCGGCAAATGAATTTCCAGTGGTTATTGACGGCGGCTATTTTGGTCCTGGCGGCGAATTCGGCAATATTCTCTTTCAGGGAAATGTGGTTCCGCAAGGCATTCGCTCTAATGCCCGCCAGTTGGACGGGAATTTTTCCAGCACGTCCGTCGGTCCTCCGGGCCTGTATCCCTTGGCAGTTTCCAGAACCGCGCCCCCGGCGCCAATTCCCAACAATCCTGCTGTCTCCACCATTGCGGTGTTCCCGGATTATCGAACCAGTCCTCCTACGGTGGGTGCTTCGGTTACGGCAGGCACCAATCCTAGCGCTATCGATATCGACCCGACTCTCGGCATTGTTGCCGTCGCGGAAACCGGTTCCAACGCCGTTCAGTTCTTTACCATCGGCGCCGGTACGCTGACTCCTTTGGGTGCCGCTGTTCCCGTGGGGCAAACTCCCACCGGTCTCTCCATCAACCGCACTAATCACACCGTCGCTGTTGTGAATTACGGCGACCAGAGCGTCACCGTCTTGCCGATTCCTACTGCCCCCGTGGCTCCCGGCACGCCTTTCACGTTCAGCATTTCCGGTTTGTTGAATGGTGTTTCTCCCGCTCCCGTGCCGTACGCAATCGGTGTCGATCCAGACACTAATCTGGCGTTGGTCGCGTATTCCTCCACTTCCAGTTCCTCGAACGTGAATCTTGGTTTCGTTATCAATCTAAACTCTGGTGCAAATTCTTTTGGATGTCTTGCTTCACCTACCGCTCCGGGTCCATGCGTCTTTTCGCAGGTAACTTTGGATACCGGAACTTTTCCGCAAATCGCCATGTCTCCCCATGGTCATCTCGCGTTCGTAACTCCCGGAGGATCCGGCATCGTTAGAGGCGTGGACGTGACGCAGCAATCCACGTCCAATTCCATCACCAGTCTGACCGTGGCTTCGGGTCTCGTAACCGCAACCACCGCAAATACCCTAACCGGCGTTATACCGGGCATTCCGACGTCAGTGCTTATTTCGGGCGTGCCAGGTCCGGGAACCGGCGCGAATACAACTACCGCGAACTTCAACGGCGTGTTTGCGATCAGTGTCACCAGCTCAAACACCTTCCAATATGCTTTGAATACCACGGCCAGTGGCACGGTAACCGGCAGTTCGAGCAGTCCGCTCGGAACGGTTTCTTTTGCCACCGCCAATCTTAATTTTTCCGGTTTGTCTGCAACTACCCAAGGCATTGCCATCAATCCAATCACGCGCACCGCCGCGCTCGCGGATGCCAACGCCACGGGTTCGAATGGACCGCAAATCAACATCTTGAGGGGCTCCGACCAGTCCACCTCCTCCATTTCGTTCCAGGCTACCTGTACCGCGTTTTCCACGACCTGCGCGAACTCTCCCGAACTTTTGGGAACCGCCGATATCGCGTGGCAGCCTTATACAAATTCGATTGTTTCTTACAACCCAAATGCAAACGTAAATCAAGTTTCTGTCTCCGATCCGGTTACACAAAAACGCTATGCGATCGTTCAGTTGGCGAGTGGCACCGGTTCCGCCACCATTACCGTGGCGAACGGCACCACGAATACTCTTACGCTTTTCGGTGGCATCGCCGTTGATCCTGCCACGAATCAAGCCTTTGTCGTGCAGTCCGGCAGCGGCACGATCCAAACAATCAATTTGGGCCCGAACACCGGAGCGGGCGGAAACAGCCTCAAGCCGACCGAAATAACCGAAGTCGTCGTGCCTAGCCCGGCTCCAGGGCTCGGCGTGATCGGCGGCATTCCCAACGCTTTTGTTCCGAACGGCACACTCACTTCCACCGCCGCTTTGAATGGCGTCCAGGTTTTCGGCGCCGGGTTTGCCGCGGGTGCTCAGGTGCGACTCGATGGCACTCCGGTTCCTACCACGGTGGTCAGCGATCGCGTGATTACTGCAAATATTCCCGCATCGTTTTTGGCCGCTCCGCATCGTTATGCACTCGACGTGATCAGTAACGCGATCCAGTCCAATGCCACCGACTTTTTTGTGATTAAAGCTGTGGACATGAGCGGAGTTTGCAGCACCGGGCCGGCGAGTCCGAGTTCCGTGGCCATTGCCGATCAGATTGCCAACGGTCCGTTTTCTCCGATCGCGGTGGTTACCAACAGCGGTTGCAACAACATTTCCACCATCGACATCAATCCCACGGTCACTGTGGGCGGTGTTGCGCAGCCCAATCCGAATTTCGGCAAAATTCTTAACACCATCGCGGTGGGCACCGCGCCCCAGGGAATCGCGGTCAGCCAGCACTTTGGTTTCGCCGTTGTCGCCAACAATGGAAGCAACAACGTTTCGGTTGTCGATCTTTCCAAGGGCACGCAACCTGTTCCTGCCGTTGCCGTGGGCACCGGCCCTACCGGCATCGCGATTAGCGAAGAAACCGCAGTGGCGATCGTTACCAACACCGGATCCAACAGTGTTTCCGAACTGAATCTTGGACTGCTTTCCGGGACAACGCCGGCGACTTCTCTTACCGCTTCCACCATCGGTGGCGTGCAGCAGCCAATTGCGGTGGCGATTGATCCAGACGGCGGCACGAACAATCAGGGTTTAGCTGTAGTAACGGGTTTACAATTGGTAAGTGGACAGGCTCCAGTCGGCGCGCTCTTCCCAATCGACATCGGTCTAGCCGCTCCCGCGCTGAGCACAACGGTGAGCATCGGAAATGTGACTTCGACACCGACCGGCATCGTATTCGATCCGACGGTTGGGACCATTGGTGTTTTTTACGTAAACTCCAGCGGAAGCAATGTAATCTCCACTTTCAATCCGGACCCCAACTCCCCCAACGGGGGTTTGGGCAATGTGACGGTTGGCATCAATCCGACTGCGTTGGCATTGAATTCGCAAACCGGCGCGATTCTGACTTCCAATCTGGCGGGAAAATCCGCCTCCATTGTGGACACTTTGCCTCCGCTGCATACCGTGCAGACCATCGGACTGCCGGGATCCGCGCAGTTTGGCGTGGCCATCGATCAGTTCACGAATATTGCGGTGATTGTGGATCAGGCCCATAATCGCGTGTTCTTGTTTCCGATGCCGAATTGAGTTTGCGTTTTTGTTCGCAGTGTTTTTGTTTGCAGTGAGGTGTGCCGTGGATTTGCAGGGGTTTTTGATTGCAGTAAGTTGAAGGGGTCGGCTATACTCCGAGGTTTGTGCAGTGTTCGGGGAGGCTAGCGGGGCTGCCTGCGAGCGGAGAATAGGTCTTCTGGTCTTGTTACGACTTTTGCCTGGCTTAGCCGGGTGACGGATGAAAAGGAGAACAAAGTGAATTTCAGAATTTTAACGGCTTCGCGTTCATACGCGACATTTTTTCGCATGGCCGCACTGGGCGCCGCTTGCTTGCTAAGCACGGCGGCCATGCGGGCGCAGGGCACCGCCGCGGGCTCGGCAACGGCCGGGAAAACCGGCGTGATCAATGTGCGGCAGGCCATTGTTGGCACCGTGGAAGGCAAGCAGGCTGCGGCGGAACTGCAAGGGCAGTTCGCGTCGCGGCAGAGCGAGCTGGAAGGACTGAATAAGCAAATAAGCGATCTGCGGCAGCGGCTGGAAACTGGCGGCACGAAATTGAGCCAGGAAGAACAGGCACGCTTGCAACGCCAGGGCGAATTGCTGGCGCGGCAACTGCAGCGCAAGCAGGACGAGTATCAGGAAGACGTGAATGCGGCGCAGGCCGATGTGTTCGATCGCATCGGACGGAAGATGATCGATGTGCTGGACCGCTATGCGCGTGAGAACGGATTCGTGGTGGTTCTGGATTCTTCGGCACAGAACACGCCGATTTTGTTTGCGTCCACGAACGTGGATGTGACGCAGGACATCGTGCATCTGTACGATCAGGCGTATCCGTCGGCGAAGGGCGGAAGCGCTCCGGCGGGGGGCAAGGCGCCGGCAGCGACCACACCGAAGCCGGTAACGCCGAAACCGACGCCGCCAGCATCGACGCCGCCAAAACCGTAAGGTCAGCGCGGTTGGTGGGAGGCATTTGGGCTCCTGCTGCTGGGCGAATTTTGTGAAGATGAGAAGACGCCTCGGACAAGAGTCCGGGGCGTTTTTGTTTCGGTGCGGCTGATTTTGCGTGCCGGGTTGGGCGGCGCGGCTGATGATCGCGGAGTGGGGCTTCGCCCTGCGGTGATTTCGAGCGGGCTGTCCTGCGGGCAAGAATTTGGGACTTCGTACCCCCACCCCCTGCAAAGAGCAAAAGAGTGCGGAAGTCGTTGAAAAGAATAGAGGGCGATTGCACAGGAGTGCAAAAGAGCGAGGGGACGGGGCCCCGTCGGAAGGTCTGAAAGTTGGAAGGTCTGAAGGTCGGCGAGGAGCGTCTGAAAGTCGGAAGGTCGGAACGTTGCAAGGTCGAGGAGACAGAAACGGCAAATTCCGAGAACTTGGTACCCACCCCACCCGGGCAATTTGTAAGGATGTGATTCGGAAGGGGTTGCGGGCGCAAGAGTTTGTAATTGATGGATTCTACGGGAGTTAGGGAACGGGTG
>DASXMB010000066.1:0-12317 GCA_036495905.1 Candidatus Acidiferrum sp.
CAACTCAGTCCTAATGGCGCTAGCGGGGTTTTCGCTGGCATTCTATTGGGCCTTTCTAAGTATGCCAAGACCATAGATCCGAATCGTCCCATTTTCTGCGCTCCGATCATACGACGCCCGATTAGCCTGAACTCATGACTTTTCCCCCTTTGTCAAACGTCCGAAAATCAGATTGAAGCCCAGCCGCCAGGTCAACTTACGGTGAGGGAGGCTGCTGATCGGACGAGGTTCCGAACTGCTGCCGCCAAAAACGATGTGGCAAAAATAATCTTAATTGGGTTGCCCTGGTCCTTCGCCCGCTGCGCCCGCATCCCCATTCACGATCGCGACACCCAACGGCACGGTAAACCGAAACATCGACTCCGCCAGCGGCGGATCGATCCGCCAATTCTCAAACCGAAATTCCACTTCCACTCCACCACTCTGTCGCACAATCAATCGTTTCAAGTTCCCTGTTTCTCGCTCCACTTCAAAAAATACCAAGTCCTGCTGCCCATCTCCTGAACCCGCGCTCTCGGCCTCACCGCTCTTCGCGCCAGCCGCTCCCGCACCCCCGCTCCGCTGTTTCCCCGCGTCTGCTGCCCCCGAGTTTTTTCCCTTCGCCCCGCTATCCTTCGATACCGCGCCCCGCAAGACGCACCGCAGCAGCGCATCCTTATCACTCTCCGGCTTCTCCGCCGCAATCTCCACGCGCGCGCAAACCCGCGAAACTTTCATCTCTCCCGCCAGCAGCGCCAAAGGCGTCCGAAAATCGCCGCTCTGCTTCGCCGAAACCCGTGTCACCGTGTGATCCCCAGGCACATAAAACCAAGCCGTCTTTCCATCCACCAAAAATAAGTTCTTCTCCGGAGACTCATACTCCCACCGCATCCGCCCCGGCCTCCGAAAATAAGCCGTGCCCGCCTCCGTCCGCACCACCTGCCCACCCTCGCTATACCGCTCCAAAAAAGTAGCCTGCAAACTCCGCGCCGCCCGATACCTATCCTGAAACAACCGCAGCACAGTTTCTGCCGACGTAGTACTTAAATTGCCTTGGGGATGCGCCCGCAGAAAACGCGCGCCCACGAACCCAACCAATGTGAAGACGGAAAGCGCGAAGAGCGAGGCCCTGCCCGGCGAGGTCATTCCTCGCAGTGTACCAAGTCTCAAACTCTACGGAAACCTTCTTGCCATATGCTTACACCGAAAAATCTAACTTTGCCTGGTCGCATGGACAAACAGCCTAAATCAAGCTTACTGCAGAGGTGGATCAGTGTTCTTCGCCGTCCCCGTCTGGCTGACACGGATCACGTTGCTTTGATCCGTAAAAAAGCCTCTTCTGCCCGTCACGCCTGGGGTCACTGGATCTCCGGTCACTGAGTAGGCGCCCGCCGGATTAGAATAATTGAAGGTATACCCGCTCTTCACTGCCAATGGCGCAGCAAGTAGGCTGTCCTGAAGCAAACACGCCGTTGCCGAACTCGGCGTGCATGGCGAAGTGCCACCGAGCTCTACCAAAGAGGCGGAAAAGCCAACCAGCGGGTACGTCACAGAATACGAAGTCTCCGAGGTGTTTATCGTGCGCAGCGAAGTGACTGCTGACGCTTCATTCGCGGTTATCCGCGCCCGCAGCAGATTTGGAATCGCGATCGCCGCGATAATCAGAATGATCGCCACCACGATCAATAACTCGATCAGTGAAAATCCCTCTTGTTCCTTCCGCATCATCCTATCCTCTCCACCATATCTCGAAATACTAGCAGACCGAAACTCGGATGTAGATACTGAAGCATTTCCCTTGCCATCTCAAGTTCGGCTTCTGAACGCTCACACAATTAAAAAGGCCAGGGGCAAGGGAACCAATCCTTTGCCTCTGGCCTCGAACTTTTGCGGCGAGCACTACCGCCGCAAGGTTGCGGCTACTGCAACGCGTTGCTGGTTGCGCTAACTCCCGCAGCCGGATCGACGCGAATCACACCGCTCTGGTCCGTATAGAAGCTACGAATGCCCGTGGTGCCTTGCGTCGTGGCAAGAGAGGTCAGCGAGTAAGCACCGCCAGCTAGGGCGTACTTGGTGGTGTAGCCGCTCTTGATTACAGGGTCTTGGCCCAAGGTATCGTCAACCAAGCATGCAGCCGTCGACAGCGGAGCCGTCGCCGCCGTGCAAACCGCGCCGCCGCCACCCAGTGTCGACAGACTAGCGGAGAATCCAACCGTCGGATACGTCGTTGCATACTGAATTTCCGCCGTGTTGATCGTCCGCAGAGAACCTACCGCCGAAGATTCATTGGCGGAAATACGCGCCCGCAGAAGGTTCGGAATTGCAATCGCCGCGATGATCAAAATGATCGCCACAACGATCAAAAGCTCGATAAGAGAGAAACCCTTTTGTTTGTTACGCATTTCTTTTAATCTCCTTGAATTAGGTGCTACCAGAGCACGACCAGAGATATGCAGGGCGGGGGCCAATCGCGCCATTACCCGAATCTTTCGGAATGCGCGGTTATTTTATTGAAAATAAGCCATTTACAACCAACAGATCCAATTTCCTTGTCGCCGCAACCGCTTCGCCCTACAAAAGCCCTCTCAAAGTGACCTTTTTTGTCTGCCCAGGCTAACACTTACCGTCTCCCTGCGATTCCCGGCGGAATCCATTAAATGTCATGTTTCTTCGCATAATGCCGAAACGACCGATACGTAATTTTCAGCAACTCCGACGCCCGCGTTCGCACCCCGTCAGCCCGTTCCAGCGCTGCCTGCAAGTACCGCCGCTCCGTCTCCGCCATTTCCTTCTCAAAGTCCACGCCTTCCGCCGGAACCACCAATTCCCCACCCGCCGCCATCGCCGAGCTCCCCGAATACCCCGCCACTCTGTCCGGCAGCACCCGCAACGAGATATCTGTCCCGGTCTCCAACGCTACCGCCCGCTCCATCGTATTCTCCAGCTCCCGCACATTCCCGGGCCAGTCGTAAGCCTCCATCCGGCGCATCGCCTCGGGCGACACCCCAGCGATCGGCTTATCCATCACTTTCCGAAATGTCTCCAGAAAATGCCGCGTCAGCAGCGGAATATCCTCTCGCCGCTCTCGCAACGCCGGCAACTGAATCGGTATCACGCTCAACCGGTAATACAAATCCTCCCGAAATCTTCCCTCGGCAATTTCCTTCTCAAAATTCTTGTTCGTCGCCGCAATAATCCGCACATCCACATCCGTCTCTTCATTGCTCCCAATCGGCCGCACTTTGCCCTCTTGCAGCACCCGATACAGCCTCACCTGCATCGTTAAACTCATGTTTCCAATTTCATCCATAAACAACGTTCCGCCGTGCGCCGCCTGGAACAACCCCCGCCGGTTTTCGTTAGCGCCGGTAAACGCGCCCTTCATGTACCCGAACAATTCCGACTCCAACAATGTCTCCGGAAACGCGCCGCAATTAATCGTGATAAACGGCGCCTGCGCCCGCAAACTATTTTCGTGAATCGCTCGCGCCACCAATTCTTTTCCCGTACCGCTCTCTCCCGTAATCAAAACCCGGCTGGTCTGCGGAGCAATCGTCTGTATCAATTCAAAAATCGACCGCATACTCGGGCTTTGCCCAATAATATTGTCCAACCCGGTTAATCGCCGGATCTCGCGCCGCAGATATCCCGCTTCTTTCTTCCACTTTAGATTTTCCGAAACCTCGCGCACCGCTCGCCGCAACTGATCCACCAGGTCGTGATCTTTAATCACATAGCGATCCGCCCCGGAGTTAATCGCCGCAATCGCCGTCTCTACCGTCGGCACACCCGTAATCAGCAAAAAAAACGAATCCGGCGAAATTTCCTTGGTCAGCTTCAGCAATTCCACGCCGCTCTCGCCCGGCATCCGCACGTCCGAAATCACAATATCGAAAATCTGCGATTCCAATTTCCTCTTCGCCGCTTCCACGCTGTCCGCCACTTCCACCCGATAGCCTTCTTTGCGAAAAGTAATTTCCAGTAATTCACGAATCGAGCGCTCATCATCCACCACCAGGATGTGCGCCGTGCTCTTGCCCTGATCTTTTGCCGCTATTTTTGTCGCTTGCATAAACTTTCAGGCTACTCGCGGCAATTCCACAATGAACTCCGCCCCGCGATCCTTTTCCGAAATTACGCTGATCCGCCCGCTGTGCGCCTGCACAATCTGATACACGATCGATAGCCCCAGCCCCGTTCCGCCCTCGAACTCTGACTGCAACGGCTCAAATATCTTTGCTTTTTGTTTCTCATTCAGCCCCACGCCAGTATCGCGAAATCCAATTCGCAACCAGAATGGCCGCTCTTCCAGGCCAACCGTCAAAGTCCCGCCTTCCGGCATGGCCCGCATCGCGTTATCGCACAAATTCCAGAACACCTGTTTGATCTTGTTGGCATCCACTCTCGCCCGCAATTCCCGGCCATTAAACGAACGCTTAATGTGATACTTCGATCCAACTTCTGGCTTTTTCTCAATCAGCATCAAAGTGTCGTCCAGCAACGCCCGCAAATCCGCATCCTTGAATTCGTAAGTTTTCTCTCGCGAATAATTCAAAAAATCCGTAATAATGTGATTCAATCGCTCGGATTCCCTGCTGACAATGGTCACCAAATGTTTTTCGTCATCCTGTAGCGGAACCAGTCGAGCCAGTTCCTTCACTGCGCCGGCCATGGCCGTCAGTGGCTGCCGTATTTCATGCGCGATGGCCGCCGAAAGTCGTCCCAACGCCGCCATCCGCTCTTTGGTTGCAACCTCCTGCTCCAATCGCCGAAAATCCGTCAAGTCCTGAAAGTTAAATACGAATCCACTTCGCTGCGCATCGCGAGACCTCAGTGGCGAAACGCTGATGCCCAAATACCGCTGCTGCCCCGTCGGCGTGCGAAATTCTACTTCTCTTCGCAGCGCCAGCTTCTCGTTCATCCCGGCAAGACCCGGCAACCATAGTGCCTCGCTGACTTCACTCAGCGACTTGCCTTTTAATTCCGCAAACCTTAGTCCCAGAATTTCCTCGCCGGTTCGGTTCAGCAATACGATCCGCCCATTCGTATCCGTGGTAATCAAACCGCCGCGCATCGAGTGAATGATATCCTCTGTGAAGTCCTGCAAATCCAGCAGTTCTTCCCTCTTCTCCTCCAATTCCATGCCCTTGCTTCGCAACGACTGCGTCAGCAGGCTCGCCAGATAGGCCACCGCCGAAAATCCGAATAGGTTGTACAGGAACCAAATTCGCAGCCCTTCCCCGGTCGGCACCACCGCAAAAGTTCGCGGAATTTTTTCCAGGTACGCCAACGTCATCATCCCGCCGAGCGAAACAACGCAAGCCGCCGCCGTCAAAAGTGCCGTATTCCGGGAGAACAAGATGCTCGCAACGATGATCGCCAACAAATACAGCGGGACGAAATAACTTTCTTGAATACCCGTCACATATACCAGGGCCGAGATCATCACTACGTCGCTGGCTATCTGTGCCCCACCATGCCACCGCCCCTTTGGGACCCAGCGCAACAAAATGATGTGGACGGTGCCCAGGGTGATCCAGAAAATCATTAAAGGAAGGAAATAGCGGCTGGTTGTTGACCCCGGAACGTACTGCGGCCAAAGCGCGCCCAGTCCCAGAATCAGCGCAATTAGCAGCAGCCGGACGCGCGTCAGCCAGTCCAGCCATTCCCGGGTAGCAAGATTATGTTCCATCCGGTCGCCCCCGCGCCCAAGACCTAACACCACTCCGCGCGCCAGCCCGTCCAAAATGTGCCGGGGCAGGAAGTCGCCTTCCTGCCCCGGCAAAGCACCAGCACTATATCAGCGTACCGCGTGATTAGTGCGACGAACTCAGCTTGCCAATCAGCGAGAATAGCGGCATATACATCGAAATAACCACTCCGCCGACCACCGTGCCCAGGAACACGATCATCACCGGCTCTAATGCGGTCAGCAAGTCTTTCACTGCGGCATCTACTTCTTCCTCGTAGAAGTCCGCGATCTTCTGCAACATCGCGTCCATCGCGCCAGTCTGTTCGCCAACCGCGATCATCTGCGTCACCATGCCAGGAAATACTGCGGACTCCTTCAAAGGTTCAGTCAGCGACTTACCCTCTTCCAAAGACTTCCGCACCTTTTGCAGCGACCTTTCCACTACTGCGTTGCCCGCCGTTCTGGCTGTGATATCCAACCCTTCCAGAATCGGTACGCCGCTCGCGATCAGCGTACCTAAAGTCCGGGTAAAGCGTGCGACGGCAATTTTTCTCATCAGAATACCGAGCACGGGAAGTTTCAGGATGATGGTATCAATCGCGAATCTTCCTTGCGGCGTCCCGTACCACGCCTTGATCGCAAACACGATACCCACCGAAAAAACCAAAAGCATAAATCCATAAATACTGCCAATGGCGTTGCTCAATCCGATTACGATTTTTGTTGGCAAGGGCAAATCCACTCCCAAACCAGCGAACAACGTGCCGAAAATCGGGACCACCTTCCATAACAACAGAATGATAACACCGCCCGCCACGCTCAAAACACCGATCGGGTACACCATCGCCGACTTCACAGCTCGCTGCAACTTGACGTTTTTTTCGATGTAGCTCGAAAGCCGCTGCAAAATCGTGTCCAGAATACCGCCCGTCTCGCCTGCTTCCACCATGTTCACGTACAGGGAGTCGAACACTTTGGGATGCGCTCGCATCGCCGCGGACAATGTCTGCCCGCCTTCCACCGCTCCTCGCGTGGCCACCAGCACCTTCTGAAACACCTTGTTCTCTTGCTGCCCCGCCAAGATTTCCAGGCATTGCACCAGCGGCAATCCGGCGTCGATCATCACCGAAAACTGTCGCGTGAAAATCGCCAGTTCCTTTGCATTCACGCCACCGCCGAAAGTGGGCAAGTTAAATTCTTTGCCCTTCTCGGACATTTTCGTCGCCGTGATCTGCTGTCGTCTCAGCAGATTTTGCAGCTCCGCCTTGTTCGATGCGGTCAGCTCACCACTAACGCTCCCGCCCGATCGGTTCGTTCCCTTATATGCGTAGACCGGCATTTCTCCTCCTCGGTCGATCCCTAAATCTAAATCGAGTCCCCAACTGCAACCTAAACTTTTTTAACGCTTGCCCACCGGCGTCTTCTGTCCCCCGCCCGGTGTCGACACCCCACGATTAATCATGTCCTGCAATTCATCCGCATTCGATGACCGCGACAGTGCCATGTCCAACGTAATCATTTTTGTAAAATAAGCATTCGCCAAACCTTGATTGAACGTCTGCATCCCCGTTTGACTTGTACCCGTCTGCATCGCCGAATAAATCTGGTGAATTTTGTCTTCGCGTACCAGGTTGCGAATCGCCGGCGTCGGAATCAGAACTTCCATAATCATCGCTCGTCCGCGTCCATCTGACCTCGGCAACAATGCCTGACAAAGAATGCCTTCCATCACCATCGAGAGCTGCGCGCGAATCTGCGGTTGCTGGTGCGCCGGGAAAACGTCAATAATTCGGTTAATCGTCGATGCCGCCGAATTCGTGTGCAGCGTCGCAAACGTCAAGTGGCCGGTTTCCGCAATGCGCAACGCCGATTCAATCGTCTCCAAATCGCGCATTTCGCCGATCAGCACCACGTCCGGATCTTCGCGCAGCGCAGCGCGCAACGAATTGGCAAAGGAATGCGTATCCGCGTGCACTTCGCGTTGGTTCACCAAACACTTCTTATGATTGTGCAAAAATTCGATTGGGTCCTCGATCGTAATCATGTGCTCTTCGCGTTCGCTGTTGATCTTGTCCAGCATCGCGGCCAGCGTTGTCGATTTTCCAGAACCCGTTGGACCTGTCACCAAAACCAATCCGCGCGGTTTGTCGCACAGCCCACGCACCACAGTCGGCAAACCCAACGCATCAAACCCTTTGATTTCCCAGGGAATCGTCCGGAACACAGCGCCTACTGCTCCGCGTTGATTAAACACGTTGCCGCGGAACCTCGCCAAATTTTTCAAACCAAACGAAAAGTCCAGCTCCAGATTCTCTTCAAACCGATGCTTCTGCGCGTCGGTTAGCACGCTATAAGCCAGCGATTTCGTATCCGCAGCCATCAAGGGCGGCATATCCAGTGGCCGCAATTTTCCGTGCACCCGCACCCGCGGCGCGCTGTTCGTCGTGATATGGAGGTCGCTGCCTCCCATCTCGATCATCTTCTTCAACAATTCGCTGAGTGTAATGCCAGCCATAGCCCACCCTTTTCAGTTACAGAACTGTTTCTCGCAAAACTTCTTCCATAGTCGTCTGTCCAAGCGCCACTTTCGTCAACCCGCTGCGCCGCAAGGTGATCATGCCCTGCTCGATCGCCTTCTTTTTCAATTCCAGCGCCGACGCTCCCACCAAAATCAATTCGCGCAACTCGTCGGTAATTTCCATCACTTCATACAAACCCGTGCGCCCCTTGTATCCGTTCTTGTTGCACGTCGAACATCCGCGTCCATGATAAATTTTCGTCGTCTTTACTTCTTCCGGCGTATAACCCGCATCGATCAGCGCCTGCTGCGGCACTTCCAATTCTTCCTTGCAGTTCGAGCAAACGCGTCGCACTAACCGTTGCGCGCAAATTAAATTGACCGAAGTCGCCACCAAAAACGGCTCAATTCCCATGTTCATCAAACGGCTGATGGTGGACGGCGCATCGTTGGTGTGCAGCGTGGAAAGCACCAAGTGGCCCGTCAGCGCCGCCTTCACCGCGATTTCCGCCGTTTCAAAGTCTCGAATTTCTCCCACCAAAATAATATTGGGGTCTTGCCGCAAAAACGCGCGCAACGCAGCCGCGAAATTCAATCCAATCTGTTCCTTCATCTGCACCTGGTTAATTCCAGACAACTGGAATTCAACCGGGTCTTCCGCGGTCATAATATTCGTATCAACCTTGTTCAATGTCGCCACTGACGAATACAACGTATTCGTCTTACCGGATCCCGTCGGTCCCGTTACCAACACCATCCCGTACGGCCTCAAAATGTTGCGTTCAAATTTTGTCAGCGACAGTTGCTCGAATCCCAGCTTGGTCATATCCAAGCGCAGATTTTCCTTGTCCAGCAACCGGAGAACGATTTTTTCGCCGTACAGTGTCGGCACGGTCGAAACACGAAAATCCAATTCCTTCTTTTTTCCGTCGGCCTTGTACTTGATCATGATGCGGCCGTCTTGCGGCAAGCGCTTTTCCGCAATGTCCAGCTTGGCCATAATTTTCATGCGGCTGGTCATCGCGTCTTTCAATCTCTGCGGCGGACTCATTACCGTCTGCAAAACTCCGTCAATCCGGAAGCGCACGCGCATCTCATGTTCGTAAGGCTCGATGTGAATATCGCTCGCTCCGCGTTTCACGGAATCCGTCAAAATTAAATTCACCAATTTAATGATTGGCGCTTCTTCCGCCGCTTTTTCTAGCGTCGCGGTGTCCAGTTCCGTTTCTTCCGCCGCTAATTCCAGCTCTTGGTCGTCCTCGACCAAGTCTTTCATCATTTTGCTCAGCTCTTCATGATTCGTGTCTGAGCCGCCGTAAAATCGCGTAATCGCATCGCCAATCGCGGATTCCGAAGCCACCACCGGCTCCACGTTGAATCCGGTCATGAACTTAATATCGTCCATCGCGAAAACGTTGGTCGGATCCGTCATCGCAATTGTCAACACGGAACCTACGCGCGAAAGTGGAATCACCTGGTAGCGCAACGCGGTATCTTGCGGAATCAACTTAATTACCGTGGGATCGATTTCGTAATATTTTAAATTGATGGAAGGAACGCCATACTGCCGCGACAACACTCCGGTGATGTCGTCGTCCGTAATATACCCCATTTTGGTCAGGCAGCTTCCCAGCTTGCCCCCATTGGAACGCTGGAATTCCAGCGCCTTTTGGAGCTGGTCCTGCGTGATGAGGCTTTCCTTTACCAGAATTTCGCCGAGCCGGACAGACATCCGCTGCACTCCTGCAAGAACTGCGTTCAAAACTCACCATAGCAAATGCCGGGCTTGGCGGTACGCGGAAATTTGCGCACAGTTCTAAAATGGCTAATACCTGTACGCAGGGTCAGGTGCCGCTGGCCGCTCGGTTTCTGCGGCTTCGGTACGGCGCTGCTACGGGTTTGCCGGGGTTGGGTCGGTTTTCGCTGGTTTTGTCTGGGTTCGGAATTGGGCTCGCTATTCTTTGTTTACGTTAATGTAGTAAAGATTGGTGGCTACGGCGAAGTCGTCTTTTTTTACTGGCGTTTTTAGGGTTTGCCACTGCGTGGTGGCCTGAAGAATTTGCCAGTGGTCCGCGGAGCCCGCTTTTACTGGCATGGCGAACGCTGATTCGTCAGTTTGCCAGCGGTAGGCGACGGTGCTGTCGGCTTCATTGAATTTCAGCTCGAGCGTGGGAATGGCGGTGTGGCGGAGATATTGATCGAAAATGGGGGTGAGATTCATTTTGGTGCGCTGATTGAAAAAATCGACGATGTCTTCGGTCATGATATTTTGATACTTAAAGTGCTGATACAAATCGTGAATCAGGCTGAACCACTTTGCGTCGTCGTCCACGACGCTGCGCAGCGTGTTGAGAAATAGCGCGCCCTTGAAGTACATGTCTTGCGGCGGCGTGGCGTTGACTCCACGCGACGCAATAATCGGTTGCAGATTTTTTACTTTCGCTTTGTAAGCGTTCACATATTTCAAATAATCGTCGTGGCCGTACATATATTCCACGTACAGGCATTCGAGATAAGTGGTCCAGCCTTCGTGAATCCACATATCGGAGCGGTCGGCGGCGGTGATGGAATTGCCGAACCACTCGTGCCCGCTTTCGTGAATGATGATGAAATCGAAACGCGGGCTGATGCCGACTCCGGTCCAATCGCGGTCGAGGTAACCATTGTTAAAATGATTTCCGTAAGTGACCGCGCTCTGATGCTCCATTCCGGCGTACGGAACTTCGATTAATTTGTAGCCATCTTTCGGGAACGGATATTCGCCGAAATAGTGGGTGAATGCCTCCAGCATGCCCTTGGCTTGCACAAATTGTTTTTTCGCTTTGTCCAAATCTTCGGGCAGAGCGTAAAAATCGAGCGGGAGATCGCCGAACTTGTCGGCGAAGTGCTGATAATTTCCGATATTGAGCGAAACATCGTAATTGTTGATGGGATAGTGGACTTGCCAGTCCCAGCGGGTGTAGCCATCGCCCAAATCGGTTGAGCCGAGAAATTTCCCGTTGGAGACGTCCACCAGTCCGTTGGGAATGGCGACGCTGATGTCCATATTTTCGACTTCGTCTCGCCATTGATCCTTGTTGGGCCACCACATACTGGCTCCGGTTTCTTCGCAGGCGGTGTTGATCCAGGTGTGGCCGGAAGGATCTTTTTTGAAAGTGATGCTGCCGAAGCGTCCGGTTTCCAGCGGATTTCCGGAGTAGTAGAAATCGATGGAGTACGTTTGGCCGGCGCGGAGTGTTTCGGGAAAGTCCACGAAGACGGCGCCGGAATCGCGTTCGTATTTGAGCGGCGTTTCGCCGAGGAGAATTTTGTCGACGTTGAGCGCGGAGTGGAGATCGAGCTGGATGCGGGCGCCGTCCTGCAGCATTTTGAAGCGAATGGTGTTTTTGCCGGAGATGAACTTTTTCTCGGGATCGACGCGAATGTCGAGATGGTAGTAAAGAAGATCGTTGTTGGCGCGGTACGGGCCGTAAGCTCCGCGCAAGAGGTCGGCGTGCGTGGGTGGCGGCGGGGTCTGCGGAGCGATTCGCTCGGGAATGGCGACGAGATGCTGCGCAGATTGCGCGGCCCCAGCGGATTGGGCGGCCTGTGCTGTTTGTACCGACTGGGCGCAGATTGGCGCGGCGCAGAGTGAAGCGACGAGAAAACCACGGAAAAGAAACGCAGAGGGAGGATGCACGGGCGCAGCCTAGCATATCGGGCACTCGGGGACAAATTTCGGGTGAGTCCTGAGAAGCGTCGGAAAGTCTGAAGGTTGGAATGTCTGAAGGTCGGCACGAACCGTCTGAAAGTCCGAAAGTTGGAAGGTCTGACAGAAACTGAGACCCCACCCCCCTGCAAAGAGCAAAAGAGTACGGAAGTCGTTGAAAACAAGAGAGGGCGATTGCACGGGAATGCACAAGAGCGATAGGAGAGGGGAACAAAGCGTGTCTGAACGTTTGAAAGTTGGAAAGTCTGAAGGTCGCGGAAAACACGTCGGGAGGTCTGAAGGTCGAGGAGACAGAAACGGCAAATTCCGAGAACTTGGTACCCACCCCACCCGGGCAATTTGTAAGGATGTGATTCGGAAGGGGTTGCGGGCGCAAGAGTTTGTAATTGATGGATTCTACGGGAGTTAGGGAACGGGTG
>DASXMB010000067.1:0-154458 GCA_036495905.1 Candidatus Acidiferrum sp.
GATCCTGGACAGTCTTTAGGCATATTACTGAGCCGCACTGACATTCCACTGTTTAATCTTGCGGACGGCGCGTTCAATCAGGTTGCGAAGTTTCTGGACGACTTCCAGCGACAAGTCCTAGCATCTTGATTTCGCTGCAAAACGAGCACACCTTTGTCTAGCCGTCTATATTATCAGCCGGGGAGTCAGTGACGGAGAAGGACGAAACTCGAAAAGCGAAAAACGAAATCCAAGATACAATCCACACCGTGCCACGCAATCCCACTTCGCCCAAATCCATCCCACCCGCCATCCTCCGGCCCTACCGGCCCGAAGACTTCCCCGCGCTCCACGCCCTCGATCGCGCCTGCTTCCCTGCCGGTATCGCCTACTCCAAAACCACCCTGCGCTATTTTCTGCAATCGCCGTCCGCGAACTGCATCGTCGCAACCATTTCCAACGAAATCGCCGGCTTCATCCTTACCGAAACCGAATTCCCTCTCGCCCACATCGTCACCCTGGACATCGCCGAGCCGCACCGCAAACAAGGCCTCGGCTCCGCCCTGCTGCAACAAGCCGAAGAAAATCTGCAAGGTTGCGGCGTCCAGCAAATCATTCTGGAGACCGCAATCGACAACCACGCCGCCATTGCCTTCTGGCAACACCACGGCTATCGTATCGAGGCCATCTTGAAACGCTATTACCAGGGCCGTCTGGACGCTTACGAAATGATTAAGCACCCAGCCTTGCCTACGAAAATACGCGCTGCGCACGCCGTGAAAAACGCGCAAAAGGAAAACTAAATCGCATGCCTCTGATTCAGGCCATTATTCTCGCTCTGGTGCAGGCGCTGACCGAATTTCTTCCCGTCAGCAGCACCGCGCATCTCATTCTCTTTCCCTGGCTGCTGGGCTGGCAGGATCCCGGCCTCGCTTTCGACGTCGCACTCCACGCCGGCACGCTGCTCGCCGTCATTCTTTATTTTTTCAAAGATTGGCTCACTCTGGTGATCTGCGGACTCGGCGGAAAATATCCCAAAACCGCCCCCGCGGAAGAAGTCTCGCAACATCGCCGCATGTTTTGGTACATGGTGGTGGGCACCATTCCCGCCGCGATTCTCGGCAAATTATTCCATCATCAAATTGAAGACGTTTTGCGCACTCCGAAAATTATCGGCGTTTCTCTGGTCGTCGTTGCGCTGATCATGTGGTGGGCCGATTCGCGCGCCAACCTCAATCGCAAACTCGATCAATCCAATATGGGCGACGCCGTTGGCATCGGCGCCGCGCAAGCCATCGCCCTCTGGCCGGGAGTTTCCCGCTCCGGAATCACCATCACCGCCGGACTCTTCCGCAATTTCACGCGAGAAGCCGCCACTCGCTTTTCCTTTTTGCTTTCCGCTCCAGTCATTGCCGGAGCGGTCCTCACCGAACTGCCGAAATTAATAAAATTGCACAAAGCCGGCGGCCTCGATCTCCCCATGTCCACCTTGGTGATCAGCATTCTCGTTTCCGGTGTTGCCGGATACTTTGTCATTGCTTTCTTCTTGCGCTATCTGCAAACACGCACTCTAAAAGTATTTATTGTGTACCGCCTGCTCTTTGGTATCATCGTGTTGCTTTTGGCATTCTCTCGGACGGGTGCGCGATAGCGCCAACGTGCCCGCCAACGCTCAGCCTTCCCCAAAATTGCTGAGGAGATTCCCGTGCGCATTCTGACTCCAACCGGAAACAAACGGCTCAATGAGCTGGTCGGTTTCCTTTGCCTCACCCTCGCCGTGCTGATCGGCCTGGCGCTGATTTCCTATTCTCCGCACGACGTTTCTTTTAACGTCGCCGCGCCTCCCGCCGACGGCCCCCTGGCGCGCAACTGGATTGGCCCCATCGGTTCTTACGGCGCCGATCTTTTGTTTCAAGTTTTTGGTTTCGCGGCATTCCTGTTGCCCACTGCGCTGATCGTGCTGGGCTGGCGCTGGTTTCGCAGTCAGGCCATGCATTCCCACGTGGCCACAATTATTGGTTATGTTTTGCTTTTGCTTTCTTTGCCTTCGCTGCTTTCGCTGATGCCGATTCCTGCGGTGCGCGGCGCGATTCCTGCCGGCGGATTGCTGGGCAGCGTAGCGTCCAACATGCTCCTCGCGGGATTGAATATCGCAGGCGCGTTTGTTGTCGCGTTCGCATTATTTTTTACTTCACTATTCATGACCACCAGTTTTTCTTTTGCCGGAACGCATGCCTGGGCGAAAAGTTCCAAAGGTCCGATTGGCGCGGTGGAAAAATTAGGACTCTTGCAAAAGGCGCAGGCCAAGTGGCAATCCTGGCGCGATGCACGCGAAGAGCAGCGCATGCGGCGCCGCCTGGAAGAAACCAGAATTTCCGGCCGCAAACCGGTAACACAAGCAGGCGCCGCGGCGATCCCCGCAAGCGAACCGGCAAAAACCATTCGCATGGCGGACGAAAGCGACATTTTTGAAGATGAAAAAGAAGAAGAGAAATCCAAAGACAAATCGATAACGCATCGCGCGCCGATACTTTTTGCTTCTCCGGAAAAACCGGAAAAAGCGGCGAGCAAAAAACTCAGCGATGCGAAAATCGCCCAGCCCAATACCAATTACAAATTGCCTTCGGTTTCCCTGCTGCGGGAGGGCGAGCGCAGCCAGAAACTCGACGAAGAAGAATTAAAACTGCGTGCACGCGCCATCGAAGAAAAATGCCAGGAATTCGATGTGCAAGGCCGCGTCACGCAAATCAATCCCGGCCCAGTCGTCACCACGTTTGAATTCAAGCCGGAAGCCGGCATCAAGTACAGCCGCATCATCGGATTGACCGAGGACCTGTGCCTGGCGCTGCAAGCGGAATCGATTTTGATTGAGCGCATCCCCGGAAAATCCACCATCGGCATTGAAGTTCCCAATATCAATCGACAAACCATCGCGCTGCGCGAAATTGTGGAAGCGCCGGAATTTATCAATTCGCCCAGCAAACTCACCCTGGCGATGGGTCGCGACCTGCACGGCCGAATTCGCATCACCGATTTGGCGGCGATGCCGCATTTGCTGATTGCGGGTTCCACCGGAACCGGCAAGAGCGTTTTCATCAACTCGCTGATGATGTCTATTTTGTATAAGGCCAGCCCGGACGATGTGAAAATGGTTCTCGTCGATCCAAAACGGCTGGAACTGAATCTTTACGAAAATATTCCGCACTTGATCGCGCCGGTGGTCACCGATCCCAAAATCGCTTCCAACGTTTTGCGCAATGCCACTCGCGAAATGGAAAACCGCCTGAAGCTGCTAGCGCAGCGCGGCGTTCGCAACATCGAACAATACAATCGCACTTTCAAGAAAGAACAATCCCTTTCACTCTTCGAGAACGTGGAAGAAAGCGAGCACAAGCCGCTTCCCTACCTGGTGATTGTGATCGACGAACTTGCCGACTTGATGATGGTGGATACCAACAACGTGGAAGAATCCATCACCCGGCTGGCGCAGATGGCTCGCGCCGTCGGCATCCATTTGATTCTTGCCACGCAGCGTCCTTCGGTTGACGTCATCACCGGACTAATCAAAGCCAACTTTCCTGCCCGCATTTCTTTCCGCGTGGCCAGCAAAGTGGATTCGCGTACCATTCTCGATTCCAACGGTTCCGAATCTTTGCTCGGCAAAGGCGACATGTTGTATTTGCCGGCCGGTTCCGCGCGACTGCACCGCATTCACGGTCCGCTGGTCAGCGAAGACGAAATCACGCGCGTCTGCGATTTTTGGCGCGACCAGGCACAAGCCAAGTACAACGAGCAATTGCTGGAAGCGCCCAAGGAAGATACCGCCGCCGGCGGCAACGACAGTGTCGGCACCGGAGAAGACGCAGAAGAAGTCGACGACGATCTGTACCAGGATGCGGTGCGTGTAGTCTGCGAAATGGGCCGCGCTTCCACCTCGACATTGCAGCGCCGCCTCCGCATCGGCTACGGCCGCGCCGCCCGCCTGATCGACCTCATGGAAAAAGACGGCATCGTCGGCGGCCCGGACGGCACCAAGCCCCGCGAAGTCCTAAAAGGCCGCAACTGGATGCACGAACACGATCAATCCGCGGAGTAGCTGCGATAGAAAGTAAAGAAATAACGAAGCAGCGAAATAAGAAATAAAAATCGGCGAGCGACAAACAAGAAATCAGCGGCATGCATTTGACACGCGGTGGGTGCGCCCCTAAAATTAGTGAACTCCACCGTGCCGGGGTAGCTCACTGGTAGAGCGCCGCCCTGAAAAGGCGGGCGTAGCCAGTTCGATTCTGGCCCCCGGCACCATTTGTTTGCGTCGCGCCCGTTCCAAAAGAAATTGGTTTTTCCATGAGCAACGCGAATTCGCTACCCGCCAAGGAAGGACCCGACCGGTGAAAATTCTACTGACGTTGTTGGCCATTTCGCTCTCTCTGGCGGCAAGAGCCGATGCCCAACAACCGGCGCTTGCGTGGCACGAAGAAACAACCACTCCGCGGCTGGAAAACCTCAGAAAGCAGATTGGGGACGGAAATTCAGCCGCACTGAAGCAGTTCTGGGAAGAAATGAAGAGTCACGGCACGCCGCTGGTGGAAACAATCAGCAACGATCCGAGCAAGGTTCTGGTTACCTTTTTATATCGAGCGGAGAAGCCGGTAAAGACCGTCGTGCTGTATTGCCAATTGTCGGAGACTCGCGACCTGTCGCTGAATGTCTTGCGACAAATGCCAGGAACAGATCTCTGGTTTAAGATTTACCGATTATCAAATAGCATGAGACTGAGTTACAGCTTCGTGCCGGACCCGACAGAAGAAGCTCTCGGCAATAATCCGGACCTGCAACTGCCGGATCCGCTGAATCCAAAAACTGCGCCTTCGGGAGTAAATATGGGCCACTCTGTCCTGGAACTATCTGCGACACCGCCACAGCGATGGATCGCTCCGCAAGCAGGCATTCCAACCGGAAAACTGGAAGAGGAACGGATTGAAAGTAAAATCCTCCATACTCAGCGCGAAGCCTGGATTTATACTCCGGCTGGGTTTGACGCGAAGCGCACGGAACCTTACCCGTTGCTGGTGTGCTTTGATGGTTTGACTTACGGCACGGCAGAACAGGTACCCGGGCCGACCATCCTCGACAATCTGATTGCGGCGAAGAAAATTCCTCCGACGCTTATGTTGCTGATTGGGCAATCACCGCAGCCGCAACGTAACATCGAGCTTTCCAACAATCAGAACTTTTTGGATTTTGTGGCTGACGAATTACTGCCCGAGGTCCGCAAGAAATGGAACGCCACATCGGACCCGTCACAGACGACCGTATGTGGTTCCAGTGCCGGCGGTTTAGCGAGCACGTTCTTTGCGTTCCGCCGTCCGGATGTTTTTGGAAATGTGATTTCTCAATCGGGCGCCTATTGGCCGGGAAAAGAACGCAACGATCCAGAACATGAGTGGCTAACCCGTCAGTACGAGTCTTCGCCGAAACTGCCCATTCGTTTTGTGTTGCAGCCAGGTGTGATTGAAACGGGCAGCACACCGCTGAACGGCCCGAGCATTCTCGCGGCAAACCGGCATTTGCGAGACGTTCTGTTGACGAAGGGATATGAAGTGCACTACGCAGAGGTGCCGGGCGGGCACGAGGCTCTGACGTGGCGCGGCGGATTGGGAGACGCGCTTATCGACTTAGTGTCAAAACAGCAGGCGGATGCTGCAAAAACGACACCGAAAGAGAGAGAGCACTCCGCAGTTCCGGCTGCGAAAGGCATTGTGGCGGCCTTTGAAAAACATCCGGTCGTGATTATCGGAGAAGTGCAGCACGGCTTGCAGCAAACCGGCGATTTTCTTATCAAGTTAGTGAATGACCCGGCATTTCAAGCGAAGGTGCAGGATATTGTTATCGAGTTTGCGAGCCAAAATAACCAGTCGCTCGTCGACCGATATGTTGCCGGCCAGGATATTCCCATCGAACAAGTACGCCATATCTGGCGCGATACCACGAAGGTGGCGTCCTGGGAGGCTCCGGTATACGCAGAATGGCTAGCGGCGATTCGGGAAGCAAATAAGAGATTGCCGGCGGATCGGCGCTTTCGGGTTCTGGCGGGGGACACCGCCATCGATTGGAATAAGATACAGACCCACGAAGACTGGGCGGCATTGGGGGACAACAACATTTCTTTTGCCAACGCGATCATGGACGAGGTCTTGCGGAAAAAACGCCGCGCACTGGTAGTTCTTGGGGGAAACCACGTCGCTAAGGTTGGCACTCGCACGGGTGCGGCGAATGTCACCACCATGATTGAAGCCCGGTATCCAGGTTCGACCTACGTCGCCATGCACTACGTTGCGTCGCCAGGTCCGGCTGAAAACACGTTGCGTTTGCCAGATATATCAGCGCCTGCACTTTATGATCTTGCTGGAACCGCTCTGGGCGAAAATCCAGATGCTAACGGAGTGGCTCCGATTCGCTATGTCGATGCATGGCTCTATTTAGGGCCGAAAGACTCCCTGGTGGAATCGCAGCCTGCAGCGGGCAGTTTGGAAAGGGAATACGGCAAGGAGATTGATCGAAGGTCAATGGTTGAGTGGGGCGAATTGCGAGGGCGAAAACTTCTCGGCGCGGCACTCCCCAATTGAGTGGGGCGATTTGTCGTTTGAGATGAGCGCCGCCCTGAAAAGGCGGGCGTAGCCAGTTCGATTCTGGCCCCCGGCACCATCCGAACGTCCGCCCAGTAGATTCCAGTTCCCGCTTATGCGAAAGGTCTCGCTCTCAGGTGTCAGCGTTATTGCCGTGCAGTGCTTGGCAAGTTCGGATTTCGCTCTCGGTACATCGGCGTGAAGGAATTCGCGAACGTCCTGAAGCCTGCGCTGGACGAACTCCTCGATACTCGCGAGCTTGGCGTCGAACCCGCGCCCATCCGCCGCAAACAGGTCATCGCTGATCGCTTCCAATTCCCTTTCGCGATTGCCCAGTTCATCGAGCAGCGCGGCGGAATTGTGACCGTTGGCGATTACGCTGGCAAGGTTCGCAATTTCAGCCTTTAGTTTTTCGCGCCGTTGCCGCATACCCGACAGGTGAGACCGCGCGTCGTCCATTCTGGCCTTGAGTTGCCGCTTGAATTCCTCGAGCGCCAGCGTGGCGATATCTTCTCGCAACACGTTCTGGTAGAAGCCGGCCATCAACTCACTTTCGAGTCTGTCGCGCCTGACCACGACGGCGTTGTCGCAGATACCGCGAGTCTGGTGCAATGGACATCCGTATTTTGCCCATCCCACGCCGCCGCGCCCAGAAATGAGCACAATGTTGGAGCCGCACAGGCCGCATTTCAGAAACCCGGAAAAGAGGTATTTAGAAGTGTACGAGCGCGACAGCAACCCGCTAGTGGTGCCAGTGGACAGCTTGTTTTGTGACACGAGTCTGGCCTGGACCTGTTCCCACACGTCGCGCGAGACGATGCTCAGATGCGCGGCCTCAACTACGGTCCATTCCGACCGCGGACGTGCGCGTTGAACGCGCCGTCCTGTTCGCGGGTCGAGCACCTTGCGCGTACGATTCCAAATCGCCACGCCGCAATACCGTTCGTTGTGGAGAATCACGCTCAACGCTGACGGTGCCCATGATGGATGACGTTGCCCGCGATACGGCGAGGGCGACTTCACATGTTCCCGGTTGAATCTCTTTGCGATGGCCTTGATAGAGTGGCCGTCTGCATACTCAGCAAAAATTCGCTTCACGATAATCGACTGTTCCGGGTCAATCTCCAACTTCACGCCGACGATTTGTGGCCGCCCGTAGGAATCCAACCTGGAAGCATCCTCAATAGGAACGCCTCGATAGCCAAAACACCGGCCGCCAGTGTGAAAGCCTTGCAATGCTCGGCCCTCGACGCCACGGTGTGTTTTTTTCGCCAGTTCTCTGATATACAGCGAATCGACGATCCCATGAGTGGCGAGCAAAACCTCGGCCTGCTCGGAATCTGTGTCAATTCCCTGAGAGACAAAGACTAGGCGGACGTTGGAAAAGCGGAGTTGGTCGAAAATTCGAAGCGAGTCGCCTAACTTTCTGCTGAGGCGTGACGTGTCGTCAATAAGAATGCAGTCGAACTGCGGCGCGGATTGAGTCGCCGCCGCGAGAAGTCTTTTCAGTCCAGCACGGTCATCGGAAGTTCCAGACATCGCTTCATCGGCGTAGATGTGCCCATCCAACACCAGCCAACCGTTGCGTTGAGCGAATTCACTGCATTTTCTGACCTGATCGTCGATGGATAGCGGGTTTTGTTTGTCGGTGGAGTAGCGGGAGTAGATGGCACAGCGCAGACTCACAGAGCCGCCTCGGCTGTCTCGCACTTTGGCACGGCTTCGCCGGCATTCGCAAGCAGATTCAGCTCCGCTTGTTCCGCGAGGTATGCGTCCACCATCGCAGGGACAATTACATGGACGAGCCAACTCTTGAGCTCGGCATCGATCGCCCGCTGTTTTTGTTCGTCGATTTTCACGTGGAGTATTTTTCAGAATTCTAAAATCTGATGGTCTAAACCGCGTAGCTACTTCTTTGGTTGCCCGACAGAATCCTCAAACCACACTTTCCCGAACCTAACTTCGTCAAAAAACTCCTTCAGTTTCTCCAGCACGGCATTGCGTGCAGATTCCCCGTTGCACGCCTCGATGCCTTTCAAACGGAAACAAATATCCCCGCCAATGTCGTAACGCATGGAATCGACTCCTTAGAATTTTGGTTTGTGCCTACAGCCCAGTGAGTTTCAGTGAGGGACAAACAGCGGCGGCTTTTTTGGCCACGTGCAGAATCGTGTCGCCGTGCTCACAGCCTAGCGTTTCGTGCCCGCGCAACATTTCGACGTGTTCATGCTTGAGCGGAATCGTTCCTTCATGGAATACGCGCGGCAAAACGTGGACTTCCGGGTCAGACTCCCACCGTTCCCGCGCGAATTCGTGTTCTGGCCAGGTTGCGGCCAACAGAATCTTCCCGCCGCCGACATCAATGTAGTGCCCATGATGCTGCGGGTGAAAATGGTCCTTGTATTCGTGGAATTTCGCGACCGTCGTTATGTAGTAGTTTTTCATTGGAGTCGGCTAGACAACTTGCGCAGCGATGACTTCGAGCAGTTGGACGATCCCGTCAAGGCCGCCTTTCGTGAGCGAACGCGGGGAAATACTCGGCAAGCCAGGCAGGCCGTCGCCAACGTCGAAATGCGCAACGCCGGCCTTTTCGAGGACGGTCGCTGTGTTGAAAAGTTCGCGTTGGACCGGCCCGTATTCGTCCTTCGCTTCGCGCATTTTTGCCAACAAAACGATTAGACCGGCGATCTGTTCCTTGACGACGCACTTTGCAGCCAGGAATTTGTGGAGCGGTTCTTTTTCAGGCCGCTGCGCCAGCAGTGCGCGAAACCGTTTGGACAATTTCGCGTTGAATTCGTTCACGGCTTCGCTTGCTTTCGCGAGTTCGTCGTTGAGTTTCGCCAATTCCTTTTCGGGAACAAGGCCCTTGAAAAGCAGCGGTTTGGCATCGAATTTTCCTATTCGATTTTCAACATTCGTGCGAGCCTCCAAAAGAGGCTTGAGTCCGTTCGCCATTTCCGCAATTGCGCGAGCTTCCGCCTTCACACTTTCGTTTGTCATTGTGATTTTTCCTTTCGATTTTTGCTGCTGAGTTTTTACTGCAAGAGTTCCATGAGTTTGTCGAGCGTGTCGCGCGGACCTGCGCTGGCTAGAATATCGCCAACCGGGTCTGGTGAATCATCGTATGTGACGCCGGCGACGGAGTACGCCCAGGGCGGATTCTTATCGCCGCACAACGCAAACGACTTTTCGAAGCGCGACGCCTCGTCTCCGCTTACAATGCTGCGCTCGACCGCTTCACTAAGAAAAATCGTCAACATTCCACGCAGGTTGAAACCGCCTGTCATGCTCTTTTGCATCCTCGCGAGCGCCTGAGGATTCGCCGGGACCGGCACGGCCGAGAGTTCGAATAGTTCCTGCTCGAGAAATTCGTAGCCGGTCACGTTCCCAGACTTTTTGTCAACAATCGGCTGTGACTCGATCGACATGAACCCAACGGACGTGGCGTTCATGAAACCACCTTTGTACATTTTGAAAATCGTGTCTGCGAACGGGTAGACATCCTTCGTTGCGAACTGGACGGTTTGCACCAGCGCGGGATTCGCACCACCTTCCTTTTTTGAAGCGACGATCCGGCCAATCGGGGGATCTTCCGAACGGTGAGAGAACAGGAACACGGGATTCTTTTGAAAGTTGTCGAGTTTCCACCCGGCCACGCGGATTACGTCGCCGTAGCGGTCAGGCGACTCGGTTGACGCGACCATTTCGATGGTGCGATCCGATTCGTTCAGCGTGCGCAGGCCAACGTTTACGCCGCGGTATACCAGCTCACCAGTCTTGATGCGGTGTGCGTCGGAAAACGCTTTCAAGAATTCTTTCGACTTCATAGATTCCTTTCGTTAGTTCGACTGTCGTCCGCCGCGAATCGGCAACTGCGCTCTCACCGCAACAGCAGCTGCACGAGCGTTTTCGTTTTCGGCCATGCCGACTTTCACCAACAAATCCGTCGCGCGAGCAAAACCCTTCGCCTCGCCACTGCCAAAACCGGCGATGACGCCAAGAACGAACCCAAAACCCACAGAGATCAGAATTCCTACCATTTCACCCGACCTTCCTGATTTGACCGAGAATTTGCTTCGCTGCCGCAACGCTGTCGGCAATACACGCAGTTCGCTCGTTCGGCCCCACTCCCGAATAACTCAACACCGGTGATGCCAAAATTGCAGACGCAATTAAAAGAACGTGGTCGTCTGAAACGGCTGGAACAGGCGCGGGTGCAGGCATCGGTGACGGCGTTGGATCGTCACCGTACCCAGTTCCGTCCGGTGAAAGTTCCTGCATAACCTTCGCGATTTTCTCAGCCGTTTGGTATGTCGTATCCGTCGCGAGAATCGACACTTGGTATTCAGAAAGCGGCTGAAGCATCGTCGCAATCGATTGACCGATTTGCGTTGTGCTGTCGAGTGCAGGCAACGGCGTGACGCCAGGTTCAGCGCCTATTGCGGCGGCGTCAGCAGGCAGCGTCTTGCTGCCCCAGCTCGCAAAGGCCGTTACTCCACCAGGAAGCGAAAGATAGGCGCAATCGGGAAGTCTGTTCGACTCCAAATAATGTTTAACCGTTTGTGTGGGTGCCACGAAATAGGATTTAGACATTTTCGGGTTCCTCTAAGCGGGATTAAGCGAACGGAAGATTTGATTTTTCAGACCACTGCCCGTGTTGGCTACGTGGTTTCCTACAACTTTCGCGATTACTTCCCCATTCCTCTGGAAAAAGTCGGCAACGCCCTTCGCATCGATCGCGTTGACGATGAATTGAATAGGCGTAGGAGCAGGTCCACCAGCGCCCGCATTCGGAGTACCTTGCACACCGCCCGGCCCGAAGTGCGAAGAAAACACGCCGCCCGGCCCTTCGGAGAATGTCGAGTTCGATGTCTGTGTAAAGTTACTACCAGCCGCGCGGTCGAATTCCTGGCCACTCAGCGCGTCGATTTGAGCCTGTGTTAGCGATTGTTTCTTCACCGCCGCGTTTATTTCAGCCTGACTGATGCCGTGGTGGAATAGGCCGCCAATTAGGCCAGCAACGAATCCTGCCGCGCCACCAATCGCGGCGCCAAGCGGGCCGCCGAATTCCGCGCCAATCTCCGCGCCGCCGATACCGGCCTGCAAACCGCCGCCTAGACCGCCTTGCGCGATACCTGAGATAACTTGGCCGCCGCCGCCGATAATTGTGCCCACGCCTTGTAACGCCGGGTTTTTCAGAGCGGTACCAATGCTTGCCAAACCGCCGCCTGCCGTGGACGCGATACCGCCAATCGTCTGTGGGATGTTGTGGGAACTAATCCCTGAAATCGTGTTCACCAATCCTAACGCAGCCGTTCCGAGGCCGCCTACTAGGCCGAGCGTCGCATTTTTCGACAAGCCGCTTGCGGCACCGGTCGAAGATGGGAACGTCCCCGCAGTGATCTGCGAAAAATCGAGAGGGTCGAACGGCGAGAGCTGGCCAAAATCCGGCAGATGTCCAACGTTCGCAAAGCTAGACAAGTCGCCGATTCCGTCGCCGCTGCCGGTCGATGAGAGAAGCTGGCCGCCCGTGCCGAGGATATTTACGCCGAGACCGTTTGCAGTTGAGGACAGAGCGCCAGTAAGAGCCCCGGTTAGTGTCGTCAAAGCGGACGTGTTCGCATCCGTGGAAGTCGTCTGGCCGGTGAGGGCTAACGTGTTTGCTGAAATAGGACTCGAACCTGCCGGATTGAGTGCGGTACCGATGCTTCCAAGAACACCGCCTTTTTTCGACAGTGTGCCGCCGAAATCTTTCAGCTTGTCCTCAATACTCTTAAACGGCGACGTGAGCAGTCCAGAAACGACTTGTTCAAAAATCGCTTTCACAGGGGTCAGGGCAATTTTCTCTAAATCCTGCGAAAGTGTTTTTGTAAAATTGTTGCCGCCCTTTAGGAGCGCGTCGAACAAACTTCCAGCCTCAGCTTTGATTCCTGTCGATATTTTTTTCGCTTCATCGTTTTGCAGTTGGACGATTTTTGCCTGAGCATCCGCAGCAGCGCTAACCCGCAACGCTTGCAGTTGCGTTTCCGTCGCACCGAGCGCTGTAGCCTTTGCAATGGTTTCGTCTAGGCGTTTTTGTTCTTCGTCGAGAATTGCCTTTACGGCGTTTTGCGCCGCATGGTCGCGGTCGATTGCAAGCTGATCATCGCTGCCCTTGATGAGCGCGTTGAGCTCGTTTTCCGCTTTTATTTTTTCTTTTTCGTCGGCTTCGTTTTCGTCCTGTCGGCGCTTGAGCGCTTGGTCAGCCAGGTTTTCGAGTTGATCTGTCGTAGACTTCGTTAACGCCGCAACTGCGCCGCCAACCTCGCTGGCCAGTTGAGGAAAATTCAACATTATGCCAGCGATGATTTCTAGTTTCTGGCGCTCCTCTTCGAGAACCCTATCCGACTCCGACAGCCCGGAAAGTTGCGCCGTTTTCGTAATTCCAGACAGCGTACCAATTGCGCTTTTATTCGACTCGTCGTCGAGCGCCTGAAGTTCTTTCGCGCCCTCTTCCATTAGCTTGCGCAGCGCTTCAGTTTTTCCGCTCAACAAATCGTCGAGTTTCTTTTGCGCATCAGAAGCGCTTATGCCGAAACGCTTAATCGCCGCCGAACCGACATCGAACATCTGATTCAACGAATTGAACGCAGGCGCAGCCTTATCTGGAATCGCCGCCAGCGTAGCGATAGCAGATCCAATCCCATTCCCTGTGCCGTTGCCAATCAACGCACCGAAAGCCGACAGGACCGCGCCGGGCGACTTTGTTGTCTTGTCAATCAGCGTCGCCACTGTTCCAGTAAGGTCGGCAATCAAGCTAAGGACTGGCGACAGAGAAACCTTTAGGCGGTCATATTCTAGCGAAAGTTCGGCGGTAGACTTTCGCCAATTCTCTTGCGCCTCGGTTGCGTTTTTGTCGATGTTCGGGCCGAACTGTTCGACTAGGGCGCGAAATTGTTCAACGCCCTGAGCGCCCTTGTTTAGAATCGGAATCAGTTGCAACCCGGATCGGCCGAGAACCTGAATTGCAACTGCTGATTTTGTTGGCCCGTCCGGCAGGGATTGGAACGCCGTCGCAAGTTGTTCCAGCGCGGTAAAGGAATCTTTCGACGTGACGCCGAGAATCTTTAGCGCCTGTGAACCTTTGGTAGCGACACCGCTTACGCTGCCATCCTCGTTTGTGCCAGTGCCGCCAGAGATGGCTTGGCTGAATTTTCTAAAGCCCGTTACCAGGTCATCCAAGCCTACGTCTACAGCACCGCCTGCGGCCTGCAAGACCTGAAGGTCGCGCACCGAAATTCCAGTGCGCTGCGAAATATTGGTGAGGTTTTCGACTATCTTGCCACCGCTGATTGCGAACGCAGCCGCCGCGCCGCCCGCTGCAAGGAATGCAGTGCCGAGTGCGCCAAGCGCGATAACCGCTAGGCCGCCCTCTGCCGTGACGGACGCGATGCCGCCAGCCGCCGCCGTGAAGGCCGACGATTCAGCGCCACTGCCGCCAGCGATGCCAAGTAGTCCTGTGCCGAGCCTTGCGATGTTTGCGATAATCGGGCCGCTCACCAAATTCAGAGCCGACTCGGTTCCAGCGGTTACGCCGACGCCACGGTTGCGCTGTAGCGCATTCGCTTGCCGCTCGCGCTCGAGCGTGAGTTGCTTCAGCGTCCCCAGTTCTTTTGTGGTCAGGTCATTGCGTGTGGCGAGTTTCGATATTTCTTGATCGAGCGAGGCGACAAGGGCCTTTTGCTGGACTTGGAGCGCCTGCAAGCCGATAGCACCTGTCGAAAACAGCGCACGGAGTTGCGCGGCCTGTTGCGTCAGTGGATTCGCGATTTGTGCGCTGACTTGCTGCGCCAGGGCCTTATTTGAAGCAGTAAGTTCCCCTGCGACTTTTTGAAAAGCTGCGCGTGCCGAAGCTAAGAGACTATTTTCGTCGATGCCAAATTTTATTACAGGTCCCGCGATGAATCCGCCCATCTCTAAAGCCTCTCTGCCGCTTCAAGAATCCGAGTCCACGTCTTTGTCACTTCGGAAGACCTATACAAATTCGAAGCCAACTGCGCCATTAGGTTGGCCGTCAACGAGTCTTTCAATGCGAGATTTATCGTCGCGATCTCGCGATTTAATTCCTTAAATTGCGTTTCGCATTCGAGCGACGCCGCGCGGAGCTCGCGTAAGTGCTTCCGGTCGAATCTCGCAATCAGGCGCGCAGCTGCACGCCGCACTCTTCGTGGGAGCATTGTTTCCTTTCTACTCTGGCAAAATTCAGGGTTATCCCGTCTTTGTGGCGAACTTGGTCGCGAGGGCGCGTTCCGTTCCGTCTCGCATCATTATGCCCAATCCAAAATCATGTGTTTATGTGCGGGCTGTTACCTGATGTCACGACGGCGTCGAATCAATGACTTACCGTAGCGATGGGACAAGGGTTTTTGGGCAGTCGATTAGTCTGAACGGTTGGTCGCAAGCCTCATGTGGGACTTCAAGAGAAAAAGTGCGCTCACGAACTCGCGCACTGGGATTACTTCGTTTGAGAAATACCGGACGCGCAACTCTTCTATGTGGTTTTCCATAAAGACGAATTGAAAGTTGCTGTCACCGTCACTCCGTTCGATCCTGACGAAAGTCGCATTGTTGGCAACGCAGAAAGCTGAGAGATAGATGTCGTTCATCGCCACAGTACCTTCCTCGCTGACGATGAACGGCTCGTAGTAATCCAAACGTGAACTCTGTCTGCCGTTTTTCATCGGGTTTGACCCGGCCACTTCGGAGAAAGATTCTCATCGCCAAAGCCGACCTTAAACTCGCAGACATTGACGTTCACGTCGTCAGCAGCCTTTCGCAGAATGCCGAGTTTCATCGCCATTTCGAAAATTGAGAGATGTAGCAAATGGGCAGTGCGATGAAGATTCCCAAGTGCGCGGAAGTCCGCTACCGTGCGAGCCGCCGCTATGTCTTTCTCAACATCCTCAAGCCTGCCTTGGACACCGACAAAGAAATTGGCGAACGCATCTTCATTGCGTTCGGGAAATTTGCCAAGCACACGAATCGCGTAGCGGTACTGGGCCTTCGTGACCTGTTCTATTTCCAGAATCTCCCCGCGGTTCTTGCCGTTGCGCAGATGACTGCGGATCGCGACCGCTAACGCCATTACCGTCCGTAGTGGCGGAGTTTTGGGTTTCGAATCTTCCATGATTTGCCTTTCGGTGCTAATCGAATGCTCTCTACGTTCAAATAAAATCAGTCACTTAGTTCGTTGCACAGCTTGATCGCTCACGCGAGCATCCGCACCCCTATTTTTGGTATACGGATGCCGCATCCCTATTTTCGGGGTACGGTATTACCGCATCTCAAGTCCACGTGCTGCGAGCTCCTGAGCAATGTGCGAGCGGATTTCATAATCGGTACCAGATGGCCGCGAGCGCCATGCGGAACTTGCAGTCTCCACGAATTCGCTCACGTCGGTACCGTCCAACAACTGTTCGAAGCCCTGACCGATTCTCCGGACGATTTTCAGTTTCTTCCATTCCATGAAAAAGCAGCACGCCAGGAAGTTTTCCGGTAGTCCGTGGTGCTCGGGCACATCAAAATCATTTCCGTCATCGTCAACGGCGACAAGTTCATGCCTTTGAAGTTGACGCAAGCGTCGCACGATAACTGGCGCAATCCACAATTTGGCGGAGTGGGCCTCAGTTAGCGCATCATCAAGCCAAGCGATGAGATTCAGATTTCCAGATGCGATGTTTGAGCTGATTTTCTGCCACGCGGATTCCAGCGCCGCGGTCGCATCCTTCGAGTCGTCCGGCAAGAGCCTACGCTCAATGCAGAGTGTTTCGATCAGCGTCGTCTGCATTGAGAGTCTCCGCCCGCTGGCCATTGGAAGCGCAACGACGTTTCTGCGGTTTTGTCGGTTTGTTCTTCGCGCCAGCGACAGGCCGCTCGCTCTCATGCTCATAGCTCACCCCTCATAATCACCCTTCGAAATTGGAAACCTTAGAGCTTGTATACCTTCTCACCCCAATTAACGGCGCTCCGTCCAACGGTGCTCCGTCTTTTGGGGTGCGGCTAGAAATCTCTACGCACCTGAAAGACGCGGCGACCAAATTTCCCCTGTGCCTCCCGCTGCTGTTTATCCGCAACCGGAAGCAGAAAACCCTCCGAAATAAGAAAAGCGCGAGCGTTCTCGACCGTGTGAGTTGATAGCCCAGTATCTCCACAGAGTCGGTCAATGGACGGCCACGCTTCCCCGCTCTTGTTCGCCCTGGACGCGTAGGCCAAGAATACCGAGAGTGGTGCACCTTTTAGTTTCGCTAAGAATTCATCGCGAAATTTGGCTGGAACAAAAATTGGCAAGCGATCAATTTCATCGCCG
The DNA here is from genome assembly GCA_036495905.1 of Candidatus Acidiferrum sp. Lineage (GTDB taxonomy): Bacteria > Acidobacteriota > Terriglobia > Acidiferrales > UBA7541 > Acidiferrum. Next base: position 16,951 of record DASXMB010000067.1, read on the forward strand.
TTGGCTGTGTTAGCACCCGTTGATTCGGGCATTTTAGGATTCCTAAACTTCGGCTACTGCTTTGCGCGCAGCTGACGTGGCAGCGCGAGATCCGAGACGATTTTTTGTTTTTCTTCGCTCTCAGTTGCTCGAAGACTTGTCAATCTTTCAATCGCCCTTATAACCGCATCACGAATCTGATTGGTCAGCGGCCGCTGGGCAACTTCGAAAAGTCGAAGCCATTCGTGTGACCTGCCAAGTGCCTCCGCGACCTGGCGCCGCGAGAGGCGCCGATTTTCGCGCAGCGTCCTGATATCTACAGCAGAATTTGCCATCTCGTTTCCTCCAACAAAAAAGCCCGCATTAAGGCGGGCTTTCATTTATCGTTCCTAGAACCACGTTCTTACTCAGCCTGAAAACGCCTCGACTATTTCACGCAGGGCGCTGGACGGTATTTCACTTGGTTTTGTATTTTTGAGCATTTCTGAATATTTGCCGGCACGATAGCCAGCCACGATCTCCCTCCAGTTTTTATCGAGGTCACAAAGTGCCGCCTTCCATTCATTGACGCGCATCTTTGCCATACTACTCGGAGTCGTCTCATCCCGAACCACACGTTGCTGCATCCACTGGCGATACCGAACTACAACCTGTGCCGACTGGGGCGTAGGTCGAAGGAAGAGAATGCTGACGTTGGGCAGGCCATTTAGCCTTTTCGCACTCCACAAGAGTCCACCATCGTTGTAAAACAACCTCTCAAGGGTAATCCAGCCAATGCTGTGGCCGTGTGCGTCAATCTTGTTACGCGCCCATTTCACCTCCGCCGGATTCACTCGCCACATGCCCGCAGCACGTTCCGTCACGCCAGATCCAATGGTCGTTTCAGCACGACGAAACGTGCGACTCACATATCTTGGCGTCAGCTTCGTCGGATGGTTATCAAATTTAATTATTTCAGCGGAATCCAGTAGCACAATCGCTTCACGAGCACTGAGATGGCGGTGTTTCTGACAATCCAGTGCGATCGCTTCTGAAAAGTCCGATGGCAAGAGACAGAAATGGCGTCCCATGATTCACCTCTTGGAGAGTTGACCGCCACGTTGCCATGGCGATTGCCCTGCTTTGGTCCAGGCAGGTTCCGGATACAAACAATTCGATGCTCGCAACTTGTCAATGGTTGCACAACGTCGGCACATTTGCGAGAAGATTTTAAGACCGAGAAAGGTTTAGGGGTCTTGACACAGCGACGATGGTAGTCCCTGTTGCTGGAACGTGCTCTGGGTTGACATTTTATTCAACCCATGATGATATTAAGTAATGAAATTTGGTCCAATACTGCGTCAGCTCAGAACGAGAAGCGGAATAGGGATCAAACGTCTTGCTCCAGCCCTCCAAGTGAACTACACATATTTGAGCAAACTTGAAAACGAGGAGATGAGTCCCTCGGTCGAGCTTGTCGAGAGAGTTGCTGAATACTTTGATTACGATCGCAATGCATTGATGTTGTCGGCCGGGAAAGTTCCAGAAGAAATACTCGATATTTTACGTCAGCATCCTGACGAAGCCCTGAAATTCCTGAGAGACAGGTTTGGCGGAAAACATGGTACCAGACACCGCCCGTGATGGGTTCCTCCAGCTCATAGAAGCCCGTCCCAATATAGATGACGGTCGCTACGTCAATTTACAGCGGGTGGGCACTTCTGGGGGAGACGGTCATTTTTCACTCGTCTTCAGAGCCAGGGATGAACACACTGGGCGCACTGTAGCTATTAAGGTATTTAGGCCTGATCGCTTAATGGATACTTATCGTTTTCAGTCTTTCTGCAGGGAATCAATCTTGCTGGAGCACTTATCTGGGAATCCAAATGTTGTCAAATGGTTAGCTCCCAGGAATGAATTTGTGGAACGCGTCTTGAGTTCTGGCGGAATTTCGATTGAATTGAAGTTTCCATATTTCGTTGTGGAACTAGCTTTGACGGATGTTGCGACGATCATACGAACTGGCGACTGGAATGCTGAGCAAAAATTGGTCGGATTTCGAGCGATGTGTAAGTCGATTCAGAGAATTCATCGGATGGGAATCGTTCACCGTGACGTGAAGCCTAGTAATTTTCTGATAATGCCAGACGTAGAAGTGAAACTGACAGATTTCGGAACCGCTCGTAGGATCGACGGAAATGAATCGCCACTTTTGGCGAACTATGCGTCTGCGCCCGGAGACTTGCGTTATACGTCTCCAGAAATGCACGCCCTCTTGCACGACGAAGATCCGGCGATCGCTAAATTTGGCGACATTTTCGGACTCGGAGCAACACTGTTCGAACTATTTTCTGGCACCATTCTTGGCCTTCAGATTTTCGACGGAAAATTTGCGGCCGACCTGGCGCAGGCTATGGGTGCGGTCAACAAACGTGATCGGCTTCGTGTGTACCTGCAATTCGTGCGAAGCTTGGATGCAGGGCACCCGCTGCCATCGATCTCATCTTATGCAACAACTGCTCCAGCTTGCATTCGACACCACGTCGACGGCCTTTATAAGGCAATGGCGATTCTTGATTATCAGCGCAGAGTTTGCGATTTTGAGACAATCTTTATGAAAATTGATCAATGCCTCTTAGTGTTGAGAAATCAAGACAAAATCCGACGATGGCAGCGCCAGAAAGAAATCTACAGACAAAACCACACTGCAAAACAAGTTCGCCGCTCTGAGAGGAACGCATTGAGGCAAGGAGTTCAGCAATGAATATAGTTTCAAACCAAGATGAGCAGTTCATCGTGTCAGTACCGCTGTTTAATTTGGACTCCCCCGGTGAAAGCCCTTTTGAGGCTATCCCGACGGCGTCCATCACTAACCATAAGGATTCTTTCGAATTTGCTTGGATTCAGAAAAGACCTGAGCGAGGTATACCTAGTGCGGACAAGCTTCTGGAAGAAATTGTCGAACGATCAAAGCGCGACGCCGAGCGCTTTCCAGCAAATGCCCAGGTGCGTGCGAACTTAGGCCTCGCCTTAATGAACCAAGGTAAGTATACAGAGGCTGCAGATGTGTTTCTTGAAGCGTTAAAACTTTCTCCCGATCACTTTATGTCGATGGCCAATCTTGCTCGAATCAATGTTACTCAAGGAAAACTTGACGAGGCAAAGCGCACGTATGAGCGAATGGCAAACGCCCATCCAACTGAACTCTCACCATTGGTAAATCTATCCTACATATTCTTGCGTTCAAACAAAATCACTGAAGCAATCGAATTTTTAAAAAAAGCTGTTGAGATAAACCCGAATGCCATATTCCCACGTTACTTGATGGCAATCTCGTTTCTGACCTTGGGAAAGTCCCATGAAGCGATTGGACAGCTAAGGTTTGCGTCGAGGAGTGAAGTGCGGTCGCCCGCCATCTATCAAGCGCTCGGAATGGCCTACATCATAGCTGGGGACGCAAAGAGCGCAGTCAGGTCTTTTAAGACGGCACTCACACTGGCACCTGAAATGAAAGACGCGGTCCATGCGCTGGCTAACGTTTTGTTGAAACAGGGTCACGTTGAGAGTTTAGTCGATCTACTCGGTACTTACCTGCAGAGACAGCCAGATGACCTTAGGGCACGCGAATTATTGTCAGACGCTCATAGCCAACTGGGGCAATTCCCAGCAGCGAGACTACAGCTTACAACTGCACTTCGCCAAATTCACGGCGACGGCCCGATCAGCCAAAAGCATAAGGCTAAACTGCTAAACAATATCGGCTATTGCTTTGATCGTCAGGGTGATGGCGAGACGGCTGCACAATGGTTTAACCGGTCGATCACGGTTGATCCGACGTTTGATGCAATTCCTTATCATAATCTTGCTAGATTTCACTTTAGGAAACACAATTGTGGTCAGGCATTACGGGTGCTCGAAAAATGCAAGGAGCTCTTTCCGGGGAATCATGAAACGCCAGCGGTTGAAGCGGTTATCCTAGTCGACCAAAATCTGTATGACGAAGCAGCGTTGCTGCTAGAAAATGAAATAGCTACTGGTAAGGCGATTGCCAATTCGTATTCGATGCTTGGATGGGTCCTTACTGATGCGAAGTCCGACTTAGGTGCAGCTGAGCGGTATTTGCGAGAGGGACTGAGGCGAAACCCTCAGCACCCTGTCTTAATCAACAATCTTGCATATACCCTACTCATGCAAGGACGACCTGCAGACGCACGCAGTATTCTAATGTCTTTGGGGACTAACAACGAGAACATTCGATTGGAAGAAAGAGCGTTTCTTACGGCGACTTGGGGGCTTTTGCACTTCTGGGAGAACGATGTTAAGGCTGGCATAGAATGTTACCAGCGAGCAATAACACTCGCATCCGAAACATCACAGAAAGATTTACCTCGAATAGTTAGACAGAAAATGCATTTGGAAATTGCAAGGACTTTTCTCCGGCAAGAGAATTTTGATGAGGCCCGAGACGAGATTCGAAAAGGCCTGACGATCAGCGGGGGGCGCTTATCCTACGAGCGTGACCTGTCAAATCTGAATGAAGAGTTAGGAAACAACTCGAAATAGCTCTCTGATTTCATGAACTACGTTTTGGAGTCCAGCATCGTTGAGTTAGCCTTCGCCTGCATTCATTCTTAGAGGGGCTTCTCGCGAATTTATTTTGCGAAAAAACGATAACATCGCCTCGTCCAAAGGACGCCTTAATATTGCGGGCGATTCGTCGAGTTTATGATTCCTAAAGCAACGATGGTTCAGAAGGGACTGTGACCGCCGCTTTTTAGCGGCGCGGCTCTATCGGTACTGGCGGCCAGGGTGGCATCGGAACGAGTCTAGCATAAGAACTCACACCGCAAAATAGTTCTTGACATCATGCATCTATAGATGCATGATAACGACAGTGAAGCGAACTACCATCAATCTACATGCCAGCCAGCATAAGAAACTCGGCATCCTGGCCAAGCAAACGGGTGCCACGGCTTCCTCGTTGGTGCGCATGGCGGTTGATGAGTATTTGAAAAAAAATCTGAAATAAGAACGGGACGCTGAGGCGCTACCAACGCCGCAACGCCCCTAACCGAAATGACACATGGAGGTGTCACCGTGGCTACACAGAGTTTAACACCCCGCGCAATACCGTTCCCGTTCATCCCGAAAACCGAAACGATCTCGCAGTCGGAGATTCATCTTTTGCTTTCGCTCCGTAAGCAAGCCGACAAGCTGGCTGACGACATTGCGAATGCAGAAAAATCAATCCTGACCCGCCTTGAAACTGGCTCCGCAGTCGAGTCCGGCTTGCTCAACGCCGCAATCAAAATAACCGAGCGCCGCAATGTTTCGTGGAAGTCCGTAGTCGAACGCAAACTCGGTGCGGCGTTCGCGAAACGCGTCCTTGCGGCGACGCGGCCTGACGTGTACCCTTCGCTGTCCCTTTCGTAAATTTTTGTTCGGCAGGCGTGTTGCGCCACCAGTCCGCAACGCGCTTGGGTCGGATTTTGGCTGGAATTCAAATTGGAGAGAATTATGGCCAAAGTAGCAAAACAATTGTTCTTCACTGAAGAACTCGTCGCGGAACTGCTCAAGGTAAAATCGACCGGGCGCAGGCGCCTGTTTGATTTCATAAAAGACGATGACTGTATTCTCTACGGACACAACGCTGATTTGGAGGTTAAGCCGATCCGAAACGGTCGATGGCTAAGTTTTGCCTACTATGGTGAAACTGAAAATAATCGTGACGCAAGGCTTGAGACGTTCACCCGCAGGGTGGGAAATTCTGACGCGAAGAGCATTGCGAAGTTAATCGACAGCATATTTCAAGAAGTCGATAAACGCTATGGGCCACGCTACGAAAAACTGGCCTCAACTCAGAGCGCTATTGAGAAAGCCTGTAAGCAATTTCTGATTAACCAGGCAAACAGGGTTCGCGGGAACTTCAGCCAGATGACCGTCGCCGAGTCCCGGCGTTTCGCAAAATGGTTGGGAGTCGATCTTTCATTCCTGAAAGCGAGAAAGGTGGCCGCATGACAACAAAGCAAATGAAAAAACAACGCAGTAGCAGATTGCGCGGGATGATCGCTAGAATCGCCGTCGAGTTGATGCGGCGAACGGACGGCGACGCTCTCTTCGCAAAAACAAACCGTAAGACGAATCTGCCAGAGGTCAGGCTGCGCGTGTGGTTGGAAAAGCGAGACGAACGCAGCAGATATTTAGCTATGGTTGGCGGGTTTGCTGAACAAACTGAAAACGACGGCGGGTATTTCGCAGTTCCCGTTTCCGCGAAAGCCGTCTCCACGATCTGCCACAACGCGATCGCTTAACCGTGTCGCCCCGGCGTCCGGGGTATCGGAGTTTAGGAATCATAAAATGCGAACCGCCATTTACGCCCGAGTCAGCACTTCTAACAACGGACAAGACCCCACGATGCAAACGCGTGAGCTTCGCGAATACTGCGAGCGCCGCGGCTGGACCGTTGCAGGCGAGTATGTCGACATCGGTATCAGTGGCACGAAGGAAAAGCACCCGGAGCTCGATCGGCTGATGAACGACGCGCACCGCCGACGCTTTGACGCCGTCGTGGTCTGGAAATTTGATCGCTTCGCACGCTCGGTAAGCCATCTGCTTCGAGCGCTCGAGACATTCAAGGCTCAAGGAATCGAATTTGTGTCGTTCTCAGAACAAATGGACACATCAACGCCGGCCGGCAAGATGGTTTTCACAGTCCTGGGCGCCGTGGCCGAACTGGAACGGAGCTTGATCGTTGAGCGCGTGAAGTCCGGGCTTCGCAATGCCGTCGCAAAAGGAAAGCGCCTCGGGCGCCCACGTGTGGCCGTGAATGCCGCTCAGATTGCCGAGCGCCGCAAAGCGGGCCGCTCGTGGAGTGAGATTTGCGCAGAGCTGAGAGTTACCAAGGGAACAGCGCAGCGAGCCTTTCATAGCTTGCCCAAAAACATCGCCTGAAGAAATCCGCCCAAAAACCCGTCAATCCTTTATCGCCGAAATCTCGCTTTTCCCCTGCCCACAACTCGCGACCGCTTCCGCCCACAAAGAAATGATTTGCAGTCGGTAAGCAGCCTACTGTTCGCTAGGTACAGAGATGAAAACGCGTGCTTGATTCCACGCCGTACCGATGAAATGCTGTTTCTATGATAATTGGAACCCGACTCAGGCAAATTCGCGAAGAAAAGAAACTTTCACAAGGCGACATCGAACGGCGATCCGGGTTGCTTCGCTGCTACATTTCGCGCGTAGAGAATGGCCACACGGTACCGGCCATTGAAACACTGGAGAGGCTAGCCCGAGCTTTGGAATGCCCGCTCTATCAATTTTTCTATGACGGCGATGGAGCGCCGGAAGTGCCAACGTTCTTTGATAGCCGATCTCCCAGCAAGAATGCTTGGGGCCTCGCCGGGAAAGACGCACAGTACGTAGAGAAATTGCGCAAACTCCTGGGAAAGAGTAGCGAGCGGGACCGAAAAATGCTGATGCATCTGGTGCAGAAGTTGGCTCAACGCTAGACTTCCCATTTCGGGACCACTGTCAATATCTTGCCATCTTGCCGTTGTTAAGAAACTTCTTAAAATTCCTTGACTTGCGTTACTGGTGAGAGTATTTATCTTGCATGCAACATGGCTGTTCGAAGCTCTCTATCTGCGCTAATGCTTCAGAAAACCTAAAATCTTTCACAATCTCGTCCCCGAGGAGAGAGGAAACTTGGCATCAAACGGCTCGGTTCAGGTGTGTTTCAGCAACAGTACTCCCTTTAATGTTCAAGGTCTGGTGGACAACTTTACGGCGTACTTTGGCGACGCTCTGGTCGGGGCTGCTCTATTTGACCAGAACTGTAAAATTCTGGCCTTGAACCGGACTTTAGCAGAAATGAACAGAAGTTCCATCGATACTCACCAGGGCAAAAGACTCATGGAATTATTCAATGAAAAATGCTGCCCAGCCGCAGCATTCATTGGAAAAGTATTCGTTACAGGGAAGCCTGCTCATACGCAAATAACGGCGCAACTTAGATCGCGTAACGATGAGGCAACTTGGCTTGTGACCTTTATTCCGATTAAGGACGACGCCGGCAAGGTGGCTTTGGTCAGCGCGATGGTGGTTGAAACGACGAAGTATAGCTCGCCGACTGGCGTCCTCAACACGCTCTTCACCAATCTTCCGCAGATACGGGACAAGGTTAGCTACGCATACCTCACTAGTCAGAGCAAGGCCCCGTTTGATTCGGGACTATTATTTCGTGCCGTCGAACTGTCCGAACACTGCTATCAGGCACTTCAGGACTTCCGGGAAGCACTCCAGACGCCAGATGATATGGTAGAAGCGAGCACGGGTCCTTCCACAACAAACGGCACTTCCGCTCTGGCCGATCTTACTCAACGTGAGACGCGCGCTCTTCAACTACTCGCGGAAGGCAAGAGCAACAAGGAAGTTGCCGACGCTATGAACATTACTCTGGCAACTGCGCAAACGTACCACGCTAGGATAAAGTTGAAACTCAATTTGCGCTCGTCAACTGAGATCGTTATGTTCGCAATCCGAACCAAGTTAATACAAATCTAATCATAACTATGTACGTATCACTGAGACTTGACCCTCCAGCAGAAAAATAATAAACACACTCTCGCTGTCCACATTTAAGAGTTCGCGTCGTTCAGGAGGAAGCTATCCCAGCCACTCTCCCAGAACCCGTGGTCTCTGTGTGCCCGAGCGTCCCGTTAGGCTCGCCCCAACGAGTTGAGCGGGACGTTTCTGTCGCACAGATTTATGCAGTCGAACAAATCCGTCGCATGCGAGGCGGCGCTCAATCCCATCTCATGCGATGTTCCGACGGCAACTATTACGTCGTTAAATTCGTGAACAATCCCCAAGGTCGAAGAATCCTAGCGAATGAATTGTTGGCTGCCAGGCTGGCACAGCGGCTGGGATTGCCGGTTGCGGACCCTGCTATTGTGGAAGTGAGTCAGGAACTGATCGACCTTACCAGCGATCTCGTCATGGAGTTAGCCCGAAGCAGAGTTCCCTGCCGGGCAGGTCGGTGCTTTGGTTCGCGCTATCCGATCCATCCCCGAAGTCAAGTTTTCGAGAACATGTTGCCTTCCAGTCTCCAAGCGCGTGTCTTGAACGAAGATACGTTCCTCGGAATGCTGATATTCGATCTTTGGACCTGCAATACCGACGGTCGTCAGGTCATTTTCCTTCGACGGCCAGCGGAAGCCGGATACACGGCGATGATGATCGATCAGGGTTTCTGCTTCAATGGCGTCGAATGGAATTTCCCGGATTCCCCGCTTAGAGGCCTTTACTGTCACAAATCGGTATACGACTGCGTCCGTGGGATGGACCAATTCGAGCCGTGGCTCAACCTTCTAGACCGCAAGATTGATGGACAAACCATATTGCGGGCGGCAAAAGACATTCCTACAGACTGGTATGAATCGGACCATGAATCCTTAGCTCGTCTGGTTCAAATGCTAGATCGTCGGCGGTCGCGAGTCCGCGAACTATTAAGGTCGGCCCGCCAGTCAAACACGAGTCCGTTCGCGAATTGGCCCAGAGAGCTAACTCGTTTTGCATAAGGTTAGGGCAAGGAAACAACGGAGCTTATGGTGACTACTGGCGGGGGTTGTTCGATAATTTGACGACCGGTCCGAATAGAACTTCAGCCATATGTCCCGTTTTCGGCCATGCCGCATACACGCGAATATCCGTGAACCCAGCATTGACTGCCATCTCGGGCACCAGTTGCACGTCGGTTAGCAAGGTGCCTTCTTCGAGTATCGCGACGACCGGACGCTGGCCATACTCCATCTTTAGTTCGGCCAATTCGTAATTCATGTCTTTTTTTAGGTATTTATTGCCCTCAAGCTGAAATGTCAGCAGTTTTTCCACTCGGCGGACGGTAACCACGATCGGCCGGCACTCTGATGATTTACAGTCTTTGTTCTTGGAGTCATGCTTCCGCGCGTCAAGCATGGGAGTCAACAGAGACGTCAAAACGAGTATTGAAAGTATTTTGTATCGCATCGCGTCATCCTCATTTCCTGACATGTCCCGCGACCGCAAATCCCTGAAAACCGAAATACAAGTGCACTGCGACTACCACGGCGGTAAGAAATAACACCTTGTTACCCTTACCGTCAGCCTTCGCTGAGCCGAGGCCGTACAAACCTACGCCGTTAATCCCCATTGCTACGGAGTAAGCCCAAGCACGGTTTGGCTTCTTGGGCATGATTGGATTTATTTCGCGGCAGGTATGAGCCACAAGGCAAGCGTGTGTACCCTCTATGTCCACCGCCGTGGCGGCGACCAAGACAGCAGCCGCAACGATCTCGGCAGGATGCTTCATAGCCACTGCCCACGTCCTGTCATGCTCGGTTGAATGAAGCATGTCCGGGTAATAGCGAAAGCCACCAAGAAACGCACATGGCTCGCCCGCGCCTGAAGGACACGGCGACGCCTCCTTATCAAAGCCTTTCGCTCTTGGAGCGTCAGGCAATTCTTGATGAGTATTCGATTGCGCCTCGGTCAAGAGAAGCACACTCGGCGCCCGATTGGTTTCAAGAGGTAGCGGCGCCAGATCAAATGGCGTCTCTTGTGCTGAGCAGACCGCAACGCACGACATCAGCGTCAGAACGGCCGAAATAGCGATCCTCATTGCGCCTCCAAGCAATCAGTTTTGGTTTACCAACCCGGGTTACATTCAAGTACTGGTAATACTCTAAGAATTCTAATGCACGTATAGAGCCAGGGATTGAGTCGCTTTCCTCTTCTCCTAAATCTTTGAAGAATTGGGAAACCGGCCCGTTGTCCGTGAGTGAGCCCCCTTGGGTGGCGTTCCAACTTGAATCTGGTTTCCCGATTTTTTGGACCGGATTGGGAATCGGGATCGGTCGGTTGTTCCGAATAGCCGCGCGGATAGGCAATGCAGGACCAATATATCCACGGGACAAGAAACGATCTCAGTCCGGCTCGGGAAATCATGTTTCGACGTTGACGTTATGATCTCGCTTCGATTTACACGCGGCGTTGGCTTAGAGGACCACACCCGACTGTGAGGGTCGCGATGATCATGCTCGAAATATTGGTGCGCGACACTCGACAAAAATCAACGTCACCATCGATAGCTGCCCCGTTTAGAAGCAGTTTTTTGTAATTGTTTCAGGTTGGGATTTCGGACCAGCAACTCGCAAGGTTACGGCGCTTTGTATCACACGCATTTATTATCGTTTACCAATATGAACTCCTAAGAACCGCCAAAATTCGTGGAATGCGAAGTGCATATGTGTAGCGGTGAGAAAGGTTGTTTGGTTCGCACGGACCCCGCGCTTAAGGTCTGAGACTATCCTTCACCGTCTTCCTTACGTCGTGCCACGCTGATCGCCTTCTCGGTGAGAGCTTCTTGAATTAGCGATTGCTAGGGCTATTCCATTCTTGTTTGAACACTTTGAAATGGGGGACAGATGAAGCGATTCTTGTTTGCAGCGGCAATGTTGGCCTGTTGGGCGGGTAGTATGCGAGCGCAATCCGAAGCGCAGCCGGTAATCAATAGTTCTGTCGTGATTTCTCCGCGGCTTGATTTCCGGGTTCGCGACCTGCTGGGCGTTCAGCCCGTGCAGGCGCGGTCGGATATAAAACTGGGAAAGATAGAAAGCCCCGCCCCGTCCTCCTCTTCTTGCGTAGCACCAGTAACCAATCCTTGTTCAATTCAGAATTTGCGCAAATACGGATTTGTCGCGTCGATTCGAGATGGCAGAATTGTTAATCTTTCACCAGCTGCCCACCTTGCACTTCTGACTGCGGGCGTTGGAAAATTCGATCCCTTCACGGGAAGCGATCCAAGCGTGGCCCTTGTCAATTTGGGTGGCATACAGACCACGCTTCGCGTAGGCCAAAGTGTGTCGCGTCCTGCAAAAGCTGTTTCGAGTGCCTTCGGAACTGGAGTCATGCGGCAGTCAGCGGTTGCAACGACAGATACAGTTGCCGGACCCGTGACCACTGGTTATTCTCCAGGCTTTGGCAATCCTGGAACCGTGATTACGATCACAGGATCAGGATTTGGAACAACACCAGCTTCCAGCATGGTTTCCGCACGGTCGGCCACAACAGGATTGTCGACGCTTTGGCCAGTTACAAGCTCCACTGAGTCGGAAATTACCGTCACCGTTCCGTCCACCATGACCCTCGGCAAGGTCTACCTGATCGTCGCCGTCAATGGGGTGCAAAGCCACGAGACCAATCCGTTCACCGTCGGAATACCACCCGAAATCGTGACCTATGAACCTCAATCCGGAGTGCCACAAACTCCGATCATCCTGAACGGAACTGGCTTCGGCAAAACCATAAGCGACAACACTGTTCTAGCGCTTTCAACGGTGACCAATACCTGGTCGGCATGGCCCGTGACGTCGGTCGGCGATGGGCAGATTATGGGCACTGTGCCGGCCAATGCACCGCCGGGCAAAGTCCTTCTAGTCGTTGTGGTTGACGGTCTCCAGAGCATAGATGTCAGACCGTTTACAGTAGGTGTTCCATCAGAAATTGCAACTACCAGCCCTCCCTCTGGTGCCCCTGGCACTGTCATCAAGATCACCGGAACGGGTTTCGGAAACCTTCAAGGCAATAGCGTGGTAAAGGCTTTGTCCGATGTAACTAACGCGACGACATTTTGGCCAGTGCAGACCTGGAGCGACACTTTGATCACAGTGTCGGTTCCCGCCGGGACGTCGCCCGGGAGGGTTTTCTTGACCGTCATCGTCGGCGGCCTTGAAAGTATCGGTGAAAACCCGTTTACGGTCGGGATCCCTCCGGTCTTTAATAGTTGCTATGATCCCAAGTTTGGTCCGCCTGGAACTTTAATAACGATTCAAGGATCGGGATTTGGAACCGCGCCCCAGGTCTCGGCGCTATCCGCAGTAACCAACGCATCCGCAATCTGGCCGATTACCACATCAACCGACAGCACAATTACGGTCATGGTTCCCCCGGATTTCCCTCTTGGGAAAGTTTTCCTGAGAGTGTTTGTGAATGGCCTCGAAAGCATCGGGGCAAATCCATTTACCGTGGGAATTCCGCCTATTGTGAATGACTCGACGCCTCTGTTTGGCCTGCCCGGTAGCACGGTCACTATCCACGGTTCAGGCTTCGGGGCCGTCCAGGGCAACAGTTTCATGTCTGTCATTTCATCGGTCACAAACGGCACGACGCAGTGGCCGGTGGTTCATTGGGATGGCGACACGCAAATCACCGTGAAAGTGCCCGACGATATGCCTATCGGCAGAGTCTTCTTGACCGTCACCGTTGGTGGATTGCAAAGCATCGACAGCAAGCCGTTCACCGTTGGCATACCGCCGGCGATAACGAGCTATACTCCGGAGTCCGGATCGATCGGAACCGTACTGACAATTACCGGTACCGGTTTCGGAAAAACACAGGGAGATGGCTCCGTCACCTTCCTATCTGCGACCAATATAACCACCGTGCTCAAGATCGTTGGTTGGAGTGACACCGAGATCAGAGCCTCGGTTCCTAAATACACACCAGCGGGCAGGAATTTCGTTATCGTAACCGCTGATGGGTTGCAGAGCCTTGGTGCATTCGTGTTCAACGTTCAGTACTGACTCTCATGAGGCGACCTGGGCCCGTCGATCGACTGTCGGCGGGCTCGGGATTCCCTAATCTCAACGACATGATTCGCTCGCCATGTGAATTTCTTCTTCGAAAGCCGAGACTGACCCTGCCAATAAGAATGGCCTTGGCAGTCCTTGTCCATAGCCTCTTCCTCGGCACTTTCGCATCTGCGCAGATTCCACCGATCGCCGCCAGTGGACCTTCCGTGCAAGTCGGGATCGGCTACGAATACTTGAGCCGTGGTTTGCCGGGTACGCAGCGAATAAATCTACAGGGTGTAGACCTAAACTTCACCGCTGACATCCGCAGGCGCTTTGGAATCACAGCAGACCTCAGCTACGCGCGTGCTTCCCATGTTCTAGGCGCTGGCCGCCATGCGGATTCGCTAACGTATCTCGCCGGCCCCGTTTTCTACCCTTGGAGCCATCGACGAACTCGGACATATGTTCACGCCCTGGCAGGTGGCAGTAGGGAGACGGGCGTCATTCCGTTCGGTACTGGCGTTTTCGGAGTCTATGCAGACGAACCGGCGTGGGAGGCGGGCGCTGGGGTCGAATATCAAATAGTGAGATCGTTCGCCGTTAGAGGTGAAGCGAATTATCTGCGGACTTCTTTTCTAAACCAGGTTGGAGACCTGAAAGGAGAAAACGATTTTCGAACCGTACTGAGGATTGTTTACAACTTTAGGCAAGGCACGCGGCGCCGGTAGCGTGTCGGAATGAAATTCAATTCCGTCTTGAAGTACCAATTTAGTAAAAGAATGACGACTCATCGGCCTGTTTTATTTCTTCCGACTACTGGCTGAGCCGCGCGGCGACCTATTACTCACATATTAATATATCGGCGGTGGCAAAGTAATTGCAGCAGGTCTTGGCATGGTTCGGACCATATCTCCAATGCTTCAGTTCGTCCGCTGGCGCTGCGGATTCTTATCCATTGCAGTTCTTTTGTTCGGCGCGAGCGCCGCGGCGCAGAAACTCGACACCTTTTTCTCGACGCCCATGCCTGAGGTAGTCGTTACGCCAAAAATCGAAAAACCGAAACCGGTTTTGCGTCGCTCGCCATTTGCTTTGGACCGTTCGGTTTGGATATTGGGCCTTGTCCAAGGCGGTGCAGAACTGACCGATGGCATCCTTACCCACCGTTATGTTCACGCTTGCCAAATTTGCGACGAGGAAGATCGTATAGCGCGTCCTCTTCTAGGCCGCAAACCCACCTGGCAAGGCATGATTTTTTATGGCTCCCTGGAGGACATTGGCACAGCGTATCTATCGCAGCGCCTGAGGCAGTCAAGACACAGATTTGTCCGAGCTTTCGCGCCGGTACCTTCGCTCTGGCTCAGTACCATTCATTTGAACCAAGGACTGCATCTGCTGGCCGATTCCACCAACGACTGTCCGCCTAACCAGCATGACACCGGCACTCTTTGTGTCAAGAACCCAAACACGCAGTCGTTGCGGTATACCATGAAAAAATAAACAGTTCTTTGATCAAGAGGCAATGGATTATTTCTTATCGCGCCCCATTCCTCACATAGTTGCCGCATTTGCATTCGGGGAAATGACAAAGAAAGCGTTTCACACCGCGCACCCGCTTCGGGTAGTGAATCCATTTCGCATGGGTACAAGTTTCACACGCCAGCTTCTTTGGTGGCGTGCGGGACTCAGACGCTCCCAGTCTAAACCTGCGAATCGTCATCCCTAGCCCCCGATAGCGCCGAGTCAATGCTGCTTGACAATACCAGCATGTGCGCGATATATACATCCTCCCAATGTCCCCGGAAGGAGCGCACATGGTACCCGGACCCCATGTTTCCCATGTACGACCGAGCAGCCCCTCCCTTTTAGTTATATCGCTCGCGTTCATGGCTTTATTTGCGGCTGCACTTGTAGGGATGATTCTCTAAAGAATCGTCTACTCGGGTTTTGACTACGGTTTGGCCAATTTTCGGGCCAACTGGAGAATCATTGCGCGATCGCGCACGCTGCTCTTAGCCAAAGATTTGCGCAGCCGCCGCACGTATTGCGCTTCCGTGCCGCTGCTGCCCCACACTGCTTTCTGTTTGCGCTCCAAGACGGCCGACGCCGGCGGTGGGACTTCACCTTCATAAAAGAATTGGTAAAGTGGGCATTCGATAGCGGCTGCAAGCTTTTCCAGCGTTGTGATGGTTGGAATGGTATGGCCATTTTCGACTCTGGAGATGTAGGCCCGAAGCAAACCGGAGTGTTTCTCGATGTCGCCCTGAGACAGTTTCTTCTGCTCTCGCAATTGCCGGATTCGCTCGCCGATGATCATGCTCAGAGCATTTCATCACCGGGAAATGAAATCAAGCGAGAACGATTAAATAAAACAACCAGAGAATCCGTTTGCCGCTCTCCGTTATGGCTCAATCAACTTAGCGCGAATCGCGAATTTGATAATTTCACCTATCGAGTGCAAATCGAGTTTGTGCATGATTTTGGCTCTGTGCACCTGCACAGTCGCCACGGCAATGTTAAAAAGATGCGCAATTTCTTTGGTGCTCTTGCCTTCTGCGAGCAATTGAAGAACTTGGGTTTCGCGTTTCGTCAGCGGCGTCTTGTTTGGCGAAGATCTTGCGGGTATCGGCAGTTGAGAACCAGTCGCACTCACTTCCACTGATCGTTCCAACATGCGGAGTGCGTTCTTGAATTTCAGAAGCGTCTGATAGCACTGTTCCGAAAGCTCGGCGGCACGAACCAATAAGTCCGGATCAAGTTGGCGCTTGCTCTGAACGATGACGTTCGCATAACTAATCTTGTCTCGTATCTGCGGAAGATTGGTCAAAAGCATATTGAGCAAGCCGACCAAATGGGCTTCAACGGGTGATTTTTGAGTCTCGGAATTGTCGAAGCCCAGTACTTTCGTCATCGTTCGAGCACACCCCTATTCCGGTCCAAGAAACGGACCTACCTTGCGGTCTTTACCTTGCGTCGTGCCTCTTAGTAAGGAGTACGTTCCGGCGTAAAAAATTGCGAAATCTTGATTTATTTCATGCCCCCGGAAAGGCGGTCCAACAGCACAGGAAGAACCTCATGTGTCAAATGGCGAATAAATTCGTTGGTTGTATGGATTCGTTTCCGGCAATGGACACAGCCGGGAACCACAACGCCCTTACCGCCATCGGCCATCGACGGTGGCTCATCTACGAAATAAGAAAAATTATGTCGCTGGATTTCGGTTTGCAGTGTGCGAAGCAGATCGGACTTGAGCACGGTTTTTCCTCTGGCGAGGAAACGGGAGACGGTAGGATAGCAAGAAAACAGTGGAATCCGACTTGCCCAGAATCCTCACTTACTGGCAGCTCCGAAGTCGTTCATTCCAGGTGACCCAATAGCGTCGTCACCAGCGGCTCAGAAAGAGTTATTTCTGGGCAACGCTAACGGTGAATTCTGGGCAAGCAAACTGGAAGGTTTAGTGGTTCCGGTTGCAGGAGTGATTTTGGGCGATTAGTGCAGCAAGGATTCTGGGCAGGAATCGGAAGTACCACTAAAGTACGAAAAAAATATGGAGGCGACTAGGTCGCGAACCCCAGTCGCCCTCGGTGACATTCAGTCGTGTCCCTCAATATGCGACTTGAGGTGCTTGGCGCAAGCCTCAGCGGTTGTCTGTTGGCCGTGCAGCGTGCTCTTTTTGTCCACTGCGTACGCGTAAACGATGGCTCCCGTTTTCTTGTCGGCCATCGTAATGCTGGCAGCGTTGTCGGAGTGAATATTTCCCATGAACACGATTTTGGCCCAGCCGGCTTTCTTATCTATAGATGTTCCGCTAATCACGTAGTCGGCTTGACTTTGGTCGGCAACTGGAATCAAAGGCACTTTTTTCTTCCCTAGCGCTGCCGCCATGTAAATCTCAAATCCGTCCATCGGCGAAATGTAGACGCGCGATCCTGGAACAATTTTCATACTTTCCGGAGTTGCTATGACCATAGGGGGAGTGGTCACTGGCTGTTTGTTCTCCGCCAAAGGCTGATTAGTTTTTGCCGGTTCTTGAGGTAGAACATTTTGCTTTGGCACGGCGGCCTGTTTTACTTGCTTGCAAGCCATGCCGTTTACGATTGACTCGTCAGGGCCGAGAACATTCCCCGTAGATGCCAGGTCTCGACACTGCATCTGGATCGTTGTTGCTTGTTGCGCACACGCAACGGTCGAAGTCGCTAAGATCGCGAAAACCAGTACAGAACACTTCATTCTTGTATCCTCCCGCATTGACCTTGACACAGACTGAATGCGACAAGAATGTGACGTTGGTACCTAATTTTTGTGGACTTGCGGTTGCCGATACCGGTCATGCGGACAGGTAGTATTCAACTCGCCGTACTGGAATTGAGGTTGTCGAACGCCTTGAGAACCTCGTTGCGAAATTCCAAAACTTTTAGCAACGGTTTCCCGTCACGTGGCGCCACTTCTGCGAAGCGGCGAAGCGTAGCCGCAACGTCATCAGAATAACCGATTGTCTCGCGGACCTGTTCGATTGGCGTTCCAGTTCGAACAAGGCGATGCAAATAAGCCGCTTCGTACCGCGCGTCCGGTAGCGGCGGGATCGGCCCGGCCTCTATTCGTGCTGGCTTTCGCTGGCGATGGACCTGGCGCGGCATCTCGGCAAGCGTGAAGGATGCGGCGAACATCCGTTCCCACGCAGCTTGTCGCCGACGAGACGCACGGCCGGTGCAGACGGCACAAACGAATCGGGTTTCGGCTGTCGCGCCGAGTGGCGCGGGCGTACTACGTTTACAGCAGACGGCGCAGAGTATCGAGTCCATGAGTTTTGGATTCCTAAAATGCGCACCGCGCAGCCGCGCGGCGCCGCGAATGCCGCTACACGCGCCAGCGGACGCGGGCGATCAGGTTCGCAGCCTGTACTTTTGCGACCGAATCACAAATGGGTGCTAGAATCGCCCAGGAATGAGGAATTGCCGGGATGCCACGCGGCTGCCAGCCAGTTGAATCGAAGTGGGAGACTTTCGGTCCACTTCCCGCCCCCGGCACCATTCCAGAGTATCTTCTTCAGTTAAGAGCTTTGGCTCGATCCCTCCGCAGGTGTGGCCAAACCGAACGATCGAACGAGGCGAAGTCAGGAGAATCGATGATGGCAAGTTCCCTTCCACCCATCTACACGGACGCAGGACGAACCGCGCTATTGGTGTACGACATGCAGCGCGGCATCGTGAAGCAGATTTCAGATGCCGAGCGAATCGTGTCGGCGTGCAAGACGGCGATCGATGCTGCGCGGCGTGCCGGCATGCGCATTGCCTATTCAAAGCACATGTCGCTGCCACGGATGTGGCTGGGCAGCACGCAATTGCGGACGGCAATGGGGTGGCAGCGGGTACAGCGGCCCGAGGATGTGAAAAGCTGGTTTCCGCGGGGATCGGAAGCGTCCGAAATTGTGCCGGAGCTCGCACCCAGCGACGACGACCTGATCAGCGAGAAATTTGCGATGTCTGCTTTTTCTGGAACTTCGTTGGAGTTTGCGTTGCGAGATTGCGGGATCGTGAATTTAGTCATCGTCGGCATCGCGCTGGAGATTGGAATCGAGCCGACGGTACGCTCCGCCACAGACTTGGGCTTTGTACCGGTGGTGCTGACAGATGCGTGCGGATTTGGCGACCAGACAGCCGGGGAGCGGGCGATCGAAACGATGAAATTTGTCGGCGAGGCGATTTTGACGGATACGAAGACGTTCGCGGCGGGGCTTGCGGCAAACTCGCGACAAGCTTAATTGACATCGTCCACTGAGAGTGGCCACCCATGCGCCGCCCAGCCGCGAAGCCACGGGCGAGGTGAAAATGAGAAGCCTTTAATGGCTAACGCGCTAGTACCGTTGGGCCATTGGCGCGGGAGGATGCGTCCGCCAGAATGTGTGGAGAGGAAAGAGAAATGGTCGCGGCACTGGTTATGGTCATGTCGATCGCCGGTCTGGCGCAGTTCGCGATTTCTTATTGGCGCTCCATGCTGGCAAATGCGGCGGCGCAGGCAATTTCAGAGGAAGTTTTCCTTGCTGCCGGAGTGGAAAATCGAGCAGTCAGGGGCAACGATTTTGCGGTTTTGACAGAGCTTCACCGAGTTTCGTCGGGCGCAAGCAGCGGTGTTGGTTTTGTCCGCTTTTACCATAGCGCGCTGCGCGCTATTGCGCTGGTTGCGCGGCCTTGCGCAGTGGGAATCGCGAATTGGGCTGAACGAGAAATGACCATGTGTTCTCAATACGTGGGATTTTTGATCGACCAGCGATTGCAAGCAGACTCTTCAGCGGCGTAACAATTCGAATCGTAGCTGCTCGCTGGCTACTCATTGCACCGGGTGACTTAGAGCATTCAGGAAAGACTTTTGGCAGGCCATCGCTTGCGAGCGAATGGCTTTGAACTCGGGATCATTACGGACTGAGGCAAACATGGGATCCCGGTCCAGAGCTGGATACGAACAATAATTTGCCTCAACCGCGCTTCGCAGCAACTGGAAAGCCTGCGCCTTCTGCCCGCAGTACGCAAAATGTCCGGCCACAAAATAGACGACTTCGGGATCGTCATCCACGGGAACGTTCTGCGCCAGCGCGCTGATTTCCGACTGCGGTCGATGGGCCACGCACGCCAGCAGCATCTTGTAGCTGTCCCACAGCGGGATCTTTGGCGCGCCGAATTGCAGCGCCCTGCTCTCCTGACCGTCGCGGACGAAAATCTCGATGGCGTGAGCTTTGGACCACTCCGTACTGAAATCCTTGCGGATGAAATCCATCGCGCGGCGGTAGTTCCCCGCTTCCATAAAAGTTGAAGAGCACGGCGCCCAAAGCACTTGGGGATCAAGCAGCACGGCCAGATCGCATTGCCGACCTGATTCGTCAAGCAAACCTGCGTAGCGAAGAACATAACCTAGTTCGTGATGAGCGCCGGCGCTGTCTGGACGCCGGTCGACGAGGGTCTTGGCGTGTTGATATGCGTTGACGAGATCGCCGCGTTCCGCAAGGTTCTGACTGAGAATCAGCGCGGCTTCCAGGTGATCGGGGTCGAGCGCAAGCGCCCGCTTCGCCGCGGCATCGGATTGGTCCAGCATGGCCCGGCCACCTCGACCGAAACGAGAGGCGGCATAGGAGCGATTTGAAATCGCCGCCCAAGCCTGAGCGAAATTGGGATCGAGCTCAACCGAACGGCGCAAGAGCTGAAGCGCTTGTTTGATTTGAGTCTCGTCGGAAGTGAGTGGCAAGCTCTGAAGATAGAGAGCGTAGGCCTGCTCGTTTTTCGGCGGAATAGCCTCTCGAACGATGGTGGCGGCTCCGAGGGCAGGTGCGAGCTTGCCCTGGGTGATCGCCGATACATTCGTCTGCATGGCCAATAAATTATTTGCTGGAACATTGATGGTGTCGCGCCACAGCACCTGGTTGCTGACCACGTCCACTGCTTCCATGCTGACTTGCAACTGATCGCCAACCTTCAAATAATGTCCGGCGACAACAGTGCTCGCAGATAGCGCGCGGCCAGCTTGCTGCAAGTCCACGGAAGCACCTGAGTACTGCGCCGCGGAAGCTAATGGGCGGATAGTGAGCGGCCGCATGTGGTTTAGCGTGGTGGCGACCTCATCGGCCAAGGCAAATCGAAGAAAGTCCATGCTGGGGTCGGAAGCGGTGTTTTGAAAAGGGAGAATCGCTACGCTACGAGGCAGTGGACTCGAAGAAAAAACTTTTCTGTAAAAGCCGAGGCCGAGAGCGAAGGCGATCGCCAGGGCGGCAGTCGCGACAATGACCCAGGGTCGCCGAGCGCGGGCTTCCGCGGCCTTCTGCACCGCGCGCTGCCGCTTCTCTCGGGCGAGATCATCGTTTGCTCGTTCGGCGCGACGCTGCTCCAGTCGCGCCAGGCGCTCGGCTAACTCGGCAGCGCTCGTTAAGCGTTGCGATGGATCGCCGTGCGCTGCTTTCCCGACGTCTTCGCGTAGCAACGAGTCTTCGATCGTGGACTCCCATCCGGCGGCCAGAGGTCTGCGAAAATCGCCGGAAAGCGCCTGATACAGAATTACGCCCAAGGCGTAAACGTCTCCGGCGGCGGTGGCGGGTTTCCCGGCGAGCACCTCTGGCGGTAAGTAGAGCAACGTCCCGCTTAAAGACGAGGACTCCGAGTCGGCGGTTTGCGTGAGGCCGAGGCTGGTAATGCCAAGTGCGTGGAGGCGTTCCGGCTCGATAACCGAGGCGCTGCCAAAATCCATTACCTTGATTTGCCAGGGAAAATTGGCTGCACCCGGTACAGGCGCCACAAGAATATTTGTGGGCTTCAAGTCGCGGTGAACGACGCCTGCGCGGTGAGCGGCTGCGACGGTCTTGGCGATTTGCGCGATCAGCCGGACGCGGGTCTCGACGGCAAGGTTGCCAAGTCCGCCCTGGCTCTCGGCCCACTCGGCCAGATTCACGCCGGCGTATTCACTCTCGATGAAGTAGGGCTTCGAGTCGAAATTCCACTCGAGCAAACGCGCCAGGTCCGGCCGCGGCCCGAGGGACTCCGCCAGGAAACGGGACACCGTCACTTCGCGCTTGAGATTCCTGAGGCGCGAACCTGCGAGCGAAAACTTGAAGACACGCAGCTCGTGTGTTTTGGGATTTTGCGCGAGCCAGACTGCCCGGCTTTCGGGCTGGGCCAGAGGACGCAGCAGCCGCCAATGCGGTCGCCCAGGTACTAGCTCTCCGGCTCGCAACGAAAATTCTGGTGCCGACGGAGTGGAGACTACGGTCCTACTGCTTACGGGTACTCCAATCCGATAGCCGACCCGCGGAATGGTCACAATAATCTCGGAACCAGCCGCATCCAAAACTTTTCGCAGTTTGGAAACGGCGGTGGCAAGGGACCCATCCACCACGAGCAGGCCCGGCCAGACAGCCTCCAGAAGCCGGTCCTTCTCAACAATTGCTCCTGAATGGCGCAGCAATTCCAAGAGGACTTCGAGAGGCTTTAGCTCGAGCTCAACGGTATTGCCCGCAACACGCAATTCGAGACGGGAATCGTCAAACTCACAACCACCAAACGACCAGACTTGACCTGAAGCCCTATCCAAGTCCGACTGGGAGCCGTTGGGAATCATAGACTTAGGGTTCTTTAGAATTCTTTAGAAATCCGTCAGGACATTCCGCCGGCGAAAGTGCTATTGCCTGTCGCTGTCCAGGCGGTGTGCGGCATTTTCTCATAGAAGTTCGCCACCGGGGCGAGTTTCTCGCCGCAGCGCCCGCCTAGGGGAGGTAACACATGCGAGTAGGAAATTTAATGATTGGGGCAGCGATTATTCTGCTCTCGGCGTCCGGCGGAGTTGCTTTGGCTGCAGGTCAAGAGCCCACCGCTGCGGCAAACAGCTGCAGCGCGCAGGTATTTTGTTCGGAGGCCAACGACTTTACCGCCACCGTGACCAGCTTCCGCACCAGCACGGTCAACGGATATAAGGCGATTGACGCGTCGATTCGCTTTCGAAACAAGACGGATCGGCCGTTGCTGCTCGGCTATGTCAATCAGTCTGGCTTCGCGACTGACGATCGCGGCAATCGGTCTATTGTTGGCGGCCCGAACGGCTTTCGCGGTATCGGTCTTGTGGCCGGAAACAATTTCGATCCAAAGCTGATTGTTCGCCCGTCGAGCACAGGCGAAGCGCAGTTCGAGCTTTTTCTGCAAGGCGCGCCGCAAATCGTGGGCATCCACTTTGTTCTGGATATCACCGTGGCGAAAATCAAGACGGTAGAAGGCAATCAGCACGTTCTCGATGGTGAATTCCCGTTGCACTTTGAAGGGTTGGCGAACGGAGTGTCGCAAGGCGCTGGAAGCTTTTCCAGTGCGCCCGCCGGTACGGCAAACGCGATCTCAAATTTGAAGTCGCTCTTCGGGAAAAAGAAGAGCGTGCAGAATGCGTCCACGATTGCGAATTCGGCGGTCGACACGGCTTCAGCGGTTAACGCCACCGCAAATACCGCGCCCTCGCAATCCGCATTGATGAGCGCCACGATGAGGAGTGATGGGTCTGCAACGCCAAGTTCCGGTGAGAGTCTGCCGACCCAAGAGCGCAGCAACCAACCGGCATCTGAAGCTTCATTCCCTGCCCAGCAATCACGCTCCACTGCCAAACCGACGCAAACCGATTTGCAAGGCGCGGCGCTGGCCGATCCTGGCGGCCCCGATCCCAACTTGGGCACCGCAAAATCCGCGCCGTCTGCCGCCAAGTACGACGTGCTGGGCATCAAGATCGGCATGCCCGCAAAGGAAGCGATGGCCATCTTGAAAGCTCACGGGCAATATCAAACCGCGCCGGAAACGATCAAGTA
Organism: Candidatus Acidiferrum sp.; assembly: GCA_036495905.1. Lineage (GTDB taxonomy): Bacteria > Acidobacteriota > Terriglobia > Acidiferrales > UBA7541 > Acidiferrum. The sequence goes on from DASXMB010000067.1 coordinate 40,834, forward strand.
CGACTTTCTTCCGGCGCCGCTGATGTACGGCGTCTCCGCCTCCAACGCGGTTATCGTGCGCAACGGCGGTCGTGTCGTGCCAGATTCCGAAAAACTTTATTTCGTCGTGACCATGCCGCCGAGCCAGCAACTCATTTCCAAGGTCAGCCGCGTGCTGATGTTTTCAAAAGAAACCGCGCCCACCGCCGAAGCGCTGGTCGGCGATCTCAACAAAAAATACGGCACGCCGAGCTACGACTCTCACCTGAAAGATTTGTACGCCTCTCCCGGGTATCGCGAACTTTTTTGGGTCGATGACGCGCAAGGTAAACGGCTGCTCAATCAGGTCGAGCCCTCGGGCGGCTATAGCAACCAGATCAACAACTGCCGCAGCGTTTCTACTTTTTCCATTCCCTCCGCCACGCCCACGGATTCCAACATTCAAGTGGACAACGTGCGAATCAAACAGGAGCTCGAGCAGGGTTACACCATGCAATTCCCCAAAATGTACGACTGCGCGAATCTGACCATCATCTACGCCAGGATTCTTTACGGTTATCCGATTGGAGTTTCCGCGCACGACGTAGCGGGTGGTTTGATCGTCGTTCTGGGCAGCGCGCCGCTCGACCACACTGCCGCCGACGCCACTCGCGACTATTTGGCACAAGCGGCGAAGTCTCGCGATTTGGCGCAAAAACAAAAAGCGCAAAAAAATAAGCCGACGCTTTAACTTTTACGGGCCGCCAGAATCTTTAGGAGTTTACGAGGAACTCATGAAATTATTCCGCTCGCACCACATCGTCACCGTTGCTTTTGTAATCTTGTGCGCCTCGTTTCTGAGCGCGCAGCAAATCTCGGACTTCGGCACGCCGCAAGGTACTAATGCGCTCGCCGCGTCCGCCGGCTTCGTCGATATTCTCGGCATCAAGCTCGGCATGCCCGCGGAGCAGGCGCTGGCCACGCTCAAAGCGGCTTATCCCGCCTCAAAAATCACGCTTGGACGAACCCGCGACTACGAGACTGTTTGGCGTCGCGTGGAGCAAGAAAATCCCAAGCACCAGTGGGTCTCGCAAATCGATGCGGACCTGAATGGCCAAGGGGACAAAGTTTCCGTCGGGCTTACTCTGCCGCCCAGCAAGCAAGTGGTTGCGAGCATTGGCCGCGAATCTTACCTGGGCGAACCGGTCGCAATCGAAAACATCGTCGAGTCGCTCCGCAAAAAGTACGGCCAAGAAACTTACGGAGTGAATTATCAGATGGGGCCCATAACTCCTTTCGACGGTTCGGGAAAGCAGTTCCTGTGGGTCTTCGACCCTCACGGAAATCGCGTGAAGCCAGAAGCCATCACCAAGAACGCGACGCTGTGCGCCGCCCACAGCTCAGGCAACATGGCCGGGCCACAGCTTACGTTAGAAAAAAACCGCCCCTATGAACCCGCCACGCTGAGTAACAACCCCTGCTCGCCGTACGTAATCTTGAGTGCGTATATCCTGACGATGTCTCCGGCGCCAGGTCTCGCCGGCCAGACGCGCAGCTTCACCGTCGTCGTTTACGATTGGCCGCTAATCAGCAGCGGGGCCAATGCGCTGTATGCTTTTCTCGACCAAAGCGCGCGTGAGCTGGCCGCGAAGCAGGACGCAAACGCCAAAAAGCGCGGCGGAGAAATAAAATATTAACGGCCAGCTCCGCCTTGGAGTTGCGCGGAATCGTGCTGCCGTTAAGCAGCTACGACGCCGTAGAATTCCTTCACCGGCAGAGAGCTCGAATTTTCGCTATTCTTCGCGGAGGGCGACGATCGGATCGACGGTGGTGGCGCGCCATGCGGGAATGGCGGTCGCCGCGAGAGCGACTGCTGCCAGCAGCGCGGGCACAGCGATAAACGTGGCTAGGTCCGTGGCGCTTACACCGAACAGCAGGCTGGCGATTACGCGACTAAGTGCGGCCGCGCCGATGAGTCCCGCAACGATGCCCAACAACGCTAGTTGCATTCCCTGGCGGACGACCAGACCGACGATATTTCCCGGGCGAGCGCCGAGGGCGACCAAAACGCCGATGTCGTGCGTGCTCAAAGAGACCAGGTAGGACATCACACCATAGAGACCGACCGCAGCGAGAAGCAGCGCGAAAGCGGCAAAGGCGCCGAGCATGGTGCTGGAAAAGCGCTGGCGAGCCAGCGAATCATGCAGGCGGTCCTCCATGGAGCGAACTCCGTAGACGACGGCGCTGGGATCAAGAGTGTGAACTTCGCTGGAGATGGTGGTGGCGAGTCCGGCCTGGTCTGAAGTGGTGCGGGCGACAAGGAAGGCACCTCGAGACGGTCCTTGCAACTCCGGAAAATAAGTTGCGATCTTGCCTTCGGCATCCAAGCCATATTGTTTGACTACGCCGACCACGCCAACAATGGTGATGGGTTTCTTGGGATCAAACCACACATGCTTTCCGACCGCGTCGCCGTTTGGCCAGAAACGCGTTGCGAAATTCTGGTCAATGATAACGGATCGCGGCATGTCTGGGCCGTCCTGCTGCTCCGAGAAAAAGCGGCCGGCGATTAGAGGAATCTGCATGGCGCGAAAATAGTCGGTACTTGCCAAGCGCTGATCGACTTGCAACTCTTGATCTGGCGGCGGGGTATAGCCTTCGACGCTGATGCGTCCCCAGCCAACCGACCCGGTTAGAGGCAACGTGGAAGTGGTGCCCTGTGCGATTACACCTGGCAAGCGGGCGACGCGGGACTCGAGATCCTTGAAGAAATTGGCCAAAACTTTATTGTCGCGATACTTCGGGTCGGAGACGGCAATCTGCATGGTGAGCACGTGGTCGGTGGTGAAACCGGGAGCTACGCTCTGCAAGCGGACGAAGCTGCGAAGGAGGAGTCCTGCACCGACCAAGAGCATGAGAGAAAGCGCAAGTTCGGAAACTACAAGCAGGCCGCGCAGTCGATGACGCTTGAGGTGCAGACCGCCCTCACTTTGGCCGCTGCGACCGCCAGCTTTGAGTGAAGAGTTTAGATCGACTTTGATGGCGCGCCAGACGGGAGCAATGCCGAAAAGAATTCCGGTGGCGAGAGAGATGCCAAAAGTGAAGGCCAGGACGGAGCCGTTGATGGCGATGTCTTCCAGTCGCGGGATATTGCCGGGATTCATCGTGCGGATGATGGAAAGGCTGATGCGAGCAACGAGTAGTCCGGCGGCTCCTCCGAGAAGGCCGAGGAGAATGCTTTCGGTGAGTAATTGCGAGGCTAGACGCTGCCAGCCCGCGCCCAAAGCGGTGCGGACGGCGATTTCTTTTTCACGGCCGGCAGCGCGCGCGAGTAAAAGGTTGGCAATGTTGGCGCAGGCGATAAGCAAAACGAGAGACACGGCGCCGAGAAGTACGAGCAGCGCTCTGCGGACGTCTCCAACAATTTGTTCTTGAAGGCCGACGATATGCATTCCGAAACTGCTGCCGCGCTTGTCTTTCTCGCGGATGCGAGAAGCGATGATGTTGACGTCCGCCTGGGCTTGTTGCAAGGAGACGCCGGGCTTGAGGCGCACGACGATGTTGTAGTTTTCATCGCCTCTGCTTTGCGCGTCATCGGGTCCTAAGGGCAGGGGGAGAAAGGCGTCGACCTTGTCCATGGGGCCTTCGGAAGGCATCACTTCTCCGTTTACCATGAAGCCGGGTTGCAAAACGCCCGCGACGACGAAGGGCTTGCCGTTCAGCGTGATGCTTTTGCCGACGATGCGGGGGTCGGAATTGAAAAGGCGCTGCCAGAGACGATTACTAAGAACGGCGACCGGAGCTTTGCCTGGAGTGTCGTCTTCCGGCAGCAAGAGCCGGCCGCGGAAAGCTTTTCCGCCGAACATGGTGAGGAGGCTGGACTGCGTGCTTAAGACGTCGACTCGCTCCGGCTGTTCGCGACCAGTCAGGGTAACGGTGCGACTTTGCGCGAGAGCCATTTGATCGAAAGAGTGATTTTGAGTTTGCAGGTCAATGTACTGACCAGGAGACGGCCAGTCCTGAAGGATGCCGATTGCCGGAGAGTGCAGCCAAATGGCGGCGAGGCGGTCTGGCTGCGGATAAGGTAGCGGGCGAAGCAGGAGCGCATCGACGACGCTGAAAATGGCGGAATTGGCGCCAATGCCGATGCCCAAAGAAGCCAGAATCACGAGTGTGAGCAACACGTTCTTGCGAAGCATGCGAACGGCGTAGTGAAGATCTTGTAACCAGATGTGCATGCGATCCTCCAGCGATGAGTGATGGTATGACACGAGGGAATTTCTGGCTAGGGAGAGTTCCGGAAAAATTTGGAACGTCGCCCCCCACCCCCTGCAAAGAGCAAAAGAGTGTGGAAGTCCTTGAAAAGAATAGAGGGCGATTGCACGGGAATGCAGGAGAGCGATAGAAGAAGACGGTCGGAAGGTCGGCAACGAGCGTCTGAAAGTCGGAAGCTTGGAAGGTTGGAAGGTTTGAACGGTCGGGGAGACGGAAACGGCAAATTCTGGAAACTTGGTACCCACCCCACCCGGGCAGTTTGTAAGGGTGTGATTCGGAAGGGGTTGCGGGCGGAGGGGGTTTGTAATTGATGGATTCTATAGGGGTTAGGGGAGGGGTGTTTTGTGGGGGCAGTTTGGATGTTATTGAAAATGAAGGGGCGGGATTCTTGGAGGTGGAGGAGCGAGAGGGCGGCGCGGAGGAGGTGAGGAGACGTCTCTGCGCGCATGGTGGTCGTACTATACCAGAATATTTAACTCTGTCAATAGTTAACTTAATAGTATTCGAATGGTTGGTACTCACCGTAGAAAATAAAAGGATAGTTATGGACCATGCGCGACCAAGTCAACCCCAAGACCCAGGTTCAAAACTACTAACCTGGGGCACCCTCCGTGTTGTTTTGATTTATGAGTGCGGGATCAATCTCGCTCATTCGGTTGAGAGCGTCGAATTTCGGAAATTCAATGAACCCGGGCCACCCGCCGGCGCATCGTGACTGCGAAGCAAGATATGCCGAATCCAACGATGGGAGGCAGACTCTCTCGGTGGAACGTCGGAGAGAAGAAAGACCCGGAAAGCGTACACGCGTTTCGCCTGCGGAATCGAGCTCAGCTACGCCGTCCTTACAAAAAATAGCGAAGGTTCGATGCGACTTCGCGCGAAGAATGAATGCCCAGTGCGTTCATGCTTCCCGAAGCGCGGCAATTGGGTCCACCTTCGTAGCTCGCCAGGCGGGAATATAGCTAGCCAGTAGAGCGACTATGAGCAAGAGTAAAGGTGCCACCAGAAACACAGCTGGATCATGCGGGCGAACGCCGTAGAGCAAACTCGCCATCGTTGAGGCGGTGGAAGCGGAAAATATCATGCCGGCCGCAATTCCGAGGCCAGCCAGGACTACACCTCTTCCCATGACAAGTCGTAAGACATCCGCTCGCTGGGCACCCAACGCCAACCGTAGACCGATCTCGCGTGATCTTTGGCCAACCATATAGGCTAGCAAGCCGTAAATTCCGATGGAGGCCAGAAGCACCGCCAGTCCAGCAAATGCGCCCACCAGATCGGCAGAAAAACGGCGTGAAGCCAGTGACCGATCGAGGATGTCATTCATAGAGACAACGTTGAATACGGGTAAGCCGGGATCAATGCTCTGGATTTCATGCCGAATCTGTGGTTCCAGCAGGTTCGCGGGCAGAGACGTCCGCAACGCCACGCTCACTTGCTTGCTGGGGTCTTGATAGACCGAAACAAAGATATGGGGAACGCCATCGATATCGAGGCCTTCATTTTTAATATCCTTAATAATTCCCACAATGGTTATCCATGGCTGAGTAGGGTCTTTTCCGAACCGCACTTGGCGGCCGAGCGGTTCGCGATCCGGCCAATATTTGCGAGCGGTGCTTTCATCAATGATCGCCACCGGTTGCTTGCCGTTTTCATCGCCTTCGGTGAATGAGCGACCGCGCAAAAGCGTCGCCTGCAACACCTTAAAATAATCGGGGCTTATCCGAATTCTCTCCGCGCGCAGGTCCTGCGAGGACTCGACCGGTCTATCTTGAATCGCTAAGCCTTCCATCGCTAAGCCACCGACCGCGTTGGGGTTGCTATTGGTGATCGGTAGAGCTGAGGTGATTGCGGCGAGTTCTACTCCCGGAATTGCCTTCATGCGCCGCAGCAACTCACGATCAAAGGCGGCCTTGCCAGGAATACCTAGATACGGATCCGCCTTCGGATCGTTGGGAACTCCCAGCCACGTGTTTGCCGTGACCACTTGAGTTGGACTGAAGCCTGGATTTTCCTGCAACAGGTCCCGCAGAGTACGCAGCAGCAAGCCGGCTCCCACCATCAGTATGACGGCAAACGCCAGTTCAGAGACGATTAGAACATCCCGCAATCGGCCGGTCTTAGTGCCGTAGCCGGACCCGACACTGCCTTCACGAATGGCTGCGTAAAGAGCGACCTTTGCCGAATGCAGCGCTGGAGCAAGTCCAAACACTAAGCCGGTGAGAATGGAGATCAGCAGAGCGAACGCCAGCACCACCCAGTCGATTCGAACTTCGTTGAGCCGGGGAAGGTTCGACGGCACATAACGCAGGATGAAACCCAAAGTACCCGCTGCGGTCGCGATTCCCGCGGCACCGCCGATGAGCGATAGCAGCATCGACTCGGTCAGCATTTGACGTACGAGGCGACCGCGACTTGCGCCCAGCGCTAACCGCACCGCCATCTCTTGTTGCCGCCCCGAAGCTCGCGCCAGGAGGAGATTGGCAATGTTCAACGAGACGATGAAAACGATCAGAATTACCGCACCCAGCAACACCAGCAGCATGGGCCGAACCTTGCCTACCAAAGTTTCTTGCAAGGGTTGAATCTCAATTGTCCATTGCGCCTGCGGCGGGTAATCAGTGGGAAAGTCGTGGCGCAATTCGGCGGCCATGGTAGTGAGCCGCGCCTGAGCTTGCTTCAGTGTCACGCCAGGCTTAAGTCGTCCGATTCCAGATTTTAAAATCCGGGTACCACGCATTGGCGGGGGAAAGGGATCTGCGCTGAATCCGAAGGGGCAAAACACTTCCGCGTCGCCGGAAGTCGTCGGTCCAGGATGGCGAAATCCGCGTGGAAGAACCCCGATAATTGTAAAGGGATCACCGTCGATCCGGATGGTACGGCCGAGAACGTTCGGATCGGCGCCATAGGCACGGCGCCACAGGCCATCGCTGATCACGGCCAGTGGAGCGAAACCAGGCGCGAAGTCCTGCGGACCAAACAACCGTCCAATTTGCGGGATCACACCCAGCATGGAAAAGTAGCTGAAACTGCCATTGACCCCATCGATACGCTCGGGCTGTTTGACACCGGTCAAATTCTCGCTACCCTCGTAGATCGGGCTCACATCTTCAAATACACCGGCTCGCGTCAGCAGGTCATCCAGTTCGGGCTTAGAAAACCTAACGTCCCGCAATCCTACGCCGGGCTCGTTAAAGAAGATTCGTACCAAACGATCGGGATCGGGGTAGGGCAGAGAATGCAGCAACACGGCGTTCACGATGCTGAAAATGGCCGTGTTGGCCCCAACTCCCAAGGCGAGTGTCAGAATCGCCACGATCGTGAAGCCCGGCGAGCGCCGAAGCATTCGCGCCGCATAACGCAGATCCTGACCTGTAGTCTCGATCCATCCGACGATGTCCATGGCCCGAGTGTCCTCCTTCAGCAGAGTAGAATTTCCAAATCGCCGCTGTGCGTCGTAACGCGCTTCCTGAGGTGACATTCCGGCAGCGACGTTGTCCTGCGCGCGCATTTCGAGGTGCGCGCGCAGCTCTTCCTCCACGTCCCGCTCGAGACGACGAATCTTCAGCAAGCCTGCAAGCCGGGAAAGCAGAGACATGTGTTACCGTCACCTCTCCAAGGAAGAACTCATTGCGCGAATTGCAACACGCTGCCCACGGCTGCGGTAAGCCGCGCCCAGTTCTTCTCTTCTTCCGCAAGCTGCTTCCGGCCTTTCGCCGTCAACTGGTAGTAGCGCGCGCGCCGGTTGTTTTCCGACACTCCCCACGCCGCGCTGATCCACCCATCCTGTTCCATGCGGTGCAGCGCCGGGTACAACGAGCCTTCCTCAACCCGCAGAACTTCGCTCGAAACCCGCTGGATGTGCAGCGTGATCCCGTACCCGTGCATCGCTCCGCGCTCCAGCGTCTTCAACACCAGCAGCGCCAACGTCCCCTGCAACACATCGCTCTTTGGCTTCACCCAGCCCTCTCCCATAGACAGCTATAGATAAGACGCTACACTACACCTTTTGTTTCGCAAAAGTTTGGTTTTCCCCAGAGTGCGTCAGGCCAAATTGTCTTTGCTCGTGCCGCAGCGCACATGGTTCCTGGCAAGAAATCCCAGAGGCTCAGTCTAGAGCGCGTGGCAATCCTCTGGAGGTCGGAGATTGTACAACCTATAGATTCGAGGCGCATTCCGGATATTCGACCGAGCCGGGTGGTGAATTGTTTATCGTGCATTTAGGTCGCTTTGCGGAGTATTGCGTGCTTGCGATTTCTGCGTTTTAGGAGTTGGCGTTCTGAGGCGACTGCGAAAAGCTATTACGGTGTTGGGTTTGGTGGGGTTCGAGCTTTTCGTGGTGACGGCTGGATCTCCGTGCATGGCGCAAGACGCAGGGCCGGACACATCCGCAAAGGCTGCTGCGAGGACTACCTCCTCGCGAGCTCCCGCGAAACCTAGCGCGGAGACGGGCGTAGTTTTGGGGACGGTGCTGGATCCGTCCGGGGCGTTTATCGCGGATGCGCAGGTTCGGCTGGTGGATTCGCGCGGGAAGAGTGCCGCGACCACGACCGACCGCAACGGCGTGTTCCATTTTGCCGGCGTGGCAAACGGCAAATATCAAATCACGATTCAGGTGGCGGGTTTTCGCGATGCCACGGCGCGCATTGTGGTGGGAGCGAAGCCGCTGGCACCGCTGCGGGTCACGCTTTCGATTTCGTCGGTGAGCGAAGTGGTGAGCGTGAGCGGCGACGACGGCGGGCTGAAAGTCTCCACGGAAGTAAGCGAAAACCAGAGCACGAATAATATCGATCGTGACGCTTTGGACCGGGTTCCAGTTTTCGACCAAGGCTACGTGACAATGCTTTCGCGTTTTTTGAGCGATGACGCGATTGCCACCAGCGGAGTGTCTTTGGTGGTGAATGGCGTGGAAGCGAATGGGCCGGGAGTTTCCGCGTCGGCGGTGCAGGAGGTGAAGATCAATCAAGATCCGTATTCGGCAAGATTTTCGCGTCCTGGACGCGCGCGGCTGGAAATTACGACGAAACCGGGCACGCCGCAATTCCACGGAACGGTGAATTTTTTGACACGCAATTCGGTGTTTGACGCCAGCAATGCGTTTGCGGCGACGAAGCCGACGGAGAGCCGGTATATGGAAGAAGGGTCGCTAACCGGGCCGCTGGGGAAGGATAAGAGCAATACGTTTCTGCTTTCGCTGGAGCAGGATAACGATAATCTGCAGTCGATTGTTCATGCGTTTGGAGTCAATAACTCGATTATTCAGGACAACGTGCCGGCGCCGCAGCGTCATTTTTTCGGATCGTTCCGGGCGTTTCATGATTTCGCGAACGGCGATCAATTTTGGATTGGCTATTCGTATGAAGATCAGTCATTGAGGAATCAGGGAGTGGGAGGGACGGTTCTTGCGGAGGCAGGCTTCCGCACCGACAGCCGCGAACACGAAATTAATGTTAGCTACCGGCACATTTTTTCGCCGCACTGGATAAATCAATTGCGATTCCTGGTTGGGCACAATGACGATCCGGTGGTGAGCAACGTTGCCGCGCCACAAATTGTGGTGGAAGGATTTTTTACGGGCGGTGGCGCGCAAGCGGATTCGAAGCGAACAGAATCGCACGTCGATGGCACGGATTTTGTGTCTTACAGCGGCGGGAAGCACACGTTAATTTTTGGCGTGGACGTGCCGGACATCAGCAGGCGCGGCGCGGACGACTTCACAAACAAACAGGGGACGTACACATTTGCGGATATCGCGGCATTCAGCGCGCAGCAGCCGTCTGGATTCAAAATTCAAACCGGCAATGGCCACCTGGTTTTCTGGGAGAGAACGGTCGCGGGATTTATTGAAGACAGCATCCAGGTGAAACCGACGCTTTCGGTGACGCTGGGCCTGCGCTACTACTTTCAAAACTATTTTGGCAATGACTCTGACAATTTCGCGCCGCGATTGGGATTTGCTTACTCTCCGACGCCAAAGAGCAAGACGGTGTTTCGCGGCGGAGCGGGAGTTTTTTACGATCGCTCTGGGCCGCGGCCGATTGCCGACCTGCTGCACTTCAACGGAGTAGATCTTTTGCGGCAATTGTTGCCGCTAGCACCGGACGGCTTTGTGCCGTTTCCGGTGACTTCGGCGGATCTTGGGAATGTTCCGACGAGTCTGGTGGTTCTTGGGCCGCACATGCGAATTCCGTATGTGCTGCAATACAGTTTCGGAGTCGAGCGGCAAGTTACGGCAAAAAGCACTTTCAGCGCGACCTACGTGGGAACGCGCGGAATCGATTTATTTGTTTCGCGCGATGTAAACGCTCCACTGGCGCCGGGTGGGCTGGGGCGGCCGGACGCGGCATTCGGACAAATCCGTCAGCTTGATGCAGACGGATACCAGAAGGGGAATTCGCTCGAGCTTATTTTCCGAGGCAAGCCGAGCAAATATTTCACCGGACAGGCGCAGTATACGCTGGGCAAGATTTATAACAATACGGCCGGGATTACCTACTTCCCGGGGAATAGCAATTTTCCGTCACTCGACTGGGCGCGTTCGGATAATGACCGTCGGCACAAATTTGATTTGCTGGGAACATTTGAGCCGACGGATTTGTTTACCCTAGGAGTGGCGCTGCAGGCGTATTCGGGCAAGCCGGTGAACGTGATTACCGGATTGGATTCAAACGGGGACGGAGTTTTTAACGATCGGCCAGACGCTGGGCTGGCGCCGCGAAATTCGTTGCATGGGCCGGGAATGTTGAATTTGGACGTTAATGTGGCGCACGATTTTCATTTCGAGCGAGAAAAAAAGCAGGCGCGGACGCTTACTACCTCCCTGAACCTCTTTAATGTGCTGAATCATCCGAACGACGTTACGTTTATTGGAGTGATCGGTCCTGATGGTGGACCACGGAATCCACATTTTGGATTGCCGGCAGCGGCGTTTGCGGGACGGCGATTTCAGATCAATCTGGAATTTAAGTTTTAGGCGAAACGGATTCGGCGCGACGCTAGCTAATGAATTTGGTGAGGAACATGGGAACGGCAGGGCTTACGAGACCGGGAGTTGAGCGGATGCATCGGGTGCTGCCGGGGCAAATCGAGCGGGGCGATATGCCTGACTTGGTGGCGTTGGTGGCGCGTGGGGAGGATGTGCACATGGAAATGCTTGGCACGCTGGCGTTTGGCGACTCCGCGCCGATGAAGCGGGATACGATTTTTCGCATTGCGTCGATTACAAAAATTGTTGTCGCGGTGGCGGCGATGATTCTGATGGAGGACTGCAAGTTCCGGCTGGACGATGCGATTGATACGCAGCGGATGATGGATTCGCCAGAGCCACAGAAAGTGTATACGGACTTTGGGCGCTGGCGTACGGATGCATTTCTTGAAATGAGAGCGGACTAGGACGTGGAGGCTTCGGCGATGTGCTCGATTCTGGGTTTTGCGATGGCGAAATAATCTTCACAGTTGAGGGCGATGGAACGATCGAGGCGCGCTGCGTTGAAGAAAAGTTCGCTGGATTGGCGGAGGGACGGGTCAGCGATCAATTCCAGTTCCGTATGGAAGGCAAAAGGCAGGACGGTGCCGATGGCGCTGTTGGCGAGGCGCTCGGCAATATCCGCGGACGCGAAGGAAACGTAAGTTGCGCCGAGAAGGGTTTTGACGGCGGCGAGATTTATGCGTCTGCCGCCAGGAATCACCGCGAGCACATACTTCGTGGTTTTCTTGCCAAGTTTGGTGAGCAGGATCATGCACTTTGCGGCTTGATGGAGGGCGTTGCCGCGCATGGGGCTGACTATGTCGGTTCTACCTTCTGGAGCGTGGTCGATCAGGCGGTAGCTTGCGTGATGCTCGTCGAGCAGAGCGATTAGTCGGGTGTAGGTGCTGTCGTCGGACACGGGTTCCCTTCTCAACTTAACTGAGATCAGATTGCTGGATTCGCAGGTTTCGCAAATTTATTATACTTAGGCGCTTGGCTAATTGTCTATGCGGCACGACAAGCAAGCCGCTGGAACATGGTGTTTTGCATTTAAGATACCGCATGGCGTGCGGTGGGTAAGCAATTAGCGTCAGTCGTTTTTTCTTAGGGGCCAAACGGTCCGATTTCGTTATAGGATATGGCCCATTCGTCGTGAAATGAATACGTCCCCGGCCAAATAACGTCTTTCAGCGCTGGTGTGTGTTCATCAAAAACTGACGAAACATTTTATCGAGGTCACTACGAGCATGAGCAATCCCAGCCCAGTCCGTGAAGTATCGTTCTATTCGCAGGACGTCCCCTTCAAGTTGTTTACGTCTTCTCCATGGCGCCAATGTGTCGCGGTCGCGACGTTATTGCTGCTCATGGCAGCGACGTCGGCGTCTGTTTTTGGCGCTCAGAAAGTTCAAGATACACCGCCGACGACGGACATTCATTTTCACAAGTTCGTGCCAAAGATTGCACCGGGGCAGAATGCCGCGGCGCAGACGATGTCACAAGCGGGGAACACGGATCAGGCGGTGGCGCAACAAATTCTAGCGTTGCAGCAGGAGAAAGCCTCGCGCACTGCGGCGCAGCAGAAAATAGACTCCAACGTTCTATACACGATCCGAATGTTGCGAGGAGAAGCGCCGGCGCCGGGAGTGGCGTCGCTGGACACTGGCATCGACCTCGACGACAACGACAACGTGGTGGTGGACATCACGGCGAACGTCAGCCAGAAATTATTGCAACAACTAAAGGATGCGAAGGCGCTGATTCTCTATTCGAATCCGGGATATCGCGCGATTCGGGCGGTAGTGCCGTCGCAGCAGATTGAAGGTATTGCGGCTTCGCCGGATGTGACTTTCGTCGGACGGAAGCAGGAAGCGCTTTTGTCTGGCATACGAAGGCTAGTGCGGAGCAACGCGCTGGCATTGGGTGCGGGTTTGCCGGGAAGCGGAGCGCATGCGGATAGAATTCGCCGGGAGCTAGCGGCGGCAGTGTCGAGCGGTACGGTGACCATTCTTTCGCCCGGACAAGGCAGCGTAGACACCCAGGGCGATCTTACGCATCGGGCGGCGGATGCTCGCGCTGTTTTTGGCGTTACGGGAGCTGGCCTGAAGATCGGCGTGCTTTCGGACTCAGTTAACGCAACCGGTGCATTGACGAAGAGTCAAGCATCTGGCGATATGCCGCCTACTTGCGGAACGCCAGTGGTGTCGCCATGCATCACTGTACTGCAGGACCAGCCTAACCGAACCGACGAGGGCGAGGCGATGCTGGAAATCGTGCACGACATGGCGCCGGGAGCTGACTTGTTGTTTGCGACGGCAGACGCCGGCGAAGCGAGTTTCGCTTCGAACATTTTGGCGTTGCGGGCGGCGGGCTGCGACATCATTGTGGATGACGTTTTTTATTTTGACGAGCCGGTATTTCAGGACGGCATAGTGGCGCAGGCAGTAAGCAGCGTAACAACGGGCGGCGCGCTTTATTTTTCGTCTGCCGGGAATGAAGGCAACGTCGACGCCAACACGGCGGGCTATTTCGAGGGAGACTTCAACGATAATGGCTCGGCGGCATTCACATTTCCCGGAGGGGCGAAAACCGGGACGGTGCACAACTTCGGAACGGTGGCCACACCGCTGCTGGGCGACGTCCTTACTGCGCGTGGAGAAGCTTACACACTGAATTGGGCTGATCCCCAAGGTGCGTCTGGCAATGATTACGATCTGTTCGTGGTGAGCTCGACTGGCGTGGTGAAAGCATCCTCCACTAACATTCAAAACGGGACACAAAACGCTTTTGAGCAGATTACCCCGGGCGCGCTCGCCGCTGGAGATCGACTGGTGGTGTTTAAGACTGCCGCCGCGAGCAGCTTATTTTTCAGCATCAATACGCTGCGTGGCACCTTAACGTCAAATACGCCAGGTCAAACTCACGGACATTCGTCGGCAGCCGGCGTGGGTGTTTATTCGGTGGCGGCAACGCCCGCGGCCGCGGCGTTCAACGGGGTCGCACCGGTTGGGCCGTTTCCAAATGCATTTAACGCGGGGAATTCCGCGGAAACGTTTACTTCGGACGGGCCTCGCCGGGTATTTTTCAACGCGGACGGGACCGCGATTACGCCAGGAGATTTTTCGTCAACAGGCGGCGTGGTTCGGAACAAACCGGACATTACGGCGGCGGATGGAGTTTCCACCACGCTGCCGCCCGGCAGCGGACTGAATCCATTCTACGGGACGTCAGCAGCAGCGCCAGCGGCGGCATCAGTGGCGGCGCTGGTGAAGTCCGCAAAACCGGCGCTGACGCAGACGGAGATGCGCGCAACGCTAACCGGCACCGCAATTGATATTCAAGCGGCGGGTTACGACCGGGACACCGGATTCGGCATTGTGATGGCATGGGAAGCGATCAAGTCGCTTGGCGTCACCGGAACGGCAAACCCAGTGCTGGCGGTCGTTACGGCGTCAGAAAATCCTGGCAACGGCAATGGAGTGATCGAACCCGGCGAAGGTGCCAAGCTGGCCATCCAATTGAAGAACGACACTGGAGTGTTGGATGCGACAGGAATTACGGCGACACTTACTACGTCTACGCCGGGGGTGACGATCACGCAGCCCGGGATTTCCGCCTTTGCGGACATGCTGGCAGGAACGGGAGCGGGCAGCAATTTGAGCCCGTTCACATTTACGATGGCGAGCAACGCCTCGTGTGGACTGGCGATCAATTTCACTCTCACCGTTAACTATACCGGGGGGCCACAGCGAGTATTGCCCTTCACTGTGCAGACTGGACTGGTAACGCTGAGCAACAATTTGGGTAGCTTACCGGCGGGAGGGACCGGCATCACAACCGCGACCGGAGCACAGACCAACCGCGTTACGCGCAATGGAGCGGCGAGTTCTTGCGCTGCGCCGCCCAAGGCCTATCCGGGAACGACCGCAACGGGGGGCACGCGAGTTTTTGATTCCTACACTTTCACTGCTACGCAGGCCGGATGCTTGGCTTCGACGCTTACGTCCACAAATGGCGTGAATTTGTTCGAGGTAATTTACTCGCTCAGCTTCGATCCCACGAATGTGGCAACCAACTATGCTGCTGACCCTGGAGCCAGCGGCTCGCCGCAGAATTGCAGCGTGACGACGGTGGCAGGGACGCCTTACACCATTGTGGTCCAGGATGTCCCGGGGACTGCTACGGGGTCGGCTTACACTCTGCAAGTACCTTCGTGCCTGTTCGCGGCAACGCTCAATCACGCGCCGATCGCTGTCGCTCACGATGTGACAGTGACCGCAACCACAGTGGGCGGAACGGCGAGCGCGAATATCAATAACGGCTCGTCGGATCCGGACGGAGACCCGCTAACAATTACGCAGAGTCCCGCCGGGCCGTACCCGGTTGGAGTGAACAGCGTTTTATTGACTGTGGTGGATAGCAAAGGCGCGACGGCGCAAGCTACGGCAACGGTAACGGTGGTCAATCCGGTGCCGACCGCCGATCTTTCTGCCGGCACACTGACGTTTGCGGCGCAGGTGGCAAATACGAGCTCGTCGCAGAGCGTTACGATAAAAAACAACGGAACGGGACAGCTGACTTTTAGCGCTACTCCGGTGATCGGCGGTACGAATGCGTCCGAGTTCGTGGTTGCGGCTAGCGGCACGACCTGCACCAATGGCGCGTCCGTAGCAGCGGGCGCAACCTGCGCCGTAAATGTGACGTTCACGCCGACGGCGGGAGGGGCACGCGGCCCGGCAACGCTAACACTGACCGATAATGCATCGCCGACAACTCAAACCATTACGCTGAACGGAACCGGAAGCGACTTCACGGTTAGCAGCGCAAGCACTGCGGCCGCGCCAGCCGGGCGTACTTTCACGTTTACGATTACGGTGACGCCGAGCGCTGCAGGTTTCGCAAACGCAATTACCTTCAGCGCCGCGGGATTGCCGGCGAAAAGTGCGGCAACTTTCAGCCCAGCGTCGGTTACTCCGGGTGGAGCTCCGGCTACGACCACCATGACAGTGACGACGACAGCGGCGTCCGCAGTTCCCTTCTTGCGATTGCCGGCTAGCCCGCGCAAACCTCAGATGCCAGTCTGGTTGGTATTTGGACTTATGGCGTTGCTGCTGAGCCTGTTGAGATTTGCGAAAAGTGGCAGCCGATTGTGGGCTCGTAGATTGCTGCCGCTCACAGCGGTTTTGGTTCTGGCCGGTGCGGCGTTCTATCTGAATGGTTGTGGCGGAATGCGTGTTCAGGGAACGCCTGCAGGCAGTTCCACGATCACCATTACTGCAACATCCGGCGGCTTGACGCACACAACGGGTGCCACGCTCGTCGTGCAATAGCAGCGGGACTAAATTGCCGCGGGGCCTAGCCTTTTGCGAGGCTAGGCCTTTCGGCGTTTTGGATCAACGCTGGTGTGGATAGTCGACTCGGACTGAGACTATTTCGAACGGGTGCACCGGCACGGCGATTTGGTTATTGCTGACGGGAAGCGGCGAGCCTTCGGGGATCTCCATCAGATTGGTTAGCGTTGCGGAAGTGGCGCCGGCAGGAACGGTGATTTGCACCTCGCCACTTTTTCCTGCCCATTCATAGAAGCGGAGAATCAGGCCGTCAGCATCTTCCGCTTTTTTCATGGCGGTGAGAATCACATTCGGATTGCTGATCGTGATGTAAGAGTGCTCCGGCGGAAGCGCGCCGTCGTGAGCTTCGAGTTGCATCGATTGCAATTCGTAATTCAACTGGTAGCCGTGACGCACGGTTAGTGCTTGCTTCCAGTCGCCGGCGTGCGGATAGAGAGAATAGAGGAAATGATGGCGGCCGCGGTCGGCTTCTGGATCGGGCCAAGTGGGCGAGCGCAAAAGCGAAATGCGCAGCACATTGCCCTTGGCGTCATATCCGTACTTTGATTCATTGAGCAGACTGAAGCCATGGTTGGCGTCGCCGAGATCGGCCCAGCGTAGCGCGGGAACTTCGAACTTGGCTTGCTCGACTTTGTTGTCGCGGGTCGTGGGGCGTTCGATGGAGCCGTAGGGAATTTCGAAGGTGGCTTTGCCGCTGGAAGCGGCTAGCGGAAATGATGCTTTTAGGAGGATGTGCGTTTCGTGCCAGTCGATGTCGTTAGCGACATCGACGTGATCGAGTCCTGCGTGGAGCCGGATGTCTTGCACGAAGGTCGAATTCTGCCATTTGCGCGTGATGCGAATCGAAGCGCGCAGCGGGCCTTGTTCGGTTAGTTCCACGGAGTCCGCAGTGTCGATATTGGTGAAGACTTTGTCGAAATCGGCGTCGATGTTCCAGGCATCGTAATCTCTCGGCGTATCTTTGAAGGCGACAAGTTGGTTTCCGCATCCGCCCGACGCAACAGACTCAAAGTTGGACTTTTTGTCGAAGAGGCTGGTGGTGCAGCCGGTTTTCTCGTCAACAGTGACGCGCAAAAATTCATTTTCGAGAGTGAGGCCACTGGCTTTCAGGTTGGTTTTTAGGTCGCGCTTTCCGGGAACGACATGAAGGATTTCGTAGCCTAGCGACGGAACATTTTTTGCTTCGATCAACAGGTTGTAAGTGTGAGTGGCGGCATCGGTGGACAGAATTTGCGCCGGCAAAGTATGGCCTTTGGCATCGAGAACAGAGACGCCATCGGGTGCCGCGTCGGGCATTTGCACGGTGGCTTCGACTACGTCCGTGCGCTCCCAGGCCAGCGGATTCCAGACGATGACCGGTACACCCGGACCGGACTTGGTGTTTATTTCACTGGCGATGCGGTGAAAGGCGTGAAGACTTGCGTCACGGGCAATCCAGCCAACCACATCGTAATCGCGCTGCGCATCCTTATATATGACGCCGATGCCGGAACCGGCGGCGAGATCGTGGAATTGATTGAAGAGCACTTTCTTCCAGGCTTCGGTCAGCCGATCCGCGGGATAGGATGCGCCATCGAGCCACGCGAGCGAGGAAATCTTCTCGGCATTCAGCATCTGCTCTTCGGATTGGCGCATGTTTTGTTTGTGATTGGCCTGGCTGGTAAAAACGCCGCGGTGATATTCGAAATACAATTCATCATTCCATACGGGCAGGCTGATCTTTCCGGAGGCAGGTTGGGGCAGTTTGGTGTCGCCGGCGGCTAGCGTTTGGTAATTCCAAATGGGCGAATGCTCGGTGTCCATCTTGCTTTCGACATCCGAGAAGAATCCCTGCGCTGCGCCCCATTTCACCGGCGGATAAACCATTTTGGGGTCGGACCAGTGATCGCCGATATCCAGCATGCTGCGCGTGGGGCCGCCGCCGTGATCCCCCACGCCGAAGAGGTGCATCATTTCCGGGACACCAGGATTCTGCTGGCGGGCCTGCGCGATGTCTCCCGCGATGCGCACCGGATCGATTCCGTTGGCGTAATCGTGAGGGAAATAGGTGAGCACCTGACTGCCATCGGGCGAACGCCACCAGAAAATCTTCATCGGCAACTGATTGGTGTCATTCCACGCCATTTTTTGGGTGACAAAATAATCCATTCCGGACTTTTTGTAAATTTGCGGCAGCTGCCAGTTGTAGCCGAAGGAGTCTGGATTCCAACCGATGCGAGTGTCGACGCCAAATTTATTTTTGAAGTAGCGCTTGCCGACGAGCAACTGGCGGACCAGCGATTCGCCGTCGGGCATATTCAAATCCGGCTCGACCCACATGCCTCCGACCAACTCCCAGCGGCCTTGCTTCACGCGGTCTTGAATCTGCTTATATTCGTCGGGATATTTTTCGGCAATCCATTCGCTGTAGGCAGCCGCGGATTGGGTGTAAGTATATTTTGGATATTCGTCCATCAGCTGAAGAGCAGTGGAGAATGTTCGGCGTACGACATCAACGGTTTCCGTCCAGGGCCACAGCCACGCGGCGTCGATATGCGAATTGCCGGAGAGGCGCAATTCGGTTTCCCGCAATTGCGGTTTCATTTGCTGTAGCGCGCTCTGTGCTTTTTTCAGCGAGGCGTCGAATTCGCGCTGATTGGTTTGCCTTAGGGCGTTCAGGTTGACGTTCAGGGCGGCTGCGTCGAACTGCTGCTTTATGGAAGGAGCGTTCGGCCACTGCGGGCGGGTAAGCTTGGCGACTGACTCAATTTCTTGCAGCAGATCCGATGGGTCGGGCCGGCTGGCGGCAAAATCGATTTTGAGATTGGCGTTCGCGAAAGTTTTGTGGTCAACCGTGTGGAGGAGTTTCACGGCGACGAGAATCTTGTCTCCGGGTTTCGCATCGTCGAATAGGACGATAGGCTCAAGGTCGTCTCCCATCGCCACGCGCCGTCCGCTGAAGTAAATAATCTGTGGCATGGGGCCGTTGGCGTAAGCCTCGAACTGAAACCAGATGCGGGTGCCGGTGAGATCGTAGCCGTTCAGCGCCTTTGGAACTTCGATCGAGCGGCGGTACCAGACCGCGTCGTTCGGCGCCTGCGAGCCGATTCTTACCGGTTGCCAGCTCGAATCGTCCAGATTGACCTCTTCGCCATGCGGGACGTCACCGACGTGGAATTTCCAGTCTGCCGCGGGCAAATTTGTCAGGCTGCGCAGGCTGCGGACAACGTCTTCGACTGCGGGCGGGCCCGCCACGAGTCTCGTCAGAGTTGCCGGAACAGTTTCCGCGCCGCGAGTGAACGCGCCGTCGATTTTGTTTGAGTCAGGAGATAACTTCCCTTCATAGGAAATCCGGCCGTAAACGAATTTCAATGTGGCATGGTCGAAAGAAACGGAATTTAGAGCGTGATCGAATTCAAAGTCGTCAGGGTAATCGAGGCTGCCGTTAAGGCTGGCGCCGGTCGCGGATATATGCAGGATAAGCCGTCGCTCAGTTCCCTGAAGCTTTACCGAACCTTGCCAGTCGCCTTCGATACCTTGACCTTGCGCATGTGCTTGGGTCGCAAACAGAAATATTGCGGTCAAACATAAAAACGACATCCTCATGTTATTCCCTTCCCTATTCGCGGACTCGCAGCGCACTGGCGCTACCTTTGCGCCAAAACTGAGTGTCATTTTCCAAACTCGCACTACAACGAAAACGCGCTCGAATGAACCGGGATTATAGAGCAATTTGCTATCGCCGGAGAAAGTTAGTTTCGCGATTATGGCTTTCCCATGGCGATTCAATTCATGTATTCTCGCAACCGCCGCGACGCGAATCGGGCGGCGCGAAAAACAAAAATGAATAGCAACCTGCTCAAAGCAGCCAGCGTAGGTGCACTCGGCGGCCTGTTATTTGGATTTGACACCGCGGTGATTTCCGGAACGTTGCATTCGCTGACTATCGTCTACCATTTTACAAAGTGGACCGAAGGCATCACCGTTGTTATCGCGCTAGCCGGAACGGTGGTTGCCGCACTATCCGCAGGGGTGGTCGGTCAGCGACTCGGAAGTCGCGAAACGCTACGTATTCTGGGCGCCTGCTACTTACTTTCCGCGATCGGCTGCGCGTTCGCGGTGAACTGGCCGATGCTGGTCATCTTCCGGTTCATCGGGGGGCTTGGTATCGGTGGCTCTTCCGTTCTCGGTCCGGTGTACATCGCGGAGGTTTCTCCGGCAAAGTGGCGCGGGCGACTGGTGGGAATGTTTCAAATCAACATTGTGGTCGGAATTTTGCTAGCCTATTTGTCGAACTACATTGTGGCGAACGTGGTGTCCGGGCCGAATGACTGGCGCTGGATGTTTGGAGTTGCGGGAGTTCCGGCACTGGTCTTTCTTGTGTTGCTGTTGGGGATTCCACAAAGCCCGCGGTGGCTCGCCACGCAAAACCGCATCGAAGAAGCGCGCACTGTTCTGCGATCGATTGGCTCGGCGGATCCCGACGGCGAATTGCGCGAAATTGTCGATTCGATCCATATTGAGCGGGCTCAGGCATCCGAACCGCTCTTTGTCTGGAAATATCGCTATCCGATTTTTCTCGCCATCACCATTGGGTTGTTCAACCAACTCGCCGGCATTAACGCGGTTCTCTACTATTTGAACGACATTTTTGCGTATGCCGGCTTCAGCAGAGTTTCCGCCAACGTGCAAACCATCGCGATTGGGTCCATGAATTTGGCGGCAACGCTGCTAGCGATGACGGTGATTGACAAACTAGGACGCAAGACGCTGTTGCTGATTGGCTCCGCGGGCATGGTGGGATGCCTATCGTGCGTAGCCGCGGTTTTTCTCACCAATAGTCATCAGAGCCAGCTGTTGTGGCTGTTGGTGGCGTACATCGGCTTCTTCGCCATCTCGCAGGGAGCGGTTATTTGGGTTTACATCGGAGAAGTTTTTCCGAATCGCGTTCGGTCTAAAGGGCAGAGCCTCGGGAGTTCCGCGCACTGGATAATGAATGCGCTGATTTCTCTGACGTTTCCTCTACTCGCCGCATCGTCGCACGGCTATCCTTTTGTTTTTTTCGCTGCGATGACCGCGCTGCAGTTCTTCGCGGTTCTCTTCTGGTACCCGGAAACGAAAGGCGTCACGCTCGAGCAAATGCAGCATCAGCTAGGCATCGACTAGCGGGCACTGACACTATCGGGTTGCCACAACGGAACGTTGCCGCGTTTCGGCCCGCGCCGGTTGCTGACTACTTCGCCGGTACGTGGCGGACTTTGGTAGCCTGCGTTCCTGGGCCAGGTTCGGGAACTGGCTTCGGCATGTCAGCGTCTTTGAATCGCGGGACCATTTGGTCGGCCATGGCCAGAGCGTAGACTGCGGACGCGATTTCTACCGCGCCCTCGCGGACATCTTCTTCATAGATGCGTTCGTAGGTATCGAGATTCGTGTGGTGAGTGAAGGAACCGTAGTCGAAAGCGTCTTGCGCGAGGCCGATTCCGGGCAAGCCGGCGTTATTGAACGACGTGCTGTCGGTGCCCCCGGTTCTGCGACTGTCGGATGGCAGCGCACCTTCAAATCCCCAATCAGCGAACGGCTTCATCGCGTCGGCGACCATTTCAGCGCTGGCCGGAGGGCCAAAAACGCCTGCACCGCGCGGTTTGCCGGTACCGGAATCGATGTTGAAGTAGGCGTCGAGTTTCGAGTATTCCGGTTTTTGATTTTCGAAGCTGCCGAAATGTTGCTGAACGTAGGCGAGCGAGCCGAGCAGGCCTTCTTCCTCACCGCTCCACAGCGCGACACGGATGGTGCGGCGCGGCTTGACGTGCAGCGCTGCAAGAATCCGAACGGCTTCGAGCATCATCGATGAGCCGATGCCGTTGTCGGTTGCGCCGGTGGCGTCGTGCCAGGAATCGTAGTGACCGCCGAGCATGACAATTTCATCTTTCTTGTCGGTGCCGGGAATTTCGCCAATGGCGTTGTACGACGTGGTGCCTTCGGGGTACTCCTTGTTCTGGATGTTGATGCGCAGAGTTACCGGCGTGCCATCGTCCATGATGCGAGAGATGCGGCCGTAATCTTCGTTGCGCATGATCAGTGTCGGGACGGTGCGCGTCCAGTCATAGGTGCCATTTTGTTGCGCGACGATGATTCCATGCGCGCGACCAGCGTCGTTCACGCGAACCAGTGCCCCGCTATCGACGAGGAACTGGTCGACCTGGCGAGATACTTCGCCGCGTGTTAGCTGACCCTCAGGAAGTTTCGGCGGCTCCGGAAAGCGATTTTGCCGCGGGTTCTTGGCGTCGAATCGAGATTTCCATTCCTCTTCGGGACGGCGCATGGCGGCGGGATGCATGTCTTCCGCGACTTGAACGTGTTTGCCGACAAAAACAATCGCGCCGCGTACTTTATTTTTCATGGAGTTCAAATAAGCGTCGAGCTCGGCTTGCGTCGGCTGCGGCGGCGGAGTCGGCTTTGTGGCTTCTGGCATCGGCGGCGCTGCCCATTTCGGGTCGGCGGGCGGCGGGGTGTTGCCGCCAAAGTTGAATCCGCCGCCGGTGGGAGCTGCGAGACCCGGCGGATCCAGCAGCACGACTTGCGCGGTGACGACTCCCTTGGTGCTGGGAGTCCATGCAAGTGGCTTCACCATTAGCTGTCCGTGAAAAGGTTTGATCGCATCAGCAAGCAATTCCGAATTTTCCCAACCCGGTACAGGCGTAGCGGCGCTGGGCGGCTGAAAAGTCCATGGCTCGAGATGCGTGTTCACCAATCCCCAGGACGACATCGTTTTTACGGCCCAATCGTCCGCAGCTTTCAAATTCGGCGTCCCGGTGACGCGCGGCCCGTGCACGTCCGCGACTTCGTGAATGATCCACATAATCTTGGAATTGTTGGTTTCTTCGGCGCGGATTTGCGCGTACATTTCGGAAACTCCTGGAGCTTGCGCCGTCATCGGCATCGCGCCGAGCATCAACAATGCCGCCACCCATCCAAATACTTTCACCACGATTCCTCCTCGTCGAAACGCACAGTCGAAATTGCTTGCAGAACGATCACCCTCATTCGGACCGCCCGCCAATATACGCTGACCGGCTGCGCCGCGCAATTCACGAGGGACTGATTCGCCGCGATGGAAACGGGCGAAGGCCTCAGGGCTGTGTGAGCGACCTCTCTATCGCTTTTATTGCAAGCCGACGGCTGGCGTGGCTAGCTGGCGCTGATAGAGTTCCGCGTAAACGCCTTCGCGGTCGACCAGTTCGGCATGCGTGCCACGCTGGACGATTCTTCCGTTCTGCACCACCAATATCTGATCGGCCTTGAGAATTGTCGATAAGCGGTGGGCTATGACGATGGAGGTTCGCCCGGCCAGCGCAATTTCCAGCGCTTTCTGTATCGCCGCTTCAGACTCTGAATCCAGATGCGCGGTGGCCTCATCCAGAATGACGATTTCCGGGGCTTTGAGCAGCAGGCGTGCGATGGCCAAGCGCTGCTTCTCTCCGCCGGAAAAACGATAACCGCGTTCGCCAACGAGCGTGTCAAGCCCTTGCGGCAGCGAATCAACCAGCCCTAGTATTTGGGCGGCACGCAAAGCTTCTGTAATTTGCGCTTCGGTGGCTTCGGGTTTGGCGTACAACAAGTTGCCGCGAATAGTATCGTGGAATAAGTGCGCGTCTTGCGTAACCACTCCAATGCGTTGATGAAGCGAATTGAGCGTGGCATCGCGCACATCGACGCCATCTATTTTGATCGATCCACTTTGCACGTCATACAAACGCGGTACGAGATGCGTGATGGTCGTCTTCCCGGCCCCCGACGGCCCGACCAGCGCAACGAGTTGCCCCGGTTGCGCGGTAAAGCTAATGTCGCTCAGCACGATTTTTTCTGGCGTCTTATCCGGTACGGCGATAGATTCCAGCGATGCCAACGAAACCTCCGCCGCCGATGGATAGCGGAACGAGACATCCTCGAAAGAAATCGTCGCCGGGCCAGACGGAATGGCGACAGCGCCGGATTTTTCTCGAATCATCGGAGGCAGATCGAGTATTTCAAACACGCGCTCGAACGACACGAGAGCGGTCATAACGCTGACTTGAATGTTCGATAGGCCGAGAAGCGGCACATATAAACGCGCCAGATAAGAAACCAAAGCCACAACGGTGCCAACGTCCAGAGCATGTCTAACGGCCAGCACGCCGCCCCAGCCGTAAGCGAGGGCCGTCGCCAGCGTAGCCACAAGTAGCAACGCGGCCAAAAACAACCGTCCGTAAAGGGCTTGCTTGACTCCGATATCCGATACGCGTTTGGCTTTCGCGTCGAAGGCTTTGCTTTCATCCTGGCGGCGACCGAAGAGTTTGGCGAGCAGCGCCCCAGCGACGTTGAAGCGCTCTACCATCAGATTATTCATCTCAGCGGTAAGGTCGTAGCTTTCACGCGCGATGGTTTGCAACTTCCGGCCCCAGGAACGCGCAGGCAAAATAAAAAGAGGAAGTAGCACCAGCGCCGCCAGCGTGATGCGCCACGACAACAGAAACATCGCGCTCAAGATAAGCGTGACGGTGATTACGTTGCCTACGACGTTCGAGAGAATATCGGTGAAGGCGGTGCGTGCGCCGCTGACGTCGTTGTTCAGTCTGCTGACCAGCGAGCCGGTTTGGGTGCGCGTGAAAAACGCCAAGGGCATCTGCTGGATGTGTTCAAACAACTTCGAGCGCAAAGAAAGCAGAATATCGGCGCTGATTTTTGCCGCTAGATAGGCTTGCGCCATGCCAAACGCGCCATCGAGGATCCCCAGCATGGCAACCATCACAGCCAGCTCGACGATGAGCGGCGCGTTTCCCTTGAGCATGCCGTCGTTGATGATCAGACGATAGATCAGCGGATTTGCAATGCCAATCGCCGCCGCTACAACGACGACGACCAGAAACAGGACGAGGAGCCCAGTATACGGAGCAGCAAACCTCACCATCAGCTTCGCGGAGCCCTTCTTGACCTTCTTCTTGAGAACAGACGAGTCCTGCCCAAAAGAATTCAGTGAACCAACCATGCTTCCCATAAACGTTTTCCCCGCTCAGTTCTATCGCGGTGAAATTGTAAATGATTTTGTGTAGATCTGCTTCGGTGGAGTGGTCCGCCGCCGGCAACCCGTTTCTTGCAACTCAGGCAGCGGTTAGGTATGGAAGCGACAGTCGTTTTAGTCGAAGATCCGAAGAAATCAGGCGCTGCCGCCAGACCTGAATGAATCCCACGCTGGCCGAGCAGTCATCGGTGGCAATTGTGCTGATCGCAATGATTTTCTAACTCCGTTTTTGCGTCAATCGCGACACGCCGCGCTGCGACCGCGTCTTCGCCGGCTTTCATGAATCCATCGTGATGGTTGGGCAGCGATGCAAAGCGTTCCGACGCCGTATTGTATTCAGCCACCGCGCGCGCGTAACGGCGCAATAATGTGTCTCGTTCCGGGCAGTCCATCCCGTGACTGGTCCTTCATAGAAAACTGTATGTCAGATCACAGCTCTTAACACTAATCAGCGCTTTGCAACGCGGACAGTCGCGCTGTTCTTCTTTCGCGATTACCGGCTTGATGACTACTTGAAAAGGGTCGCGGCGAGCCGCCTCAATCATGGAAGAATCGATTTCTTCATATAGGAAGGAACGGTTACAGCGAGGACATGTAAGAACCCAACCTGGCATTTTCCTTTAGCCCCATCGGCTGGTAGTGGTGAGATGCGTGCGGCGAAGAAAAGACGGCAGCATTTAGCGAGTTCCCTCAGTCGAGTCGTCGACGTCTCCGTAAGGTTTGTTACAGCGTTCGCTGGACGTAAATGCCGCCTCAGGTCGTGCTCGGCTTCCGTCGAAAGTCTGGCGAGACTAAGAGGCCTTGCGCGCATTGCGGTCAGAGTTTTTCAATTCTTCCGCCGCTTGTTTCAGGCTCAGGTTGTCCGGCACTGGCTTATACGACGAATAACTTTCTGTCTGTCGGACCGCGATAGTCTTCAAAAATAAAATCTTGCCGCTCATGTGCACGTTCATCACGACGGTATCCCAGTGGCCAGAGCCGACATCCTGTTGTTTCACCAAAAATGTTCCGCCCTGATCCAGATGCCCCAGTAAACCGTCGCCAAATTTTACATTCGTCGCCAATCGTCCATTGATTTCCGCGATGCGCTTGGCTTTCTCGTTTATAGTCAGCGTTCCGGCCATGTGATGGAAAACCTGCGCTGGGCGTCCGTGCGGATGAAACTTTGGATTCGGCGTAAAGCTTACTTTCACCAGATCGCCCTCTTTTCCCGAAAACTGGAACAAAAATCCTTCCGGAAATTCTTTCAGCAAATTTTGTACCTGTTTGGCGTCCTCCTGCTGCTTCTTTTGTTTTTCTCGAATCCGGCCAGGGTGCGCTAATAAAGTTTGAATACGTTTGTCCTCGGCGGCTTGCTCTTGAGCGTTAAGCTCACGGCGATCTATCGACCTCAGCCTTTCGATGTCGCCATCCTTGGTCTGGCAGACCTCGTAGAGTTTCTGTTTGCCGTCTTCTTCGCGAGTTTCCAGGAAGCGCCACCGGGAATGATCGTCTTGCTCCGCCTTAAGTTCATTTTGAATCACGGAGCGCACCAACTGGCTGACATCTTCCTGAGTTTTGGATTGCGACGACGGTTCTTGTGCGGGGAGAGGTCGGCTAATTTCAGCTAGAAAGCAGACCGCAATCGCGGCAACATAAATGAACTGCGCAACAGTTAGTGTTTTCTGAACTCCCGAAATCCCACGGGAACAAAAGCCCATGGCCCATGATGGAACGGATCAAAACCCCCACAATAGAGAAAATGCTGTAGAGATTACTTGGGTTTATCCGAGCATCAGGTCAGGAACGCGTTGCAGCGCGACTCTTTTTTGCTCCTGTGTCATCCACAATGTCGCTGTCGCTCTCACCAGTGATGAGCCGCGCGCCACGGCTAAAGGTCAGATATTGAAATCCCCACTGAACGAATACGAGAATGCGGCTCTGAAATTGCACCAGATACATCAGGTGGATAAACAGCCAGGTAAGCCACGCCAAGAATCCGGAAATATGCAGGCCAAAAACATTGGCCACTGCCGCCGCACGGCCAATCACGGCCATATCGCCCTTATTAAAATAGTGGAACGGCGGATAGTCTTTACCCTTCAACCGCGCTCGAATCGCCTTCGCGGCATATCTTCCGCCCTGAATTGCCACTTGCGCCACGCCGGGCAGCGAATGCCCGTCCTTTCCGGGAGCCAGCGCTAAATCGCCGACTATGAAAATCTCCGGATAATTCGGAACGCTAAGGTCCGGATTTACTTTGACTCGTCCGCCGCGATCTGTTTCCGCATTCGAATTTACGGCCAACCTCTTGCCGAATTCCGTGGCTTTCACGCCACCGGTCCAGATGACTGTTTTCGCGGCTAGCCTGCAAGTGGAATCGCCGCGTTTGTAGGTTACTCCGTTCGCATCAACGCCCGTGACCATCACGCCCTTCATAACTTCCACACCCAGTCCGTGCACCAACTTCTCCGCTTTGGCCGACAAATCCGGCGGATACGCCGCCAGCACGCGGTCACCGCCTTCCATCAAAATAATTCGCGCTTCGGATGGATTGATCCTCCGGAAATCATGGCGCAGCGTTTCCGTGGCAATTTCCGCCAGAGCGCCCACCAACTCCATTCCTGTAGCTCCGGCGCCAACAATCGCAAATGTCAGCCACGCCCGGGCTTCCGCTTCTGTTGCTGCGCGCTCCGCCCACTCGAACGCATAAAGAATCTTGTGGCGTATTGCCGTGGCTTCCTCTATTGTCTTCAGGCTTGGGGCCCATTCTCGCCAGAAATCGTTGCCATAGTAAGACGTCTCCGAACCCGTGGCGACGACCAGCGAGTCGTAATCGAAAGTGGCGCCATCGCGTAGCGTGACTCGCCGGGCGCGTGGGTCAACATCCACCGCTTCGCCCAGCAAAACACGCACATTGTTTTGCCTGCTGAGAACTCCCCGTATCGGCGCGGCAATTTCTCCTGGTGAAAGTGAGCCAGTGGCCACCTGATATAAGAGGGGTTGGAACAGATGAAAATTTCGCGCGTCAATCAGCGTCACATCTACGGGAGCCCCCTTGAGCTTCTGAGCGGCATTCAGACCGCCGAAACCCGCGCCCAAAACCACCACACGGTGCCGCTCGGCCATGGTCAGCCCTTCCCTTCCGGTAACCTGTTTGCAGGTTCCTTCATCTTAAGAATTGTGGGCCTCTCTTCTTTGATTCGCGGGAAGCGCGTCTCGGCACTAGGTATCTGTTTGCTGATGGCCCTAATAGTCTCTCCCTTGGCTGCACTTCGAGCATCTGACGACCGCCCTGCCTCCGGGATTTCGGGCGATTCTGCCTCGATAAGTGCTCCGCCCGCGCCCGTAATTGTCATCGGCTTCCTCGGCGGATTTGTCCGTCACGACGACGGCGTGCACATTGAAGTGTCCATGGCCCAGCGGCTGCAAACGGATTACGCCGGGGACGTTCGTGTCGCCACCTTCGAAAATCGGCGCCGTGACGACGCCCACAAACTCATTCTGCGCCTGCTTGCCGCCGGACGCGATACCAATCCCACACTGGCACAAAAACGCGCCGCTCGCATCATTCTATACGGCCACAGTTGGGGAGCGAGCGCGGTGGTCGATCTGGCTCGCGCGCTGGATAGAGACGGCATTCCGGTTTTATTGACGGTGCAAGTCGACAGCGTCGCCAAGATTGGCCAGAACGACGCCGACATTCCAGACAATGTTGCGCATGCCGCGAATTTCTACCAGACCAAAGGGTTCGTCCACGGTCAAAGCAGAATCCGCGCGGTTGATCCAGCACGGACCGATATTTTGGGAAATTTCTTATTCGATTACAGCGCCAAGCCGATCTCTTGTCCCAAATTTCCTTGGTACGACCGCGTATTCATGCGCAGTCACATCGAAATCGAGTGCGACCCGAACGTTTGGCAAAAGGTAGGCTCCTTGATTCGAGAGCAGTTGCCGGCGTCGCCGCAAACGGCTCGATCTGATTCCCCCGCCGCCACCGCTCAAAACTAGCTCGCTTTTCCGGTCAGTGCGTAGATCAATCGTTGGTAAAAAGCGACCCTAAGCCCTTTGCGCACGTCTGCGTTCCGCTGTCCAGTTCACAAATGATTCCATCTGCACGCGGTATTTCCATGCCAGACGAAAGAATTTCGCGGCATCCAGGTTAGCCGCTTCCGCCCCCAGAAAAGTCTCAAACCTCCAGCGCACGTAGGGACTGTTCCACGGATTCAACCGGTAGCCCTTGGCGACAATCCAGTAATAGCGAAGCGCATTGATCATGAAATTGAGGCTGCTCTAGCCATCCACACCCGTCGATTGTAGCGGTTCCCAGCCGAACCCGTACAACGGAATTCCGCACGACCCCCGCGTCTACACGACGCCAACTCAGCTATTTTAGCCGGCGAGGCAGCAAGAGCGCGCGGCATTTGCCGACCGCAAACCGCCATTCGCCGGTAAACCACACGTCTTCCTCGAATGTGCAATGACCGGCTTTCCCCCAATCCGTATTCTCGCAATTGACGAGGGGTGGCGCCCAACTGCAAGCGCCGAGGAGCGAAACATGGTCGAACGGCGAACTTCGAAAAGCGCTCCAAAGATAAATCCAGGCGGCGCGATGATTTCCATGGGATTAGGCATTTTGCTGCTAAGTATTTTTTCGATGTCGCCGGCATTTTCTCTTAATCTACAGGATGCCCTGAGCATCGGCGCGACCATCGTTTTCGCTTTTCTCCGCGCCGTCCAAGCTGTCGCCATCCGCCCGGGAGTCTTGTTGTCCACTGCAGCGGACTTATTGGTACCATTCTCAGCGCTGGCGTTTATCTTGACCGGAATGACGCTGCTTCGTTCTCAGCGGATCCGAACCACCGAGTCCGCTAAATCGTCTGCACCTGTTTTGGCAAAGGGAGGCCAGCATGGACTCATCTGAAAAACGTCACTCCGTTGTAGTAGGACTTCACACCGGCACCGAACGGTCGGGACTCGTTTGGGGCATTTTTGTGGTGTTGATCGGCGTTGCGCTGCTGCTGGACCACACCGGCTTCATCACCATCAACCACCTTTATCAATATTGGCCGATGATCATCGTGGTCGCCGGCATCGGCCAATTTTTCTCGAATTCCAACCGCACCTGGGGACTTTTCCTTATCGCTCTTGGCGCCATCTTTCAATTGCAGACGCTCGGTATCATTCGCTTTAGGATCGCCGAATTGTGGCCCATCGCCATCATCGCCGTCGGTCTCCTGATGGTGTGGGGCTCGTTTCGCGGTCCGGTCATTGTATCCAATAACAAAGTGGTGTCGGGACCTGAGGGCGCCGATGTATTAAACGCCGCCGCCGTTTTTGGCGGCTGCGAACGCCGCGTCAATAGTCCTAACTTCAAGGGCGGCCGCGCCACTGCAATCTTTGGCGGCGTCGAACTGGATTTTCGCAATGCCAAAATCGACGGCGACAAAGCCGTGATCGAGGTTTACTGCATTTTCGGCGGCGTCGAAATCCGCGTGCCCGATACCTGGCACGTACAGTCCAGTACTCTTCCGGTTATGGGCGGTTATTCGGACAAGAGCCGCCTCGCCGCCTCCACCGACCCTGCGAACCAGAACGCGAAAACACTAGTCATTACCGGCAACATCATCTTCGGCGGAGTCGACATCAGCAACTAACATGCATCCACTCTTATCGCCCATCAAGCGCCTCGGTTTGTACCTGCTTGCGTGGGTGCCGTTAGCCGTAATCCTGATCTATTTGCTCGCCAGCCCGGGCCATCTAGGCTGGCGAGACGCTATTGTCCTGCTCGTTCCACTTTGTTTGGTCTACCAGTTCCTGTGCTTAACCGCGTGGTATTCCTGCCGAGCCACACCCATTGAAAAAACTGACCTTGGGCGGCTCGCGCTCACCCATCTTGCCGCGGGAGCGGTCATCAGCGCGCTCTGGGTTGAGCTTGCGAAAATATTGGCTTACGTTCTCGCGCAGTTCCCGCCATTCTCCGGGCTCTACGAACAATTTTCGTCGCAAGTTCCTGTGCTCTTCGGCGCTGGCTTCCTGCTCTATTTGCTTTCGGTCGCGTTTCATTACGTCCTGCTGGCGATGGAAGACTCGCGGCAGGCGCAAACTCGTGCCCTCGAAACCAGTGTCCTGGCGCGGGACGCCGAGTTGAAAGCACTGAAAGCGCAAGTCAATCCACACTTTCTGTTCAATAGTCTGAATTCGATCAGCGCGCTAACCAGCATTGATGCCGGACGCGCTCGTGAAATGTGCATTTTGCTGGCAGAGTTTCTGCGCATGACGCTGGGGATTGGCGAGAAAGCGCTGGTCCCGCTAAGCGAAGAACTGGACTTGCTGCAACGGTTTCTTGCCATAGAAAAAGTGCGCTTTGGCTCGCGCTTGCAAGTTACCGTGGACGTCGACGCGCAAGCTCAATTTTGTCTCGTGCCACCGCTGATTCTGCAGCCGCTCGTGGAAAACGCCGTCGTTCACGGCATTGCTAATTTGCCGGACGGCGGCAGGGTGCGCCTCACCGCCCACTGCGGTGCAGACCGTCTCCACATCGTGATCGAAAATTCGCTGGACCCCGACGCCCCAGCCAAGCGAAAAAGCGGTCTCGGCCTCGCGAATGTCCGCCATCGCATCGAAGCTCGCTATCCCAAAGACGCCAACATGAGCATCGCTTCTGACGAAGACTTTTTCCGCGTCACCCTCAGCCTTCCAGCGGAGCACGCCACCGATTCGCCTGCGCCCACCGCCACGACTGTCGCAGAATTGCAACAACCAAAAGAGGTTCGCGGATAACTCATGCCTTCCCTGAGCAAAATCCGCGCCCTCCTCGTCGACGACGAAGAACTAGCTCGCCACGTTCTTCGCGAACTCCTGCAATCTCATCCCGAAATCGAAATCGCCGCCGAATGCGCCAACGGTTTTGAAGCCGTAAAAGCCGTCGCCGAACATAGACCAAATCTAATATTTCTCGATGTGCAAATGCCCAAACTCACCGGCTTCGACGTTCTCGAACTGATCGGCACCGATATTCCAATAATCTTCGTCACTGCCTACGACGAATACGCCATGCGCGCTTTTGATGTCCACGCCGTGGACTATTTGCTGAAGCCGGTGGGCCAGCAGCGTTTCGAAGAAGCCATCGACCGCGCCAAAGGCCGCATCGGCAAAATGCCGGAAGGGCATGCGCTCGCCGCCGCAGCACGCGACCCGCAACATTTTGTCGAACGCCTCGTGGTGCGAGACGGAACTCGCGTCACCGTGATTCCCATCGCGAAACTGGATTACGCCGAAGCGCAAGACGACTATGTAGCCCTGGCCACAGTTGGCACCAAACATTTGAAACAGCAAACCATCGCCAGTCTTGAGGCTGCTCTCGACCCGTCTCGCTTTGTGCGTATCCACC
Source organism: Candidatus Acidiferrum sp. (assembly GCA_036495905.1). Taxonomy (GTDB): domain Bacteria; phylum Acidobacteriota; class Terriglobia; order Acidiferrales; family UBA7541; genus Acidiferrum. The sequence goes on from DASXMB010000067.1 coordinate 73,791, forward strand.
GGTCGTACATCGTTAATTTCGAACGCGTCGCTCGTATCGAGCCTTACGGAAAAGACAGCCGCGTCGCGATACTCAACGACGGCGCGCGCTTGCCCGTCAGCCGTGCCGGTTATGCGCGCTTGAAAGCCCTTCTCGATGAACACAACTGAGCTTTAATTTTTTGAGGAATCGTCTGCCCTGCGACAAACATTCTGAAACAATAATCCACGTTAAGCTGTAATCCGCCGCACCCAAATCCGGCTGGTCGCCGGCTTCCCCAAATGCATCGTCCGGCCCGCGGCTCGCAACGTCATCGTCTCGTCATACTCACGCTTCTTAATCTCTAACTGTGTTGCCGGACGCAACTCCAAATCCTCAAGAAATTCCAAAAATTCAGCATCCTTTTCATACACACAAAGAATTTCCGCCTTCTCATTCGCGCGCATGTCCGCTAACAGAACCGCACCTTGCCGCCGCAGTTTCGCGATTCCGCCGCGCATCGGCACGCCATGCGGACAATTCGCCTTGTCGCCAAAACGCTTCAGTAACAGCGCCTCCACTTCCGGCGAAATCGCATGCTCCAGCCGTTCCGCCTCGTCATGAGCCTTTGCCCACGACAACCCGATCACATCGGTCAGCAGCATTTCCGCTAGTTGATGCCGCAGCGCCAACCGCTCCGCAATTTGCCGTCCTTTTTTTGTGAGGTCGATCCGTCCTGCCCGGTCCATCCGCACATGGCCGTCGCGCGTCATTCGCTTCAGCGCTGCCGTCACCGCCGGTGGCGTCACATTCAACTCTTCCGCAAGACGCGCGCTGATCGGCGTCCGGTCTTCCTGAAGCATCTCCCAAATCGCTTTCAGGTAATCTTCCTGCGAGACGCTGGTTTTTTCGCGACGCAAGCCTTCTCCCAGTAAACCTACGATGCCACGCTTTTCATTTCGCGCGCAGGCTTTTTCCGTGCGTGCTCGACAAAACGCTCGTGTACCGTCGAATCGTCGGTCAGCTCCGGATGAAACGCTGCCGCCAGAATGTTGCCCTTTTCCACCAGCACCGGCTTGCCGTCAAACTCCGCCAGCACCGCAACGCCCGGCCCCACGCGTTCAAAAATCGGCGCGCGAATAAACACCATTTCCAGCGGCTCGTTCTTCAGCGTAGTCGGACCACTCACCACGTCGCTCGCCAGTTGCCGCCCGTAGCCGTTCCGCCGCACCGTGATATCCAGCAGTCTCAGCGACTCTTGCGCCGGACCCTTCACCTCGTCAGCCAGCAAAATCGCCCCTGCACATGTCCCGAAAATAGATTTCTGCTCTTTCGCAAACTGCTCCACGGCTGCGAATAATCCTTCTTCCTGCAAGAATTGCAATTGTGTCGTGCTTTCTCCGCCCGGCAAGATCAGCCCGTCACATCCTCGCAAATCATCCGGCGTGCGCACCTCGACGCTCTCGACCCCAAGTCTCGCCAGCATCGCCGCGTGCGCCGCAAAATCGCCTTGCACCGCCAAAATTCCAATCTTCACGGCATCCGCTCCGCTTCATCGTGGTAGCGCAATATATCGCGCCTATTAAAGCCATCCTCGCTCAAGCGCTCATTACCAGCCGCGCGTCGACAACATATCCTTCTCGTCCATTTGCCGTACATCCAAGCCCGGCATCGCCTCGCCCAGCTCTTCGCTCGCCTCTAAAACCGCCTTCGCATCCTCAAAGTGCGTCGTCGCCTTCACCACCGCCTTTGCACGCGCCTCCGGATCGCTGGACTTGAATATTCCCGATCCTACAAATACCGCCTCCGCCCCCAGGCGACGCACTAACGCCGCATCAGCGGGAGTCGCAATTCCGCCGGCCGAAAAATTCGGCACCGGCAATTTTCCCGTCTTCGCAATTTGCCGTATCAAGTCCAGCGGCGCGCCCAATTCTTTCGCTTCACGCATCAATTCATCGTCGCGCATGGTCGTCAATTTCTTCATCTGACTGACAATCGTTCGCATGTGCCGCACCGCTTCCACCACGTTGCCGGACCCTGCCTCGCCCTTGGTGCGAATCATCGCCGCGCCTTCCGCAATCCGCCGTAAAGCTTCCCCCAGATTTCGCGCTCCGCAAACAAACGGAATTCGGTAATCGTGCTTCCAAATGTGATTTTCTTCGTCGGCAGGCGTCAGCACTTCGCTCTCGTCGATGAAATCCACTTCGAGCGCCTGCAAAACTTCCGCCTCCGCAAAATGTCCGATGCGTACTTTCGCCATCACCGGAATCGTCACCGTCGCCATGATCTCGCGAATCACTTTGATCGACGCCATCCGCGCCACGCCGCCCTCTTTACGAATGTCCGACGGCACCCGCTCCAGCGCCATCACCGCGCAAGCTCCGGCATTCTCCGCAATCTTGGCCTGCTCGGCGTTGGTCACATCCATAATCACTCCGCCCTTTAGCATTTCTGCCAGGCCAACCTTCACGCGCCACTCATTCGCGCTGGAATTTCCGCCACTGCCGTTCACTTTTTTCGCATCCATGTCAGTTCTCCCTTAATTTTGATGCCACGCAATCTCGGTCCGTCCCAATTACGCTTCTTCTTTACCCACCGCTTCTTCTCGCCGGACAATCCCATCCTTGTCCATCAGAATCACGAATCGCCCTTTAGCGCGCGCCAGAACATTTCCCGCGGCATTTCGGATCTCGCCCACCAAAAACAAATTCCTTCCGCTCAAGTTCTCTTCAAACGCTTCCACCACGATTTCGTTCAGCACATTCACCGGCCGCAGATATTCGATGGTCAGCTCCGCCGTAACCGCGCGCACTTCGCGAAACCTGCACGCCTTCCCCATCGCCTCGTCCAGCAGCAACGCAATAATTCCACCGTGCGCAATACCACCGCCGCCCTGATAACGCTCGCCTAAAACAAAACGTCCAACAATCCGTCGCCGCTCATTATCTTGCTGAAACGTCAACTGCATTCCCGCATCGTTGCCCGCGCCGCATCCAAAACACTTATTCGTAGCATTCGGCGCCAAAGTAACAATCGAGCTCAATCCATCTCCTTCACGTCCATCTAATCCCGCTAAATTAACCCCGCGCCCTGTCGTCCCTTCATTGCGTCATTACTTCATTACTTTGCAGTCTCAAACCAAAGCCACCCGGCTCCGCTCCGCTCTCCGCACTCCTCGCTGCCTCTTCCGCATCTCGACCTTCAGTAACTCCGCCAAGGTTGCCACGCCTTTCGCAATTTGCTTTTCATCCAGATTCGCAAATCCCAGCCGCAAGGTATTCGGTGCCGGCCCCTGCACATAAAAATATCGCCCGGGAGCAAACAAAACTCCTCGTTCCTTCACATGAATCAACAATTCGCTCGCATCAAACCCCAAAGGCAACTCCAGCCACAAACACATTCCACCGTCAGGACAAGTCCAGCGGGCGTCCGGCGGCATGTGCTTCCGCAGCGCCTCGTCCAGCGCCCGCAAACGAGACGCGTACACTTTCCTCATCCGCGCCACATGCTTCGCAAACAAACCTCGCCGCAAAAATGCCGCCAACGTAGCCTGCGCCAGTTGATCCGTATGCAAATCCGTAACTTGCTTCACCAAACGCAATCGCTCGATCGCCGCCGGAGGAGCGACGATCCATCCCACGCGCAATCCTGGAAACGCCACCTTCGCAAAGCTGTCGATGTGAATCACCAAATCCGAGCGATCCAGTTGCTTCAGCGACGGCACTCGCTCTTCCCGCGCATGCAAGCGCGCATAAATATGATCTTCCACCACCGGCACCTGATGCCGCGCCGCCAACTCCAACACTTTCCTTCGCGACGCCAGTGACATCGACGTTCCGGTCGGATTCTGAAAATCCGGCGTCAGCACCATCAGCTTCACGCGATTCGCTGCAAGCGTTGCCTCTAACGCCTCGACATCTAAGCCCAGCGTTGCGCCGGGCTCCGCCTGTGTCCGCACCGGCACCGCCAGACACCTCGCCCTCGAACCATGAAAAATCGCGATCGCTCCTGGATACGTCGGATTCTCCAGAATCACCGAATCGCCGGGCCGCACAAACGCTTTACTGATCAGATCCAGCGATTGCTGGCATCCATCCGTAATCAGTAAATTTTCGTCTTTCGCCGGAATTCCGTCGCGCTGCAGGAGCTCCAGGAGCGCATGTTTCAGCGGAGGATACCCATCCGTGGGACCCAGGTTCAGCACGTCCGTCGCTTCATGCTTCAGCGCCGCATTCACGCACGCCTGCAAATCTTCCACCGGAAAATATTCCTGCGCTGGCCGCGCCATCACAAACGACAGCGAATCTACCGGCGCGCTCTCCGTCAGCCTGCTGAGTGCTTCGTCGCCGCGTTCATCAGCAAACAATAACTCCCACCGAATTCCCTTGCCGCCGTTCAAAACCGCCGGCGCTGGCGGTGTAATTGCCAAGCCGTTTCCGTTGCCTTTGATGAACGTGCCGCGCCCCACGTGCCCTTGAATCAAGCCTTCCGATTCCAGTTCCGCGTAGGCGTTGGCCACCGTCGTTCGGTGCACACCCAGCATCGTCGCCAACTCACGGCTCGCCGGGATACGGTCGCCATGCCGCAAATCGCCGGCATGCACCAGCGCGCGCAGTTGGTCTCTCAGTTGGATGTATAGCGGAACGTGGCTCTCAGGCTGGAGCTGCAGAGGAAGCATTGTCTCTCACACTGTGCTAATTCTACACGCTATTGGCCTACAACAAGAGCCAATTTGTCTTCGGCCTCGATCCCCACAGGTAAGCACGGACCACTACTCCTTAGGAGGGTGATACCCGAGCCGCCCGTTCTTTTCCCCAGCCGCCAGTTGCCGGACACACAATTTCGTGAAATCGTTCTCGTCGCACTGATAAATCTGCGCCATCGGCAAATCTTCCGGCCGCACTACATATTCTCCGGATTCCATCTCCTCCGCCGCATCCGCATCATCGGTCACTTGCGGATTGTCACCTCGCACTCGCACGCGAAACTCACCGGAAGGCGGTTCATAATTCCCATAGCTGAAACATCTTTCGACGCACGCACGATCCACCATATGCACAATAAACGGCAACCGCGAGTCGCCCGGTGTCCAGATCGTCGCAGCCACCCGCTCACCATAAGGCAGCTCCGATACCAACTGCTCCACCCTCTGCTCCATCCGATTCAATTCCCCAGTCGCCCCGTACAAAAGCACAAAATAAGCCATCCCAATCGCCGCAAATCCCCAGCCAAACCATTTTCGCGGCCGCACAAATCCCATCACACACAACCCCATCACCGCTGCCACCGTCGTCAGTCGCAGGGCCGCCAGCCCGATCCAACCCGCATACATCGGCATCCGCACCGAGTCCGGCAAAACGTATACCGCCACCACCGCCACACCATAAAGCTCCAACGGTAACCGCACTCCACTCCAGCTTTCTTTCGCCCGCAGCCGTCGCGCCACTTCCGTCGCGAAGCAAATCAACCCAAAAACCAACGCCACGTTCGACAGCACTTGAAATCGCGCGTTATACAGCGCCAACTGATCGCTTCCCCCATAAATTCCCGGCCCAAACGAATCCCACACGGTGTAAGACTCGTAGTGCCGCGCCACATAAATGCGCACCGCCACGATCGCAATCGCCGCCGCAATCGGCAGCAACAGTTTCAGCCACCCCTCAAGCCTTCGCCACAGCGTCAGATACGCCACGCAACCCGCCATCCACACAAATCCCTGCGGATGCGCCACCCAAGCCGCCAATCCCAGCAGGGCCGCAATAATCCATTCCCTGCCCCGTCCGCGCCACACCATCGCTATGGCAAAAAATCCCAACCCTAACGAGATGTAATAATTGAAAAATCCCACGCTGAACGTCCACCCATACGCCAGCATCCCGAAACACGGCAGCAAAAACCACGGTACCCGTTCCGTCACCGCGCAAACCAGCGCAAACGCTCCCCAGAAAAACACCAGCACGCAAATATATACGGCGATCTTTTCCGCAGCCGCCAAACCAAACCAATTTCCCATCTTCACCAACATCAAATCGAACAGCACGTTATTCCACTGCTTCGATAAATAAAGCCCCGGCGCCTGCCCTTTCTCAATCAACTGCGCCAGCCACGCGTTATACACATGGCTCCCCAAATCTCCCGCCTCGATCCGTCGATGCCATACACACGGCACCAGTAGCGCCAGTGAAATGGCCATCACCAGCCATTTCTTCGCGCGCACAAACTCCAGCCCACTCCGTAAGCTGCTTTCGCTCATCTCATCCCGCAACAATATGTCTCAGGAAACCAACCGGCTGGCATTCTACTATCTTCGGGCACACCGAGCCCGCAATCGCCGCCCAAAATGGTCGCGACGAAACTCCATTTATGATTTGAATTGATTGAGGGTGTAAAACTACTTCGAAAGTTGCGTATCACCCAGCCGCTTCAAACGATCCCGCAATCGCCGTTGCAAAGGAGTCGGCGTATTCGGGTTGAACGCCACCAGATACCACAGCGGTTGGCTGCGATCGCGGCTCAGCCAGGTCAACGTCGGCGCATCCGCATTCGGATGCCGCGCCACATTTTCACGAATCGCTCCATAAGGATGCTTCGCCAATTTATTCAAAGTTTTCGCATTCGCCCGCGGATGCTCGCTGATCAGCCGCAGCAAATAAAAATCTTCCGCCGGAGCCTGCTTCACCAGTTTCTCCAGCATATCCGGCTTCGCGTCCGCGCTCAGCACCAGCCCGATTTTCTCGTCCCACGCCGTATTGATCTGATTCAGCTCCCGCGTCCGCGCGTGAATCAATTCTTCCAGACTGCGCCGTTCCTGCTGCATCCGCGCAATTTGCAATTGCGACCCTTCCAGCGAATCCAGCACGCGCAGCAAATGTTGCCGCTCGCCAAACACAATTTGCGACGTGCGCGTGGTTGTTTCCTTTTCTTTCTCTTTGTGCTGCACCAGATCCGAACGTCGCATTGTTGTTGCTCCAGCCCAATCCCCTCCCAAGTCCAATCGGGGACCGCGCGAAAATCAGCCTGTCGTGTTTCCTGCCGTATTCTGTAGATCGCAATCAGTTGCGTTTTGCTAAATCGAATTATGTTCCGCGCCCCCTTTTAGGTAAAGTTAGCTGCGGATAGTCTGTGCCCGATTTGCAACCGCCCTCGGCCCGCGATTTTGCCGGTTTGCACCCAGCATTTCCGTACGCAGCGGCCACCCGCAACAGTTTTGCGCAGTCGCAGCTCCAAGAGGATTTCACCAATGTCAGCTTTTGAAGAACACCGCGACGAACTTGAACACTACGAACAAATGTTCGGCCGCCAACGCGGCCGCCTCGCCGTTTCCCTCGACCGCCTCACCAACGCCCTCGTCCTCGTCGGCCAGCACGGCGTCTATTGCACCAGCCAGCGCAATCCCGCTGTCCCGGTGATGGACTTGCGCATCATCACGCAGGAACTCGCCCACGCCAAAGAACTCGTCCAATCTGTGATGGAAGAAATTCGTCAGACCAAAGAAAACTCAGCCACTTAAATCGCCGCATCCGCCGCGCATCACCGCCCAAAACTCACTTCGGATTCAAAAAAGGATTCAGCTCCCGCTCTTTTCCAATCGTAGTCCGCATCCCATGCCCAGGATGCACCACCGTATCATCCGGCAGCGGCATCAATTTCCCGCGCAAAGACTCCATAATCTGATCCAGCGATCCGCCCCACAAATCCGTTCGCCCAATGCTTCCCGCAAACAGCGTATCCCCCGCAAACAATTGCGGCAGCGGCACAATAATTTTGCCCGCGTCTTGCGGCACAAATAGCGACAAACTTCCCGGCGTGTGCCCCGGCGTATGAATCACCTGCGCTTGCAGCGATCCCCACTGCAACGTGTCGCCCTCTTTCAGCAACTGATGAATCTCCGTAATCGGCGGCGGCATAATCCCAATAAACGACGCCTGCATTTCCATCGCATTATACAAAGGCAGATCGTCGCGATGCATCATTACCGGCGCGCCCGTGTATTGATGCAGCATGCTCAGCCCGCCCACGTGATCGATGTGCGCGTGCGTGCTCACAATCGCCTTCACCGTCAGCTTGTGGCGCCCCAGCAATTCCAATATGCGCCCGACTTCGTCGCCCGGATCGACCACCAACGCTTCGCGCGTCACCGGGTCGCCGATAATCGAACAATTGCACTGCAGCATTCCCACCGGTATCGCAATGTGAATAAATCCCTGCTGCTCCGTCTCCTGCGCCATTTTCGCGTCCATAAAATAAATTGTACCACCCGCCCAAAACCAATGCCGCCTTCGCAACCTTCCGCCTTCAGCACTCTCTTCAGCAATCAAAGCAACAACCTGTCATCCCGGAAATTGCCTGCGCCTTCGCAGGCAATTTCCGGGATCTGCTGTCTTGAGAAATTTGCAAAACTCATATCTTCAGGCAACTGCGTGCTATTCCCTGTTTCGTCTTCTCTCAGCGCCCTCTGCGTCTCTGCGTTAATCTTTTCCCCTTTGCTATACTCACCTAATCAATGGACGAACCCAACGCAACGCCCTCGCTAGAAACGCCCCTCGCCCAACTCCACCGCTCCGCCCAGACCAACCTCTCCACCTGGTTCGGCTGTCTTCTCCCCAGCGACTTCGGCGACTGGCTCCGCGAATATTCCTTCGTCAAAGATTCCGTAGCCCTGCTCGACAAAAACTATCGCGCCTATTTCACCTTCACCGGCCCCGACCGCACCCGCTATCTCAACGCCGTCCTGACCAACAACATCAAAGATCTCGCTCCCGATCACGGCGCCCTTTCCCTCCTCCTCCATCCGCAGGGACGCATTCTCGCCGAAATCGAAACCTTCTCCCTCGCCGGCACTCTCTTCTGCGTTTCCTACGCGATGATCCGTCAGCGCCTCGCCGAAACGTTCGAAAAATTCATCATCATGGACGACACCTCTTTCACCGACGACACCGACCGCTACGGCACCCTCGCTCTCGAGGGCCCGCAAGCCGCCGCCGCAATTCGCGACCTCGCCCAAATCGACCTTGCCGGCCTAGACGAACTCGAATCCGCCAACGCGCAAATCCAAAACATCCCCTGCCGCGTCGCAAAACGCTCACCTGGAAGAATTCCCGGCGCAGAAATCGTCGCGGACCGCCAGCATCTCCCCGCTCTCTGGCAAATCCTGTCCGACTCCGCGCGCGCCCACCAGGGCGGCCCGATGGGCTACACCGCGCTAAACGCGCTCCGCCTCGAACAAGGCATCCCGTGGTTCAGCTACGACTTCGGCGAAAAACAAATCCCGCACGAGGCCGATCTGCAAGACTCCCACATTAGCTACACAAAGGGTTGTTACACCGGGCAGGAAATCGTCGAACGCGTTCGCTCTCGCGGCCAGGTAAATCGCCGCCGCATCCATTTAATTTTCACTGGTACGGAAGTCCCCGCCCCCGGTGAGTCTCTCCGCGACGCCGAAGGCAAAGAAGCCGGCTTCATTACCCGAGCCACATTTTCTCCCGCGCTAAGAGCGCCCATCGCCATGGCCTACGTCCGCAAAGAAAACCAGTCCCTCGGTGCCACGCTTCACACAACCAACGCCACCGCCACCGTCACACACTTCCCAGAAGCTCTCGCCGCAGCCGCAGAACAATCCGCTTAACCCGCTCGCGAGCGCCCGCCCGCCAAATCCACTACTCGTCCGCTCCTACCAGCTTCCACGATATGTCCGGATTGTATTCCGTCATCGTCCGCGCCAGCCTCTCGGTATTCGCTCCCAAATTTTTCTGATACACCCGCCCCTGCTGGCTCACAATAAATGTCATCACGCCGGAGCTGCCCCACTTATCCGGATAAGCCACCAGCGCATATCCCGCAATCATGTTTCCGTTGATCACATAACTATATTTTCCGCCCGCCGCGTGCGCACCTTGCCGCGTCAGAATCTTGAAATAATATCCGTGGTAAGGAGCCCGCTCTTCCGCTCCCTCTTCCGCAGCGCCGCCTTTTCCTGCAGTTCCCGGCAAATGCTCCTTCGGTCCATAACCTTCTGCCCGCGCCGCCGCCACCAGTTTCCCCAACGGACTCGGCTTTTCATCGTCCCCAGTCTCCCAATACAAACCATCATGTTTTCCCGGCGAGCTAACAAACCTTTGCGCATACTCCGCAACGCCGTCCTGGTCCCAATCCCCTTCCGTGAAATATTCCCACTGCGCCACCGCATACGCGCGGCAAGTTTCAATCGCCGATAACTCATTTTCTCCAACCCGACGATCCAGAATCTCGCTCACTCCCGCCTTGGTATCGAAAATCCATTTCCCGTCTCGCTGCACAATCGGAATCGGCGTTGTCCAATGATCTTTGCCCACACTCACCGTATACTTGTTCTCATCAACCTTGTTTAACTCCGCCGACTCCTCCACCGCACTCGCAAAGTCGTCCAAGTCTTTTTGGTCCTCCACGTCATCGCCAGACAGCAACTTCTCGTAGTCCGCGCCAAACAACTTCTCCATCGCCGCCCGATCCTTGCTCTTCGCCGCCGTCACCAACGCCTTCATCGCCTCTTGCGGCGAAGAAAACGATTCCTGCGCTGCCTCCTGCCCCAAGCCCAACGGCGTTGCGGAACCGCAGCACACAGCCGACGGATCGCCGCTCTTTTCATTCCCCCACGCAGACCCGACCAGCAACGTCACCGCAATCGCCGCCACAACGCTCACAAGATTCAGCCATCGAATGTTCATCGCCGTCCTCCCCTCCGCAATTCCGCACACTTTCATCGACGACTTCATGGCTTCCTCCGATCCCCGCCGTGCGGAGCTGGCGCAGGTTTACTCTGCTGCGGTCGCGGTGCAGGCGCAGGCCGTGCTTGTGGTGCGGGTCTCGCCGCCGGAGCCGCCCTCGGTGCCGGCGTTGGCCTCGCGGCCGGCGGCGCGGGACGCGTCGCTTGCTGGCGACTCGCCTGCCCCCGTTGACCGCTCTGCCTCGGGTCGAAGTTCCCCTCCGACCGCCCAAATCCGTGCGGACCTTCCGGCCGCGCTTGCGGTTGTGGTCGTGCCTGTGGCTCTGGACGTGCCTGCGGTTGCTGACGAGTCTGCTGCGCCGGACGTGTCTGCTCGCGATTCCCCGGTCGACCTTGCTGCCCCGGACGATCCGGCTGCGCTAGCCGGTGTTCCGGTTCAGCCGCAGGACGTCCCGGCTGGTTCGGTTGCTGTCCCGGCCGACCCTGCTGCCCTGCTCCGTTCTCCCGCGGATTCTCCGGACGCCCACCTTGCGCTTGCGGCGGCCGATCGTTCCGATTATTCTCCCGCCCGCGAAACTGGTCCACGCGATTCGAATTAATGTTCCGGTCGATAATCTTGTTATTCACTCCCGGCCGATTGTTCCCGCCATTATTTCCATTCCCCGGACTATTTCCCGGCCCCGGCCCTTGCCCAGGCCTCCCATTCCCGTTTCCTCGCCCTCCATTGAATCTTTCGTTCCGCCGAGCGTTATTCGCCTGCACGTTGTTGTAGTTCACATTTTTGTGCACGTAATTATATCGGCTGATGTTGTTCACATTCACCGGGCGATTGATCACCGTCCTGTTCACCGTCACATTCGTATATCGATTATTTATGTAAACGTTGTTCCGCACGTTCACAAATCCCCGGCTGCGGTTAATCCATCCGCAGTTCCAGCATTCGCGGCCCCAGCGGTCCGGTCGCCAGCCCGTGTAGTACACCCCGCCATATCCGCCGCCATATCCCCAACGAAAATCCAGATTCAGCCACGCTCCAATCGGGAACGCCGCTCCAAACGTAATCGCCGGCCCGTAGTACGGCCTCCGGTAATAGCAAATCGCCGGGTCATACACCGGCACATAAATATATTGTGGCTGATTAGGAGCAATCGCGATGTAGTCGCCATTCACCAAAACTTGCTGCTGCGGCGTCGATTCCAAATTCCCTGCATTGCGTGCCAGATGCCGCAACCTTTGCACCGATTCCGCCACATCCGTCGACTGATTCACATACGCCTGTCCCAGCGACGTCGTCCAATCAATCCGGTCCGCCATCATCTCGATCACCGTCGGATAATGCGCCACCGCCCGCACACTCACATCCCAGTTCTGATCGTCCACGCCGTTCTGCCCGTTGCCGCGAACCCATCGCGCCGCCTCTTCCACTTGATCCGGAAATGTCGCCGCCACCAACACCTGCGCCAGCAAAGGATCCGGATACAGCGCGATCGGCGACAGCAAATTGTCCAATTGCTCGGCAGAAAACGGCTCATATCCCGCATCCTGCCCTTGATCCTGCCCCTGATTCTGATACTGCCCCGGATCTTGCGGCTGGCCCACCGTTGCCCACAGCCCGTTCACGCCGCCTCTCGCCCAACTCGCTCCTGCGAAGCAAAGCACAGACACCAACACCACATACTTGCGCATCGGAACCTCCGTCAGAAAATTCGCTAAATTTGCAGGGCCGGAAATCGCCAAGCTCCCTCAAGCTTCGCGATCCTGTTAAAAGGCAGAGGCAAAACCACCAGGTAGGAGTGGGACTTCAGTCTAGCAGTCCACCGCATTTTTGTCGTACAGCAATCCCCTGAGAATCACGCAAACGGTCCGACACAATGGGATCAAGCCGAAAATTCGCCGACCACCAGCCCTCAAGACTGCGCGATCTCACGCAGCCAAACGGTACTCGCTCTTGACCAATCCGCTCACGTACGCCTGCGTCGCCACATGCTCCAATCGCACGTCCCGCAGCAACTCCCCAAACAAAGGAATCCCCTCCCCAATCAAAACTGGAACCCGCGTAACAATCAGCCGTTGAACGAGTCCCGCGCGCAGGAACCTCTGGATCGTAATGCCTCCGTCCACATAAATATGCCGCACGCCGCGGTCCGCAAGCTTCGCGACGATTTCCTCGGGTTCGCCATTCATCCATTCCACGTGCGTGCTCTTGGCTGCCGATAAATCAACCATCCCACTACTCAAGACAACAACCCGTTTGTCGCCGTATGGCCACTCCGCAAGCCCCAGCACCACCTCAAAAGTGTTACGGCCCAACACCAACGCATCTACGGTCGCCATAAACTCGTGATACCCATGCGGCTCACCGCCACCATCAGGCAGAAAATCGAATTGCCCATTTCGCCGGGCAATAAAACCATCAACACTGGTCCCCACAAAAACAGATACGTTCATCGTATCCTCCTAATGTTTACGCTTTGCATCGATTCGGAAGGCAAACTCACCAGACGCTAAACACACGCTACACCCGTGCAGTTGCTATAGATATAAACAAGTTTATGTTCTTTGGTTCCGAGGAATCTCGAAATCAAAAACGCCATGATATGATTCTCATCTCAGGATGCGCCCGTAGCTCAACTGGATAGAGCATCTGCCTTCGAAGCAGAGGGTTGGGGGTTCGACTCCCTCCGGGCGCGCCACTTCTCTTCGGCGTCTTTTTTGGACGACTTCCAGCCTTAAGCTCACAATCTTTTCTAAATTGTCCGGTAACCGCACTCGGCCTTTAAGGCCGACTGTACAGCTGCCCGAGAATAGACAGAAATGGTAGCCCCGCCGCCTTGTGATATAGGGTTGGTTGATGAGACATACTATGGAATACGGGAACAAAACCTATCCGCGACTCCCCGCTCTATCTATCGCCCGATTTTCACGGTGTGGTATCCACCCTCGTCTGTCGGAGATTTCTGCGTGGCTCGCAGTGATTGCTTACGGGCAGTCTTCCCGTTTCGAGTGACAGAAACAGTCCAACTTTTGAGTGGGTCCCCGTACCCTCCAACTTTGATCGCATCGAAGAGGTAAACTCCGCAACTGCGACGATAGGACGGAATTTCAATCTTGATGCTGCCATCATGCGGTACGTCATACTTCCTAACAGTTCCTGTATTTACTTGCACGACGTACTGCTCTGGTGTATTCGCGACGATACGAATCATTTCTTGGGTTGGCGGAGCAGCGGGAGGCAGGCGAAAAGCGCAACCCGCCAGACTCACAACTAGCACCGTGAGCGAAGCCATGGCGGTACAATTTCTCAAATGCATTGATGTTGCCTTTCCTACGGGCTGTGTCGCGCCTACTATAACATCGTGCTAAACCCTGGAACGATCCGTTGCGCAGCGTGATGGGAAACGGTGACCCAGTTCCCAACAGCAACGGTGTTAGGTACGGAGATCACAACTTGTCCGAGAAAAGTTCTAAAATCGTCACCTTGGGCGCGCCACTCTTTTAATGCGCTGCTGCGTTACGGTGTTCCCGCCGCACCCTTCGTCGCCAATCCCCTCAAATCCGTGGCCAACGCCGTCAACGCGTCATCGAAATTCCGGTCGTGCGTCTTCTGCAAAGCCGCCACCTGGATCGACTCCGTCAAAACCCACAACACGTAATGAGTTTTGCCGTCAAATATCACCAGCCGGAACATTGGCAAAGGATCGGACGCCCCGTTTACTTTATTCCCGCTCGACGGCCCATTCGGCGCGATCAACTGTAGCTCCAAAACCAGATCCGCCTGCTGCGGCTCCGCAACAATCTCGTACCGGCCCCAATTCTGCATCAGCGTATAAAACTGGTTGTATCCGCGGTCCGTCCAGCCGCTAAAAGGATGCGGAAAAAGTCCGCTGTCCGCTCCTGCATTGGAAATAAATATTTTCTTCGCGTCAAAAATTCCCACCGGCACAGGTGCCAGTCCCGCAGTCCCAACCTGCTGCCCCGCCGCTCCCGCCCCGCCTCCCTGCTGCCCCACCGCACCAACCACACCGCCTCGTTTCCCCATAGCATCAGCCGCGCCGACCGCACTAGCCACACCAGACAACACCGCAACGCACAGCAACCCATCCAACACGAATCGAACAATCTTCATATTATTCTCCTCGTACCGTGCAACGCAGCCGCTCGCTACTCAACAGACGCGCCCCCTCCACCTCCGGTTTCGAAATCGTCTTTGAACCTAGGACTATTCGGGATCACACAATGCAAAGGAGAAATTCGCGTTCGACAAGATTAGGCAAGGCCGAAATGTGGCAGATAACCATTTGTAGGGGCGCAGCACTGCTGCGCCCTTGTCAGCGACACCTCGGACAACAGTAGGTCGCAAAAATTCCGCACGGCACCCCGGGCACGCCAATCCCCCGATTGGCACTTTTTCCGCGCCACACACGTCACCTTTCTCTGCCCCTCGCCCTGCCCACTCACCGACCGACCGGCCCGGCCTCCAAATGCTCCTCTAAATATCGCGTCAGCAAACTAAACAAATGCAAAGACGTCCCCTCCCCCTCCGAAATCCCGTGCGTCCGGTTCGGATACTCCATAAAGTCCACCGGCTTGTTCAACTCAATCAGCCGGTTCAAGAGCAATTCCGTCCCCGAATAATGCACATTGTCATCGCCCGACCCGTGCACGATCAACAAATGCCCTTTCAATCCCTCGGCAAAATTAATCGCGGAACTGCTCTTGTACCCTTCCACATTCTGCAGCGGCAATCCCATGTACCGTTCCTGATAAATCGTGTCGTACAGCCGCAAGTCCGCTACCGGAGCCACCGCCATTCCCACCTTGTAAACGTCCGGCGACCTGAACATCAAGCTCAGTGTACTCGACCCGCCTCCGCTCCATCCCCACACCGCCACTCGCTCCGCATCCAGATACGGCCGCTCCCGCAGCAACGCCTGAATCGCCGCCGTCTGATCCTTTACAATCACCGGATGAATCGCGCCGTACACCATCTTTCGCCACGCTCGTCCCTTCGGCGCGGGCGTCCCGCGGTTATCAAAACTCACCACGATGTACCCTTCGCCCACCAGCGCGCGATGAAACAAATCCCCATCGCCCCACTGATCCAGAACCGTTTGCGCCGCCGGCTCTCCGTACACATGCACCAGCACCGGATATTTTTTCGTCGCATCGAAATTCGCCGGCTTCAATATCGATCCGTCCACGGACACTCCGCCGCCGATATCCAGCTTGAAAAATTCCGTCGGAGCCGACGCCAGCAAACTCGCCGCCGTCCCGCGCAATGCCTTGTTGTCCACCAATCCCCGCACCGCTCGATGCGCCGGCAACTCCACCAAATCCACATCCTGCGGCTGCTCCGCTGTCGAATAGGTGTGAAACGCCCAACGCCCGTCCGGCGACACGTTATACGAATGCGTCCCCGCTTCATTCGCAGGACTCACTCGCTCCGCCTCCCCGCTCCCGTCTAGCCGCGACCGGTACAAATATCGCTGCGTCGCATTTTGCGGCGACGCGATGTAATAAAACCATCCGCCTTTTTCATCCACGCCTTCTTCGTGAATCACATCGAAATCCCCGCGCGTAATCAGCTTGAAACCATTCCCATCCTTCGACGCCCGGTATTCATGCCGCCATCCGTCGCGCTCGCTGCTCCACAAAAACTCTTTATCTCCCGCCAGCCACGTAAACGTTTCGACCACGTCCACCCACGCCGCATCCTGATCCCGCAAAACACTTTTCACCTCGCCCGTCGCCGCCGACGCCAAAAACACCTGCACCGTATTCTGCAATCGGTTCAAATGTTCAATCGCCAGTTCGCTCGACTTCGGCGCCCACTCCATCCGCGCAATATAGTTGTCCCGCGGATCGCCCGGCACCGCCATCCATTTCGTCTCTCCGCCGGAAATATTCACCACTCCCACTCGCACCGCTGAATTCGTCGTCCCTGGAATCGGATACGGAATATCCAGCCGCGATGGATACTGCCCAATGCCCGGATACGGAAATCCCGTGACAATCTGCTTCGGCTTTCCCAAATTGTAGAGCAGCGGAAAAATTCCCACTCCCCGCGTATCAAACTGCCAGTAAGCAATCTGCTTGCTGTCCGGACTCCACCGGAATCCATCCCGCAAATCCAGCTCTTCCTCATACACCCAGTCAGACGTTCCGTTGATCGTCGTCTCCGATCCGTCGCGCGTCAGTTGCGTGACCGCGCCGCTCGCAATATCTTCCACATACACATTATTGCCGCGCACATACCCCACTTTCTCGCTGTCCGGAGAAAACTTCGCGAACATCAGCGACGATTCCGGCGAATCCCCGCCAATCTTTTTCAACGCCCCCGTCTTCCGATTTAAAATCCAATAATCCCCGCGCGTATTTCGCCGCCATACGCGCTTCGAGTTCGTAAACACCAGCAACAAACTTTTATCCGCCGACCACGCGTAATTCTGAATCGCCAAAGGATCCTTCGCTCCCGCGGGCACCAGTTGCGACGCTTTCACCAACAGCGTCCGCTCGCCCGTCGCCGCCGCGTACCGCACAATATCTCGCGCTTTCGGAAATTCCGCCGACTTTTCCACCGTCGTATATGCATCTCCGCCGTCCAGCCAGCGCGCCGGTCCAAATCTCTTTTCATCGAAATCGTCCGTCGCAAAAATCCGCCGCAACAATTCCGCCGTCTGCGGCTTGATTTGCGCTTCGCGTCCCGCCGCCTCCGCCGGACGCACCGCACCGCCCGCGCAAATCGCCAATCCGCACACCGCAAAAATCATCGCGGCACGCAACTGCGCAGAGACCCGGCGCACACGCACAAAAATTCCGACGCTCGAAATCATTTTCATATTTTCCTCGGAAGCAATTCCGCCAGCCACCCACTGCCCAGCGGACAGAACACGCCCAAAATAATGAAGAGTTACCCGCCCAACGTCAACGCACAATTTCCAGTTCGACAGCCGTTTGGAGTGCAGCCAGTTTGGAGTGCGGCGACTCGTCGCCGCAAGGTTTTGCCTTGCCCCACGCGACGAAGTTTCACGCGACCGACCCGCCAATCGCATTCTTCCAAGTTCGATCGCGCCGAAAAACAAAAGCGGCGACCCAAGTCGCCGCTCCGCAAATCCTCAAACTCAAATTACAATTGCCGCAAATCCAAAACCAAATTTAATTTCCGCGCTACCTTCCGCAAATCCTCAAACTCAAATTTGCAATTCGCGTGAAAACCCTAATCCAAATTCAACGCCCGCTTGAACGATCCTCTTTCCGCATCAATCTTCTTCTGCAATTGCAAAATCGAATACAGCAGCGCCTCCGGCCGCGGCGGACATCCCGGCACATACACATCCACCGGTATCACCTGATTGCATCCCTGCACGATCGCATAATTATTGAACACTCCGCCCGACGTCGCGCACGCGCCCATCGATATCACCCATTTCGGCTCCGGCATTTGATCGTAAAGCTGCCGGATAATCGGGGCCATTTTTTGCGACAGCCGCCCCGCCACAATCATCAAATCTGCTTGCCGCGGCGAAGGACGAAACACTTCCGCGCCAAATCGCGCCACATCAAATCGCGCCGCCGCCATTGACATCATCTCAATCGCGCAGCATGCCAACCCAAATCCCAGCGGCCAGATCGAGCTCTTCCGCGCCCAATTCACAGCCGAGTCCAGCGTCGTAAAAATAATTCCGTCGTCTTCCAGCAATTTGCCGAAATCGTCCGGCTTGCTCAAACTGACGTGCTTGCCAAGAGATGTGCTCATGCTCGCCTCAACGCTCTCAATTTTCGCACACCACCGCCCACTTCACAATCGCCCATCCAATCCCGCAATCGCGCACATTTCTCGAAACATTTCCCTCACACTTTGCGTCTACCTGTGTAGAAGCCATCCACCCACGTGCGGGAGTCTGCCTACATGGAAAATCTTTGGAAAGACCTACGCTACGCCATCCGCATGCTGATCAAAACCCCCGGCTTCGCGCTCGTCGCCATTCTCGCTCTCGGACTCGGCATCGGCGCCAACACCGCCATCTTCAGCGTTTTTGACGGCATGCTCTGGCGCCCGCTCCCCGTGCAAGACGCCAAGCGCCTCGTCGTCGTCGCCGACAAAGACCGCTCCGTCCAGTTCGCGCTCAATCTCTCCTATCCCGACGTCCAGGACTATCGCCAGCTCAAATCCGTTTTCACCGACCTCGCCGCCTACTCCCCCAGCGCCGTCAGCTTTTCCGTCGACGGCCGCCCCGAGCGCGCCTGGGTCGATATGGTCACCGGCAATTATTTTTCCATGCTCGGCATCAAACCCGCTCGCGGCCGCACTTTCGCGGCAGACGAAGGCTGGATTCCCGGCAAAGACTCCGTAATCGTTCTCAGCTACAAATATTGGCAGCGCCGATTCGCCGGCTCCGATTCCGTCATCGGCAAATCCGTGCAAGTCAATCAGCATCCCTTCACCATCATCGGCGTAGCTCCCGCCGACTATCAGGGCGCCTACTATTTCCTCGATCCAGACTTTTATCTTTCCGTCTCCACTCTCCCCGTAATCAGTCCCGGTCAGCCTGACGTCCTCACCCAGCGCAGCGCTTCTTTCCTCCACGTCCTTGGCTATCTCCAACCCGGCGTCACGCCAGAGCAAGCCATGGCCGCCGCCGCTCCCACCGACCAGCGCCTCGCCCACGATTTTCCAGATTCGCACTCCAATCTTTCGCTCCTCGTCATCCCAGAGCTAAAAGCTCGTCCAGAGCCTGGCTTTGGCGGCTACATGTCCACCGTCGCCGGGATCTTTATGTCGCTAGTCGGTCTCGTCCTTCTCATCTCCTGCGCCAACGTCGCCAACATGATCCTCGCTCGCGCTAACGCCCGACGCAAAGAAATCGCCACTCGCGCTGCTCTCGGCGCCACTCGCGGCCGCATGATCCGCCAGTTGCTCACCGAAAGCACGCTGCTCGCTCTCTGCGGAGGCCTTGTCGGCATTCTCTTTGCGCGCTGGGCCGCGCTCGCACTCATGTCCATCCACGTTCCCAGCGACATTCCCGTTCGCTTTTTCGATCTTCGCCTCGACTGGAAAGTTTTTGCCTTCTGCTTTTTCGCCGCGCTGCTCACCGGCCTCGTTGCGGGCATCGTTCCGTCGCTGCAATTTTCCCGCGCCAATCTTTCCGATGTCTTGAAAGCTGGCGGCCGCTCTGGCGGTTCTTCCGCGGGACATCACCGCTTCCGCGACGCCCTCGTCGTTTCGCAAGTTGCCATTTCGCTCGTGCTGCTTGCCGGCGCCGGATTTTTCGTCCGCAGCTTGCTGAATTCCGCGAACGCCGACATGGGCTTCCGCATCGATCGCACTTTGATGATGTCCGTCGACCTCGGCACCCAGGGCTACTCTGCCGATCGCGGCCAGCAATTTTACAATCAGCTTGCCGAGCGCGTCCGAACTTTGCCCGGCGTCAAAGACGCCGCCGTCGGCGCGGACGTCCCCATGGGCTTCACCGCCAACAACGCCAGCATTTTTCCCGACGGCCAGCCCATCGACGAAAAAAGCAAATCCGAAACCGCTTTCTATGACTCCGTACAACCCGGCTATTTTCGCGCCATCGGAACTCCCATCACTGCCGGCCGCGAATTTACCGCTGCGGACACCGCCACTTCCCCAGGCGTCGCCGTCGTCAACGAAGCCTTCGCCAAAAAAATCTGGCCCGGCGAAGATCCCATCGGCAAACGTTTTCGCGTGGACAAAACCGGCCCCGCCATCCAGGTCGTCGGCCTCACACGCACCGGAAAATATCTTTTCCTCTACGAAACTCCGCAGCTCTACGCTTACTTCCCGCTATCGCAGAATTACAATTCCTCGGCAACGCTCTTCGTAAATTCGCAAAGTGCTGACCCGCAATCCCTCACTCAGCCCATTCGCGAACAAATTCGCCAGCTCGATTCCGCGCTTCCCGTCTACGACATCAACACCATGCAGACCCACGTACAACTCGGCAAACCGCTTCTGCCCGCACGGCTGGGAGCCATGCTGGTCGGCGCATTCGGTCTGCTCGGCCTGATCCTCGCCTCCGTCGGCGTCTACGGCGTGGTTTCGTATTCCGTCAGCCAGCGCACGCAAGAAATCGGCATCCGCACCGCCCTGGGCGCGCAACATCGCAATGTGCTCGCTCTGGTTCTGCGACAAGGCATGGGCATGGCCGCAATCGGTACCGCCATTGGAGCCGGTCTCGCTCTCCTGCTTTTCCGCGGCCTGCACACTCTGCTCTACGGCGTCCAGTCCACGGACCTGACCACCTTGGCCGCGGTCTCCACTCTGCTGCTGACGGTGGCCTTCGCCGCCACCTACATCCCAGCGTGGCGCGCCACCCAGGTAGACCCGGTAACCGCCCTACGCCAAGACTAGCCGTTGTAGTGGCGGGTTTTTAAACCCGTGCCTTTGACCTTCGCCTTTTCCCCGCAGGGGCACGATAAATCGTGCCCCGGCCGCAGGCTGGCTCTTCGCTCCCCGATCGTCAGCCGCGCCGGCCGACCCACTCGGCTACCTCCGCCGCGCGATCCCTCTCCTGCTCCCGCTACACCGCCCCCGCGCTCTGCCCCTTCGCCGCCCGCATCTTCGCAAGCTGCTCATTAGAGTTCCGCGTCAAATGCGGCACAATCCCCAATTGCCGCTCGATCAACATCAACTGCGCCCGATGATGCATCTCGTGCTCTTTCGCCCCCCGCAGCCATTCGATGCGCGCCTTTCCATTTTTCCCCTCGCCATCGCCCACCGTCTGCGCCAACTCCTCCGGCGTCAAGGACTCCAGCCACGCGGCAAAAGCCTCGCCATCGTTGCGCAGCATCTGCACAATCTCCGCTTTCGTTCGCGGCTTGGCTTCCTCGGCATTCAGCCGGTCCATCATCGTCAAAAAGTCCACTCCCTGCATGTTGGTCCGGTTGTTCTTGTGAATCTCCTGCCACATCCGCGTGCTCACCGCGATATGCGCCAGCATTTGCTTCACTGGCCTCACTTCCGGAGCTGCCACATGATCGTATTTCGATTCCGGAATATCTTCCGCCACTTGAATCGTGTTCTTCCGCACCGTCCGAAACGAATTCGCCAATTCTTTCCCGTCATAACCGGTCATAATCTTTCACCTCACCATGAAATTTGTCGCTGAGCTGACCTGCGTCCATTGTAAAACGCATCCGCGCCGAACACACGCCAGTAACCGCCTTTCGCCAAGACCAGGCGTCTTCGGCGTTCGCACGATGGCCTCTGTAGGAGCGTCAGCATCGCTGCGCCCTTGTACGAAAACTTGTACCCCCACCCCCCTGAAAGAGCAAAAGAGTGCGCAAGTGATTGATTCTGTTGGGGCGGAAAAATGGGAAGTGCAAAAGAGCGATAGGAGAAGAACAAAAGATTGTCTGAAAGTCTGAAAATTGGAAGGTCTGAAGGTCGGGAGGCACCCCACCACCCCCGGCAATTTGTAAGGATGTGATTGTAAAAGGGTTGCGGGAATAGCAGTTTGTAAATGAAGATTCTACAGGAGTTACAGCTGCGGTGCTTTTGGGAGGGGCGGACTGCGATAAGGTGGACATGGAGAAGTGCTTTCTCCTCCGCGCCAGTTACAGACAGAATCCTAACATGGGATATCGTTAATGTCAAGTACACAAACATAAAAAACGGAAATGTCAAAAATACGGGTCTCAAGACCCGCCACTACAACGGCTTTGCGGATAGAGCGTTTGGGAATACAATGTATTCGAATGTGTTTGGAGGTATGCATGCCAAGCGAGAAGGTTCTTACGCTACGTCTTGATAGCCGGCTGCGAAGCAAATTGGACAAACTGGCCGAGACAACCCGACGTTCACGATCATTCCTTGCCGCCGAAGCCATCCGCGACTATGTGGCCGTCAATAGCTGGCAAATTGAGGAAATTCATAAGGCGATTGCGGAGGCCGACCGAGGAGAATTCGCCAGCGATAAAGAGGTAAAGCGGGTCGAGAAAAAGTGGTCGCGGCGTGCGCCTTAGGTGGCTAAAAGCAGCGCTCGCAAACCTGGACGGTGTAGCGGAGTACATTGCCGAAGATAGGCCTGATGCTGCCGTTGAAGTGGTGCAGAAGATACTTCGAACAATAGAACTGTTAAAGGTGAATCCGGCAATTGGTCGACCGGGGCGGGTGGCTGGGACACGCGAGCTAGTGATTCCCGAAACTCCGTATATTGTTCCCTATCGGGTGCGTGGAGACGCTGTTGAAATTTTGCGGGTGTTTCACGCTGCGAGGAAATGGCCGGATAAATTTTGACCCAACGCACTGAATCGAGCGGTCTGATGAGTATGGATAGTGCTTAGCCGCGGAGGTCAGAGCGATGCGAGAGGGCCGGGGCGATGGCATCTTCTGCCTTCACCTCGGCGATCTGCGCTAGGGGCGCCTTCCTTTAAAGCTGCGCGTATCGGAAGCGGTTCCCATTTTCGCTCAGCCGACGCAGGGTTTTGTCTTGTGCGAGCCTTAGGAGCGCCATTCTAACGTCCGAAGGGTTGTGGTGAAATCCACGAACACGCAACTCCGAGTGCACTTCTTTCGGCAGCTTCGGATCACTGAAGTATCCCTCGCCTTTTAGTTCGAGGATCCGCCGTTTGGTGTCGCTTTTTACCTCCTTGGGCACATTCCCTGGTGGGGTCGACGCGCTCAAAGAATTAGTTGTAAACGCCGTGGGACTTTCTGCCAATATAGCTCTTAGAGCTACACCATAGGCGACGGGGCGGTATGTTGCGTCTTGAATGCTGCTCACGGCTTCCTTCGCCGCTTGACACGCTTCTAAGAATTTGCTGTTGTCCATTTTTTAACTTCGTCCTTTCATATTTTAGATTCATTCAGATTTACTGCTGACGTTCGCTTCTCGGGACATGTTTTTGATCTTTTCGATCCCGGTCTGCGTAATCAGCCAAGTAATTTTTTTCCCCTGCTTCTCCTTTTGAGCGATCAGGCCCCGTTGGGCGTTCCGGAGTATCGCAAGGCTAACGTTCTTCGGGGGCGACACCTTTGCTTCCAGCAGGACTTGTCGTAACTCTTCGCCGACGAACTCACCCTTACTGCGGAACGCGTCCAAAAAATAGGCAGCCGCCAATGCCTTGTCCACGTCTTGAGCTGGCCTGATTTGGAAGAAAAATTCCGCAACCGTCAGCCCTTTGACGCTTGGCTGTCCCCGTAGCTCAGTCATCCTCTCGCCTGAACTCGGACTCTGTAGAAGCAAAGCTGTCAGTACAGCCGTAAAAACCTGCGTTTCTTCTTGCGCGAATTCCCGGGAAATTGTCCGGGCTTCGTCGACACTCCGCATCAATTCGGCTTTGTCCATTTCACTCTCCAGAACCGGATTTTAGTTCGTCTACAGCACGGAGAATATTCCACACTGGCAACTGGTATCCCCCGTCTACTTTCGTGACCATCCCGTCAGACTTCAACCGGGACAAGTACTCGCGACAGCTCTTGATCTGAACTTGACTCTCGGCCGCTAGGGTCTCCGGCGCAGCCTCGGAACTTGCGCCAGGAAGACCGAGGATTCTTAAGGCATGCCGCGCGAGCAGCAGAACAATAAGCCTTCCCCTCTGAGGCAGCTTATAAAGTCCCGGCCTCGGAAGGATGTGGCCCGTTGCCTTGTCCAGCGCAACGCGACCGCTGAGCGCCTCCAAGAGGATTCGATCAACATCGCCTTCCGACGTGTCGACCAGCAACTGCTCGAGTTCGCTTTTCTGCTTCCCCTGTTCTTTAGCCACGTTTTCACTCTCTTTCTCTCCAACTAAGGAATCGTAAAATAAGACTCGTCAATTGTCAAGTAACTTTTCACGCATCACGGGAATTGCAGCTGGTGGCCCCTCGCACGGCGGGGGATTTCAAACGAGTCCGATGGGGGCTAGAAATGGCCTATGAGTACTGGGCATCGGCGAGGATTATGGATATCAGACGTCCGGCTGGTCGCAATGGGTTCAAAGGTAGAATTCAGATACTGACGCCATTACCTTCGCATATGAAATATATATAGCACTTGATGTGATTCTATATCCGCCGTTGTTACAGTATTTTACGCTGCATCCTAGCATCAATTACAATCTATTTTTCCACATCTACACTTGTTTACCCCAGCCACCAACAAATCATCATCAGGGCACCACTCGTTGTACCTCGGCCCTGTTCCCACACTTCTCCGTCCATCCGACCGCTGCGCTTCCCTGGCCCGGCGTCGCACACCACTAATCGGTTTTCTTAACTTAACGAATTTCCTTGTTTTTTGTGTTTTTTTGCTGCTGACTTAGGGTCGCACATGCCGACGGACGCCGTTGTTCCACAACGTTTAGAATCCTCTGAAGACATGATCCGAGGCTCGCAGGACACGAATCCTCTATCGGCACCCCACAAGAATTCTGGCAGGCTATCGCTGCATGAAATTGCTTGTTTTTGCTGAGCACTGCAACTAATTCATATAGAAGCCTTTAGTGGATTTATCGCTTCAATTACACGTATATTTTCTATCCAACCTGTTTTTCGACAATCTCGGAATTCAGATTCATCAGGGCACCACTCGTTGCACCTCGGCCCTGTTCCCACACTTCTCCGTCCATCCGACCGCTGCGCTTCCCTGGCCCGGCGTCGCACACCGCTAATCTACCCGCAGCACGACTTTGCCGAACTGGGCGCTGGATTCGAGGTACGCATGAGCGGCGGCGGCTTCTTGCAGCGGAAAAACGCGGTCGACGATCGGCTTCAGCCGTCCCGCGGCCACCAGCTTCAGCACAATTTGCAGCTCGCTCTTCACGCCCATATACGACCCGAGGAGCGAAATTTGTTTAGCGAACAGCACCCGCAAATCGATTTTGGCGTCGTAGCCGGTGGTGGCGCCGCAGGTGACCAGCCGCCCGCTGGGCGCCAGGCTGGCGACGCTGTCGTCCCAGGTGGCGGTGCCCACATGCTCGAACACCACGTCGACGCCGCGTTTGCCGGTGATGCGCCGGACTTCTTCGCGAATTTTTTGCGTTTTGTGATTGATCAAAAAATCGGCGCCGAGCTGCCGCGCTTTTTCCAGTTTTTCGCCGGAGCCGGCGGTAGCCAGAACGCGCGCGCCGAAAAATTTGGCGATTTGAATCGCCGCCGTGCCCACTCCGCTGCCTGCGCCCAAAATCAGCACGTCTTCGCCGGGCTGCAGTTGCGCGCGCGCCACCAGCATGTGCCACGCGGTTTGAAAAACCAGCGGCAGGCTGGCCGCCTGCTCCCACGAAAGATTTTCCGGGTACGGCAGGCAATTCACTTCCGGAGCGCGCACAAATTCGGCGCAGCCGCCGTCCAGCATATAGCCGAGATTGGAAAATTGCCGGCAGCGATTGTCGTATCCGGCGACGCACGCCGCGCACTTGCCGCAGGAAACTCCCGGAGCGAGCACCACTTTTTGCCCGACTTTTATGGTGGTTACGTCCGCGCCGACCTGCGCGATTTCTCCGGCAATGTCGCTGCCCGGAATGTGCGGCAACGGAATGGCCACGCCGGGCAGTCCCTGGCGCACCCACAAATCCAAATGATTCAGCGCGCAGGCCCGCACGCGCACCAAAACGTCGCCCGCCCGCAGAGTCGGCTGAGCCACATCGCGATACTGCAAAACTTCTGGACCGCCGTGCTGATCGAAAATTATCGCTTTCATAAGCTCTCTTTTAGTTGGAATGACCTGGAGAGTTTATCGAGGGCGACGCGGAGTGTCCATCGCGCGGCCTTGAACGCTGCAGCACACAGCGGATTGACAGCAACTTTTGCGCAGCGTAGCGTAAATTACGGAACACACTATGGACCTGTTTGAAGAAATTGTGCGGATGCGGCGAGCCGGGCAACGCGGCGCGCTGGCTACCATTGTGCACACCAACGGCTCGATACCGAGCTACGAAAGTTCGCGCATGCTGATTCGCGAAGATGGCACCATCGCCGGAACTATTGGCGGCGGGTGCGTGGAAGCGGAAGTGTGGGCCGCGGCGCGCGAGGTGATGGCCAAGGAATCACCGCGCAAAATGGTTTTTAATTTGAACAACGAGGCCACTTACGACAACGGATTGATTTGCGGCGGCACGGTGG
Source organism: Candidatus Acidiferrum sp. (assembly GCA_036495905.1). GTDB lineage: Bacteria > Acidobacteriota > Terriglobia > Acidiferrales > UBA7541 > Acidiferrum. The sequence goes on from DASXMB010000067.1 coordinate 100,517, forward strand.
AAATATTTGTCGAGCCGATTTTGCCGCAGCCGATGCTGTACCTTTTTGGCGGCGGACACGTTTCCATGGCGGTAGCCAAAGCGGCCAGCGCGGCAGGATTTGGAATTGGGATTGTGGACGACCGCGAAGCCTTCGCCAACGCGCAGCGCTTCCCGATGGCGCAGGATGTTTTTACCTCGTACGAAAAGGCGTACGAAAAGATTCAGCCCAATGCGTCAACTTATCTGGTGATCGTCACTCGCGGGCACAAAGAAGATATGCGCGTGCTCGCCTGGGCGGTACGCACCGATGCGCGGTACGTCGGCATGATCGGCAGCAAACGCAAAGTGATTTCCGTTTACAAAGCGCTGGAAAAAGAAGGTTATCGCGCGGAAGAATTTGAGCGCGTCTTCGCGCCGATGGGATTGGATATTGGCGCGCTGTCGCCGGAAGAAATCGCCATCAGCATTGTTGCGGAGCTGATTGCGGTGCGGCGCAACGCCACTTCCGCCTCGCACAAAAAGTTGCAAGCGGCGCCGCGTTCTCTGGCCGGGGCCGGATAAATTTTCCATGCTAGCCGCCCTCATTTTGTCCGGGGGATCTTCGAGCCGCATGGGCTCGCCGAAAGCGCTGGTTCCCTACCAGGGCCGGCCATTTTTGGAACATTTGTTGGAGGTGACGGTTCATCCGAAAATTGGAGCGCGCCGCGTAATTCTTGGCGCGCACGCCGAACCGATTTCGCGAGCCGTGAAATTACATCCGGAAGAAATTGTCATCAACGAAAATTGGGAACAAGGCCAGCTGAGTTCGATTCAAGCGGGAATTCGCAGCTTGCCGCCGGGCACCGACGGACTTTTGCTCTGTCTGATCGATCATCCGCTGATTAGCGGCGCGCTGGTGGCGGATTTGATCGAACAATTTTATTCGCTGAAAATGAAAATTGTTTTGCCGGTTTATCAAGGACGCCGCGGGCATCCGGTGATTTTTTCGTCGGCGCTTTATGAAGAATTGTTGAACGCGCCGGCCAACGATGGAGCGCGTGCGGTGGTTTGGGCCAACGCGGCGGAAGTCGCGGAAGTCGGAACGACGGAGCAAGGCTGCGTATTGAATTTGAATGATCCGCAAATTGTATTGGGTGCGACGGCGCCAAAAAGTTCGCCGTAAAGGACGGTTGAGCGCGTCGAGAAATTTGTGCCGAAGAGTCAGCGCGATGGTACAAGCTAGCGGCGAAAAGTTCGCGAGAAATTAGCGCAGCAAAGCCTGGGGCTGGGCAACGCTCATTTTGCAAAAGCTAGCGGCGGGCGTTGAGTTTTTGGAGTACCGCGGAGACGGCGTCGGCGGCAAGCTGCGCGGCATGAAATGTGGTGGCGGGCAAGTTGCCGAGCGATTGTGAAATCGATTCGGCGGTGATTGCGGAAATTTCTGAAACGCTGTGGCCGCGCATCTCTTCAGTGAGCAGCGATGCCGCGGCGATGGACGCGGTGCAGCCCCGGCAAAGAAAGCGCGCTTCCGCGATTTCAGAATTATTGTTCAGGCGCACGGCGAGCTGCAAAATGTCGCCGCAAACGGGATTGGCGACTTCGACGTGGGCGTCGGCATTGGGAAGTTCGCCGGCGTTGCGGGGACTGCGAAAGTGGTCGAGAACGGTTTCGCTGAACACCAGAAAAGTATGGCAACGTTGCGGCGAGACCGCAATGCCGGAAATCACCGAGGGCGACGAAAATTGCCGGGGGCGGCGGAGATTATTTCTTTTTCGGCGGAAGGAATTTTTTGTCGACGGAAGCGATGACCACGTAATTCGGATCGACCATTTCGGTTAAATGGATTTTGCCGACCTTGGAAAGCAGTTCGTAGGCGTCGAGTTCGGAGAGACCGTAGTCGGCGTGAATCCAGGCGACGAGTTCGGTGAAAGCGATGCGCAGCGCGTCGTCGACCGGACGGTAAATTCCGGCGCACATAATTTCGTTTTCATTTTCAAAACGCGGCCAGCCGGTGTGCTTTCCTTTGATGACATCGATTTTCAGCCGCGACAACATCGGAACTTCGATGGCGGTGCCCGCAATTTCGCCGTCGCCCATCGCGGCGTGGCCGTCGCCAAAATAAAGCAGCGCGCCGGAAACATTCACCGGAAGATACAGCGTGTTGCCGGCGGAAACTTCTGGGGCATCCATATTGCCGCCAAATTCCGCGGGCACCACGGAGCTGCGCGCTTCCCCGCCGGCGGGCGCGACCCCGATGCAGCCGAGAAATGGATGTAGCGGAATTTTTACTTTGTAATTGGAATCGAGCGCCTGAAACGTCGCGGTATTTCCTGCGTGGTCGATGGGATAAAACCAGATTTTCTCCGGCAGCGGCGGGTGCAGCATCGGAGTGTAATTGGTTTCATTGATGGCGCCAAAACCGGGAGCGAATGCGCCGAGTCCCTGATCGCCGTCAACTTTCAAATCGAGAACATGAATCACGAGAGTGTCGCCGGGTTCCGCGCCATCAATAAAAAATGGGCCGGTAAGTGGATTGTCGCCTTTGATGAGAGCGAGAGTGTCGCCGGGTTTTTTGATGGCGTTGCCGAAACAATCGAGGGAATTGGCTTCGAGAATATTGCCGGGACGAACGTGCGCGACGGGAGTGCCGGGACCGTAGGTGTATTTTACGGTGTCGATGGTGGCGTGATAGCGAACGTCGGGGGGAGCGTTGGCGGAAGTTTGCGAGGGAGTTTGCGCGCGGGCGATTTGCGCGGTGAGTGGGAGAGCGGCGAGAAGTAAAAGTGATGTGGCGCGTGAGGGCATGTTGGTCTCCGTGGAATGCGAAACGGAAGTGCAACATAGCGGGAAAGCAAAGTCAATTGGCGGGTGAGAGTGTTGAGGTTATCGCGGAGGGCTGGGTGGCGCTTCAGACAGCAGATCCCGGAGCCGCAAAATGCGTGCGGCTCCGGGATGACAGTTTTTTGCGTTTTTGCGCAGCGGAACGATTGAGATAGCGGTTTGTGCTGAATTTTTTGGACTGCGAAGGGCGGGTTTCAGAATGACATTTGGTGAGGATGGAAGGGTGGTGATTCCGGGGAGGGAGTCGCGTATTCTTTGCGTGCTGAAACTTGGCTTTTTGCGGATTGGAGTTGGCGTGCGAAAAACTGTGAGTGGTTTTGTGAACGGATTATGGTGGGGAGTGGTTTTGCTTTCTTGCGGGATGATGTGGAATGTCAGCGCGGCATACGCGCAGGAGGGCGCGCAAGAAGCGATTGAGATGGGGCGTTCCATTGGTAAGGTCTCGACCAAGGGAAACCTCATCGTGATGGAATTGGACGAAGGCGCGCTGGGGAAAGCGAACCTGTTCGACCTCGCGGGTCGCACGCTGCGTTTTACGCCAGAGGGTTCACGGTATCGAGTGGAAAATGAATCTTTGCGTTGGGATGCGGAGTTTGGTCCTGAGCTTAGTGGCGCGGAAGTGCAGTTGCACAAATTCGCGTTTCCTTTTTCTGGCAAGTCGTGGACTTCGTTTATGGTTGGAGTGACGGGATCGATCCGGTTCGCCATGAAGGACATCAACCCGGACCCGTATGGACATCTCGACGGAGGGGTACGCCTTGACCGGTTCGATGAGTTGTCCGAAGTAGGCGGCAAACTGGCGGACAAAGCGCCGGCGATTTGTGTGTTTCTTAAGCCGAGGATGTACGGTACCCGTTATGTGAAGGAACTTTCGGATCGCGTCGTCATCACTTGGGACCTGACCGAACCATTCGGGGGGCTTCTCGATTTCACGTGGTTCAAGACCGTCAATCGCTTTCAGGCAGTACTCAAGCGCGACGGTTCGATTGAGATGTCGTACAAAGAAATGGCAGCGAAGGATGCCATCGTTGGAATTTATCCGGTGGAAAGCGGCGCGACGAAGCCGGCGGCGGCGCACTTTTCTTCCATAACGCAGAAGGATGGACCTTTTGCAGCGGTGTACGAGGCGTTCCACTATCTTGCAGCGCCGAATCCGCAGGACCTTTCCTGCACGGTCATCAAAGCTTTGGGCGATAAGTTCGACTTTCTGGCTTACTACTCGGACTTCCGGATCGATAGCCAGGAAGCGAGCACTCCGAGTGACGGACCGGTGGGAGGGCACGTCACAGGCATAGGAGACACGCAGCACGAACAAACGCAGCGGGTTCTTGCAAGCCGCTGCACGGAAGGCAGGTTTCAACTGGGCTTCCAGCAGCCAGTGTATGTAGGTTCGAACGAGATGCAGGAAGGGCCTCCGGCAGCAGCGCCGGTCGGCAACAGCCACGCAATAACATTTTACTCAAGCCAACTTGCCGAGGGTTCGACGGACGGAAAGCCTCGCCCCTTCAACTACGCGATTGGGCATCTTGGGCACGAAGTGGGGCACCGGTGGTCCGCTTATGTGCCCGCGAAAATTAAGGGGCAGATGATTTCACTCGGTGCGTGGCCCCACTGGGCGCGAGAATTGCAGGCTCCTGTGGCGTATCCGTATTCGCTGCCTACCGAGGCGTCCACACTGGGAGGAGGAGTGTGGCAGGACAACTTCGATGGAACTTATACGCAACTGCATGATGGTTATTTTGTGCCGGCGACGGGCTACTCGTATCTTGATCTTTATTTGATGGGATTAATTTCTGCCGCGGAAGTGCCGGACTTCTTTCTTTTGAAGAATCTTGCGCAGGCGGGCAAGGATGCGAACGGGCGTCCTATATTCAAGGCGGAGAGAATGAAGGTGACCGTGGGGGATGTGATTTCGGCGGCGGGGCCGCGCTTGCCGGATGTCGATCACTCGCAAAGGAAATTTAATACCGGGATTGTGGTGGTGGTGGAGCATGGGCAGAGGCCGAGTGCAGAGTTGGTGGAGCGTGCGGAGGGGATTCGGCGGCAGTGGATTGAGTATTGGAGGACGGTTACGGGGCAGCGGGCGTCGATGGCGGTGGATGCGCGGTGAGTGGTTGTTGCTATGGAGGGATGGGTGGGGCTTCAGACAGCAGATCCCGGAGCCGCAAAATACGTGCGGCTCCGGGATGACAGGTTTTTGCCAAGGCGGACGGTTGGAGAGCATCGCCATAAAGAAGACGCAACGGCAGGAAAAGAAGAGGCAGAAAAGGAAACGCAGGAAAAGAAAGGCAGAGGAGCAAACTAAAACACAAACGAACAAAGAAAGAGCCGATCGGGAGATCGGCGTGCCCGGGAACGGCGGGCTGCGGCGACTACTCTTCGCGGAGGGCGTGCATGGGATCCAGGCGGGAGGCGCGGTGGGCGGGGAGGAAGCTGGCGATGGCGGCAACGATGGCTAGGCCGATGATGGCGGCGACCAGAGTCAGGGGATCGTGTGGTTTTAGGCCGTAGAGCAGCGATGCGGTGGTGCGGGCGGCGGCTAGTGAAATCGCGGAGCCGGCGATGAGTCCGAGAATGAGAAGGAGGCCAGCTTCGCGCATGATCATTTTGATGACGTGGCCGCGTTGCGCGCCGAAAGCGACGCGAATACCAATTTCGTTGGTGCGGCGAGCCACGGTGTAAGAAATCACGCCGTAAAGGCCGACCACGGCGAGCAGTACGGCGAGGAAACCAAAAAATCCGGACAGCGTGGCCATCAGACGTTCGCGAAGAAGTGAAAGACGGATCTGTTCCTGAAGAATGCTGAAATTAATTCCGATGCTCGGTCCGGATTGCAAGATGGTGTCTTTGATGGTGGGCAAAATGGCGGAGGACGGCAGATTGGAACTGATCAGAAATTGCGCAGAATTGCCGGGGTGCAAATCCTGCGCCGTAGTGACAAAGGCCACGGGAATCGGGTCTTCGCGCAGGTCGGCGTATTTTGCGTCTTTCACGACGCCGACGATCTGAATCAGAGGCTCGGACTTAGCAATGTAAGTGGCGATTTGAAAGTTAACACCGACGGCATTCTGTCCATTGAGAAATTTGCGAACGAAAGTTTCGTTGACGATGGCGACGGCTGGCGAGGTGACACTGTCGTGGTCGTTGAAATCCCTGCCGGCAAGGAATGGAGTATGAAGGGTCTGGAAGTAGCCAGGAGAAACGCGATCGAACCAGGGTTCGATCGGCCGTTTCGGGTCGCCTTCCAGAAAAGCATCTTCGTTCCAACTGTCGCCGGCGATGGGAACGATGCTGGCGTCGGCGGCGGACTCAATGCCGGGTATGGCACGGAGACGATCGAGGAGGTCATGTTTGAATTGCTGGCGGTGATCGGCGGGAATGTTGAGTTGAGTGAAATCGAGATTGGCAACGAGCATGCCGGACTGGCGGAATCCTGGGTCGAGAGTGGTGAGGTTTCGCAAAGTACGGACAAAGAGGAGCGCGCCGACGAGCAAAACAAGAGAAAGCGCGACTTGCGAAACGACGAGAATGCGACGAAGGCCGAAGCGTTCGCGGGTGCTAGTCATGCCGCGTCCAGCGGACTTGAGCACGGAGGACGGCGCGACGCGGGTGGAGCGCAGTGCCGGGGCGAGTCCAAAAATCAAGCAAGTGAGAACGGCGAGGCCAGCGGTGAAAGCGAGAACGCGCCAATCCGGAAGAAGCTTCATAGAGACGGGCGAATCCTGGGTACTAAGGAAAGCGACAAGGAAACGGCTGAGAAGCTGAGAGAGAGCAATCCCGAGGGCGGCTCCGATGCCTGCGAGCAGCAGACTTTCGACAAAGAGCTGGCGCAGCAGGCGAGCGCGAGAGGCACCCATGGCGATGCGGACGGCGACTTCCCTTTCCCGTGCGCTGGCGCGGGCCAACATAAGGTTAGCGAGATTAGCGCAGGCGATGAGCAAGACCAGGCCGGCGATGACGAGAAGAGTCCAGAGAGGATTTTCGTACTCACGACGCATGGAGGAAAATCCATTTTCAGCGGGAAAGGCCGCCAAGCGATACGCCATGTATTTTTTGACCTGATCGGGCTTGTAGACGGGCGGGACGGTAGCCTCGAGAGCAGCAGTGGAGATGGCGTTCAGCTGGGCGCTGGCTTTTTCCAAAGTCCAACCCGGTTTTAGACGGCCCATCGCGGCGAGCCACCAGCCGTGGCGCATGTTAAGAACGGAGTTTTCGCCGCGGATGGCCGGCTCGGAGCAAATGGGCACAGCGATATCGTACGAGCTACCGATTTCCACGCCGAAAAAACCGGGAGGGGTGATGCCGATGACGGAAACCGGATGGCCTTCGAGAGAAAGTTTGCTGCCGATGGCGAAAGGGCGTCCGGCAAACTCGCGCTGCCAGAAATTGTAGCTGATTACGGCGCCGGGAGTGCCGCAACCGGGGCGGTCGTCCTCGGAAGTGAGGAGGCGGCCGAGCATGGGCTGGATTTCGAGGACCTTGAAGAAATCGCCGCTGATATAGATGCCTTGGGCATAGCGGGCTTCGCCGCCGGTGGATAGATTGAAGGTGTTCCCGGACCAGGCGAAGATGCTGGAGAAGGCTTGCTGATGGTCGCGAATTTGCTCCCAAAGCGGATTGCTAAGCTGGCTGTAGCGGCCCTGGAAATTGCCAGAGGACCACTTGCGGACGGCAATGCGAACTACGGTGAGTTCCTGGGGATTATTTACGGGGAGAGCGGCAAGGCGGACGGAATCAATGAGTTGGAAGATGGCGGTATTGGCGCCGATGCCGAGGGCCAGAGAGAGGACGGCTACGGCGGTGAAGCCGGGGTTAAGGCGGAGGAGTCGGGTGGCGTGACGGAGATCTTGCCAGAGTTCCATGGTGACGGCCCTCCCGGACGGAAGAGTAGCAACATAGTAGTAGACGATGGGCGGAGGATTTGGTCAGGTGGGTGGGGGAGGGATTTTTTCGGAGGGACGAGCGTGGCTTGAGCGAGGTTGTCGCGGACTGCTGGGTGGCGCTTCAGACAGCAGATCCCGGACCCGCGAGAGGCGTGCGGGTCCGGGATGACAGGTTTGAGCCGAGGAGGGCGCTCGGGGATGTCGTCACAAGACGTGGCCACAACGAAGACACAACAGTAGGAAAAAAACGACATAGAAGGAAAAAGAAAGAGCCGATCGGGAGATCGGCGCGCCCGGGAAAGGCGGGCTCGAGTCTAGTGGTTCATCTGGTATTCTCGGGGGCTTATGGCGGCGAAAAGTAAAAGACCGAATGAAAGAGACAGTGGCGGCGAGATGAGGATTGTGTCTTTGGCGCCTAGCGCTACTTCGATACTTTTTGCGATTGGAGCGCGGAAATCGGTGGTGGGGGTTACGCGCTGGTGTGGGGATGTGGCGGACGTGGGGAAATTGCCGAAGCTGGGGGATTGCTGGCGGTTGGAGGCGGTGGAAGAAATTTTGGCTTTGCGGCCGAGCCTGGTGATTGGGTCTGTGCCGTACAAGCAGGAGACGGTGGCGAAACTTTTGGAGCAGCCTTTGAATTTTTTGGCGATGAACCCGAGGAGTTTGGCGGATGTGGCGGCGGATATCCGGTTGCTGGGCGGAATTGCGGGACGGAGCGCGGCGGCGGAGCGAGAAGTTGCGCGGATGAAGCGGGTGTTTGCGGAGGTCGAGAAAAAGGCGCGGAGATTAAAAATGAAACGAAAGTTGCGAGTTTATTGCGAGGCTTGGCCGCATCCGCGGATTAGTTCGCCGCCGTGGGTGGCGGAATTGGTGAAAATTGCGGGCGGCGAAATGGTGGTTCCGGCGGGAGAGAGAGTCAGCGAGGCGCAAGTGGCGGCGGCGTGCCCGGAGGTGATGGTGTTGGCTTGGGCGGCGACCGGGGATAAGGCCGAGCCGCAAAAATGTTATGAGGTGGCGGAGTGGAGCGAGGTTCCGGCAGTGAAGGCGCGGCGCGTGTTTGTGGTGCGGGATGAATTGCTAAATACTCCGGGGCCGCCACTGGTTTTGGGAGCGCGGGAATTGTTTCGAGTGTTGCACGAGGGCGGGCAAGGATGATTTCCGTGGTGGCGGCAGTGATTGAGCGCGCAGACCGGAGAATTTTGATTGGGCAACGGCGGAGGGAGGATACGTCTCCCTTGAAATGGGAATTTCCGGGCGGGAAAGTGCGTGACGGCGAAGCGGCAGAAGAAGCGCTGCGGCGAGAGTTGATGGAAGAGTTGGGAGTGGCGCTGGCGCGGTGCGTGGAAATTGGGCGAGCACGGCATAAGTATGCGGAGCGGGATGTAGAGTTAGAGATTCGATTTTTTGCGGCAGAGATTGCTGGGGAGGTTGCGGGGCGAGTGTTTGAGAGGGTGGAGTGGGTTTTGCCGAAAGAGTTGGGCGGATACGATTTTTTGGCAGCGAACCGGGAGTTGGTGGCGAACTTGGCGACGGGGAGGATCAAGGCGAGGGAGAGGTTGGAGGGAGTGGCAAACGGATAGGACAGAGGGACGCGGCAGCAAGCAGATCCCTCACCCGCGAACGACGCGCGGGATTCGGGATGACAGGGTTTTAATGGGCGGGGGCTGGTCTACGTTGCAAGGTTGCGTAAAAAAAAGAGGTCCGGTGCGCGACGCACCGGATGGGCACGATGTATCGTGCCCCTACTGAGAAGGCGGCGGACTACGAAACTACGGGGTTGGATTTTTCTGGGTCGATGTTTAGGTCTTTGATGGCTTGATCGACAGTGGAGCGATCTAGTTTGCCGTCCTGGTGGAGTTCGTGGAGAGTAGCCAGGGCGATAAAGCGGGCGTCGACTTCGAAAAAATCGCGGAGGGAGCCGCGGCTTTCGCTACGGCCGAAACCGTCGGTACCGAGCGCGGCGAGGCGGCGAGGCATCCACTTGGCGATCATATTGGGAAGAGTTTTAAGGTAGTCGGAAGCGGCTACGAGGACGCCGGGTTCGTTGGCCAAGCATTCGGTGACGTAGGGAACTTTGGGCTTTTTGCCGGGATGCAGGCGATTGAGGCGCTCGGTTTCGACGCCGTCGACATAGAGGGCTTTGTAGCTGGTGACGCTCCAGACGTCGGCGGCCACGCCATATTTTTCCTCGAGAATGTCTTGCGCTTGCAAGGCTTCGCGCAAGATGGAACCGCTGCCGAAAAGTTGCGCGCGGAGTTTTGATTTTTTATTTTGCGAGGCGCGGAATTTGTACATGCCTTTGAGGATGCCGTCTTGCACACCTTCGGGCATGGCGGGCATGGCGTAGGGCTCGTTCATGAGAGTGATGTAGTAAAAAATATTTTCGCCGTCTTTATACATGCGGCGGATACCGTCTTGAATGATGACGGCGATTTCGTAAGCGAACGCGGGATCGTAAGCGCGGAGATTGGGGACGGAGAGCGCGAGGACGTGACTGTTGCCGTCCTGATGCTGGAGTCCTTCACCGGCGAGCGTGGTGCGGCCAGCGGTGCCGCCGAGGAGGAAACCGCGAGTACGCATGTCCGCAGCGGCCCAGATGAAGTCCGCGATGCGCTGGAAGCCGAACATCGAATAATAAATAAAAAACGGAATGGTGTTGATGCCGTGGGTGGCGTAAGCGGAGCCAGCGGCGATGAAGGAGGCCATGGAGCCGGCTTCGGTAATTCCCTCTTCGAGGATTTGGCCGTCTTGCGCTTCTTTGTAGTAGAGGAGAGTGTTGACGTCGACGGGTTCGTAATGCTGGCCGGTGGAAGAATAAATTCCGACGGTGCGGAAAAGGGATTCCATGCCGAAGGTACGCGCTTCGTCCGGAACGATGGGAACGACGAGCTTGCCGATTTCCGGATCGCGCAACATTTTGCGGAGCATGCCAACCCAAGCCATGGTGGTGGAAACTTCGCGGCCCTCGCTGCCTTCGAAAAATTCCTTGAAGAGTTCGTCGTGATCGGCGACGAGAGGTTGCGAGCGCACGCTGCGTTGCGGGACGTAGCCGCCGAGAGATTCGCGGCGCGAGCGGAGATACTGGATTTCTACGCTGTCTTCGGCGGGACGATAGAACGGGACCTCGATGCAGTCTTCGTCGTTCATGGGAATGCCGAAGCGGGAGCGGAAGCTGCGGAGTTCGTCTTCGTTGAGTTTCTTTTGCTGGTGAGTGACGTTTTTGCCTTCACCAGCTTCACCGAGGCCGTAGCCTTTGATGGTGCGAGCGAGGATGACGGTGGGGCGGCCTTTGTGCTCGGTGGCAGCTTTGTAGGCGGCGTAAACTTTGCGCGGGTCGTGGCCGCCAAGACGCAAGCGGCGGAGCGCTTCGTCGGAGAAAGGCTCGACGAGTTGGAGGAGGCGGGGATCGGTGCCGAAGAAATGTTCGCGAGCGTAGCTGCCGGACTCGACGACCATTTTCTGGTACTCGCCGTCGACGAGTTCGCCCATGCGTTTTACGAGCAGGCCTTCCGTGTCGCGCTCGAGGATAGGGTCCCACTCGCTTCCCCAGAAAACTTTGATGACGTTCCAGCCGGCGCCGCGGAAAGCGGATTCGAGTTCCTGAATAATTTGGCCATTGCCGCGGACGGGACCGTCGAGGCGCTGGAGATTGCAATTGACGACGAAAATTAAATTGTCGAGTTTTTCGCGAGAGGCGAGAGTGATGGCGCCGAGGGATTCGGGCTCGTCGGTTTCGCCGTCGCCGAGGAAGGCCCAAACTTTGGCGTCCGAGGCCGGCTTGAGGCCGCGATTTTCGAGATAGCGATTGAAGCGCGCTTGGTAAATGGCCATGAGCGGACTGAGGCCCATGGAGACGGTGGGAAATTCCCAGAAGTCGGGCATGAGCCAGGGATGCGGGTAAGAGGAGAGTCCGCCGCCGGGTTTCAGTTCACGACGAAAGTTTTCAAGTTGCTGAGGAGAGATGCGGCCTTCGAGAAAAGCGCGAGCGTAGATGCCGGGAGCGGCGTGTCCCTGGAAATAAATGGTGTCGCCTTCAAATTCGGGAGTGCGAGCGCGGAAAAAATGGTTGAAGCCGACTTCGTAGAGAGTGGCGGCGGAGGCGTAAGTGGAAATGTGGCCGCCGATATTGTGCTCAACGCGGTTGGCGCGGACGACCATGGCGAGAGCGTTCCAACGGATGAGGCTCTTGATGCGGCGTTCGAGTTCCTGATCGCCGGGGAAAAGCGGCTCGAGGCGATAGGGGATGGTATTGGTGTACGGAGTGTTGGCGGTGAAGGGCAGGTCGATGCCGGCGACGGTGGCGTGGGCGCGGAGGCGTTCGAGAATTTCCGCGGCTACTTCTGGCCCGCTGGATTCGAGGACGGAGTCTAGAGATTCGAGCCACTCCTGAATTTCGACATCTTCGATATGCTGCGGCTGAGTGAACGTCTCATTTTCCATGACTACGAATGGCCTTCTTTCTTTGTGGCGTGCGCCAGTCCGAGGCGGCGCGGTGAATATTCGTCATTTACTTTCGCTCTTAGAATACACCTCGGGAAGAATCTCTGCACGCGGCGATGCGCGGATGTTTCTTTTGCGGCGCGAGTCAAGCGAGGATTTTTCGGCGAGAGGTACGGACTCCACGGTATTCTAAGTTGCCCGGCGATTGACAAAGCTGTGAGCGCACGTCTAGTGTGCAACAGGAACGACAGTTAATTTTGCGACGGGTGGGACTACTCGACGGCTATGACGAACTCTTCCAATTCTTCCTCTCGAACGGCTTCCGGCGGCGGTGAAATTCGCAAAGTGCGGAAAGCGGTGTTGCCCGCGGCGGGATTGGGCACGCGATTTTTGCCGGCTACGAAGGCGCAACCGAAAGAAATGCTGACGGTGGTGGACAAGCCACAGATTCAGTATGTGGTCGAGGAGTGCGTGGCTTCAGGCATCGAGCACATCATTATTGTTACCGGGCGGGGAAAAAGTTCGATCGAAGATCATTTTGACTCGTCGCCATTTTTAGAAGATTTTTTGCTGAAGCATGGGAAAAGGCAGCAAGCGGAGTTGCTGCGAGACATCAGCGACATGGTGCAGGTAAGTTATACGCGGCAGAAGGAGCCGTTGGGATTGGGGCATGCCGTTTTGGTGGCGCGGGATTTGGTGGGCGATGAGCCGTTCGCGGTTTTGCTGGGAGATGTTTTGATTCCGGGGGAAAATCCGGCGACGAAGCAATTGATCGATGTGTATGCGAAGACTGGGATTGGGGCGATCGCGGTGGAAGAAGTGCCGCGCAACCGGACACATCTGTATGGGATTGTGGCGGGGGAAGCATCGGGGAACGCGGAGTTTGGCGAACGGTTGCTGAAAATTTTGGATTTGGTGGAGAAGCCGAAGCCGGAGGTGGCGCCTTCGAATTTGGCGATTACGGGAAGATATGTTTTGCCGTCGTCGATATTTGGATATTTGGAGAAGACGAAGCCGGGAGCGGGTGGGGAGATTCAGTTGACGGATGGAATGCGGGCGCTGACTGCGGCGGAGGGGCTTTGGGCCTACGTTTATGAGGGGATTTCTTATGATGCCGGGGATAAGTTGGGATTTTTGAAGGCTACGGTGGAGATTGCTTTGCAGAATGCGGAGTTAGGGGCGGGATTTCGGGAGTATTTGAAGGGGTTGAAGTTGTAGGGGACGCGACGAGTGCGTGGGAGACTGCGGGCGCCTTCGCGTTAATTTGGGCGGTTGATTCGTACGTTGAGATCCTTCGAGCTGCGAACCACGCAGCCCTCAGGATGACATGTTGCCAGACCAATTCTTTAACTACGGATTAGTTCTTTTTGGATTTTTCGGATTTCTTTTCTTTTGACGAGTCGGTGGATGAAGACGGTTTGGAGTCCTTTGATTCGCTGGCGGAACCCTTTGCGGAATTTTTAGAGGAATCTTTGGAGTCGGCGGAATCGCCGTGTTTTTTGTCGGAGGATTTCTTTTCGTCAGCGGAGCTCTTTTCGTCTGAGGAGCGGTCGTCGCTGGATGCGGAACCTACTTTGGATTTTCCGGCGTAGTCGGTAACGTACCAACCGGAACCTTTGAACTGGATAGCCGGGGCGGAGATCATCTGCTCGACTTTGCCGCCGCAATGGGGGCACTTTTTCAGGTGCGGGCCGGAGACGGTTTCGATTTTTTCTGTGCGGCGGCCGCACTTGAGGCATTTGTACTCGTACAGAGGCACTGAACGCTCCTTGCTGATGGTTGAACCGTGGAGTATATCACGCGGGTGCGGCGGGTTCCCTGCCCTGCCGCTGCTAGCGCGAGTGACGCGAATGCCGATGAGAGCGTACCGGGACTGCGGTGGGGCGCGTGCTAGACTCTGCTTGTGAGTGCTAAACGTTCGAGGCGCGAGAAGCAGGCGGCGCCGTTCGTGGAAAAAACGGAAGCGGTGGGAATTTCGGAGACGGATGCGCAAGGGTGTCTCTATTTGGTGGGGACGCCGATTGGGAATCTTGAGGACATTACGCTGCGAGCGCTGCGGATTTTGCAGGAAGTGAGCGTGATTGCTTGCGAGGATACGCGGCACACACAAAAGCTTTTGAGCCACTACAAAATCGAGAAATCGCTAGTGAGCTATCACGAGCACAACGAGATGACGCGAGCGCCGGAATTGCTGATTGCGCTGGAAGGCGGCGCGAAGATTGCGCTGGTCAGCGATGCGGGGATGCCGCTGATTTCCGATCCGGGACATCGATTGGTGAGTTTGTGTTTGCGGCATCGGATTCCGGTGGTGCCGATTCCGGGGCCTTCGGCGCTCTTGGCCGCTCTGGCGGGGTCTGGATTGCCCAACGAGGAATTTTTATTTGTGGGATTTTTGCCGAATCGCAGCGGAGAGCGGCGACGGGCTTTAGAGCGTCTGCGGATCGAAGACCGGACAATTATTCTTTATGAAGCGCCGCACCGGATCGACGAATGTATTGCGGATGCGCAGGAGATATTGGGGGATCGTCCGGCGTGTTTGGCGCGCGAGGTGACAAAACTGCATGAAGAGTTTCGCCGGGGAAAGCTTTCGGAATTGGATGCGTCGCTGAAAGAGCGTCCCGCGCGCGGAGAAATTACGCTGCTGATTGGGCCGCTGGATGCGAGCGAAACGCGCGCCCAAGGAGATTCGACCCAGAGTTTGTCTGAGCGAGTGGAAGAATTGATCCGGCAGGCGAAGCTGGATCGCAAGGAAGCGTTGAAACTGGCGGCGAAGGAACGCGGGCTGACGCGGCGAGCGGCGTATGACGAGATGGTTGATGCTCGCAAGAACGCGGATGCCGCGGAGAGCACTTAGCAAGCTAGGCGGCGGATTCGGAGCGAAACATCCGCTGGAAGCGGGGTCCGGTGAACTGGACGCCGATAAGATGCTCGCCGGGCGAGTCAGCTGCGGCGACGTGGACAACTTTTCCGCTGGTAGCGAAGTCGTTTTCCGCGCGGCGCGACGCGTGATGGGAAAACGGAATATAAATTTCCAAGTCAGAGCCAATGGCAACGTCGAAGCGGGAGACGAAAGCCGCTCCGTTTCTGCATAAATTTTCGCTGGAAGTTTCTTCCTCGAAGGTAATCCCGCGATTGTCGCGTCCACGAACTTTGAGAGGAAGGCGGACAGCGATTCTACGTTCCGAGCGCTGCTTCGACACGACAAGAGTGCTTGGGACCATGGGCTGGGTCCTCCTGTTGCATCGCGGCCCGGTGTTCGAAAAAGCGTTCGACAGTTTCGAGCACTTCACTAGGGGTTCGCGCCGCGTGCACATTTCGACGAAGTTCGCTGCCGTTCCCCACGCTATGAGTAAACCAACATGCGAACTGCTTCATTTTGCCAACACCATCGGGCAGATTCGCAGCAGTAATTTCCTGGTAGTAGCCAGAAAGTAACCGGTGGCGGTCGGCGTCGGAGGGCGAGTCGTAGCGGCCTTCGGCGGAGTATTGGAGCATTTGCCGAAAAATCCAGGGATTGGTGGCGGCGGCGCGGCCGATCATGACGGCGTCACAGTTGGTGTGCTGGAACATGCGTTCGGCGTCTTCCGGAGAATTGACGTCGCCATTGCCGATGATGGCGATGGAGACGGATTGCTTAACGGCAGCGATTAGATCCCAATCAGCGCGACCGGAATATCCTTGTTCGCGGGTGCGCGGGTGGACGGCGATAGCTTCGAGGCCGCAGTCCTGGGCGAGTTTGGCGACGTCGACCGCAACGATGGAGTTTTGGTCCCAACCGGCGCGCACCTTGACAGTGAGCGGAATACGGACGGCGGCGCGAACGGAACGAAAAATTTCTTCGAGCAGCGGAAGATCCCGCAGCAAGCCGGAGCCGCCGCATTTGACGACTTTTTTTGCGGGGCAGCCGAGATTGATGTCGACGGCGTCGTAGCCAAGGTCCTCGACCATTTTCGCGGCGTCGGCCATAACTTTGGGATTGGCGCCGAAAAGCTGGCCGGCAATGGGGTGCTCATCTTCCTGGAAATAAAGATAGCGAAGAGTTTTGGCGGCGCTGCGAGTGATGCCTTCAGAGCTGGTGAATTCGGTCATCAGCAGGCCACAGCCGCCGAGACCGCGGATTACACGGCGGAAAAGGGTGTCGGTGAGACCGGCCATGGGGGCGAGGACGGTTGCGGGGCGAATGGCGAGGTCACGAATTTTGTAGGCGGCAGGCAGCATGGATGTAGTTTCTGGTAATTAGTGTACCGCAGGTGTCGAAGATTTGCGGACAGGTGCGGGTCAATCAGGGACTCCCGAGCCGGGTGCTTTACGCTACGCGGGCTTGGTGGGCTTAAGGAATTCTTCTAGTTTTAAGAATTTGCGGCCGAGAGCGCTGCTATAGGCGGACCATTCGGGATCGCCTGCGCCGCTGGCGAGGGCTACGCGAACGGCGGCTAGCTTGGAATCCATATCGTCGAGATAGTGAAAGACCATGGCTTCGCGGATCATGGGAAGTTTGGGCGAGCCGAACTCGTATTGGCCGTGGTGACTGATGAGCAGGTGCTGAACGACAGTTTTTAGCGGAACAGGAAAATCGGGAATCCGGTCCATGGCGCGAGTTACGGTTTCCAGTTCCATGACGATGTGGCCAAGCAACTGACCGGGAGTGGTGTAACCGATGGCGCGCTCGTAGCAAAGTTCTTCGAGTTTGCCGACATCGTGAAGGATGGCGGCAGTCAGCAGGAGATCGAGATTGAGTTCAGGATAGTGACCGGCGACAACTTTGGCCATGCCGCAGAGGCCGATAACGTGTTCGAGCAGGCCACCAAGATAGGCGTGGTGCATGACTTTGGCGGCGGGAGCGCGCTTGTAGCAGCGAGCGGTTTCTTGATCGGTGATGATGGAGTTGACGAGTTTTTTCAGCCAGGGATTGCCGATAGAGTCGGCGTAGGCGAGAAGCTGCGCGTACATTTGCTCGACGTCGGCTTTGGTGTGGGGCAGGTAGTCGGCAAGATCGATTTCGTCGGGCTTGGCAACGCGGAGTTGTTGCAGGGCGAGCTGCGGCTTGTTGCGGTAGATTTCGACGCGGCCTTGTACTTTTACAAAGTCGTCGCGATTGACGTCTTTGGCGATGGTTTCGAACTGCTCCCACATGCGGGCTTCGATGGTGCCGCTGCGGTCGCCAAGTTCGAGACGGAGATAGGCGCGGCCTTCGCGAGTGTTGCGGACTTCTTTTTCAACGACCAGGAAAAACGTGGTGATGCTTTGTTCCGAGAGCAGATCGCTGACGAACGGAGTTTTTGTCATCCGTTGGAAGCCGGTTTCTTACCGAAGAGCAGATATTTCTTACGCGCTTTTTTGGCTTTGTTGGCTTCGGCTACGGCGTTGACTTCCTGAATTTCCGAGTTGCCGCCACCGGCGATGTCCTGAAAGCCGGGCTTGACGACTACGTAGCTCTGTTCGCGGAGCGTTTTCAGGTATTCGCGGAGAGCAGGCTCCATTTTCTTGGTGTAGAGACGATCGGTGATTTCCGGCTCGACCTTGGTGAGGGGCTGCAAGCCTTCGTCGTAGTGCTCCATGACCTGCAGGACGAGATAGCCTTCTTTAGTGTCCATGACGGCCGTGAGTTCGTTCTTTTTCATCTTGAAGACGACGTCTTCAAGCTCCTTGGAAAGTTCGCCGCGTTTGTAGACGCCGAGGAAGCCGCCTTGCTTGGCGGTACTGCCGTCGGAAAAGCGCTTGGCGATTTCGGCAAAGTCTTCGCCGTCTTGTACGCGCTTGAGAGCGGTTTCCGCTTTCTTCTTGAGTTCGGGAAGTTCTTCTTCTTTCTTCCCTCCGGTGCTGACTTTGATTTCGCGAAGGCCAATTTGCTCTGGACGAACGAAATCTTGTTTGTGCTCTTCGTAATATTTGGCGATTTCATCTTTGCCGATATTGATGTGAGAGCCGACTTCCGAGCCGATGACGCGTTGGGTCAGGATGCCGTTGCGAATGTTGTTCTTGAAGTCTTCCCAGTTCACGCCCTGGCCAGAGACGGCCTTCTCCAGATCTTCCATGCTGGCGAGATTATTCTGGATGCGGATCTGGTCGAGCTTTTTGATGACTTCCGGCTCGACGCTAACGGCCATATCTTTCCCGCGCTGCACGAGGAGAGATTGGTCGATTAGATCGCGGAGAGCGTTTTTGCGGCGGTCTTCGACGTCGGCAGCCAACTGGTCGGGAGTGCACTTGCCCTGGCATTCCTGCTTGGCATCGTCTTCCGCGGACGCGCGAGCCTTTTCGAGTTCGGATTGAGTGATGATTTCGTTGTTCACGCGGGCGACGATTTCTTCGACGACCTTTACGTTGCCGCCTTCGACGACTTTGGGAGCGGGCTTGGCGGCCGGCTTAGTGACAGCGGGGGTGTCTGGAGCGGTGTCTGGCTGCTCGAGCTTAGGCTTCGGAGGAGGGACGGGCTTTTCCTGGGCCGAGAGCGGCATCGCGGAAAGGGTCAACATGCCGAACAGCATGGTGGAGGCCGCGATGATGAATAGGTTTTTCATTACTGTCCTCATATGTTTAGAGTTTAGCTCCGCCCTTGAAGGCTGAGCAATACGTTTCTCAAGGCGACGGGGGCGGCCTCGCCGCGAGTCATTTCCATCCACAGAACGCCGCTGGGGTCGAGCTTAATTCCCTTTCGCGAGCGGACGACCGAGACCAGGGTTGCGGGATCGATTGGCGTCTCCGGATGAAAGCGAATGGCTATGCGGCTGCCCTGGCGTTCCACCGACGAAATGCGCAGACGCTCACACATGGATTTGAGGACGGCGTACTCCAAAAGGTTATCCACGGAGGTGGGCGGGGTGCCGAAGCGGTCTTCCAGCTCTTTGCGAACATCGGCTTTTTCTTCGTCGGTGGCGACGGAGGAGATGCGTTTGTAGGTGCGCAGGCGGAGATTTTCGCTGGGGATATAGGTTTGCGGGATGCGGACATCCAGGCCGAGGCTGAGAGTGGTGCGGAGTTCGGGTGCGGACTCTTCGCCTTTGAGCTTGGAGACGGCGCGTTCGAGCATCTGGCAATACATGTCGAAACCGATGGCTTCGATGTGGCCGTGCTGCTGGCGGCCGAGCATGTTGCCGGCGCCGCGGAGTTCGAGGTCGAGAGCGGCGATACGGAAGCCGGCGCCGAGTTCGCTGAACTCTTTCATGGCAGAGAGGCGCTTGCGGGCGATGTCCGAAAGTGAGCCTTCCGGCGGGACGAGCAGATAGGCGTAGGCGCGCTGGCTGGAACGGCCTACGCGGCCGCGGAGTTGATAGAGCTCGGCGAGGCCGAGGCGGTCGGCGCGATTGATGAGGATGGTGTTGGCACGGGGGATATCCAGGCCATTTTCGACGATGGTGGTAGCGACCAAGACGTCGGCTTCATCGCGGATAAATTTGAGCATTACGCTTTCGAGTTCTTTTTCGCCCATTTGGCCGTGGCCTACTACGACGCGGGCTTTGGGAACGAGTTTGGTGACGAGAGTGGCGAGCGAATAGATGGACTCAACGCGATTGTGAATGAAATAGACCTGGCCGTCGCGAGCCATTTCTGTTTCGATGGCGCGGCGGACGAGGTCTTCCTGGAATCCGGCGACGACGGTTTGGATGGCGAGGCGATCGCGCGGAGGAGTTTCGATCAGCGACATGTCGCGCAGGCCGACTAGCGACATGTGCAAAGTACGGGGGATGGGAGTGGCGGAGAGGGCGAGTGCGTCGACATTTTTGCGAATTTCTTTCAGGCGCTCTTTGTGCGCGACGCCGAAACGTTGTTCTTCGTCGACGACGAGGAGGCCGAGGTCGTGGAACTTTACGTCTTTGGAAAGGAGGCGGTGGGTACCGATGACGACATCGACTTTGCCGGCTTCGAGGTCGGCGAGGATTAATTTTTGCTGAGCGGCGGTACGGAAGCGGCTGAGCATTTCAATGCGCGCGGGAAAGGCGGCGAAGCGGCGTTTGAAAGTTTCGAAATGCTGGAAGGCGAGGACGGTGGTGGGCGAGAGGACGGCTACTTGTTTGTTGTCGGTGACGGTCTTGAAGGCGGCGCGCATGGCGACTTCGGTTTTGCCGTAACCGACATCGCCGCAGAGGAGGCGATCCATCGGAGTGGCGCTTTCCATGTCTTTCTTGATATCGGCGATTGCGGCGTTTTGGTCGGCGGTTTCCTCGAACTCGAAGGCGTCCTCGAATTCGTGCTGGAAGTTGCCGTCGGCGGAAAAGGCGAAGCCCACGGCGGTCTTGCGGGCGGCATAAAGCTGGAGAAGTTGCTCGGCCATGTCTTCAAGAGATTTGCGGACGCGAGTTTTGCGAGTGTTCCAGCCGGTGCCGCCGAGTTTGTCCAGCGGCGGATGCATGCCTTCGACGACGCGATAACTTTGGACGAGATCCATGCGTTCGAGCGGGACGTAGAGGCGGGCGTCGTCGGCATAACGCAGTAGCATGAATTCGCCGCGATGACCATCGGATTCGATTTGGCGGAGGCCCTCGAACTGGCCGATGCCGTGGTCGATGTGGACGACGAAGTCGCCGGGTTTGAGTTCGGCAAAATCGCTGAAGAAGCCGGAAGTGCGAATTTTTCGCCCGGGGCGTTCGACGGACGGAGCGACTTCGAAGAGATCGCAGTTGCCGAAGATAGTTACCTTCGCGTCGGGAAATGCCGCGCCTTCGGCGAACGGGGCGCGAATGAGGAGGAGGGCTGCGGATTCGTGGGCGCCTTCGGCGGTGAATCCGGCGGCAGCATCTTCAGATTCGCCAAGGACGTAGGGGATTTCGTATTCGCGGCAGATGTCGGCAAGACGTTCGAGTTCGCCGGTGCTGGCCGCGGTGAGGAAGACTTTGCCGCCGCCCGAGAGTTGGGACTTTACCTCGGTCATGCAGGCGAGGACATCGCCGTGGAATCGCGGGCTGGGGCGAGAAGAAAGAGTGAACTGCGGAGTGACCCCGGAGTTGAGCGCTAGTTGCTCGAGATGGATCTGAGAGTTTTTTGCGAGTGCGGCGACGAAAAGTTCTTCGGTCCAAAAGAAATGTTCGGCGGTGGGAGCGTTGGCTTGGCCATAGCGTTCGTAATTTTCCGTAGCGGCGGCCAGATATTTAGTGGTTTGTTCGCGGAGAGTCTGCGGCTCGTCGAGGAATACGATGGGCTTGAGGGAGCTTTCGGCGAGTTCGAAGAGGGAGCTTTGGCCAGGTTCGGCGGCGGGACCAAAGAATGATGGAGTGGTGGAAAAGGCTTCCGGGTCAGCATTGGGATTTTGCGCGGGCACGGCCCATTCGGTGAGCGGCAGAAGAGTAGTGCGTTGGACTGGGGCGATGGACCGTTGAGTGCGCGGATCAAATTCGCGGACGGATTCGACGGTATCGCCGAGGAGCTCAATGCGGACGGGAGTGGGTGACTCGGGAGAGAAAACGTCAACGATGCCGCCGCGAACCGCAAATTGGCCGGGTAGCTCAACCATTTCTGTACGGGTGTAGCCAACGGATCCGAGATGAGTGATCAATTCTTCGAGCGGGATATCCACATCGCGGGCGAGAGTGCGGGCTAGCGACAGATAGACGTAGGGGTCTTGATAGCGCCAGAGAGCGGCTGCGATTGGGGCGATGACGAGGGAAATTTGCCCGTCAGTCAGGCGGAAGAGAGTGGCGGCGCGGCGCTCCAGAATGTCGGCATGCGGGCTTTGCGATTGCCACGGGAGAGTGTCAAAGGCGGGGAGCGTGGCAACTCCACCGATGGAGCTGGGAAAAATGCTGGAGAAAAAGCGGACAGTTTCGGCGAGAGCTTCGGCGCGACGATTGGAGTCCGCGACGTAAAAGGCAGGGCGGCGGAGTTCATGAGCGACGTAGGCGGCGATGAGTGCTTTGGCAACGTCGTGAAGACCGGAGAGCGAGACGAACTGGCCGCCAGCGCGCAGGGCAGCTAGCGCTCCGGAAAGTGCCGGATGGCGGAGGATATTTTCCAGGCGTTCGCGGACTGCGGGAAGGATCATTCGTCAGGATTCGGCGGGAGGAGCGACTGGTCCTCCGCGGATTTTTTCGAGGATGTTTGAGGTGGAGTACCCGGGAAGAACGGGCACGGAGACTACGCGTCCGCCAGCTTGCTCGACTTCTTCGCGGCCAACAATCTTGTCGCCAGGCCAGTCGCCACCTTTGACGAGGACATCGGGTAGGAGTTGGGCAATGACTTCGCGCGGGGTTGGCTCGGCGAAAATGATTACGGCGTCGACGCATTCGAGGGCGGCTAAAATTTCGGCGCGTTCTTGCTCCGGGAGAATGGGGCGGTCCGGGCCTTTAAGTTGGCGAACACCGGAATCGCTATTAAGGCCGACGATCAGCGCGTCACCGAGAGCGCGGGCTTTTTCAAGCGTGTCGATATGGCCGGGGTGCAGGAGGTCGAAGCAGCCGTTGGTGAAGACGATTCGGCGGCCGTTGCGTTTCCCGCGGCCAAACCGCAGAATCGCTTGCTCGAGAGTGAGAATCGATGAATCCAAAGGAACTCCATGCATGCGCGGGTAAAGCGTTGTTAGCGCTGCCGAGAAAGCAAGTTTACCATGCGACTTGGGTGCGGTGCTGGAGAGCGGGCGACTGGCGATGAAACGACGGAAACTGATTCGCGGCGTGGTGGGCGTTTCGTTGTGCGTGATTGGATTTTTTTTGGCGCGCGTGGGCGCATATCGCGAAACGGCGGTGCTGATTGATGCGGGCGGATGCCGCATGGTCGCGGATGTGCTTGATAAGGGAAACGATGCGACGCAAGGATCGGTTGTGCTGTTTCACGGGCTGGCGGCAAACAAGAAAGTCATGTCTTACATTGCGCGCGGATTTGCCGAACAGAATTTGCGAGTGTTCGTACCGGACTTGCCCGGGCATGGACGGACGGAGGGTCCGTTTTCGTTTGAGCGAGCGGAAAGCTGCGCGGAATCTTTTTTTCGGCAATTGGTAGCGCGGCGGGCGATCGACCCGGCAAGGACAATTCTGGCCGGGCACTCGATGGGTGGCGCGATTGCGGCGCGTTTGGCGGCAAGGAATCCGGTGGCGGGGGTGGTTACAATTTCACCAGCACCGATGGCGGCGGCACACGGAATACGGGCGGCCATGCTGTTGTATCAAGGTGCGCCAGCAATTGTCTCAAACACATTGGTGATCAGTGCATCCGGCGAACCTTCGTTCATGCGTGATTCAGCGCGTGATTTGGTTGCGGCGCATCCTGCGGATGGCGATCAATATTTGTTGGTGCCGCACGCTACGCACGTCAGCTTACTTTTTGATTCTCGCGTAGCGAGGGCTTCCGAGGAGTGGGCGCGGAGCGTGCTGCATTTGGACGCGAGCGGCGGCGTACCTTCCGGCTGGCCGTTGCTGGGAGGGCTCTTGGGACTGGCTGGACTCTTGATCCTCGCGGGGCCGTTTTTGCGAGAAATTGTCGAGCCGCCAACAGGCGCGGAAATTGAGAATTCCGCCGTCGCAGCCCGCAAAAGCACTCACACCGCAGATACTGCTGCACCGAGCGTGCTACGAGGTTGTATGGAAGTACTTGCGGTTTCTGTTGCAGGCGTGTTGTTGTTACGTGTGGGCGATCCGCTGCGTTTCTTAGGGATTTTCGAAGGAACCTACTTCGCGAGCTTTTTGTTGATTGCCGGTATTGGGTTGCTGCTAGTTCATTACAAAACCGCGAGCAAACTGCGGATTGGAAAATTTGCTTTGCTTTTAGCGACTGCGTTCGGAGCGGTCGTACTGTTTCTTTTGGTAACGGGCTGGCTGGACTTGACCATCACCGAAGCGTGGCTCAACGGCGCGCGATGGGCTCGATTTCCAGTAATGGCGTGCGCCGTTTTTCCCTACCACCTGGCAGAGGAACTGCTCTTAGGCTCTTACGCAGCAAGGTCCGGCTGGAGGCGCGTCCTATTCGCTTTGCTGCTGAGGCTGGTGGCTGGCGTGGTTTTGGTGGGAGCGATTTTTCTGCTCCACAGCGGGGCAATCCTATTGGTGCTTCTCGCGTTGTATTTTGTTGTCGTCAGCGCATTGCAGCGGGCGGGCATGGACGTTGTTCGAAAGGGCACCGGGTCTGCTCTGGCTGCGGCAGTCTTCGGTGCTATACTTCTCGCAGGATTTTGCTTGGTGATTTTCCCAATCAAGTGAATCATCCGGTTCGGAACCACCTGCTCCAGCACGGGTTTCCTCACTACGGAACTGGACTTTGGCGCGGACGGCAGGTCTATAGATATGGCAAAAATTGCGATCGTCGGCGGCGGGCCGTCTGGGGCAATGTGCGGCGAGCAGTTGGCTCGCGCCGGCAACGAAGTAGCGATTTTTGACGAGCGCCTGGCTTGGGAAAAGCCGTGCGGCGGCGGCTTGACCCACAAAGCAATCGAGTGCTTCCCTTTTCTGCTGGACAATCCTTATCCGAGAAAGTTGGTGCGGTCCGTTGAGCTGATCAGCAGCGAAGATCAGCATGCCACGCTGGAGCTTAGTCACCCGGTAGTGATCTATTCGCGGACGATTCTGAACGGAATGTTGTTGAGCCGCGCCGAAGAAGCGGGCTGTCAGGTGCATCGCTCCCATGTGATGAGCGCGGACACTTTGGGCGCCAAGCCGCGTTATTGCGTGGATGGCGAATGGCACACGGCAGACTTTCTGGTGCTGGCAGCGGGAGCCCGAAATCAATTGCTGCCAGAGACGCGGGCGCTCGAACGCGATGAACTGGAAATGACGCAGGGATATTTTATCGACCAGAACGCCGACGCCATCACCATAAAGTTTTTGCCGCACTTCGAGGGTTACATCTGGTCGTTTCCGCGATCCAATCATCTTTCGGTGGGAATTTGCGGGAGCATGTCTTCGCACACCAGCGCCGAGTTAAAGACGCATTTGCGTACTTTTGTGGATAAGCAAAAAATTTCGACCGAGGGCGCGCGATTTTATAGCCACGTACTGCCTTCGCCGCAAGAACGAACCTTTTCCGAACGCGCAGTAGTGGGAAAGAATTGGGCGCTGATCGGCGATGCTGCGGCGTGGGTGGACCCGCTTACCGGCGAAGGATTATTTTACGCAATGCGTTCGGGCGAACTGCTGGGCAAATCGCTGGCAGAAGGATGTCCGGAGAAATATCCAGCACGGGTGCGCGCAGCGTTTTCGGCGGAATTGGAATTTGCGTCGCGCATCGTGCGCCGTTTTTACCGGGGATCGTTTTTAGGCACGGCGATTACTACGCGGATGGTGCAACTGCTGGGCCGAAGTCCAGTCTTCCGGCAATTGGTCGGCGACCTTTTCAGCGGTTCGCAGGATTACACCAGTTTGAAACAGAGGCTGTGGGGACATTTGGGAATTACGGTCAGCGAGTTTGTTTCGAGCGTGTTGAATCTGGATCGACCGTCCGCAGTGCGGGTACCTCCTGGCAGCGCGGTAGGCGACTGACGGAAGCTGTCATTGGCACAATGGCGTGAATAGGGCGGCGCGGGATGAGCCCTACCAAGTTGTAGAATTCCTTCGAAAATGCGTGGCGACGGCATTTGGTGTAGTTTCTAGGCAAGCCTCCGCATCTAAACCCGGAACAGACGACGAGTGGATTACAAATAGGGACGAATGGCCGCTGAAAACGACAATCTAAAACAGAGTAAGAGCGAGAAGCGCAAAAAAGCCTGGAAGGCTCTGCCAGAAGTGTGGGCGCTGATGAAACCGCGCCGGGGATTGCTAGCGCTCGGGTTTGTTTTGATCGCGATCAGCCGAGTTTCCGGATTGGTCCTGCCCGCTTCTACAAAATATTTTGTGGACAACGTAATCGGCAAGCAGCAACTGCATTTGCTGACTCCCATTGTGTTCGCAGTACTGGGCGCAACAATTCTGCAGGGGCTGACTTCTTTCACGCTGACGCAACTGCTCTCGAAGTCGGCACAGAAGATGATTACCGAGTTGCGGCGCAAAGTGCAGGCGCACATCGGGCGATTGCCTATCTCTTTTTACGATGCAAACAAAACGGGCGTGCTGGTTTCTCGCATCATGAGCGACGTGGAAGGCGTGCGAAATCTGGTCGGCACCGGCCTGGTGGAATTTGTTGGCGGGCTGATGACCGCGGGGATTGCACTGATTTATTTGATCCACACTAGCGTGCTGATGACCGCGGTGGCCTTTAGTATTTTGGCGGTTTTCGCATTTGGGATTAATAAGGCATTTACCACGATCCGGCCAATTTTCCGCGCTAGACCGAAGATAACGGCGGAAGTTACCGGGCGGTTGACCGAATCGCTCAGCGGAGTGCGGGTCGTGAAGGGTTATCACGCGGAGGGACGCGAGGAGTCGGTATTCTCCGAGGGCGTGCACCGTTTACTGGACAATATTTTGAAGACGCTGACGGCAACATCTTTCATGAGCCTTTCCGGAGCGGGCTTGATGGGAGTAGTGAGCGCACTCATTATGGAGCTGGGCGGACACCGGATATTGTCTGGAACGATGACACTGGGATCTTTTTTCGCGTTCAATATTTTCCTCGGCTTGCTCGTGGCGCCGGTTTTCCAGATTGTGGCGATTGGCACGCAGATTACGGAAGCGATTACCGGGCTGGAACGAACACGCGAAATCCTGAACGAAAAAATGGAAGATGAAGAACCCGGACGAACGATCGTGCTGGATCGAATCAGCGGCCAAATCGTTATGGAAGATGTGAACTTTGCTTACGACACCCGCAAGGAAGTTCTGCACGATATAAGTTTTCAGTCCGAGCCGGGAACGGTTACGGCGCTGGTTGGTCCATCCGGCGCTGGGAAGTCCACAATCATTGGATTGATCGCGTCGTTCTATGCCCCGGCCAGCGGTCGGGTGCTGGTTGATGGAATTGATCTGGCTACCGTGAAGCTCAGCTCTTACCGCACGCAGCTGGGGCTGGTGCTGCAAGAAACTTTTCTTTTTGATGGCACAATTCGCGAGAACGTGGCGTTTGCGCGGCCGCAGGCAACGGAGCAGGAGGTTTTGTCGGCGTGCCATATCGCGCGAGTAGATGAGTTCGCCGAGTCGTTTGAGCAACGATACGACACCGTGGTAGGCGAGCGTGGCGTAAAGCTTTCCGGCGGGCAAAAACAACGAGTGTCGATTGCGCGGGCAATTTTGGCTGATCCGCGAATTCTAATTCTGGATGAAGCGACTTCGAGTCTGGATTCCGAGTCTGAAGCCCTGATTCAAGAAGGTTTGCGGTACCTGATGCGCGGCCGAACAACGTTTGTGATTGCCCATCGCCTGTCGACGATTCGCCGCGCCGACCAAATCTTGGTTGTCGAGGCTGGCCGGATTATCGAGCGCGGAACACATCAATCGCTTTACGCGGCAGGCGGGCGTTATTTTGAGCTGTACACCAAGCAGCACGAGGTGATGTCCAATTTGTTCTTGGCGCCGGGCGAAGGCGACTCCTTGCAAGGTGCGGCTGAAGATGCCAACGGCGTTCCGGCACGCGCCGATGCGGGAATGCCGGATCCGATTCGGCTGATCCGCGGGCAAAGCTAATTTAGAAGTTCAGGATGCGCTAAACCGTCAAACGGCGCGCGATGGGCTTCTTGGCCTGGGGCGGCGGCAACAGGCTGGCCATCTTGCGCACCATGGCTAGCACCAGACGCTTGTCGCCTTCTGAAAGCGTGGTGCTGAACCTTTTAATTTCCGCCAGGAAACGAATCTCGTCTTGCGAAAGTTCGCCGAGCATTTTTTGCGTTTCGCGGTCGCGCGGAGTCTCGGTGCCGGGGAAAAAGTCGGCTAGCGAGATATCCATGGCTTCGGCGATTTTGGCCAGCGTTTCCAGCGACGGCACGGTGTGGCCATTCTCGACGCGCGAAAGATAGCAGCGCAGCAGGCCCGTGCGCCGTTCGATGTCGCCTTGTGAAAGTCCGCGTTGTCCGCGGTAGGTTCTGATAACTTCTCCGATGTTTACCCGTGGTTTTTCTTTTGGCACAGTATCCCCCAATCGCCGGGGTAGCTTAGTCACTAACAGTAAGACATTCAAGACCTATTTTGGGGCGCATGATGCCAAGTAGATAACGGAGCTACCCGGAGAGGCATCACCCGAATGCCGAGCCCAACCGCTGCACAACGCTCAGCGCTGAGTAGGCGCAACGTTTACCGGTTGCTGCAACCGGAACTCTAGGACGGTTTCGCTGGGCACCTTTACCTGATGGCCCCGGGTTAAGACCTGGACGCCTGCTCCCGCTGCGGAGCCGGCTCCCGCGCCGATCGCGGCACCTTTGCCGCCACCAGCGATGGCTCCGATGATCGCGCCCGCTACCGCTCCGCCGCCGACTTTCTTAGCGGTATCCGAGCCGCGGCCCTTCCCTTTTACGTTGTAGTCGCTGCTGACCACCGGGTATTCTCGGCCATCAATGAGAATACGGGTCAGTTCCAGTTGGAGCTCCGCACTGCCGGAGAGGTGCCCGGCTTCCTGGGCGTCAGCGAGCCTGCCGTAGACATCGGCGCCCTTTCTGGCGACCACCGTGTCTCCCACCATGAGGTCGGTCTCTAGGCTGGCGTGGAAAATATCTCCCACGTGATTATTTGCGGAGTCCACGCCATCAATCATGCGAACGAGCAGGGTCTGCCCTGCAGGGATGGTCACAGTGCCATCGGCTGCGACGGCGGGCTGCGGAGGAGGTTGCGGCGACGGCGCTTGATCTTGCGGAGGATTCTGCTGCCGGCTATCTCCGCCGCGGTCGTTGCTGTAGCTGTTGGTGAAAGTAAGGGCGACAATCTCCGTAACGCTGAAAGTCTTGACCTCGCCATTCACTTCAAAGCGCATCAGGGCTTGCGTGCCGCCCAGAAAGCGGCCTTGCAGGATGCGGCCATCTTTCATTTCCAACGTATCGGCGGCGGCGAATCCGGCCAGCAGAAGGCATATCGCCGCCACGGTGAAGAAACGTCTCAACTCTCGCATTGCGAGCCTCCAGAAGATCGTCCCGGTAATTTACGCTATTTCGTAAATTGTGAAAAGGCGCGTATGCGCCTGAATAGTTTGATGATACGGCGCGGCTGCGAGGATGCATTCGGGGTAGTGTCGCGAGACGACGCTCCGGAGCTTGGTGAGCCTTGGGATTATTTGCATCGATCGGCAGCACTACGAAAAATTGGTCCCGGAGGAGGGGGTCGAACCCACACGGCCTTGCGGCCACTGGATTTTGAGTCCAGCGCGTCTGCCAGTTCCGCCACTCCGGGGTGGTCAAATGAAAATAGCATGTCCGCAGTGTTTAGCTCAAGTTGAGCGGACTTCTGGTAGTGTCCTAATTTGCGGGACCGTTAATGTTTAGTCGTATGGCAGGCTTTGGTAGGGGCCTTTTCCGAAGTTGCACTTTAGGACGAAGGCTTTCCAGCAGAAGAAGAAAGATAGTTACGAACATAAATACGAACGCTAGGACCTCGAAGACGGGATCCCGCCGGGCGAGCACAGCCAGGGGTGCCATGAGGGGGCCTAATACCACATAGCGCGGCGGTTTCATTTCCAGTCTTGCCTTACATTGACTACAGACGAGATGCGACCAGCCGTCCAGATTAAGGAAAAATGGGGTGCGAACGTCGTGATCGCAAGCAGGGCACTTTGCCATCGACCAAAACTCCTCTCCCAGTCTTGGGTTCATTGTTCTGTGGTTGTCCCACCTTGTCAATAGAACGAGCGATAGAGAGCAACGCTTTTCGCCCCGAGGATTGAAACAACAAATTAGGACACTACCCGACTTCTTCTGGCCGCGGGTTTCATCTTGCAGCTTTGCTTTCAAAGGATGATGACTGCCGACTTTCAAGGAGGTAAGTGGCCAAATAGGTATCGAGAACAATCCGGTGCGCTCTTGCTTCGTTGAATGGTGTCTGACTAACGCGAATCTAGGCACGCCGGCAACTGGCCTGCTCTGCGTAGTACCACGAATCTATTCGAAACTAGTACCACTGCGTTATCTATTGACATGATATATTTGTTATGATATCATGCCGCGTGAACGTCGACACTTGTTCCTCCAACCCATATTCCCACTCGAATTCCATAGATTTTTCCTCGCCCAATACGTGCACTCTCCTGTCGCTCTTTTGCACTTCCCAAAAAAGCGCCTCAATGTTTTCAATGGGTTGCGCACTCTTTTGCTCTTTAGAGGGGGTGGGGGGGTCCCCAGTTCCTAAAATTCTCAAAAAAAGAGCCAGCCATGAACTCTCAGCCCGCTATCACCACCAACGCCGTCCAAACCAGTGCCACCACCAACCGTCCCCGCCGCCCCACCCACACGCCACTGCTCTTACCCCGGAACTTCCCGGCATCCTCGCCGAAATCGCCCCCCGAAGACACCCAGCGCATGCTTAGTCAACGCTTGTCAGAGCGACTGAGCGCCGCTAAACTCCGCACATTCATGTCGCGTTCTATCTCTGAGTCTTCCAATGCGTCTGCCCCTGTTAGTGAAACTGGCTCAATGGGAGGATTCTGGGCGCTCATCGTAGTGCAGTTTCAGGGTGCGTTTAGCGACAATGCGCTGAAGTGGCTGGTGAGTTTTCTGGTACTCGACGCCGCGCTTTCAAAGGAGCGGCGCGATTTGTGGTTCGTGCTGGTGGTGCCGCTGCTTTTTGCAATTCCCTTTCTGATTTTTTCGATTCCCGGCGGCTATTTTGCGGATCGTTTCAGCAAACGCAGCGTGACGCTCTGGACCAAACTGTTTGAGTTGCTGGTGATGGGAATAGCAACCTTTGGTTTCGCGTTTAACCGGCTGGACTTCGCGGCGGGAGCGCTGTTTTTGGCATGTACGCAGGGAGCTATTTTTGGTCCCACCAAATATGGGCTGTTGCCGGAGCTACTGCCGGAAAACAAGCTCAGTTGGGGGAACGGGATCATCGAATTGACGACGCTGGTTGCCGCGATTATTGCGGCGTTGGCTGGCGGATTTCTGGCGACGGAGTTTAGAGGGCGGCAGGTATGGTCGGGGCTAATTTTTCTTTCGCTTACCGCGATTGGGCTCTTGGCGAGCGTTTTCATCACGCGGGTTCCCGCAGCGGACCCTAAGCGTCGATTTGACTGGAACGTGCCCAGGCAATTCTTCAGCGACCTGCAAAAAATTCAGAAAGATGCCGTGCTGAAGACGGCAGTGTGGGCGAATACGTTCTTTTGGTTTCTGGGCTCCCTGCTGCTGCTGAATATTGTGCTTTATGCGACCGACACCCTGCGAGTGGACGATGTGCATAGCAGCTACCTGCTGGCCGCGCTGAGTTTGGGGATCGGAATTGGCAGCTTTCTGGCCGGGTATGCGTCGGCGGGGAAAATCGAGCGGGGCATGATTTTGCCGGGCTTAGGGGCAATTATGGCCATGTCGGCCCTGCTGGCTGTTCCTGGCTTGAGTTTTGTCGTGGTGGCACTGTTGCTGAGTTTGCTTGGCGTCGCTGGCGGATTTTTTGTAGTGCCGGTGAACGCACTGATCCAGCGGCGCCCGGTGCCGCAAGAGAAAGGACGCATGATCGCGGTGGCGAATATGCTTTCGTTTGTAGGGGTTGCGCTACAGCCGCCTGCGCAGTATGCGATGTTGCGCTTGGGGCATCCGGATCCGTCGCATGTTTTCCTGATCGCCGCCGTCCTGACACTAATTATGGGGGTGGGCTTGGCTCGCATGTTGCCGGAACTATGGTCTCAGGCCCTGGGCTGGACTCGTTTGCGGGCAAGCGTTACCCTATAGCTTCCGTTTGACAGGGACTGCAAGCCCGCCGCAGTAACGAACGGACCTCAAAGGTAGCGCATGACGATTCTAATTACCCTCCCCGAGGTCGGGAACGCGGAGCGTTTGCCGTTGCCGCCGCGACGTAAGAAGCAGCGCCGGGAACATCGCAATCTGGCGTACTGGATGGGGCGTACGCTCAAGGAACTCGATAAGCTTCGCGAAGCGTCCAAGAAAGACACGGTGCACGATTTGCGGGTGGCGCTGCGACGCTGCCGGTCGGTGGCGACAGTTATCGCGGAGGTCGACTCAGCTCCTGAATGGCGCGAGCTGAAAGTTACGTCGAAAAAGCTTTTCAAGCGGTTGGGCGCGCTGCGAGATGCCCAGGTGTTACAGGAATGGGTTGGAAAGCTAGACTCCGGCGAGGCAAACGGTTTGCGCGAATCTCTGGAAGCGGCTCTCGAAAAAAAGGAGTTTTCGCTTACCAAGGAAACGTCCGAAGCTGCCGCGAAATTCGATCGCAAAGAGTGGGAGCATCTGTCCGAGGCTCTGGCGAAACGCGCGCGTTTGATTGTGCCGGGCAGTTTGACGGCCCAATGTTTAGCGTTCGAGCGGTTTGCTGAGGCGAAAGATTTACACGCCAGAGCATTGCGAAGCGCGAAACCCGCCGCATGGCACGAATTGAGAATCGGACTCAAGCGCCTGCGTTATACGACGGAAAATCTGATGCCGGATTTTTATGCGACGCACAGCAACAATTTGAAAAGGTTGCAGGATTTACTTGGCGATATCCACGACCTTGATGTGCTCGCCGAAACTATAGAGGAGATGGCACTGCCGGGGACAGCCGACGCATGCGCTGCGTGGCAAGACAAAATCGCTAAACAGCGTGACGAGCGGGTGCAAACCTATCGTCAATTAATGCTGGGGAAAACCAGTCTGCTGAATGAATGGGCGCACGACCTCCCAAAGGGTGACGGCTTAGTCTCTGCGGCAGCGGCTAGGCTGCGAACCACAACGCGGGCGTCCGGGACCCACTTACAGCGCGCGAAGAAAATTTCGAGCATCGCCTTGGGATTGTTTGACGCTTGCCGCCGTGTTCATGCGACAACCGACTTTAAGGACGGCTCTCTGCGGCGAATTTTGGGTAGCGCCGCAAAGTTGGAAAGATTGCGGGTGGAACACAAGGGCGAATCCAAGCAGAAGGCGGCGTACCAGTTCTTGCAAAATTTGCCCGTGCCGCCGACATGGACGGTGGATGAATGGGAAATCCTTGCGGGAGTGGTCCGCTACCATCGCGGGGGAGAACCAAAGGAGCGGCGCGGCGCTTTCGCGAAACTGTCGCAAGAACAGCAAAGGATCGTTCGGGCGTTGGCGGGGCTTTTGCGTCTTGCTGCAGCGTTGCGGAATTGCGGAATCGAAACAGGAACGGGCTTCCGGGCGGAGATGTCTGAGAGTGCGCTGACTCTGAGTATTCCGGAACTGATTGATTCTGTCGATACAGCGGTTCGGCTCGCAGCAGGCAAACATCTTTTGGAAGGCTACTTAGACAAGCCGATTGTGCTGAAACCAGCCGCTAGTCGCGAAGAAACGATTCACTTACCGGAAGCTGCCGCGCCTAAACCGGTCCTCGTGTTCGCGGCAGCTTCCGATTAGACTCGCTACTTTCCGACCGCGCGCAGCATTTTCGGCGTGGCTAGCCACACCAGTTCCCCGCTGGGCGGCGAAATCTTTTTCAGGTCGAGAACGGCTACCCCCGCCTTCTTCAGCGCGGTTACGTGCTGCTTGGCGCCCAACGGGGCGGCAACCAAATCATCCACTTGCGGGCCGTGGCCGAAACACAAGATAGCCGCGGACTGCTTGTTCTTGGCAAGTTCCCTGAAAAATGCAGACGCTTCGCTTCCCGGCAAAAGCAAGTCAGTCTGCCGAATCTTTGCTCTCGGATAGTCCAATGCGCGGGCGAAGATTTCAGCCGTCTGCAGCGCGCGCACGTAAGGACTGGTCAGCAAAAGGTCCGGGACAGTTCCCAGCGTGGCAACGCCCTTTGCCACCTGGCGAGTTTTCTCAATTCCTTCTTCGGTCAAATATCGTTCGGGATCGGATGGACATTTCGGATCGTCGTGCGCAATGGCAATTCCGTGACGAACTACATAAAGCAGCATGCAATGGTCTCCTGAAGAAATCTTACTAGAACTTGCGTGAATTTCAGAAGCCGCGGTCACCAAGTCTGAACGGACTACGCTGGAGTCTGCCGGAAATAGAGGCGCACGTGAAATTCCTTCTCGAAGAGTTCGGCGCTGCGATTCGCGTCGCGCAAGTCTTCCGTGGCGTCGCCGCGAGCAATAACGCTGATTCCCACCGCGCCGCGCTGAAAAGAAGTACGCAGCTTAATGACCCGTTCGCGGTGCGAGTGGTCCAGCGCTTCGGCGATGCGCAAAATTGAACTCAGCCTGCAGGCGGTGCGTTGTTCATTTTTGTTCAGCGAAGAAAATGCGGAATGATGACCGGCAGGTTCGGACTTCCGGTTGTGATAGCGCACCAGGGTAGCCACCAGGGCGCGATCTTTTCCTTCCAATCCAGGAATGTCGCCATTGAGCGCAAGATATTCGCCGTGCTTTTGGTGGCCGCGATGGCTCACCATGTGCCCAACGTCGTGCAGGAGTGCGCCGGCTTCCAGCAACACCCGAGACTCGGCCGGCAAGTGATGGATCGCTTGCAATTGATCGAACAGCATAATACTCATTTCACGAACGTGTTCTGCATGCGGCTGATCGTAGCCCATGCGTCGCGCAAAGCTGCGAGTACCCACCAAAAGCTGACGCGAGGCGGCATTGTAGCGGTGCGGCTCTTTTCGAGAAAATGCCTCGAAAGCGATTTCCTGCAATAACCCTTCCCTTATTCCGACGGTCGGAACGGCAAGGGTTCGCAAATTCAAGTATCTTCCCAGTGTGAGAAAGGTAAGCGCCGCGATACCCATAACGTCGGCGCGGTCTCGACGCACGGCATAAGTTTTCATGCGCTGGCCTACATCGCGAGAAAGGATGTCGTCCAGACGAGCTCGCAAGAGAGGCAGTTGTAACGTGGGGACGCCATGATCGCGCGGACCTGGCGCGACGGCAGCCAAGGTTTCCGCGTTGCCGCCCAGTGCCACGGCAACTCCTTCGCCGAGATTCGGCCGTGACGGCAATCTGGATTCCAGTAAAGCGCGGACATATCTGCGAACTTGTTCGGCTTGCACGGGACGAATTCTTCCGGCAATGTTCAGCGTGGTCATCAGGCGGACAGTTCCGACCGGCAGATTAGCGCCTTGCTTCACCACGTGGTCGCGCAGAATACTAAGTTCCAGACTGCCGCCGCCCAAATCGATGATGCACTGCGGAACCGCCTCCGGCCCGAGCGCAGCGAATGCCGCCTCGCGTCCCAGGCGTGATTCTTCCGCACTGCTGACCACTTCCAGGTGAATACCGCTCTTTTGCTTGATGCGGCGGACAAAAGCATCGCGGTTGCGGGCCTCCCGAGAAGCGCTCGTTCCAACCGCTCGATACCGCGTCACACCGAATTCATCCATCACTTCTTTGAAATGGCGGAAAGCCTTCACGCTTTTCTTGAAGATTTCTTCGCTGAAACGATGGCGGACAAACACGCCTTCGCCCAATCGGAGCGAATAGCGTTCATTGTGCAGCGGCTCGATATCCAGAGCGGAGTAGGCGCGCGCGACAGAAAGACGCAGGGCGTTGGAACCCGCGTCGATTGCCGCGATATGTACCGGTTCGGGCAAGGAGAGATTCTACCGCCAGAGGTGAGCGAGCGCTGAAGATGGTGTGTATTTGGTCGGGCGAATGCCGAGTTGCTCCGCGATACGCTGGCGCAATTGCTTGTTAACAGAGGATACGCTGGCTTCACCGTCCAATTCGATAAAGGAGTGCTTCTTGGACATGACCTCAAACTCCCGCTTGATCATGGTCTGGTAGCGAATGAACGACCAGTAGAGATCATGCGACAAAGACATATCGCGGCCCGCTTCCCAATAGCTGATGGCTTGGGATTTTTTGAACTCGCGGGCAAACGCAGTTTCTGGGCGAACATTTAGCCAGAACGTGAGGTCCGGCCGCAACGCCATCGCGTACAGCCCGCTCAAATAATCGCGATTGATTCCGCGGACTACGCCGCGGGCGATCAGCGTGAAAATAAATCGATCCGCCAATACGACGGTGCCGGAACGCAATGCCGGCAGAATGCGATGTTCGACCTGATCGAAGAAATCCGTTGCATACATCAGAGCTAGAGTCAGCCTGGTAACCGCGTTTTTGGCCATCAATTGATCAATGTCTCGCCCGACGAGATTTGAGCGACGCAACCCGCTCGTTTGCACGGCGAACCCTTCGGACTCCAGCCATTCCTGCAAAAGGGCGATTTGCGTCGAACGGCCCGACCCGTCCATCCCTTCAATGACGATCAATTTGCCAATAATCTCGGCGGGATCGAAGCCAACCAAAGGTTCGCCGTAGAAATGCTGCGAGGCTTCGTCATCCGTAGCCTTGACTGCGGGACCACCAACCGGCGCCGACGTGGTTTCCGCCGGGCCGGAAGCCGCCGCCTTGTCTTTTTCTTTTTCCTGGTCTGGCATGGTCACTCAGCTTCCGGAATGTGCGGCGCGAAACGCTTCAGATCAATTTTGGAGGCTACGATGTCGCGCATTTGTTTTTGGAGCTTGTTGACCGGCAGCGTTCCATCCAGGACGACAAAGTTGTCCGTGTCCACCATCTTGTCGTACTCCTCCAGGATGCGCGCCTGGAAGAGCCGGAAGCTTTCCGCGCGGTCGTAGGAGAGCCCCAAATCCATTCCCGCTTCATAATATTTGAGCTTGGGACGTCCGCTCAGAATGCGATGCACAGCCACATCCAGGGGCGCGCGGAAATAAAATGTGATGTCTGGCACCGGCGCAAAGCGATAGAGATTGCGCAACCATCGGGCTGGGCAGCCACGCGACGCGTCTCGCGCAAAAGCCGTGTAGATATAGCGGTCAGCCAGAACCAGATAGTCGCCCTGGAGCAACGGCATGATCTGCCGCTCGCAACGGTCCGCGAAATCGGCCGCGTGCAGCAGTGAAAAAGTGGTCGGCGTGAGCAGGCGTTTTTGTTTGCCTCGGCGGGTGGCGGATTTCACCAGTGGCGAAGAATTCCACTCCGTAAAGTGCAACCGATAGCCGCCAATTTGCAGCCAGCGTTTCAAAAGATAAAGCTGGGTGCTCTTTCCGGAGCCGTCTGTACCTTCAACAACGATCAGCGTGCCCGGATATGCGCGGCTCGGCACGGGGCGGCCAGGTTGCGGCAGCGTGGATTTGGTCGCCTCGGTGCGCGGCGTCTTCTGCGTTACGTCTGGAGTTTCTGTCGAACTGGTAGGCACAAGTATTTTCTCTGGCGCGAACAATATCGGCTAATTGTTACAACTTCATTACAACACACCGGCACTCATGCCCGCAAAGCGTGCGACGCTAAAAAATAGTCACGCGAATATGCAGAAATTTTCCGGGATTTTGCCGAAAGTCTCCGATCAGCAATCGCAGGTCGCCGGTAAGGCCGGTCAAATTATCATAGAGCTTCGGATCGGAAAACATTTTGCCGACAGAAGTCGTATTGTCATTGAGCTTGTTCGAGGCATTGGCCAGATTAGTGCTGGTGTCGCGCAACTTGTTGTAGAGAGCGTCGTCAGTCGCCAGTTTACCCAAACTGCCTTTGCCGGCGCGAATGTCACCAATCATTCCATTGCCGTTGTCGACCGCCTGTTTGACGTTGTCGTAGAGAGTCGGATCGTACATCAGCTTGCCGATTGTTCCCTTTTGCGCGCGCACGTCGCCCAAAATTCCATTCACGTTATCGACGGTTGATCCAACTTTGGTATACATCTCGTCGCTGACAAAAAGTTTGCCGACCGTTCCTTCGCCGGCTCGCACTCCGCTCACCAACTTATCTCCATTGGCCAGCAGACTATTTAGGTGGTTGTACGCCTGATCATCCGTCAACAACTTACCCAGCGAGCCGCGACCGGCTTGCACGCCCGCGATCAGTTGGCGGATATCGTCAGACAACGCCTGCAGATTACCTAGCGTTTCCGCGCTGCGTTCCACGACTTCTTTGATTGCTTTTTCTTCGGTGCCCGGGATTTCTTTGCCTTCGGTCAGCGGCACGCCGGTAAATCCTCGCGTAATGTTGACGTATCGGTTGCCTAACAAGCCTTCGGTCACCAGGCTTGCCGTGGAGTCCGTCATAATATCCGCCTGAAAACGGCGGTCAATGCGCATTACCAACTCAATGTTGCGATTCTTTTCTGGAACGTGACCTTGCGTTCGTGGCACCAACTTGATGGACTCGACGTTCCCCACATTTACGCCGTCTACCGACACCGGGGCTCCAGTCGCCAAGCCGGATACTTCCGGTAAAAATGTTTTGAGGCGATATTTCGGCCCCAGAAAACTCGCACCGGTCACATAGAAAATGCCCACGGCCAAAACAAAGAGTCCTACGAGAATGAACAGCCCGACGCGCAACTCCGTCCAGGTCAATTGTTTGCGCTGCGCCATGAATCATTCCCTCCTTCGAATACCACCGATGCACAACAGACTACCGCAATTTCACACTAGAAAACGCTTCAGATACGGATCCTGAGACTCCGCGACTTCTTCCGGCGTTCCCTCAAAATAAACGCCGCCGTCCCGATAGACCAAAAATCTAGTGACTGGACCTTCCGTGGCATCGCCCCGCGCCGCACCCGGCGTTGCGGGCTTTCTTCCTCCGTCCACGGAACCGCCCGCCGGACTGTTGCGCACGACGCGCTTTGTTTCTGAGTCGAATCGAAAGTTCGCCAGCGCGAATCCGTCTTGCAGACGGTGGGTGGCGAGCAGCGCGGTCACGCCGTAGACATCGCGCAAACGCAAGATGAGTGTGATGATGGTTTGCGCCGTCACTGGATCGAGTCCGGCCGTCGGTGAATCATAAAGCACAAGTTGGGGACGGTCCACCAAGGCGCGCGCAATGGAAACGCGTCGGCGCATACCGCCAGACAATTCGGAGGGAAGCTGATCGAGCGTGTGTTCCAACTCGACGAATCGCAGGACTTCTCGAACCCGCGGCTCGATGGTGGCTTCATCGTCGCGATCTTCGCGCAGGCGATACGCAACATTGTCCGCGACGCTCATGGAATCGAACAGTGCGCCTTCTTGAAATACAAAGCCAATTTGCCGGCGGAAGGCCAGCAGTTCTCTTTCGCTCATTGCTGAAACGGTTTGACCCAATACCTCTACTGTACCGCGCGAAGGCCGCAAGAGTCCGGCGGCCAGTTTCAGTGTTAGAGTTTTGCCGGTGCCAGTTTCACCTAATAGCACGAGTGTTTCGCGCGGCAGAACGTGAAAGGACACGCCTCGAAGTACATCGCGATCGTCAAAACCGATCCGCACATCCTCAAATCTGACTACCGGCTCGTTATTTCGACCTGGATTATCCGGCGCAGTCATCGGCGGCAATTATAGCGGTTATTCCTTGCGCAGTGCTGGCAGAACATTCCATCCGCGTCAAAAAATCTTGTCTCCCAAATAGAGAGATATTCGCGTCAAGAATAGGTCTGCAACAATAATCATCACCGACGCCACAACCACCGCTTGCGTGGTCGCGCGGCCCACACCTTGAGTACCGCCCCGCACCGTTAATCCCTTGTAGCAGCCCACCGTCGCAAGAATAAGCCCGTAGACCATCGGCTTGCTCATCCCTTGCATGATGTCGGCAAAATCGAGGGCGTCGATGGCGCGTGTCCAAAATTCCACCGCGCCGAGGCGAAGCGAAAATACCGAGGCCACACACCCGCCAAGCAACCCGACGAAATCGTTTAGGGCGGTAAGCAGCGGCAGCATTAAGACGCTAGCCACAATTCTCGGGGTGATCAATTTGCGGCTGGGATCGGTGCCCATAGCACGCATGGCGTCCACTTGCTCGGTGACCACCATTGAGCCAATGACGGATGCGATGCCCGATGCACAGCGTCCCGCAACCAGCACACCGGTCAAAGTCGGACCGAGTTCGCGTACCAGCGCAATCGCCACCACGTCGCCGGTCAAGGCTGTTTGTCCGAATCGCGTGAATTGCGAGCCGGTTTGCAGCACCATCACCGCGCCGATGAAAAATCCGGACAGCAGCACAATCGGCAGCGAGCCGACGCCGATGTCATCCATCTGATCCAATGTGTCTTGAAAATAGCGGGGAGCGGTCGCGATATTGGCAATACCGCGAATCGACATGTCCGCGTAGTCTTGCACGCTGGCCAGCAGCCTTTTGAAGGCGTCCGTCAACACCATGCCCATGGAAACGCGTTCCACGGGCTCGGCATCACGACCAGTAATCTGAAAAGGTGTGTCCGCCACGAATCCCTTGGTCGCACGGGATGAGCAACCGCTTCTCTGGCCCACGTGCCGACGACGCGCAGTCGCAAAATCTTCAGCGTCCTCGCAAGCCTAACCGCGCAAACTTACTCCGTCAAGCAAGTTGGCGTCGGATTGCGATTTGCCGCGGATTTCGTCCTGGAGTCAGCTGCGGTGTCGCCATCTTCCTAGTATGATGTTCTACATTCCAGGAGAGAACACCCATGACACCTACGGAACGCGAATCTATTTTGAAGGATCTGGCAAGCTCTCGCGACCGGGTGCTCGATATTGTTCAGGGACTCTCTCCCGCGCAGGCAAATTTCCGTCCTCGGGCCGAGCGCTGGTCGGTCGCTGAAAATGTCGAGCATGTAATTGTGGTCGAACAGCGAGTCCTTGCAGGAGTGCAGCGCATCCTCAACGATCCTGCGCACACGCCGCTGGCCGGTGCCTTCGAAGGCCAGGATGCAAAAATTGTTGGCATGATTGCGGTGGTCGATAAGCCGCTCGCGGCTCCCGATCCGGTCCGGCCAACCGGCCGATGGCAAGGAACAGAATTACTGCGCGAATTTGAGCAAACTCGCAAGACTACCGGGGACTTTGTCGCATCGACACAAGCCGACGTGAAAGCACGCTGCTTCCCACATCCTTTCTTTGGGCCGATGAGCTGCTACCAATGGCTCCTTGCTATCAGCGCTCACACCAACCGGCACTACGCTCAAATTCAACAGGTGAAATCTGCTTCGGGGTTTCCGACGGCATAAGTGGGCAACCACGGTTAAGCGGGTCCGTGAACATTTTGGTTGCGCGAACGGTCAGAATTTGGATCAAACCGCAGCCCTGTGCGAAGCCAAAACTGGACTCAACGCAGCGTGCCCGCTACACTCTTTTCTTTCCTGTAATTCGTACGAATTTGCGGAGGCTTCGCTCGGAAATGCTGCGTTTTTACACTGCCGGTGAGTCGCATGGACAGGCGCTTCTTGCGTTCGTTTCTGGATTGCCCGCTTCCCTGCCCATCGACCTCGCTTTCATCAACCACGAATTACATCGTCGTCAGCTAGGTTATGGACGTGGTGGCCGGCAAAAAATCGAAAAGGATCACGCCGAAATTTTCGCCGGGGTACGTCACGGTAAAACTACTGGCGCGCCCATCGCTTTGCGCATCGAAAATCGCGATTGGGCTAACTGGGAAAAAGCTCTGCCCATTGAGGACTTCGCTGATTCCGCCGCCCACGAAAAAAAGCTGGTCGCACCGCGCCCCGGACACGCCGACCTAGCAGGCGCTCAAAAATTTAATTTCCATGACGCTCGTTATGTTCTCGAGCGCGCTTCAGCTCGCGAAACCGCTGCTCGCGTGGCAGCGGGAGCCTTCGCCAAGCTTCTTCTTCGCGAATTCGGCACGGAGATTGCCAGCCACACCCTTGAAGTTGGACACGTCGCCAGCAGTCGCGCTAGCACTTGGGACGAAATTCACGTGATCAATGCCGATCTTGATTCTCCGCTTCGCTGCGTGGACTCCATCGCGCAGGAAAAAATGAAAGCGGAGGTGGACGCCGCGCTCAAAGCCGGAGACACCGTCGGGGGTATTTTCGAAATCATTGCGCACAGCGTTCCGGTGGGACTAGGCAGCCATGCGCAATGGGACGAAAAACTCGACGGTAAACTTGCCCAAGCTCTGATGAGCGTTCAAGCTGTTAAGGGCGTCGAAATCGGCGGTGGCATCACTGCCGCCCGCTCTTATGGGAGCGAAGTCCAAGACGAAATCTCTTATGACAAGCAAGCGAGACGTTTTCGCCGATCCAGCAACCGCGCCGGTGGCCTGGAAGGTGGCATCACAAATGGCGAAGATTTGATTGTCCGGGGATACCTGAAGCCCATCTCGACTCTTCGCCGCGCTCTTGGCACAGCGGATATGGTTACAAAGGAGCCGGTGCAGGCTGCTTACGAGCGTTCCGATTGGTGTGTGGTTCCTGCCGCTGGCGTTGCGGGCGAGGCGATGGTCGCTCTTGTGCTGGCGGATGCTTTTCTGCAAAAATTTGGAGGAGACTCCCTCGCCGAGATGCGGCGGAATTTCGATAACTATGCCCGACAACTCGAAGAGTTCTAAAACTAAGCCGAGCGCTGCGACCGAATCCGCTGCGGCCAGCGTTGTTGCCCCCCCAGAAACGCCGCTGACTGCGCGAAAAATCTATCCCATTGTCAAATATGGCGATCCGATTCTGGAAAAACCCACCGCCACGGTACGCGATTTTGATTCCGATCTCGCAAAACTGACCGAAGACATGTTTTCTTCGATGTACGCCGCGCAAGGCATCGGGCTCGCCGCACCTCAAATCGGTCTGGGCATTCGTCTGGCAGTTGTGGACGTAACCGCCGGTAAGAATCCTGAAGCTAAAGTCGTGCTGATCAACCCGCAAATCATTCACGCCGAAGGTGAAGTGCGAGAGGAAGAAGGCTGCCTTTCCATTCCCGGCTTTCGTGGCTACGTTGTGCGTCCGCAGTTCGTGACCATCCGCGCGCAAAATGTTCAAGGCGAAAGTTTCGAGATTCGCGGTGAGAACCTGCTCGCCCGTGCTTTCTGCCACGAGCTCGACCACCTCGACGGCGTCCTTTTCATCCAGCACCTGGGCATGCTGAAGCGCGACATGATCAAGCGCAAAATCAAAAAACTAAAAAAACAGGGTGAGTGGTAATCGCGCGCAACATGCGCCTAGTTTTCTGCGGCACACCGCAATTTGCCGTTCCTTCCCTTCTGCATCTCCTCAAGCAGCGGGATTTGAAAGTAGAGGCAGTCATCACCCAGCCGGATCGGCCGAGCGGGCGCGGACGCGAAATATCCTTCTCCGCTGTCAAGACTGCAGCTTTGGCTGCCAGCCTCCCCGTTTATCAACCCGAGAAAATTCGCTCGCCCGAAGTTTACGATCTCCTTCAGCGGCTCGCTCCCGACGCGATCGTCATCATCGCGTACGGACAGATTATTCCTGCCCGCCTCCTTCCTGTTCCGACTCTCGGCTGGATCAATCTGCACGCGTCACTGCTTCCCAGATATCGGGGAGCTGCTCCCATCAACTGGGCCATCGTGAATGGGGAAACGCAATCCGGCCTCACCACGATGCGCATCGACGCCGGCATGGACACTGGAGACATCTTGCTTCAACAAAAATTGCAAATTGCGCCGAATGAGACTGCTCCGCAACTAGCCGCACGCCTTTCCGAGTCCGGTGCTTCGTTGATGGCTAAGACCCTGCGCGGCTTGGCTTCCGCGACAATCGTTGCTCACCAGCAAAATCACGCGGAAGCTACTCACGCTCCAATCCTAAAAAAAGAAGACGGTCGCATCGACTGGAATCTTACAGCTCCAGAAATTTACAATCGCATCCGTGGCTTCGACCCGTGGCCCGGAACTTTCACCACTTTCCGCGGCCATACCTGCCACATTTGGGGAGTTCCGGTGTCTAACGATTCGGCCCGCGTCGATATAGCCACTATTCGAAGCGCTCTACCCGGAACCATTTTTCAGGATAGTGCCAATCTTGACGTGGCTTGTGGCGGCACAACCCTATTGCGCCTCTCCGCCGTCAAAGTGGAGGGACGCAAACAAGTTTCTGCAGCAGAATTTGCGAATGGCGCGCGGTTAACCAGAGGTGAACGCCTAGGCAACAGCTAATTTGCGCGCGGCTTTCGGCTGGTGCATACTCGCAATTCGCGCCACTTTCATGAACGGACTCTGGTCGGAGTCCGAACAGGCGCCCTTCGGATGTCCAACTACAGGAGATTTACCCAATGAACGCCGCCCGATCTTCGCGAGCACGCACCGATTTATTTTGCCAGGCAAAAAAGCTTACCCGCGTCGCCGCATGTTGGGCATTAGCCGCGCAGCTCATCTCGATTCCCTCAGCGTTGGGCGGCCAGCCCGACGGCGATAATTCAACCTCGAAGGTCGCCTCCGCCGCAACCGACCCAGTCCTCAAAGTGATGCAGAATGAACTTGCTCGCGCCACCACCGACCTCGCCAAGAGCGACCCGGCGCCTTACTTTGTCAGTTACACGGTCAACGACCAAAATATCGTCGTCATCGTGGGCGCCTACGGCAGCCTGCTGCAAAATGCCGCCCTACAACGCCGCCAGGCTGATGTCACCATGCGCGTCGGTTCGCC
This sequence comes from Candidatus Acidiferrum sp., assembly GCA_036495905.1. Lineage (GTDB taxonomy): Bacteria > Acidobacteriota > Terriglobia > Acidiferrales > UBA7541 > Acidiferrum. The sequence goes on from DASXMB010000067.1 coordinate 144,829, forward strand.
TGCGCTCGACAACACCCATGGTCAGAGCCGCCCTAGCGGAATGAGTTCCAGCATCCTGCCGCTCGGCGACGATCCTGACGCTACTGCCCGGGTACTATGGGAACTCACCGATCGTGAATACAAACGCGCTGCTCCCGCATTCCTAAACGTAAAAACAAACACTGCGGTCCGCGCCGACGAAGAAGACAAGTCTCCCGACTTCTCCAAGGAAGCCCCTCAGACGCATACGTCCGAAAAGCTCCGTGCTCCAGATTTTGACCGCGCTCATTGGGAAGATGAGATTCGCCGTCTCTCCGGTGCGTTCCGCAAGTATTCCGAAGTCTATTTCGCGTCCGTAGTTCTTCAGCTGCAGGATTCAAACTCCCGTCTCGTTTCCAGCGAAGGAGCGGCTATCGTCACGCCCAGCGCTTCCACGCGTCTCGTCATGGAAGCGCAAACCCGCGCGGACGATGGCATGGACCTGCTTCGCGTCGAAACCTTTCAGGCACCATCCGCAGCCGGACTCCCCAGCGAAGCGGAGCTCACCGCCAAGATCGACAAAATGGCGGAAGACTTGAAGGCGCTACGCAAAGCGCCCGTTGCCGAACCGTATGACGGTCCCGCGCTGCTGAGTGGACGTGCCGCCGCTGTGTTCTTCCACGAAGTTCTCGGCCACCGTCTAGAGGGCCATCGCCAGCGCGATGAAGATGAAGGCCAGACGTTCACCAAGAAAGTAAACCAGGAAGTACTGCCGAAATTCCTAAGCGTTGCCGACGATCCCACCATCCATGAAATGGCGGGTGTCAAACTTTCCGGTTCCTACGCGTTCGATAATGAGGGTTCTCCCGCTCAACGCGTAGAAGTCATTCAAAACGGCATCCTGAAAAATTTCTTGATGTCCCGCATGCCTATTAAGGACTTTGGTTTGTCCAATGGCCATGGCCGCAATCAACCCGGGCTCATGCCGACGGGACGCCAGGGCAACCTGATTGTTACCTCCTCGCAAACTGTTCCCGAGTCGCAGATGCGACAAAAGCTGATCGACGAAGTCAAAAAACAAGGCAAGGCCTACGGCTTGTATTTCGACGATATCCAGGGCGGCTTCACTCTCACCACTCGCTCGCTGCCACAAGCTTTTCAAGTTCTCCCGGTGATCGTCTATCGTGTTTATGCCGATGGCCGCCCCGACGAGTTGGTTCGCGGCGTGGACATCGTTGGGACTCCGTTGGCTGCGCTTACTCGCATCGTCGCCACCGGCGACCAGCAACATGTCTTCAATGGTGTCTGCGGAGCCGAAAGCGGCAGTGTGCCCGTTTCCGCCGTTGCTCCAGCCATGCTTTTTTCGGAGATGGAAGTGCAAAAGCGCGGCCACGAACACGAGCGACCGCCAATTCTTCCGCCACCCGGATTCGAAAACAGCACCACGACTGCACAAACTGCTCAATCCAAGCCCGAGGTGAAACAGTAATGAACACTTTTCGCCTCCGTTCTCAATTGACTTTTTCGGGAGCTCTGCTTGCCACATCCTTTCTGGTAACGCCGCACGCGTTGACGAGTAAGGCCAAAACGGCGGCACTTACCGACAAAACGACGGTAAACAAAGTGGATGCAGCCACAGCGAGCGCGGCCGCACATGCCGCCGCCAACGGTGACCCACTTCTCGAAGCGCTCTTGACCGAACTCGATCGCTCTAAAGCACAGCTCAAAATGGATCAGGTCCAAGCCCCTTACTACATCGAGTATCGCGTTAGCGACATCGACGAATACGACGCCGAAGCTGCTTTCGGAGCTCTCCGCACCAACATCCGCAGCCGCTATCGCATCTTGCGCGTCGTGGTTCGCGTTGGCGACTACAAGCAAGACAGCTATTTCAGCCGCGGCATGGGTGAAACCAATATTCTTCCGCTCGACAACGACCCCATCGCTCTTCGGCACCAAATCTGGCTGGCCACCGACGACGCCTACAAATCCGCCGGACAAGCTTTCACGGAAAAACAAGCCGCGCTCAAACAATTCAGCGCGGATGCGAATCCCGTGGACGACTTCGCGAAAGAACCGGTGCTCACCGCCGTTGAGCCCACCGTGAGCCTGCAGGTCGACGAAACTGCGTGGAAGAAAACATTAGAAGATGTCACCAATCTCTACCGCCAGTACCCCGACGTGCAGTCCGTGACTGCCAGTGCGCGCTTCTCTTCTTCCAACGAATATTTCGTCAATTCCGAAGGCACGGTGACGCGCAGCGGTAAGAATACTTACAGCTTGCAGATGAGCAGCTCCGCGCAAGCTGCCGATGGCATGCGGCTCAGCCGCAATCCTGCGTGGACTGTCGCCAAAGCCGAGGAATTGCCGAATCACGAATCGCTGCTCGCCGACGCCAAAAAGATGCTGGATACCGTAATGGCTCTTCGCCAAGCGCCCATCGTCGAGGAAGAGTATCGCGGTCCCGTGCTATTTGCGCCCGATGCCGCCAACGACGTCATCGCTTCGCTGGTCGGCGCAAATATTCTTGGCCGCAAACCGCAACTCGGTAAACCCAATCGCACCACCGGCTCTTTTGCGACGCAATTTAAAACTCGCGTAATGCCGAATTTCTTGAGCATCATCGATAATCCCACGCTGAAAGATTTTCAAGGTAAAAGTATTGTCGGAAATTACGATGTCGATGACGACGGCGTAAAAGCGCAAGCAGTAAAAGTCATCGACAGCGGAACGCTGGTGAACTATCTCGTCGGTCGCCAGCCCATCCGAGACTTCCCCGCTTCCAATGGCCACGGCCGCGCCGGAGCCGGCAGCTTCCCCGCCCCTAACCTGGGCGTGTTAATGGTCAACAGTTCAGAAGCCGAATCGCCGGAGGCCCTAAAAAAGCGCGTCATCCAGATGATTACGGAGCAGGGCAAGCCTTACGCCTACCGAGTGGAAACTCTCGGCCCCGGCAACACGCCGCGTTTGCTCTATCGCCTATATGCCGATGGCCACGAAGAACTCGTTCGCGGCGCCGTCTTCAACGAACTGGATGTCCGCGCACTGCGCAGCGATCTGATCGCCGTCGGCAACGATCCACTCATAGACAATCGCGTTGGCGGCGTCTCCACCACGATCATTAGCCCGTCGCTGCTCTTCGACGAACTCGAAGTTAAGCGCGCCGACACCAGCAAAGACAAGCTCCCTGAATATCCAGAGCCGCCTATCGCCAAGAAATAACTCTTCTGCCGTCGCGAAGCGAACGCTATCGCGGACTGTCAATCAGCGAGCAAGCCGATCCAGAACTTTTCGCGCTCGCTCAAATTCCATAAATAGCCTTTCTTCTTTTCTAAATTCGCGCGAGTGCGAAATCAAACTGCAGCCCGACCGCCGCGTCGGATGCTTCACATGCAGCATTTCGTGATACAGCACATATTCCACGGCAAATTGCGGAATTGCAGGATGATCCATCCTCCGATTCAGCAGGATGTGATTAGGACCAGGATCATAGCAACCGAATTGCCGCCTCCAATTTCTACTGCTCCAACCGATGTGTGGCCGCCGCAGTTTCCCGCCAAAATATCTTCCATTCAGTTCGTCAAATAATCTTTCCAGGTCGAAGTGACGCCCTCGAGGACCGGCCGCCCCCGCTCGCACTCGCCCGCTGCGCATACGATTTACGCGGCCACGCGTCCGGTCTGAGCGAGCGTAGTCCAGATAGGGCGTGGTGAGAGCGCGAGGAGCCTTGCGCCGGTAAACCCGGGCTAGCAACAGCGCCGCTGCGCCTTCTAGCACTTCAAGCGGAGCCCGGCGCAACAAGTCCGAGAAACGCACATGCACCACTTCCCGCCGGTGGCGGATGGTGAGCACAAGACTACTGTAGGGATAGAACTCCACGACAAATTGCGGGGGCCGTCCATCGCATCCGAGCCGAGTGAATACCCGCTGAAAAAGTGGACTTCCTCCGGGAACCAGCGAACGCTGCTTCATTTCTAATTTTTTCGCCGCACCGGAGGCGGCGCAACTGTCTTCTTGGCTTTTTCCGCTTCGTTCAGGGCGTCTTGTGTGCCCTCGATCGCGTCGTCTAGATTGTCTTTGTAGATTTCGAGATCAGCGCTGCCCGCAGCCGATATCTTTTTTAGAATATCCAGAAATTCCTTGGAACGCACCGCCATCATATCGATGCCCTGCCGGATGTTTTCCTGCTTCTCAATACCCAATTGAATTAAGTCCGCAGCATCATCAACGCATCCCGAATATCCGTTCATCAGTGAATTCAGCATCTGATCGTGCTTGTTCGCCGATGGATGCTCGAGTTCATACTGAAATTTCTTCAAGCGATCATCCGCAAAAGTGAGAAATAATTTGATTCGCTCATTGGTGGTTTCCGCATCGCGGATTTTGTCGGCCTCTCCTGCGGACAGATAATCCTTCTGTTGCGCATTCAGGCGCGAATTCGCGGCGCCCAAGCTAAGGAACAGCGCAAATATCATCAAACACAAGACTCGGTTTCTCACAACGAAACCTCCAGACTTGTAGAAGGCGAAGCTACTGGCGGCTTTACCTCCGGCCGATGTGGGAAAAGCAGCCGCAGCAATTCGTCGTCAATCGCCATCAGATCCTTGCGCACGATTTCCAGCGGCGGCCGGTACTCTTCCGGAGCAACCAGAATTGCATCATCCAACTCGCGCAGCATTCGATGAATGTGCATCTGCAAGCGCTTATATCCATCGGACTGCCTCTCCGCGTCAGGGTGCTGTTTTTTCAGCGCTTCTTCCGCCACCCGGGCATTGTCGCGGTATTTCTCCACCGTCAGATCCATGCGCGAAAAATCGCTGGCCTTCGATGCGTGCCTGATTTCCACCATTTCCGCGTTGCCTAGCTTTTCGAACAATTTCGACTTGTGCACTGAATTTTGCTCGTTGTCGAAACGCGATTGCAGCTCATCCAAATTGTCCGCGGCTAGCGAAAGCGCGCATGCCATCGACGCCACACCGATCGCCCAAACGAATCTCGCGGCCAAAGCGGCCATACGATTACCTTTTCTGCTCCAACTCTCTCTTCAACACTTTGCTGCGCTGCTGAGCCTGCCAGATCTGATCCGCATTCTTCCCATCATCAAGCGCAAGAAATTTTTGATATGCGTCCAGCGCTGGCTGCAACTGTCTGAGTTTATCGTAGCAGAGTGCCCGAATAAACCAGGTTCCCGCGGCTGGCTGCTCAGCTTTGGCAATTAGGTCCAGGGTCGAAAGCGTCGCCGGATAGTTTCCGGCCAGATAGTAGGTCGAACTAAGATCCTTCCAGTAACGAAGATTCTTCCCATCAATGGCCAGCGAGGCACGCAGCTCTTTCTCGGCTCCAGGAAAATCGCGCCGCTGCAACAACAACTCGCCTAAGCCTCCGTGAAGTTGCGCGTCGTTCGCCGCCAGCTGCAAAGCCTGCCGTAGCGCAGCGATAGCGCCGTCATATTTCTTCGCGGCGATGTAAACGTCAGCGCGTGACCTCAAGGAATCCACCGAATTGCGGATTCCGGGTTCCTCGCGATCCATTTCCGCGATAGCGTCATCGTATTTTTCTTGCTCGATAAGAAGACGTATCACCCGGCGCTGCGCTCCAGGTGCTCCAGGATGCACTTTCAAATAGGCGCGATATGCATCGAGCGCCTCCGGTTTATGCTGGGCGTCCAAGGCGCGAGCCAAACCTAGCAGCGCTGGCCCAGATGTCGGCCCGACCACTAACATAGCGCGGAATTGCTCTTCCGCCTTCTGCGGCTGATTGGTTTGCGAATTCATATCCGCAAGATGCGCCAGGATTTCCGCGTCGTGGGGATCAAGCCGCGATGCTGCTTCGAAGCTCTCGCGAGCGTCGGAAAGCTTTCCCGATCGTTCATATGCGATACCAAGAAGAAAGCGCGGGCGGCTCTGCGACGCCAGCAAGTCGACCGCTTTGCGCAGCGGAGCTATCGCATCGGCTGGCTGTTTGTCGAGCAACAACACACCCAGGTTCAGATACGCTTCCGCCATTTTAGAATCGAGAGCGATAGCGCGTTCATATTCTTGCCGGGCTTCGTCGCTGCGCTTGAGAGCGGTAAAAGTATAGGCAAGTTGGAAGTGGCCGTAAGCAACATTGGGCTCTTGCGCGATGAATTTTTGCAACGGTGCAATCGCCGATTCGAAATTGTTGGTATCGATATCGTGCTGAGCCTCGTCCAGTAATTCGTTGAGTGGATTCGCAAGTTTTTGCGTTTTGCCGGGGGGTGGTGATTGCTTGCCGGATTGGCTCTGCGAGACGAACAGAACTTCTCTTACCGGGCCAGCGAATAGCGGACTAACTGCCAAGAGAGCAACGGCTAAAGATGTGATCGAGCGGACTGCTGGACGCCATTCGGCGAAAGGGCAAGTACGGCTCATGACGTTGGCGGAACTATTTTTGCTCCGATGGCGATTGTAGCCGAAGGTTCTGACATTTTGGATGCGCCATTCGTTGCCCGCTTTGCCTGCCCATTCCCGTTCAGAATGCGCGCCAAGAACCGTCCCGTATGCGAGTGTGAATTCCTTGCAATCTGCTCCGGCGTACCTGTCGCCACAATTTTTCCGCCGCGGTCTCCGCCCTCGGGTCCCATGTCGATCACCCAATCCGCAGACTTAATTACGTCCAGATTGTGTTCTATCACTACCAATGACGCGCCGGATTCGAGTAGCTTGCGAAATGCCGCCAGCAGTTTTGCGATATCGTCGAAGTGCAAACCAGTGGTCGGCTCATCAAGGATGTAAAGTATTCCCAGATTCTGCGAACGCGTCAGGTGCGCTGCCAGCTTGAGCCGCTGCGCTTCCCCGCCCGATAGCGTCGTAGCGGACTGTCCAAGCCGCAGATAACCAAGCCCGATTTCGCTGAGCACTTTCAACTTTGAAATCACTTTGGGAACGTTCACAAAAAACGACAGCGCTTCTCTCACGGTAAGCTGCAGAACCTCGTGAATGTTCTTGTTGCGATAACGAACTTCAAGAACGCCACTCTTAAATCGTGTACCACGGCATTCTTCGCACACCAGTTCGACGTCGGCAAGAAACTGCATTTCCACGGTCACGGTGCCGTCGCCCTGGCATGTTTCACATCGTCCACCCGGTACGTTGAACGAAAAGTGCCCGGCGCTGTAACCTCGCCGTTTCGCATCCGGGGTGTCTGCAAATACTTCGCGAATCGCATCAAACGCCTTCAAGTAGGTAGCCGGATTGGAGCGCGGCGTACGCCCAATCGGCGATTGATCGACGATAATTACTTCTTCAATTTGCGCGTCGCCTTCAATCCGCTCGCAAAATTCCTTTACGCTCCCGCCATTACGCTTGGCGGCCAGTGCTCGATACAAGACGTCATGCACCAACGTTGACTTTCCGGAACCGCTGACGCCAGTAACCACCGTAAGCGTGCCCAGCGGCACCATCAAATCCACACTTTGCAAATTGTGCAAATTCGCGCCAAACAACCGCAAAAACTTTCCAGACGCCTTGTGACGAGCATTCGGCACCGGGATGCGCAGCTCGCCAGTCAAATATTTTCCCGTGAGCGACTTCGGCGCGTGCAGCATCTCATCGTAAGTTCCCGCGAAAAGAAGATTTCCGCCCAACTCTCCAGCTCCCGGTCCCAGATCGATCACATAATCGGCCGCATGAATCGTATCGGGATCGTGCTCCACCACCAGCACCGTGTTTCCCAAATCGCGCAGCGATTTCAAAATATCGATCAGCCGCTGCGTGTCTCGTGGATGCAGCCCGATAGAAGGCTCATCCAAAACATACAGCGCGCCAACCAAATGCGACCCAAGCGACGTCGCCAACTGGATCCGTTGCGATTCCCCGCCGGACAGTGTCGAGGTAAGACGGTCTAGTGTCAGATAGTCGAGCCCCACCTCATCCAGAAATTGCAGGCGAGAACGCACTTCCTCGAAAATCTTGTCCGCAACTTTAGACTGCGCCTCGGTTAGTTGCACCGTGGCGAAAAAAGCGCGCGCTTCTTTAACCGTGAGCTGGCAAATCTCGGTTATCGATCGCCCCGCCACGCGCACCGCCCGCGCTTCCGGCCGCAACCTCGCGCCGCCACAATCCGGACACCGCGCATATCCCCTATACCGGCTTAGAAAAACGCGAATGTGCAGTTTGTACTTCTTGCGTTCCAGTAACTCAAAAAATCCTTTAACGCCCCGAAAATCGCTCGCCGCATCGCCCTCCAGCATCAATCGCCGCTGGTCCGCGGTAAGATGCCGCCACGCAATATTCAGAGGAATACCGCGCCCGCGCGCCCATTTTTTGACATCCTGCAGCAACCCCCGGTAACGGGGTTTCGTCCACGGTTCGATAACGCCTTCGTCGATGGATTTACTCGCGTCCGGCACCACTAGATTTAGATCGAAATCAATCGTATTGCCAAATCCCTGGCAGCGCGGGCAAGCCCCGTAAGGATTGTTGAACGAGAAAAGCCGCGGTTCCGGTTCCTGATACAAAGTTCCATCGTTCTTGCACTCGAAGCGCTCGTTGAAAATCAGCCGTTCCGCGGGGTTCCCCGCCGCGTCTCCAACAAACTCCAGAATCGCTTCTCCGCCCCCTTCGCGATAGCAAATTTCAATGGAGTCAACCAGACGCGCCCGCGATTCCGCATTCACTGCCAACCGGTCAACCAAAACGTACACCGGCTGCGAGAAGTCAACGTCCAGCAAACTTTCCGGCGAAGAAAATTCGTGAACCCGCCCCGCCTGATACAGACGGTTGAACCCGCGCCGCTGTAAATCGACTAACGCATTCCGAACCGTCTCTCGAGCAGGCACCACCGGCTTCTTCTTTGCAGCAGCTCGACCCATGGCCGCCGGCTGGGGCGCCGCGATCCGCAGTTGATGTAAAACGTAAAAACGCCTCCCCGGCATCATGGTCAAAACCCGAGTCGCAATCTCGTCAGGGTTGTCCCGCCGTACCAACGCTCCGCACTTGATGCAAAAAGTCTGGCCGCACCGCGCAAACAGCAGCCGCAAATAATCGTAAATCTCCGTCGCCGTCGCCACCGTGGAACGCGGATTCCGCGTCGAATTCTTCTGACGAATCGCCACCGCTGGCGCAATCCCGGAAATCTCGTCGACGTCCGGCTTTTCCATCCGCTCCAAAAATTGCCGCGCATACGCGGAAAGCGACTCCACGTAACGCCGCTGCCCCTCGGCATAAACCGTGTCGAACGCCAGCGAAGACTTACCCGATCCGCTGACGCCAGTAACCACAGTTATAGCGTTGTGCGGAATCTCCACACTGATGTTCTTCAAATTGTGCACGCGAGCGCCGCGAATACTGACGCTCTCTTGCTCAGTCTTTACCGGGATGATTTCGTTGGTTGCCAAAGGGAAGCTCAGACAGCGCGTTCCGCACGCACCGCCTAAACCTTAAATTATACGTGGACCATGCGCTCCGGGCAAACGCTCGCGCTTCGAACGAAACGCTCTCCTACTGCTCGATCAATCGAATCTCTCCAACTCCGCCGGTCACCTTCACATGCAGCGTTACTGGAGACTTCCTATAAGCATCATTCGTGTACTCATTGTCGTCGTGATGCAGTCCGTGAGTATCCACTGACCCCAGCCCGCCGCTGACATTCACCACCACTCCAATATTTTTCGGTAACCGAATCGTTGCCTGCCCCACGCCACCCTGAATA
>DASXMB010000068.1:0-28045 GCA_036495905.1 Candidatus Acidiferrum sp.
GGTCGCCAGCGTTGTAGCGTTGGCCGCCGATTTTAGTCTGTTCGTTAGCGTCTGAGAGTTGTGCGGAAACTTTTGCTGGAACTGCAAAGAATACGAGCAGCAAAGCCACAGACAAGCCAGCGCGGACGCGGCGTGGGAGCACGCCATTTCGCTCCGACCAGCGCGGCTGAGGATTGCAGCAGCACGAAAACATCAAGAGACCGCCAAATCTGACATGTTCACGCGGGTCATCGTATCGGCGGCCAGGATTTGCATTCGGCTGCGGACGGCGGGGTGGACAGCGGCGGACCGGTTTGAAATCTGATGATGCCATCGTTAGTGGAACAGAAGCTTCTGGATCCCGTGCTGGCGTCGATGGGTGTGGCCAAAATGGAATAGCTCGCGCACGCTTGGTTCTTGCAGTTCGCGGTTATGCGGAAATGGTATCCGGATTTTGTGCACCAGACATTCGCGATGCAGGATTCGTTTCCCAGAACATTGTCGAGAATGCCGGCGCGTTGCGCGGAACTGCTATTTGGGTGGGCGGCATCAACACCGAGAACGGCTAGAGTGGGCGCAAATTGCCGTTGCGGATATTTCGTCGCATAGCTGAGCTGCGCCACGTTCACGACACGCACACTTCCGACTGCGCTGGATTCGTTGGCAGCGATTTTGGAGCGCAGGAGATTGGGGATGGCGATGGCCGCTACGACCAACACTCCGCCGATGTCGAATCCAGAGCCGTTGCTAACCTGACGGATAGTGGAGTTGTCTCCGTAGACGCAGAAAACCGCGGGCGATGTGAAAGTGGCGCCTTGCTTGAACATTTGCGCGAATTGCGGCGCGACTTGAGCCATGCCCAAGCCGGCGATTCCGAGCGAATTCTGGTAAAACATCGCCGAGGCATCGCGTGAGTGCGCCGGAGGCAAGGCCGCCAGGAATTTTGGATTTTTTGCCAGCGAGCCGCCCGATGCGTGCAAATGTATCGCGTTGGCGACTGCGGCACGGCTCGGGGCGACGATCAGATATCCGTCGGAAAACGCGTAGCTGATCTCGGTTGGCTTCTGCGAAGAAGGCACGCGAAGCGAATAGTAGGTAACTCCGCTTTCGTTGGATTGCTCGATCGGAAATTGCGTGGCGGCGAGCAGCGCGCTTAGTGTTTTTTGCAGACGGGCGGCGTCACGCACGCTGAGCATGACTTTCCACTCAGGTTTCCCTGCGGTGGCACCGTCCAGTTCCGCGGTTACCTCTCCGGCGAGATTGCCGAGCAGGTCGTCCTTGATGCTTACGTTTAAGACCTTTTCGAATTTCGCAAGATTGGCGAACGGGTTAGCAGAGGAAGGGCCGGAGAGTTGATTGGCCTCCTCAAAAATTTGGCCTGGGTTGACCAGCAATACGCTGCCGGCCATGGCTGCTTTGGGCGAGACAAAATCAAAACCGTTCAGCGGACCGGAGTTGGCGAGCCACGCGGCAGCGCCCCGACGCGGACCGTTGAAACTCAATTCGACTTCGCTAACGGAGTCAGCGCCGAGACCTTTGTGATCCCAAACCAGGTATTTGACGTCGGCAAAACCGGTTTGACGAATAAAAGGATCCTGGGCGGTTTGTGGTGAGACTCCGCGCAGAATGCGTTGCAGATCGGCGGCGGCCAGCATAGTGGTGCCTTGGTGATAGTCGTGTGCGATGCGCTGCTCGAATTCGGTGGAGGCGAAAGTTCCGCTGTGCTGGTCCAACTGAGAGTTGAATTTGCGCAGGGTAATCGGATCGAACGCAGCGATTACGAAATCCGGCCGTACCAGGATTAGGAGTTGCTCTGTGGATCTGCGTGTGCTGAGCGATGAAAGCTCCTGGACATCGAGAACGTGCACCGACGGGTTTGCGCGCCCGGGCGACGAATTGATCATTTGCTGAAGAAATTTCTTGAGGCCGGGCTTCCGGACTTCTGCGACAAAAACTGCGCCGGACTGCTTGTCCCTTATTTCGCCGGAGACGACGAGTTCGTTGCCCAAATATTGGTGAAGTTGCGCAAATTTGTCGAGATAATCCTCGAATTGCGGTCCGGAAGTGGTCATTTTGCTGTGCGACCACCAATCGCGAAGCACTGCGCTGTCTTGAAGTTCCTGACGAAAAACCTTCAACGTTTGGCCCGCGACTTCCCCATAGCTGGGAAACGCTGCGTAATACTGCGTGGAATCCGGCAGTAGCGGAAGCAAATGGCTGTCCGTACGCGGTGCTGGGGAATGAACGGCGTCCTGTAATTTCTCGAATAGGCGGCCGAATTCCTCGAGCAGGCCAGGGTACTTTTCCAGTTCCTGCGAGAAAGCCTTGTCGGGCGGCACGATTGGGGTTTGTGCGCGACTGTCTGGCACGGCTAGAAAAGCGATAACGGTGGCAACTCCGCTGAACAAGCGGCGTCTGCTGCGGCAAATATTGGTGCAAGTCATTGGCTGGCGTCTCCCGATAGGTACAGATTAGGTTAGAGACTCCCGATTAACCATCGCGCGGAAAATCGTTACGGACCAAGAGTAAATGCTGCCCTGTGGGACAGGTCCAGATGCGCCCAAGCCGGCGAGTGCAGTTGACGGACAGGTTTTCGATAGCAGCGACGGTACGTTAATGAGTGGTATCCCGCGAGAAACTGTTCTATCCTTGCGCGTCCAGAACGGTACCCATGTTATTCAAAACATTGAGCGCGTCGGTTTACGGCATTGATGCTTACCTGGTTGAGGTCGAGGTTGATGTGGGGTCGGCGCGCATGCAGGACTTCAACGTGGTCGGCTTGCCGGATAACGCGGTGAAGGAAAGCCGCGAGCGGATCAAGTCTGCCTTGCGGAATTGCGGATTTGAGTTTCCGCACGGGCAGGGCGTAACCATCAATCTGGCGCCAGCCGATGTGCGCAAGGAAGGCTCTGGATTCGATTTGCCGATGGCGCTGGGCTTGGTTGGATGCATGGGCCATTTTTTCGGCAAACCGCTGGATAAATGCATGTTCCTGGGCGAACTCTCTTTGGATGGGAGCGTGCGGTCGGTGCGCGGCGCGCTGTCCGCGGTCCTTGCGGCAAAAGAAGCTGGACTGAAAGCGATTGCCGTCCCAGAGGCAAATGCGCGAGAAGCCGCGGTCGTCGAGGGCGTGGATGTATTTGCGCTGAAGTCTCTCCCGCAGGCGGTGAATTTGGTTAACTCGCCGGAATCGTTCCAGCCGGTACGAGTGGATGCGCGGCTGCTGCTTTCGGAAGGATCGCAGTTCAACGTGGACCTACGCGATGTTCACGGGCAGTTGGCATCGAAGCGCGCATTGGAAGTGGCCTGCGCTGGCGGACACAATATTTTGTTTATCGGTCCACCGGGCGCCGGCAAGACGATGCTGGCAAAACGCATTCCGACAATTTTACCGCCGATGTCTCTGGAAGAAGCGATTGAGACGACGCGCATACACAGCGTGGCGGGAGTTCTGGAAGACAGTCGCGGGCTGGTGGGCACGCGGCCTTATCGGTCTCCCCATCACACCATCAGCGACGCGGGATTGATTGGCGGCGGCGCGGTGCCGCGCCCGGGCGAAGTTTCGCTGGGGCACAATGGCGTGCTCTTTCTGGATGAGCTGCCGGAATTTCAGCGCAACGTCCTGGAGGTCATGCGTCAGCCGCTGGAGGATGGGTCAGTCACAATTTCGCGCGCGGCGGTCTCGGTCACGTTTCCTTCGCGATTCATGCTGGCGGCAGCGATGAATCCTTGTCCCTGCGGATATTTTGGCGATCCCACGCGGGAGTGCCATTGCACGCCGCCGATGATTCAGCGCTATGTATCGAAAATATCGGGGCCGCTTCTCGATCGAATCGATATTCAAATTGAAGTGCCTGCGGTGAAGTACAAGGAGTTGCGCGGGCCTTCCACGGCGGAGGATTCCGCCACCGTCCGGCAACGAGTGATCGCAGCGCGCGGACGGCAATCCGAACGCTATAAGGCTGACAAGGCTACTTACGCCAACGCGCAAATGATGCCAAAAATGATTCGCAAATATTGCGCAATCTCCGCCGAAGGCGAAAAACTCTTGGAGAACGCGATTACCCGCTTGGGCCTTTCGGCGCGCGCGCACGACCGGATTCTGAAAGTAGCGCGAACCATTGCAGATCTGGAAAGTTCAGAGGACATTCAGCCGAAACATCTGAGTGAGGCGATTCAATACCGCACGCTGGATCGATCCTATTGGTCCTGACGCGACTGTCGAGCTTGACACGATTGTTCGGCTGCGATCCTCTGCTCGCTAGTTCACAGCCAAAATCAGCAACGTGGCGTCATCGTCCCAGATGTTGGAGTTGAATTCTGACGCCGCGCCCATCAGCTTGCTTCTGAGCTCGGCAGCGGTGGCGCCGCTATTTTCCTGGAGAACTTGCAACAAGCGCCGGTCGCCGAATTCTTCCATGGCGGGATTATTTGCTTCAGTCAAACCGTCAGTAAATAAAACCACTCGATCGCCGGGTTCGAGCTTGACCTTCCCGGTATCAAACTGCTGCTCCGCAAAAATGCCGAACACACCGCCGCCGCAATCCAAGCGTTCGTGCGATCCATCGGCATGCCACAGTACCGGCGCGTTATGCCCTGCGTTCGCATAACACATTTCGCGACTGGCGATGTCCAACGCGGCGTAAAAAAAAGTGATGAAGCGGTCCGCTCCCACATTGTGAAAAAGCAGCGAGTTGAGCTGACGGCACAATTGGTCTGGCTGCAGGGTCGCTGACGCCATGCCCCGCACCGCAGCTTGCAAGTTCGCCATCAACAACGCCGCGGGCAATCCTTTGCCCGCAACATCCGCGATGCACAGGGCCAGCGTTCGTTCGTCGAAGCAAATAGTGTCAAAGTAATCGCCGGCCACTATGCGCGACGGCTGCCACGCGGTGGCAATTTCCAGCCCCGCGATTTCGGGAATGTGCCTTGGCAAGAATCCCAGCTGAATGGCTTGCGCTTCCGCCATTTGATTTTTCTGCTGCCGAAGCTGGCTGTTAGCTTCACTGGCGGTCGCTTTCTCCAAAGCGTATTCGCGGCGCGCTTCCCGGCGGGCGCTGCCCAGTTCAATTTGCTTTTTCACGGTTTCCAAGAGGTGTGCGTTCACCCACGGCTTCTGCACGAAATCGCCAACGCCTTGCTGCATGGCCTCCACCGCCAAAGGAATGCTGGCCCATCCAGTCATCACCACGATGGGCGGCGAATCCTCGATTCGATTCAACTGCGCGAGCAAATCCATACCTTCACGGCCGGAAGTCGTATCGCGCGCGTAATTCATGTCCATCAGAATGAGATCGAATTGCCGCTCCGTGGCTACTTCCAGCAACGCGCCCGCCGAGGTCACCGTTTCGATCGCGTAGTCCTGGCGCTTCAGCAACAGGCGCAGCGCCTCCAGAATGTCGGTCTGATCGTCAGCGATGAGAATTCGCGATGGCATTTTTTGTAAGCGAGCGCCGCGAGAGCCAGGGATTTCGATGCGCGCCGAGCAATATGCGTTCTAAGGATAAACCAAATTCGCAGAGAAGCAGGTTGCAGTCAGGCATCCAGCAGCTATTCGAGCAACTTGTCTGTTTGTAACTAGTTATCGAAGCCAAATCCTTCAGCCTGAAACTGACTTGACCGCTTGCGGGATTAACTTGTCGCAAATTCGAACAGCTCCGCGGATGGGATATCGCGCTTGAGAGCAGTGCCGCCTTTCCCGCCGAATCCATTGGCTAAAGCGCTTCCTTGGTCAGAAACAGCAGTAGAAGCCATTCGCGCCTGTTCTAACATCTAATTAGATGGAGCTCGCATCGTTCATCGCTCCATTGACTTACGTTTATCCGCTATGTTACGGATAACAGTCCTTTTTTGCGCCGTTTTACGCAGAGGTGACCGTTTCGCGCATGGCGTCTGACTCCAAACACCTTTCCGTCACGCTGGACACCCAAGTGGAAAGCGTAAATCTTGCGGAAGAAATGTGTCTGCGTGTCGCGGAAGCCGCTGGCTTCGGCGAAGACGATTGCTACCGGATCGGGATGTCGGTGCGCGAAGGGGTGATCAACGCCTTCCATTATGGCAATCAGGAGCGGCCAGAAAAGAAAATCTATCTGGCCGTGGATTTGACGCAAGACAAAATGGTGATTCACGTTTTGGATGAGGGGCAGGGATTCGATTTGTGCGATGTGCCGGACCCGCTGGCGCAAGAAAATTTGCTAAGCACTTCTGGACGCGGAATTTTCTTGATGCGCGCGTTCATGGATGAGTTTGAAGTTGCGCCTGGCAGCACCGGCGGCGCGGAAATCATCATGGCGAAGAAGTTGCCGCTAAACGGTAAGTCCCCCGCGACTCAACATAGCGAACAAAGTTCCGATCGAAAACACTAGTCGCATCCCCCGACGCTGCCCTCGGCATTTTTCTTCAGAACATTCGGAGAACTTGCACCGCCTGTAGCACAATTCTGAGAGTGACCACCAAGCTCGATACCGCCTGGATGCAAACACATGCGCTTGCCGCCGGATTCGACGCCTGCGGCATTGTGCGTGCTGAAAAATTTCCGGAACTGGCGCGCACCGAAGAGTGGCTAGCCAAAGGCTACGCCGGCGAAATGAAATACCTCAGCGACCCCCGCCGCACCGATCCGCAAAGCGCCATGCCGCAAATTCGCAGCGTGATTGTGTGCGCGTTGAACTACAACACGGCGTTTCCCAAATCCGTGGACACCCGCGACGCTGTTAACGCCGCCGAAGCGCGCGGCTGGATTTCTCGATACGCCTGGGGCAGCGACTACCATGATGTGCTTCGAGAAAAACTTGAACAGCTTTGCGCCGCGCTGCGCGGGGCCTGCGATGAATCGTTTGAAGCGCGAATTTATGCCGATACCGGACCAATCCAGGAACGTGTTTTTGCAAAATATGCGGGTGTCGGCTGGCTGGGCAAAAACACTTTGCTGCTCAATCAAAAACTCGGCTCCTTGTTTTTTCTCGGCGTCATTCTTACCACGCTGGAACTCGAGCCGACGCTGGCCAACGCCGAAGCCGCTCCGCCCGATTTGTGCGGCAGTTGCCGAAAATGTCTCGACGCCTGCCCCACGAATGCCTTCCCGGAACCGTATGTCCTAAACGCTAGCCGTTGTATTGCTTATCTCACCATCGAGTTGCGCGGAAGTATTCCGGAAGACTTTCGCGAGGCGATGGGCAATCACGTATTTGGTTGCGACATTTGCCAGGACGTTTGCCCGTGGAACCGGCGCGCGCCGCAAACCGCTTCTCCGGAATTCCAGCCGCGCAGCTTTCCACCCGTAAAAATTGACGACACCGAAAGCCAGACCGCGTTGCCTAGGGCGCCCAAACTAAACGACGACGCTGGCAATACCGAAGGCGCCATCGATTCCCTGCTCCACCCCCGTCTCGAATGGTTAGCTTCCATGGATGAATCGGAATACCAACGCGTATTTCGCGGCAGCCCGGTCAAACGCGCAAAATGGCGCGGCATGGTTCGCAACGCCTGTATTGCCCTCGGCAATTCCCGGCCTGCGCCCGGAACTTTATCGGATCGCCGCATTCGTGAACTGCTCGAGCGCCTTTCCGCATCAACCGATCCGGTAATCGCGGAATCTGCCCATTGGGCGCTTTCCCGCATCCAATAAACTGACGCAGATTTCAGCCGTCGCAACCATTCGGGCAGCGCAATCTCTTCAAAGTTTTGCCACGGCGCGAATCGCGGCGCTATAATTTGCATGGCACCTGGGATCGCTCGCGACGTTACTGGGACTCCCAAACGCCGCTGCAATTTGCCGTCGCAATCAGCGCGCCGCCCAAATGTCTGCATACCAGCTCAAAATCGCATCTTGATCTAAATCTGAAACGGAGGAAATTACCTTGGCATTCACAGTCCCACCGCTACCTTACTCGTTCGACGCACTGGAACCCCACATCGATGCAAAAACGATGGAGATCCATCACGACAAGCATCACGCCGCCTACGTAACCAATCTGAACAAGGCCCTGGAAGGCCACGCTGATCTGCAATCGAAATCGATCGACGATTTGCTGAAGAACCTAGACTCCATCCCGGAAAATATCCGAAACGCCGTGCGCAACAATGGCGGTGGCCACTGGAATCATTCGCTCTTTTGGACGCTGATGAAGAAGGGCGGCGGCGGGGAGCCCAAAGGCGATCTCGCTGACGGAATCAAGTCATCCTTTGGCTCCTTCGCGGAGTTCCAAGCCAAGTTTGCCGCCGCTGCCGCGGGACGCTTCGGCTCCGGCTGGGCATGGCTGGTTGTAAAGGACGGCAAACTCGCGGTTGATTCGACTCCGAACCAGGACACGCCGTTTTCGCTGAAAGCAAAAGCGGTACTGGGCCTGGACGTTTGGGAGCACGCTTACTACCTGAAGTATCAGAATCGTCGGCCCGATTATGTGACCGCGTGGTGGAACGTCGTGAATTGGGATGCCGCCGCCGAACATTTTGCCTCCGCGAAAAAATAGTCGCGGCACAATTCGCCAAAAATGAAAAGGCCCGGTTCGAATTTCTTGAATCGGGCCTCTTCTCTTGCCGCGCTAGTGTTTCTTTACGCGGTCATTTCCTGTTTAAGGAATCCCACCGGCCCCAAATTGCGGCTCGGGCCGTGGTACCCATTCTGCGCCGGAGCGACTGCGTAATTGCTCGCCTCTCTCGTGGCCGCCGGACCGGGCATCGCCAGCGGGCCCGGGGTGTGTCTGGTGGCTTCGCGCACCAATTCCATGCGTCCGCGAACCCGGTATTTCGCCAGTAAAGAAGAAACGTGAAATTTCACCGTGCGTTCGGAAAGATTCAACGACGCGGCAATTTCTTTGTTGGCCAGGCTGCGCATCACTCCACCTAGCACTTCTTCTTCGCGACGAGTTAGTTTGATCGAATCGCCGGCGCAATGCCCGGCGCGCAGCAATGATTCGGCTTTTTCGGTAAGACCTTCTAATTGATCGTTCGCGGCTTGCACCATCACCACATAGTCGGAAGGCGACTGCCCCCTGACCATACAATGCATCGCCAATAAACCTGCTGCCTGCTCGACGGGAAACTGCCCGTCCGCACTTGCTTCGACATGAAAATGCGCCACGCCCGTATTTTTTTCGTAGAAGAAGAAAAGTTCGCTAGGGAGGGTTGGACGCACTGCATTCATATTCAAATGACGCGGATGATCACTTCTCCGAATTACCTTCACACATGCACCCCTCTGTATGAAGCCTCGAATGGCACCGAGACCTTGTGGATTTTTTGCTGCCCCCTCTGCAGGGCTCGAACGTCGCGATGACGAATTCCTGGCGGGCTGGCCAAGATTGAGGGTCGAACGCCTGGCGTGGCCTGAACGGGGCGCCATGGCGCGAGAAGGTGACCCTAAGAACGCTCGCGACAACTACTGTGGCAACCGAACAGCAATCAGAGTGCAAAAGCCCGCCCAAAATGAAAAAACTCCAAGCTGCTACAAACCGAGTACTTATCTACGGGAAAGACCCTAGTAACTCTCAGATTCAGGGTAGAAAGTGCATGGTGCGCGAAATTTTTCCCGTAATGGGGCCCTTATCCAGGCCTGCAAAGAAGATTATGCGCGTTGCAAATTTTGCAAACTTCTGCTCTAGGTCTTGTGGAAAACTGCGCGACGTCACCGAGGATCGCCACAAAAAAAGATATTCTATGGGTTCAGTATCTGCGTCTGTTGTGCGGAGATCAGCTCGTAAGTAATTCCGCGCCAGCGAATCTTGCGCGTAATCAACGACGTGACGAAGTTCACAAGATACAAAAACGGCAGCGCAATCGTCAGCAAAATATAAATCCACGATTGCCCCATAATTTGTTTGCGCATGGACGGCAGCAACTCCGTCACCCCCGCAACACGTAACGCTCCGCGAATCGCCGTCAGCAACATCGGCGCAAAAGTTAAAATGGCAAATTGAAATGCCGGAAGCGTTGCGATCATGTTGCTCAGCGTCAGCCCTGCACCCAGCAAAATTGTCGCGCAATAGACGGTGTGCATGATCGCGGCAGGGAGCCAGGTTTTTTCCGCGTACACGCGAGTGATCAGAATTTGCCGGTTGGTGAACTCCATGAGCCCGGCGAAATCCGTTTGTACATAAGACAAAGTGAGACTTTCCGGCACGAACATGATCGAACGCCCGGAGCGCTGTAGCGCTCGCGTCATCGAGTAATCGTCGCTCACCGAATTCTGCCACTCTTCCGCGACACCAATTTGATCGAAGACGCTGCGACGAATCGCAGTGCCTCCGCCCCAGCAGAAATTCTTACCCTTTTCGGTAAGCATGGTGACGATCGGCGCGTTCCAGGCCGCCAGCAGCACGGTCGCCAGATCGGACCGGTTGGGAATCAGCCAGCGCATCGTGGTCGTGGCGCCCAGCCGCGAATCGTTGAGCGGCGCAACCAAGTGATGCAGCCACGATCTTCCCGGGCGTCCGTCGGAATCCGCGAACACCAAAACTTCGAATTCCTCGGGAATTTGTCCGGCTGCGAAGCGCAGATTATTCACTTTTTCGCCGCAGCCTTCGGGCTTTTCGGCAATCAAAATATGCGCCTTGGGCCGCGAGTTTTCCGCCACTCGCTTGACGATGGCGTGCGCCGGATCGGCGGCCGACGCCAGCACGAAAAAAATTTCGTAGTTCTGGCGGCCGAATTCGGTCAACGCCACCAGGTTGCTCTCCAGGCCGGGTTCGAGTCCCTTACAGGGACAAATTACCGCGGTGCGTGGCGAATAAAAACCGGGATCGGTAAACATTCGCCGCCGCACATAGCCCAGCCATTGCAGACCCAGCCAGACCATATACAGCCCGGCGAGTATCTGCACCGTTGCCAAAAAATAAAAAAGGTTTTCCACGTAGTTCGAGCGTAGCAGAATACTATCGCTCCGCACCGGCGGCGTGTGCAGGTAGAATCGCACCGGTAAACGTCTCACAGGAGGGAAGTACAGATGAACAATCGAGTGGACGCCGCCATGGTCACCACCGGCACGGAACTGCCCGGCTATCGAATCGTAAGAAACTTCGGAATCGTGCGCGGCATTATCGTCAGGTCGCGCAGCGTCATCGGCAACCTGGGCGCTGCGCTGCAGACCATTGTCGGCGGCAATATCACCATTCTTACGGACTTGTGCGAACGAACACGCGAGGATTCCTTCGAGTTGCTACTGCAGCATGCCGCCGAGCATGGTGCGAATGCTGTGGTCGCGATGCGCTATGACACTACCGAAGTCATGCAGGGGGTCACCGAAGTTCTCGCCTATGGCACCGCCGTTCAAGTCGAGCGAATTTCCTGATACCACGCGCCATTTCACAAACTCTTCCATGAGGATGGTAGAATCCGGCCTCTTATGTTCTGTTCTTCGTGCGGCAGCCAAGTTTCGCCAACTGGAAAGTTTTGCTCGAAGTGTGGCTCGAAAGTAAGGCAACGCCTCGGCTGGCGACTATGTAGCCAGCGGCGCCACCGTTCTCGGCGACGACCTTAAACTCAACGCGGAAACCATCGCGCCACACACCGCGCGAAAAACTCCTTCGCATCCTTCCGGTTCTGCCTCACGTACCGCACGCAGTCACTCTGGCTCATCGCTTCACTCCTCCAGTTCCGATCCCATCGGCGGCGGCCGGTTCACGCCGGGGCGAATCGTTGCGGAACGCTATCGCATTGTCGCGCTGGCCGGACGCGGCGGCATGGGCGAAGGACTCCTGACGTTTTCGCAGCCGTCATTTTTTCCATTCCTATCAACATCACTGCTAATCATTTTCGCTTGCTGGACTTCGTTATGATTTCCTCAACCGGTTCCTGCCCGCCGCCCACTACCTGTTCCGCCAAACTCTCCAGTGAGGTCAATGCCCTGCTCGCCGCCAGCCGCGCTTTCTCCAAAAATGACGAGTCCAGCAAAAACGCGCAGCGGTCCACAAATGGATGATTCGCCGCCTCAAACGACTTACGGCTACGCCTCACCGGCGCGCCCCTCGCGTTTAAATCTTCATAGAGTTGCAAGTCCCGCTGAAAATCCAGAGCATCGCCGGCCGTCCACTTTCGCTGGCGCGCAAGCGCCGCCAGATATTTCCGGCGAAAAGTCGCGGCATCTTTGCGCAACATCGGACGCGGTTTCGATTTCGGCGTTGGCCGCGTTTCCATAGTTACAATTTCCAGAGCGCGCACGGTAATCGCCAGGAGCGCCTCGCGCTGCAATAGCGTCAGCAAATCGCGATACAGCGCCGCATGCACCTGCAAACAATATCGGCCATGTTCTTCGACATATGAATCCACGAATCGCGGCACCACCCGTTCCCGCTGCAACGCCTCGGTCAATTGCGCCGCTAAATCAGTGGGCAAGTCCGCAACATTTTGTTTCGCGCGATTCATCGCCATTACTTGCCCATAATAACGTAAGGGGCGCAACCTGCTGCGCCCCTTTTCAGTTCAATCCTAATTAGATTAACTTGACGATTTGGCGGCGAACTGCCGCCTTTCCGCTTCAGTGAATCGCGCGCGGAGCGTCCGGCCCCGTTCGCTTCACTTTGGGTTCGGCGGGAGGCATCACCGGCGGCGCCACTGGATCCTTCGCCAGCGCATGCTCCAGCACTTCGTCCAGCGTCCGCACGTAGGTGATCTTGATGTCGCCCAAAATATCCGGCGTCAAGTCCGCCACCGCGTTCGGCTCGTTGTCCGCGGGCAGCAGCACTTCTTTGATTCCCGCCCGTTTCGCGCCCAGCACTTTTTCTTTCACACCGCCGATCGGCAGAACGATTCCAGACAAAGTCATCTCTCCAGTCATCGCCAGCCGGTCTTTCACCGGTCGTCCGCTCAGCAGACTGACCAGCGCCGTCACCATCGCCGCGCCCGCCGACGGTCCATCTTTCGGCACCGCGCCCGACGGCACGTGAATGTGAATATCCTGCTTGCGGAAAAAGTCCGGATCGATTCCGTAGCGTTCGCCATTCGCGCGAGTCCACGTCAGCGCTGCCGTCATCGATTCCTGCATCACCTCACCCAGGTGACCGGTCATGGTGAATTGCTTTCCACCGCGCATCCGTGTCGCTTCGATGAAGATGATGTCTCCGCCCACCGGCGTCCACACCAGACCCACCGCAACTCCCGGCCGCTTGACGCGCTCTTCCACTTCCTTTTCCGTGCGGAACTTCGGAACGCCCAGGAATCCGCGCACCACCTCCGGCGTCACCACCATCTTTTCGGTTTTGCCTTCAGCCAGCCGCCGCGCTTGTTTGCGTGTCACGGTCGCGATTTCTCGCTCCAGATTGCGCACGCCCGCTTCGCGCGTAAAGCTGTGAATGATTTCCCGCAAACCATCGTCGGAAAACTCAATCTGCTCGCCCACTTTCACGCCATGTTCCGCGGCTTGCTTCGGAATCAGGTATTTGTGCGCGATATGGAGTTTCTCCTCGCCCGTGTAGCCGGGCAATTCGATCACTTCCATGCGGTCTCGCAAAGGTTCCGGTATCGGATCCATCCAGTTCGCAGTCGCAATAAACAACACTTTGGACAAATCGAACGGAACATCCAGATAGTGATCGCGGAACGCATTGTTTTGCTCCGGGTCCAGCACTTCCATCAGTGCCGACGACGGATCGCCACGGAAATCCCGGCCCAGTTTGTCCACTTCGTCCAGCATGCAAACCGGATCGTTGCTTTCCGCTCGCTTCAGTCCCTGAATAATTTGCCCCGGCAATGCGCCAATGTACGTCCGCCGATGCCCGCGAATTTCCGCTTCATCGTGCATACCGCCCAGTGCGATGCGCACAAACTTGCGGCCCAGCGCTCGCGCAATCGATTTCCCCAGCGAAGTTTTACCGACGCCCGGAGGCCCAACAAAACAAAGTATCGGACCTTTCATTCCCGGCTGCAGCTTCTTCACCGCCAGAAAATCCAAAATGCGCTCTTTCACTTTTTCCAGATCGTAGTGATCGTCGTCCAGAATCACTTGCGCTTTCGGCAAATCGATTTCCGCACTGCCCGAAGATTTGCTCCACGGCAACGACGTCATCCATTCCAGATAGGTTCGCGACACCATGTATTCCGCCGACGCTGGCGTCATTTTCGCCAGCCGCTTCACTTCACGGTCGCATTCCTTTCTGGCTTCTGCCGGCATTCCGGCTTCCTCCACTTTTTTCCGCAGCTCATCGATTTCCTGCGCGGAGTCGTCAGACTCCCCCAACTCTTTCTGAATCGCTTTCATCTGTTCGCGCAGCAAATACTCGCGCTGGTTCTGCCCAACTTGCTCTTGCACTTGCTCGTGAATTTTCGAGCGCAGCTCCAGCACTTCCAGTTCTTTGGACAGTTCGCGGATCAACGCTTCCAGCCGCTTGCGCACGCTGGAGGTCTCAATCAATTCCTGCCGGATCAGCGTCGAAAGGGACGGCAAAGTGCCCGCAATAAAGTCCGTCAAACGGCCTGGATCGTCTATGTTTGCCGCCGCCGATTGCAAATCGTCGGAAAGCTGCGGCGAATGGCTCACCACATCCCGGAACAAATCCTGCGCGTTCCGTTGCAGCGCTTCCAGCTCCGCATCTTCTTCACCGACAAAATCCGGCTGCGCTTCAATGTGCGCGCGCAAAAACGGGCGCAGACTGATCAGCTCCGAAATTTGTACCCGCTGCAAGCCTTCCAGGAAAATCACCACATTCCCGTTCGGCATTTTTACGGTCTTATGAACTTTTGCCAGCGTCCCCACTTGATGCAAGTCCGCAGCCGCCGGATCCTCCACTCTCGGGTCCAGTTGCGCCACTACTGCCAGCAATTTCTCTTCGCCTTCCAAAGAATTAACCAGGGCCAGCGAGCTTTCGCGGCCAACGGTCAAGGGCAGAATCGCGCCCGGGAAAAGGACCGTGTCTCGTACCGGCAAAACCGGCAGAATATCTGGCATCGCAATTTTCTTCTCAGCCATGATGTCCTTTCATCTGACGCCCCTAATTGCTTTCGGGAAGCGCCATCCTGAACTTAGATGCAGGGATTCTAAAAAGGTGCATATGTCCTGCAATCGGTAATAGCATGAAATCTTAGTATGTCACGCTAAGATTGTAACACGCCTTCTCAATCCTCGCAAATTATCATTTAAAGATAATGTTTTCAAATACTTAGACGCTGGACGAAGCCTGACAGCGGTTCTTCTTGCTTCCATCGGCCCTTGGTTCCTATCCTTTAATTTCCATCCCAAAATGCCTTCGTACATACGCTATCGCCTCTTCCCTCGTCCGCAGTTGCCCCTCCAGCTGCGCATCTTCCACCTGCCGCAAAATCTCCTTGAACGCCGGGCCGGGAGTGTACCCCAATTCCCGCAGATCGTCGCCGGTAAGTATCCGAGCCGGCCGAATCTCCTCCGGCGGCGTTTCCGCGATCACCGCCTGAACGTATTCGTACGAGTCCAGTTTCCGATGGCTCGACAAACAGTCCAGCCGATGCAACGCCAAATGTTCATCAAATTTCGGCAGCCGCACAAACCGCTTCAGCGTCGCCGTCCGCATATTCTTTACATCGGAAAATTTCATGTGGTTCGCCACCAACGCCACAATCTGTTCCGTATCTTCATTGGAAAAACGCAATCGCCGGCAAATTTCCCGCGTAAGCCGCACTCCTTCATCCACGTGGCCATTAAACCGAATGCGATCGCCCGTTTCCGATATCGGCCGGAAAGTCGGTGGCTTCCCCACGTCGTGCAACAAAATTCCCCAAGCCAGCGTCGCCGGACATCCCGCAGGCAGTCCTTCAATCATCAGCCGCGTATGAATCCACACATCGCCTTCCGGATGATATTGCGGCGGTTGCTCCACGCCGCGCATCGCCGCCACTTCCGGCAGCACGATCGACAACAGCCACGTTTTCTCCAGCAACTCGAAAGCCGTCCGCGCTGCGCCCTCCGTCAGCATCTTGGTCAGTTCGTCGCGGATCCGTTTCGCGGAAACTTCACCAACCTCGCGTGCATGCTTCCGAATAGCAGAAAATGTCGCCGCCTCGATTTCAAAACCAAATCGCGCCGCAAAACGCACCGCGCGCAACAGCCGCAGCTTATCCTCGGTAAAACGCCGGTCCGGCTCGCCAATCGCGCGAATCACTCCAGCCTTCAAGTCGTCGCGCCCGCCAACGAAGTCCAGCACTTCATCATTTTCCGGCCGCATCAGCAAACCGTTGACCGTGAAATCCCGCCTCTGCACATCCTCTTCCGCTGTCTTTGAAAAAACCACGTTGTCCGGGCGGCGCCCGTCCGAATAACCGCCGTCCGCGCGAAATGTGGCCACTTCCACTTTCATTCCATCGCGCGGAATCAGCACCACGCCAAATTGCGCGCCCATCGCAAGGCTCTCTGGAAATAGCGCCATTACCGCGTCGGGAGTGGCATCGGTGGTCACGTCATAGTCGGCGGGTTCACGCCCCAGCAACAAATCGCGCACACATCCGCCCACCAGCAACGCCTGATACCCTTCGCGGCGCAGCACATCGCAAATCGAATTGGCCAGTTCACGTGGACTCACTCTTTGATTATGCGGCAGAGCGGCTCGGGTATCGCATGGAAGTGTTGTGGAAAAGCTGGGACGACGCTCGGTGCGCCGCGGTTACTACAATGTCGCGCTCTAGCGCTACACGCCGCGAAAAATCATGCAGGTGATATCGTCGGACTGCCGCGTTGCGCCAACGAAATTATCGACTTGCTTCATCAAGTATTGCAGCGACGTTTGCGCGTCACACACCGGCAGCGCGCAAATCGTTTCCAGCCAGCGCGGGTCGCCATACTCTTGCCCCTGGTCGTTAAACGCTTCCACCACGCCATCGGTGAAAAAAATCAGAACATCCCCGGCGCCGATCGCAACTGTCGCGGTTTCGTAAGTCGTCGGCTGAATTCCCAAAGGCAACCCGCCGGTTTCCAGGCGCTCGATGCTTCCATCCGCGCGCCGCAGAACCGGCGTATTGTGTCCTGCATTCACGTAGGTCAACGACCGCGCAGTGGGATCGTATTGCCCAAAAACGCCGGTAGTAAATCGTCGCCCATCCAGACTGTGCGCGCACGCGTAGCGGTTCAGTCGCGTCACCAATTCGGCCAGCGGCTCATTTTCTTCCGCAACCGTTCGCAGGCTCGCTTGCAGCGTGGCCATCAGCAAAGCCGCGGGAACGCTCTTGCCGGCCACGTCTGCGATCACTAGCATCAGCTTGCCGCTGTCCGCTTCATTCGCATGCGGATAAAAGGCGTCGTAATAGTCGCCCGCCACGGAATTTTGCGGACGGGTCGCGAAGGCGATATCCCCGCCAACAATTTCCGGCGGATGCGCAGGCACCAGCCAGCTTTGTATTTCTCGCGCGATTTCCAGGTCGCGCTTCATGATCACTTTGTCGGCCAGTTCCAGCAGCAGCAAAACCAGCAGTAGGAATGCCGCAAAAACCGCCGCCGGCGAGTTCGAGCTGGTCCGATCTCCAAAATTAAGTGAAAAAAGCGAAACGAAAAAAAACAGCAACGCCGCGAATAAAAGCACGCGGCGCGCCGGAGGCATTTTCATTAACAGTGCCCAGAAAAATCTCCTGGCCACGTGCCACGGACGCCGCCCTACGGAAAGCTCTCGAACTTCTCCCCAATCGACATCTCCCCCGTAGAATCCGTAAGTCGCTTTGGCATCCGCCGCAAATTGCCGCCACAACTCGTCGAGTTGCTGCCCTTCGCTCAGCCGCTGCCAAAACACGTTCACACGCCCGGGCTTCTTGCCCTCGCGCGATGGTTTGGCGGATTGTGGAACGGAACTCATGGACCCAGAGTATAGCCTTTTGCGTACGGCTGATTCAGCTTCGCGTTGTGAAATTTATTCGTGCTCGTCGTCGGTTTTTCGCTTCTCTCCGTGCAGCGATCCACCGAATTGCACCGAGCCAAATCCAAAGCGATCTCGCAAACGGTCCGTGGCCCGCGTTAGTTTTTCCAGTTTCAAATTCCGTTCCGCTTCCAGCAGCGCCAGTTGTTCTCCGCCGTGTGTCAGCCCCGTCAGGCTCACTCCGAGGAGCCGCACTTTGCGGCTGTGATCGCGGTGCGCGCGAAATAGCGCGTGGAATACCGCATAAATATCCGCATCGAGCTGCGCGGGCTCCGCCAGAGTTTTCGATCGCGTGTAAGTCTCAAATCCGGCGTAACGAATCGTCAGCGTCAGCGTGCGCGCCGCCAATCCCGCTTCGCGTAAACGTTTGCACGCTTTTTGCGAAAGATGGCTCAGCGTCGCGTCCAGCGTCACTGTGTCGTTGGTATCTTCGCCGAAAGTGTGATTGTGCGAAATGGATTTTGGCTCCGCATCCAGCACAAATTCGTAGGCGTCGCCGCCGCGAGCCTTTCGGTACAACGATTCGCCCCACTGTCCAAATATTTTTTCGAGCTTTTCTCGAGGATACGCCGCCAACTGCTCCACCGTTTCAATTTTCAGCGCCCGCAACGACCGCTCGGTAACCTCGCCGATGCCGGGAATTTTGCGAATGGGCAGCGGCGCCAGAAAACGCGCTTCCTGTCCGGGCGCCACCCAAACCAATCCTTTCGGCTTGGCTTGATCCGAAGCTACTTTTGCCACCAATCGCGTTGTGGCCAATCCGCCGGAACACGGCAAACTCGTTTGCCGCGTAATGGTTCGCAAAAGTTTGTCGCTCGCCGCGAACGCGGGGCCATGCAAGCGCTCCGTCCCGGCCAGGTCCAGATACGCTTCGTCGATCGAAACCATTTCTACAATCGGAGAAAATTGCGCAAGAATCCCGGCGATCCGCTCGCTCCACTCGCCGTATTTCGCGTGGTACCCATCCAGAAAAATTGCGTGCGGACAAAGTTTCGCCGCCGTGCGTAACGGCATCGCAGACTGAATCCCAAATTTTCGCGCTTCGTAGCTGGCCGCGGAAACCACTCCGCGCTGGTCTGGCCGCCCGCCCACCACCACCGGCTTTCCGCGCAATTCCGGCCGCTCCAGCAATTCCACGGAAACAAAAAATGCATCCATATCCACGTGCAATATCGACGCGACCGCATCCGCCGCCCGCTCCTCCATCGGTCCATGCTTCGCCCGAAACCGCGCCAAGTCCTGCATCCGCTCAGCCTACTCCCTTCGTTTTATATTCGCCACAATTGTCGGCTTAGAGTTTTTCTGCGGCGATGACGCGCGGAATTCCGGCGAGATCATTGGTTGTGCCGACGCTGGTCCAGTGGCCGGAGTCCAGCAGCGGTTCCACTGCGGGTAGGCTGTTATGGCCAAGTTCGAGGACCAGCAATCCGCCCGGCTGCAAATGACGCAGGGCCTGCGTGACTAGGTCGCCATAAAATTCGTAGCCTTCTTCGCCACCGTAGAGCGCGGATTCCGGCTCGTGATCGCGAACTTCGCGCTGCAGCGTGGGCGCTTCTTTGCGGCCGATGTACGGAGGGTTGCTGACGATTAAATGAAAAAATGGAGTTGAGCTTTCCGGTAGTTTTGGGTTTTGAACGGACGGAACATTTGCAACCGATGTTTGCGGTGAAGAAACTTGGTCTAGCAAATTCGATTCGATGAAATGTACGCGGTCGGCAACTTCGTGCCGCGCGGCATTGCGGCACGCTACTTCCAGCGCCGCGGGTGAAATATCCGTTGCGTAAATTTTTGCGAGAGAAAGTCCTTTGGCCAGCGCGATCGCGATGCAGCCCGAGCCGGTGCCAACATCGGCAATTTGCAATCCCTCGCCATCGGTGAGTTGCGGCCGCCCGGCTTTGATTTCGCGAAGTGCGAGACGGTCCAGCGCCACTTCGATGACGTGTTCTGTTTCTGGCCGGGGAATCAGTACGGCGGGATTCACTTCAAAATCGAGTCCCCAAAATTCTTGCTTGCCGGTGAGATACTGCGTCGGTTCGCCAGCGGTGCGGCGCGCCAGCAATGCGTAATATTTTTGCGCATCCGCATCGGAAATAATTTCTTCCGGATGTGAGTAAAGCCACGTGCGGTCGCGTCCAATCGTATGGAGGAGGAGCAATTCCGCGGCCAGGGTGAAGGAAGGCGTCCCGGCATCGCACAATTGCGAAATCCCAAGTTTCAATGCCGCGCGCAAATCCATGTTCGCAATTTCCATTTTTCGCGTTTACGAAGCGGCAAGTTCTTGTTCGAGGCGTTCTGCTTCGTAGTGGGAAACCAGGGCGTCAACCAGTTGGGCTAGTTTGCCGTCCATCACGTCGGTCAGTTGGTGGAGCGTCAGGCCGACGCGATGGTCGGTGACGCGATTTTGCGGGAAATTATAAGTGCGGATTTTTTCGGAGCGATCGCCGGTTTTGATTTGCCCGCGGCGCTCCGCGGTCAGCGCGGCTTGTTGCTTGGCTTGTTCGAGTTCATAGAGCCGAGTACGCAGAACGCGCATCGCTTTTGCGCGATTTTTGATTTGCGATTTTTCGTCCTGCTGAGAAACGACCAGGCCGCTGGGAATGTGCGTAATGCGCACCGCGGAATAGGTAGTGTTCACCGATTGCCCGCCCGGACCCGAGGAACAGAAAGTATCGATGCGCAAATCCTTGGCTTCGATTTTAATGTCGATGTCGTCGGCTTCCGGCAACACCGCGACGGTTGCAGCGGAGGTGTGAATGCGGCCTTGCGTTTCCGTGGCGGGGACGCGCTGCACGCGATGCACTCCGCTTTCGTACTTCAGTTTGGAATAAACTTTGTAGCCCTGAATGGCGGCGACAATTTCTTTCATTCCGCCCAGCGATGACGGAGAACTTTCCAGAATTTCCGCTTTCCAGCCCAGCGATTCGGCGTAGCGCGAATACATGCGGAATAATTCGCCGGCAAAAAGCGCGGCCTCGTCGCCGCCGGTGCCGGCGCGAATTTCCACGATGACGCTTTTTTCGTCATTGGGATCTTTGGGCAGCAGCAGGAGTTTCAGTTCACGCTCCACCCCTTCTTTTTTCGCGGCCAATTCTTTTTCTTCGTCGTGCGCCATCTGTTTCATTTCCGCATCTTCCGCTTCCAGAAACATTTGGTGCGCGCCGGCAAAATCTTTTCCCAGCTGTTTGTATTCGCGATGTTTCGCGACGATTTGTTCCAGCTCGGCGTGCTGTTTGGCGACTTTTTGGAAGCGCGCCGAGTCCGTGACAATTTCCGCGCTGGAGAGTTGCTGCGTCAAATCGTCGTAGCGAGTTCCCAGTTGATCCAATTTTTCCGATAACGCCGTGGTAGCCATGTGTTTCCCTCGCGATTCGATGCCGGCGATTTATTTCGCCGCGATTTTATTGTGGATAGTGACCAGCGAGTGCTGTTTGGAGCAAATCAGGGGCGCTCGCCGGCGGCGGCAAGCTGTTGCGGGATCGCTAATAAAAGGAGGAAAACATCGTCTTATCGTTTCTAGAATAGCGTCAAACCGCCGCCCGCGCAATCGCCCGTTTTCCCAGTTTTCCCGGCTTCCCAAAAACAAGGCCCAGTTCAACGTTTCTCCGGCGCGAATTTTGTCCACTGACCTTTCCGCGAAATTGTTCACGGCGAGTCGCGAGCAAATTTGTCCAGCAAGCCGCCAGCAAATCGCCCCGAAAATCTCCAGGGACTCTCCAGCAAGGCGTTCAGCAAAATCACGGCGGCTGATTTTGCCGTTACGCTCGGTTGCCGGAGTGGAACGCCGTATACTACGATGCGGCAAGCAACGATGGCCGATACATCGCGCACTCACAATTCGGCTGTGGTTTCGTCCGCGGACTCGGCGAAGGCCGGTTCGCGCCGGGACGATTGCGGCGGCGACAGCGACGCTGGTTTTTTGTGGGATTTCTGGTATCCGGCGCTGCGCAGCTCGGAGATTCGCGGGCAGCACCTGGCCAAGGCGATGCTGCTGGAAGTTCCGCTGGTGCTGGGCCGCACGTCCGAAGGGCGCGTTTTTGCGATGCGAGATTCTTGCCCGCATCGCGGGATTCCCCTTTCTTACGGAAGATTCGACGGAAAAACTTTGGAGTGCAGCTACCACGGCTGGCGCTTCGATGTTTGCAGCGGACAGTGTGTGGAAGTGCCATCGCGCTCCGAACGGGACAAATTAAAAGTGGAGCGCGTTTTTGCGGAGCATTATCCATGCGAAGAACGCGACGGCTATGTTTGGGTATTCATGGATTCCGGCGACCGCAAGACGGTGAGAATTTCTGGCGCGCCGCTTTCGGCGGAAACAATTCCGGCGGCGCCGAAACTTCCGGTGTTCAGCGATAAATATACAACGTCGCATCTGGCTTGCGATCTGCCTTCGCACGTCGACCAGGGAATTATTGGATTGATGGATCCGGCGCACGGGCCGTTTGTGCATCAATCGTGGTTTTGGCGAAGCCGGCACAGCATTCACGAAAAAGAAAAACATTTCGAGCCAATTCCCGACGGGTTTCGGATGAGCAAACACGAGCCATCGTCGAACAGCGCGCCATACAAGATTCTGCGTTATTTTTCCGGGCAGCCGACCACGACGACGATCGATTTCGTTTTGCCAAACATGCGCTTTGAAGAAATTCACAGCGGGCATTTGTGGTTTTCCAGCCGGACGACGGTGACGCCAGTGCGGCGCGATCTGTGCCGAATTGATTTTGTGGCGGCATGGAATATTTTGCGGCACGTGCCGCTGGTCGAACCGATTTTTAGGGCGTTCGCGAACAAATTTTTGCAACAAGACCAGGAAACCATGGTGAAGCAGGCCGAAGGTTTGCAACACGATCCGAAGCTGATGCTGATCGACGATGCCGACCGTCCGGCGAAATGGTATTTCGCGCTGAAGGCTAACCTTTTGGAATCGCGGCGAACCGGAGCACCTCGGGTGCATCCGATGGACGGTCCGGTGACGCTGCGGTGGCGGTCCTAACGAGTCCGTCCTGCGGTTCCTATGCGCTTCGTTCGGGGCTGGCGAAGTCCCTCTAGTTTACTTTCGCTATGTTTTTGCTTTCATCCCACCCCACCCGGCAATTTGTAAGGGTATGATTCTGCAAGGGTTGCGGTTATACCAGTTTGTAAGCTGCAGATTCTAAGGAATTTAAACACGGTGGAGTTGCCTGGTCTTTGCGGGAGGCGTGTGGAAGTCACTGATTCGATGGCGGTTAAAAACTAACACCGTTATTGGCGCCTGTAGATTACGGATCTAACGAAAGTTGCCAATACTCAAGGCGGCGCTTCCCTTTTCGGATTGATTTGGTGTCTGCCTTGCAGATGAGGTGTTGCCGTATTGTTATAGTACACGAATAGGTACCTAATGTCAAGACCAATCTCTTTGGCCTTGGCACAATAGAGTGCCGGGACGCAGAACCAGCGGCCGGGCCGACATATACCGGCAGGGCTAGGTACCACGCGGTCGCCAACCGGCATGAACGGGAGCGACAGGGCTTAGCGGAGGGTGGAGTGATCGATTTCGGCTATGACTTGATCGCCTTCGGGGGGATCGATTTGGATGGTGGCGGAGTTGGCGGAGAAGTCGGAGGCGGGAAATTCGAGTTCGAGAGTGGCACCGGTGAGGGTGCAGGCGTTTCCGTCGCAGAAATAGTTAGGTTCGCCATAGAAGGTGGATGGGGTGAGGAGTTTGTCTTTGTCGAAGACTTGAACCTGGAAGTCTTTCCAGAAACCGTAAGAGCGCTGGGTGAAACCGGTGGCGGGATTGGAACGGGAAGTGGAGGGGGAGACGATTAACTGGCCGTAGGAATCGGTAAGGAGGATTTGAACGACTATTTTGACGGTGTCCGGGTGGCTACGATAATCGAGCTGAGCTTTTTGCGCGCTGTAGTCAAAAACGTTTTGGCTGGATAGCTGGGCGACAAGGGCAAAGGGAGTGAGGAAGGTAACGGAGGCGATGTTCGGGCCGATTTTCGGGGCGGGAAGGTGTTTGGTGTATTTGTCGAGGGCTCTTACTAACGACTCGTCGCGGCGCTGGCCGAGGAAATAGGCTTCACGAACGGCTTCTTCGGATAGCGGAGCAGTGAAGGCAAATGCCGGTGAAACTGCAAAGGTTGCGACGAGGACTAGAGAAAGAATCGGGCGGAGAAGTGAAGGCATGAGACCCTCCAGAGCTGGGACAGTAAGGGCGATTATAGACCTTTGGTACCTGCATTAGTTAGACGCAGGGGAGGCCCCGGAGATTACATATATGGAGTCCCAAGTGGTACTCCAGGTTTTTTGATGGTCGGTGGACTGTTCGGCCATTTGGCGGACTTTGCCGGGAGAGACGACGTACCAGGTCCAGCGGGAAACAGGGCTAACGGCAGGGTCGGTGAGCATGACCATTTTGCCGTCGGTTAGCGTGCCGGACATGGGCGGATAATTGCCAGCGTTGCCGGAATTATCGAGATAAAGCTGGTGCCATTTTTTATCGTGAAGGTCGTAGTAGTTGAAACTGGTGCCGGTGTTATTGCCGACGGTGGATTTCCAGTGCTCGACGAGGAGGCAGCCATCTTGTTCGCGGGTGACGGAGTTGTGGCCGACCGGTTTGCCGGCGGGATCTTGGACGTCCCATTCTCCGATCCAGAAGTCGAAGTAGTGATATTCGGGGGAAAGGCAGGGCTGGGTTTTGGCGGGCGGGTTTTGGGAATCGGAATTTGGAGAGAGGGTGGAAACTTTCGTGGAAGGGTGAAGCAGTGGTGACGCAAACAGGAAGCAGCCGAGCAGGATTGGCGACAGATGGCGTGGTTTCATCAGAGAGGTCTCCCTATAAAGGAACGGATGCGTTGACTGGACATTTAGACGGAGAGCCAGTTGGTAGGGCTTGCAAAATTAACAGAATGCTGACCTTGGCAGTACGGAGGCAGAACATTGATCAGAATCCGACAAATAGAAACATCCCGGCGGATATTGCCTCGCATCGGGTTGGCCATTATGATTGATGTTCGGATTAGCAGCCGCTACTTCGCCCCGGAACTTCGCCCCGGCACTTTGCTCAGGGACTTTGCTCAGGGACTTCGCTCAGGGACTTCGCCCCGGCGACCGTAGTAAAAAAGTTCCACGCCCTATGGCGGCAGGCTAGCAAACTGCATCACAAGAACTGGAATAGTGTGCGTTCGCGCATGCGCCATAGCAAGTGTTTGGCGCGCTATCGCGAGTTTGGAAATTTTGGGCGGCAAATCTTGGGATGCAAAAGGGGATGGGAGCAAATGTCCGTTGGCGTTCGCAGTCCTAGTTACGAGAGACGCAATTCGATGCGAAACGTGATTCGCTGTGCATGTGTTTTCGCGGTGTTGCTTGCCGGGGCGTTGCTGGCGCGAGCTGACAACAACTCGTTCGATTTGGTGGGGCCGCGCATCGAGCTGAAGGTGACGCGCAAAGGGAAGCCGTTGCCGATTAGCGATGTGGCAAACCTGCAGCCTGGGGACCGGCTGTGGTTACATCCGGATTTTCCGGCGGACCAATCAGCGCGCTACTTGCTGATTGTGGCCTTTTTGCGGGGCGCGACGAATCCTCCACCGGAGGATTGGTTTACCAAGGCCGAAACGTGGACCAAGCAGGTGCGCGAAGAAGGAATCGTGGTGGCGGTGCCGCAGGACGCACAACAGGCGCTGGTATTTTTAGCTCCAGAGACTGGCGGCGATTTCACGTCGGTGCGCAGCGCGGTGCGCGGAAGGCCGGGGATATTTGTGCGCGCTTCGCAAGATTTGAATCAGGCGAGCCTGGATCGATCGCGGCTGGAGAAATATATGGCCGATGTAAAGACGATTTCGGACGCGGATCCGAAAGCGTTGAAGGAACATTCCATTTTGATGGCGCGAACGCTGGGGATTCGGCTGGAGCAGCAATGCTTCGACAAACCGGTGGAAGAGCAGAGTTCGTGCTTGACGCGAAACACGGAGAATCTGGTTTTGGACGATGGGCACAGCCAGTCGCTGGTAACGGCGCTGGCGTCGGGCCCAAATTCGGATTTGGTAGGAGCGGTGAGCGCGACATCACTGGCCGGCGGCGGATTTTATAGCGCATACGTGGGCGCAGTGGTGGATCTGGCGCGAGTGCTGGGGAATTTGCATACGGCGGCGTACGTATATATTCCGGCGCTGTCGTTGCCGAAGGGCGAGCAGATGAATTTGAAACTGAATAATCCGCCGTCTTTTCGGAAGCCGATGTCGGCAATAGTGGTGGGACTGCCGGCAATTGAAGCGGCGCAATTGCCGCCGCTGCGCGCGGTAAACGCGGAACAAGTTTTTTGCGCGCAAGAATCGTCGCTGGTTTTACCGGTGGAGGGAGCTCCGCTGGTTTTCTCTTCGAACATTGCGCATGATTTTTTCCTGCGCATTCCGAGTAAAGAAGGCAAAGCGATTGAGCTTCCCGCGCGGGCCGACGCGCTGAGCGGGGGCTTTCTTGTGGATACGCACACGATCGAGGGCGCAAAACTGGATTCGCAAGTGACAGGGACGCTGCATGGTTATTGGGGATTTGAGCCATATGAAGGACCGAACTTTCATTTGAGAAGTTCGCACGCGGCGGAGTGGACGGTTCCTGCGACCGAGCAGAGCGCGCTGATCGTGGGCCGCGAAGACAATTTCCATTTGCACTCGGAGTCCGCAGCGTGCGTGGATGATGTGAAGATTCAGAATGCGCAGGGCAAGGAAATCAAGACTACATGGAAGCACGCGAAACCCGAGGAGCTGGAATTGAAAGCGGTGCTGAAGGATCAGCCGGACGGGCCGATGACGGTGCGGCTGAGGCAATTCGGTCTGGCGAAAGTCGATGAGCTGCCGTTACGGGCGTATTCGGAGGCGGCGCATCTTGATGGCTTCGCGATTAATGCTGGCGATTCGCAAGGGGTTTTGAAGGGCACGCGACTGGATGAGGTGAAGGATTTGGACTTGGGCGGAGTGCACTTTGCGCCGGGTAAACTGACGCGGGCGAACGAGAAGGATGAACTGGAGCTGGGGATGGCGCGGGCCGATGCGACGGCGCTTCGCACGGAGCAAACTTTAGTGGCGCATGTGGCGCTGAAGGATGGGCGGACGCTGGAGCTGCCAACGAAGGTGCAGGAAGCTCGGCCGAAAGTCACGCTAGTGAGCAAGAACATTCAAGCGGGAGATACTTCGTCAAAGATTAGCCTGGGCAGCCAAGATGAACTGTCTTCGGATGGAAAGATATCATTTTTGCTGCAAGCAGAAATTCCCGAGAAGTTTTCGCGAACGGAACGAATTGAGGTGGCGACGGCGGATGGAGCGTTCAGTGTGTTGTTGGGCGTGGCGGATGGGAGCCTGATGCTGCGGGATTCGCAGAGTCTTTTTGGCGCGATCGATCCGCGGAAAGCGTTTGGTCCATCGGCATTCGGGCCGCTGCGATTTCGTCCGGTGATGAGCGACGGCGCAAAGGGGGACTGGCAGGCGCTGGCGACACTGGTGCGCGTTCCGGAGCTTACGGAGTTGCGATGCCCGGAGAGTCCGGACGAACCCTGCAAGCTGAGAGGCGCGAATTTATTTTTGATCGATTCGGTGGCGTCGGATCAGCAATTCACGCACACGGCGCCGGTGCCGACGGGATTTATCGATTCGATGCTGAGCGTGCCGCACCCGGTGAAGGACGGGTTATATATAAGGTTGCGGGACGATCCCGCGGCTACGAATACGGTGGTGCTGCCGGTTTTGCCGGAGTAGCGGGAGACTGGGTCGAAGATATTGGTCGAGGGTCTTCCACTACAGCGAGCTTGAGCAACATAAGCAGCTCACGCCGCCTAGCGTCAAAGAACATCCAGCTATCATTCGGGCCATACACGGCCACACGGAGGGTCTTCGAGGGCGGTGCAGTTGAGGACATCGTTATCCTCGAATTTCAAACCTGCGAAGACGCGAAGGCGTGGTATCAGGGCTCGGCATATCAAGTGGCATCGAAACATCGCCACCAGGGCGGCGAATACCGTTTCATGTTGACAGAGGGTACTTCACTGCATTGATTTGAGGCGATTCCTAACCACAACTCGCGCGGCTGACAAGGCTGGCGCAGGAGCGCAAACCATGCAAATCAAAGATCACGTATTCATTGTCACGGGCGCCTCATCGGGGATTGGGCTGGCGACGGCGATGGCTCTGTCTGATCGCGGCGCGAAAGTCGCCCTCGTAGCCCGCAGTGGCGATGCGCTGCAAAAGTTGGCGCAACAGCTTCCCGGCAGTTTGCCCGTTACGGCGGATATGACG
>DASXMB010000069.1:0-6800 GCA_036495905.1 Candidatus Acidiferrum sp.
GGTCGCGCGGTTCAGCCGGACCCGGCACAGGCTTCACAGTATTGCCCGCGATGTTCGGCTCGACTGGAGCCGCTGAAGTGCAAGATGATCTGCACGTCTTGCGGGTATTACATGTCCTGCTCGGATTTTTACTGACGAGAAAGCTCGCCGCCGCAGGGCAGTGGCTTCTCACGTACTCTAATTCCAAATATCGTTTCGAATTTTCCAGGAGGCGCGAACGTGGCACTGAGAATGGTTGATAACGAAGTGAACGGCGTAACCGTGCTCGAAATCGAAGGACGCATCGTGCTGGGCGAAGAGAGCAACGCGTTCCGCGAGAAGGTAAAGAGCCTGCTAGCGGCGGGCAAGAAAAAGATTGTGCTGAATCTCGCGCAAGTCGGCTACATAGACAGCGCCGGACTCGGAACGCTGGTGGCCACCTTCCACAGCGCCCGCTCGCAAGGCGCCGTCCTGAAGCTCGCCAACCTCGGTTCGAAATTCAAGGAAGTGCTGCAGGTCACGAAGCTCATGACCGTGTTCGACACTTACGACAGCGAGACGGCGGCGATCCAAAGCTTCGCAAAGAGCGCGTCGTAATTCTGGCGGCGACTCTCCTTTTTTGATCGGGAATGTGGGGCGGGTCTGTGCCCCGCTCTGCTCGCCCGCTACGGAAGTCACTACGCGGAACCCTCAATCACTTTCTATGTGCCGCTCCGTGCGTCTGCTTGGCCTTCGACGCGTCCCTCCACTTTGTAAATGGCAATCCCGCTCAATAATTTAGGGTAAAAGTCCGTGGATTTTTGCGGCAGCACGTCGCCACCCAGCGCGATATCGGCGACTTGTTGCACGCGCACTGGGTTCAGCAAGCACGCGAGCTGCGCTTGGCCGCGATCGACAGCCGCCAGGGCGGCTTCCATTTCGCGCTCGTAGCCTACGTTTTTCTCTGCCGTTACTGCTTCCGCGTTGATCTCCAACCCTTTCTCGATAATCAGCCGGTGTAACAACACAACATCCAAGCCGCGCTGCGCCTCGGACACATCCGGCAGCATGGCTTCCAGGTCTGCATCGCGCCGCAACAAGAACAAGTAGAAAGCCCCCCCGCCGGGATAAATTCCAATCGCGCGCCGGCCGTGGTTCACGCCCTCCAGGTCTTTGCGAAATTCCGCGAAAGCGGTGCCGCGCTCTTCGGGATTTTGAAACGGGTAGGAATACCAATCGAAAGCCTGGGCGACGCCTTGGCGAAACTTGTCGAAATCGAAATCTGGGACGTTGCGGATCAGGCGATGGGTCGGCAGGATGGTGAGTCCCTTCGAATGTGTGTTGATGAAGGTCATCATCGCGAATTCGGCCGCGGCGTACGGGTCGTTCACACCTTCGCGGACGCGAGATTCGTTGCGGTAGTTCAAGGCGGTCTCGTAGCGGTGATGGCCGTCGGCGATGATCAGTTTCTTATCGGCCATTGCGCTTTGAATCCTGCGGATGTTCGCAACGTCCGTGACGGGCCAGAGCCGGTGAGTCACTCCGTATTCGTCGCGCATTTCATTGAGCGCGGGCTGCTTCGCGATTTCTTCAAGCAAATTGTCAACGCGCCGTGCGGGATCGTCGTACAGCATGAAAAGCTGGCCGGTTTGCGCGTGCGTGTTGCGCAGCAGCTCGATGCGGTCGGCCTTCGGCGCGGAAAGCGTGCGCTCGTGGCGGAAAACCACGTGCGCGTCGTAATCCTCCACGCGGCCCAGCGCGATAAATCCGATGCGCACCTTGCGCGTGTGCGTCCCGGGGACGAAATATTCTTGCGAATAGACGTAAAGGGCCGGCGCCGCGTCTTGCACCAGGACTTTCTCGGCGATCCAATCCTTGATTTTATTTCCCGCGCGCGTGTAGACGCTGTTTTCGGGCGTGTCTCCCGCGCTCGTACGCCCTTTTTCGATGGCGATCAGGTTGTAAGGGCTTGCGGCGTAGTATTGCTCCTGCATCGCCGGGGTAATCTTGTCGTAAGGCTGGGTGAGGGCTTTTTCCAGCGGGACGCGGTTGGTGTCGTAACGGAAGGCGCGAAAAGGTTGAATTTCAGCCATGTGGGCCTCGGGTGGCAGTTGGCGCAAAATGAGAAACCGCCATTGTAGCAGAGAGACCCATAATTCGTTGATTGCTGGCAGTTGAAAGGTGACAGTCGAAAGTTGAAAGGCGGGCGCACCACAAGGGAGAGGCAAAGTCGCTCAAAGTTCGCGATGGAAGCGGGGTGGGCGTGCCGCAGAATGCCGCGTGACACTGCTCTTGTTACAGCTTTGCTCAACCTTCTTCGATGTGTTGAACGTGGATCTCGCTATTGGCGAGGTCCAGCGTGCCAATCACCTTCACTTGTTTGCCTTCGAATCCGGCGACCACTTTTTGGTCAACATCCAACTGATACCAGCGTTTCTCGTGTTCGTCTCTCAAGACGAACCGACCGCCATTCATCCAGATGGTCCCGGTGAAGACTTTGGTTTCAGCCTTATCATTCGGCTGAGCGTGGATCGTTGACTGCTGGGTCCGACCGGCGATAGCGTGTTGTGAGTCTAAATTTGCAAGCGGAGTAACGGCTCCCCAGACGACGGTCATCATTGCGACATTCAGAAAAACACTGGTTCGGTTCATGCGTCACCTCAAATCATGACTCGGGCTGGATAGACGATTGCAAGACTCAGCTGGCCAAACACACAATAGTGGCTTGGAGCATGCGTGTCGGCGCAGCTGTTGCGGGGCCGAATGGCGTTCAGGGCCCGTAAGGCGCACTTCACTCTCCGTTGGCGACGCGGAGCGATTACTCTAGTCAATTCAATCGGTTGGAGCGTGTCCGGCGACTGAATTCTTGGTCTGGCGGCAAGGATTTGCCGGGTATTTTGTTCAGCGATAAGGGCAAAATATTCCGCCGGCAGTACTGGAACGTGGAGTGCTCAAGAAATGAATGCTGTGGCGCTTGCTGAGTGGATTGCGATTTGGCGAAAGTGGAAAGACCAAGAGTGCGGCGGTCTGCGAACCGCCCTTACACGAGCGAACAGGGCGGGTTCTTGCCGTTCTGGTTGCGGCGTCGGGTGACATTGACGCAGGTGCCGCATAAAATGAATTGTTGCTGTTGTTGATGCGAGATTTCGCGAGGGGTTCGGGTGCGGATGTCCACTCATCACAAGCAGTTTGCGGGTGTGCGCGTGCTGATTTTCGATTTGGACGGCACCTTGATTGATTCCAAGCTCGATCTGGCGCACTCGGTGAATGCGATGCTGGCGCACATGGGGCGCGAGGCGCATGTTCACGAGACGATTTTCAGCTTCATTGGCGATGGGGCGGCGATGCTGGTGCGCAGAGCGCTGGGTGAAGGCGCGAGCGAAGCGGAAGTCGCCAAGGCCCTGGATTATTTTCTGAGCTACTATCGCGCACACATGTTGGATAACACCGTCGCGTATCCGGGCGTACGCGAAACGCTGGCCGAATTGGCGGGACCTTCGATTGACCATGCGAGCGGTCTGACGCGGTCGATGGCGGTGCTCACGAATAAGCCTGTCGTTTTCAGCCGCGCGATACTGGATGGATTGGGGCTGGGGCGGTATTTTCGATTTGTGTATGGCGGGAATAGTTTCGAACGGAAGAAACCCGATCCGATGGGCGTGGAAGTTTTGTTGCGCGACCTGCAGTCCCCGCCGCGCGAGGCGATGATGATCGGGGATTCCGACGTGGATATCAAGACGGCGCGCAATGCGGGGATTTTTGCTTGCGGAGTGAGTTATGGGTTTGGGCCCGAGAGTTTGCGCACACATCCGCCCGACCTGATGCTTGATAACCTCGCGGAGCTTCCGGCGCACTTGGACGGCCACAGCCGCAACGAGTGAAGGCGGTCCGAAGAGCGCCGCTTCGAAATCTCTGCCGCCGAGGTGTGCCCATCGAGTCGCGCTGCAGATTCGCGAAGTTGGCATTCGCTATCCTGGTGATCCTGACGGCTGGAAGTTTTCTGCCTGGCAATCCCCTGACACCTTCCATTTCAAACGTTCCGCAGGCTGCGGAGCCTGCGATGCCTTTTCGTGTAGGCGAAATCTTGAACTATCGTCTGGAGTGGGCTGCGTTCTCGAATGCTGCTTCGGTGCAGACTGTCGTTGTCGAACGGCGGAATCTTTTTGGGTGGCAGACTTGGCATTTTCGCGCTTCGGTGCACTCACAAGCGCCTTTGCGCACACTTTTCGAAGTGGATGACCAATTCGATTCGTATACCGACGCCGCGACTCTCGAGAGCCGTCAATATGAAATGTATTGGAACGAAATGGGGAAGAAGGAGGACGAAGTGCTGCATCTGATTGCGGTTGGGCAATCGCCCCGGGGGAACGTTGCGCCGGTGATGGTGCAGCCCGGGACTCGGGATCCGTTGGGCGCTTTTTATGTTTTGCGCGAGACGGATTGGAAGCGCACGCCGGAAGTGCGAGTTCCTTTGTATGACGGTAGCGACTTGTATGAGATGCGCGCGCATCTGGAGGTTTCCATGGAAACAGTGGCGATTACGAATGGAAATTTTCAGGCGACCAAGATTGCTATTCATCTTTTCATGCACGGCAAGGAAGTGCCGGAGACGAATTTTTCCGTTTGGCTGGCACGCGACGCCGCGCGGACGCCTGTTTTGATTCTCGCGGAAATGCCATACGGCAATGTGCGGGCGGAATTGACGGCGATGACCAAATGATTTGGGCCAGCGAACGGGCGGGAGGGCGATGGAACTTCAGCGGC
The DNA here is from genome assembly GCA_036495905.1 of Candidatus Acidiferrum sp. Lineage (GTDB taxonomy): Bacteria > Acidobacteriota > Terriglobia > Acidiferrales > UBA7541 > Acidiferrum. The sequence goes on from DASXMB010000069.1 coordinate 4,723, forward strand.
TACAGCCGCCCGAATCTACAAACCTCCTGTCGTGGGTAAAGCCACGACCCACAAAAGACCGCCCATCAACGGACACCACGTTCAATCGAAGCAAGGGCCGGCGAGACGTCCGCCTACCAAGTCACGGCTGAAAACCAAGACACCGAAGGATTCTCGAGCGTTCAATGAAGCAGGACTAAAACGCAGGTTAGTCTTCTGGAACGACCCAGTCGTCGGGAGGGAAGTCGATTTGCCAGAAGCTGGGCGAAGGTTTTACGAACTCGATGCCCATCTGGGCTTTGCCAGCCTGTTCGCTTCCGACGTACACCACGCGGCATTCGCGCGTACTGTGTGTGGCTTTGTTGGCGACGGTAATTTCCTGGGCGGCGGCCACGCGAGCTGCGAGGGAAATCAGCGCGCCATGCGCGTTGACCACGAGAGTGCGCGTTTCCTCGTCAAACTCCTGATTCGCGGTCGTTTTGCCCTTCACTGTGATCGGCACGCTGAGCAGGACACGCATGCTGCGGCGCCGGCCGGGATCGGTGATGAGCTTTTGTGCTTCTTTCTGCGGAGCTGTCGGTGCGCTCATGAGGCTACCATAGCGCCCCCCTTCGTACTGGGCAATGGGACTATCTTCCTATTCACGTTATTCGGTAACTAGCACGAGAGAACGGGCTTCGCTGGCCGTCGGTACAGGCGAAAGTACGGACACTGAGTGGCTAGCGGGTTGCCGACGGCGGGATTCTAGCAGTGCACTACTTTTCCGTCGTGCTGCGGCACGTTGCGCGTCGCGTTGCGCGTGTCCACGACCAGTTTTGCGTGGCGAACGATTGCATCGTAATCGTAGTTGGTGTGATCGGTCGCTATCAAAACGCAGTCGTAACTCGCCAGACGCTCTGGCGTGAGGTCCACTGATTTCATGTGTGAGAAATCGTAGTGGCGCATCTTGAAAAGCGCCGGGAAATAGGGATCGTTGTAATCGAGGTTTGCGCCGCGCGCGGTAAGGAGTTCGAGCAATTTCAGGGACGGGGATTCGCGCAAATCGTCCACGTCTTTTTTGTAGGCGACGCCTAGGAGCAAAATTTTCGAGCCTTTCACGCTCTTTTGGTGGTCGTTGAGCGCGGTCACCAGCGCTTCGACCACGTTGTAAGGCATGGCGGTATTAATCTCGCCCGCCAGCTCGATGAAGCGGGTGGCGAAATCGTATTCGCGAGCTTTCCAGGAAAGATAGTAGGGGTCGACGGGGATGCAATGTCCGCCGAGGCCCGGACCGGGGTAAAAAGGCATAAAGCCGAACGGCTTGGTGGCCGCGCTGTCAATCACTTCCCAGATGTCCAGGTCCATGCGCAGGGAAAGCTGCTTGAGTTCGTTCACCAGCGCGATGTTGACGCAGCGGAAAATATTTTCGAGCAGCTTCACCATTTCGGCCGCGCGCGTAGAACTGACCGGCACCACTTTCGAGACGATCTGCGCGTAGAGTGCCGCGGCGGCCAGCCCACTGGGCGGATTGATCCCTCCGACTACCTTGGGGATCTGCGCGAGGCCGTATTGTTTATTGCCGGGATCTTCACGTTCGGGCGAAAAGGCGAGATAGAAGTCCGTGGACACTTTTTCCGCAGCAGGGCCCTTCGCCAGCGGGCAGCGCAAGCCGCCCTTTTCCAGAATGGGGAGCACCAGTTCCTCGGTGGTGCCGGGATAGGTCGTGCTTTCCAGAACGATGAGCTGATTGCGTTGCAAGTTGGGAGCGATCGCTTTGGCGGTGTTTTCGACGTAGCTCAAATCCGGTTCGCGCCGCTCGTCCAGAGGCGTCGGCACACAAATCAGCACAGCATCCATTTCGCGCAGGCGCGCGAAATCGGTGGTGGCGTCAAAGCGTTTGGCCTGCACGTGGCGCTGGATCTTCTCCGCCGGAATGTGCTGGATGTAGGACTGCCCGGCGTTCAGCTTTTTGATTTTTTCCTGGTCTAGATCGAAGCCGGTGACGCGCTGGCCGACGTCCGCAAAACGCAAGGCGAGTGGCAGGCCCACGTATCCGCAGCCGATGATGCCGATTTTGATGTCTTTCGATGCAAAAAATTCCGGCTTGCGCTCTACGGCCA
>DASXMB010000070.1:0-4787 GCA_036495905.1 Candidatus Acidiferrum sp.
CGACAAGACCGCTGAGAAGGAATCGGGAGTTTCGACCGAAGAGATCATGGAACCGTTGACCGGGCCGATTCCGTACGATCCGGAGCAGTAAGCGGCTGCCGAGTTTCGCTTTAACAAAACTGCTTCACAATAAATTCATCGAACAGTGTTTTCTTCAGAAACGCGTGGCGGGAGTGCCGGCGCGCTTCGCACGATTCTGCGAGCGTTGCGCGTCGCCCATCGGTTCGTTAATGCATCGCCATTGGCCCGCCCTTCGCTTGTGGGCGCCGCATTAGAAAAATGAACGGCAGCATTAGCACAAACAATCCCGCCAAAATCAGGAAGATGCTGTTATACGCGAGCATGCTGGCTTGCCGCTCAACCATTGCAAACATGGCCGCGCGTACCTGATGAGTCGCGGTGGCGGTGTCCGAGCCGCCGGACACGAACATGCCGTGCATCGAAGCTATCATCTTTCGCGCGCTGGCGTCGTAAGGCGTGACGTGCGCGCCGAGTTGGTTGATGTTCCTCTGCTGAAAACGAGTCTGCATGGTGCTCACCGCGGAAATGCCGATGCTGCCACCTAAATTCCGCACGAGATTGAACAAGCTGGTGGCGTTGCCCATGTTTTCTTTGCGAATGGGAGCCATGGCGATGGTGGTAAGCGGGACGAAGATGAATCCTAACGACAAACCCATGAAAAGTTGCGGCCAGAAGAAATCCCAGTAGCCTGCGCTGAGGCTTAGACGGGAAATTTGAAACAAGGTGAATCCGGTGACGATCATTCCAAGCGTGAGCATTTTGCGCGGATCGAACTTCGACATGATGATGCCGGCGACGGGCATGGCGATAAATGATCCGAGACCGCGAGGCGCCATCGCAAAGCCGGCGCGCAGTGCGGGGTAACCGAGGAGCGTCTGGAGTATGAGCGGAATGAGCACGGTGGTGCCGTAGAGCCCGACGCCCAGGAGCGACATGAGAAAAACGCCGGTGGAATACGTGCGGTCTTTGAAGACACGAAGATTGACGACGGGCTCCTTGACGTGAAGTTCGTAGACCACAAATGCGACGAGACTGAAGCCGGCAATGATGGCGACGGCAGTAATCCAATCCGTCCCGAACCAGTCCTTTTCCTGACCTTTATCGAGAACAATTTGCAGTGTGGCGATTCCCAGTGCGAGCAGACCGATGCCCCAGTAATCGATCTTTTGCGAAGCGCGACGGATGTAGTGCGGATCGAAAATGAAGAGCGACGTCATTACAAGCGAGGCAACGCCGATGGGAACATTGATATAGAAGACCCAGCGCCACGAGTGGCTGTCAGTGAGCCAGCCGCCGAGAACCGGTCCGAGCATGGGGGCGACGACGATACCGAGTCCCCAGAAGCCCATGGCTTTGCCGCGGTCTTCCGGCGGAAAAGATTCGAGCAAGATGGCTTGCGAGATGGGTTGCAGGCCCCCGCCGCACGCGCCCTGAATGATTCGGCAAACAACGAGGAAAGGAAGGCTGGGAGCCAGGCCGCACAAGAAGGACGCAATCGTAAAGCCAGTCACGGAAAGCATGAGCATGCGCTTCCGGCCAAAAAAGTTGGAGAGCCAGCCGGTGAGCGGCAAAATAATGGCGTTGGCGACGAGATAGGACGTCAGCGTCCACGTTGCTTCGTCGACGGTGGCCGAAAGACTGCCGGCGATGTGTGGAAGCGAGACGTTTACGACGGTGGTGTCCAGCACCTCCATAAACGTGCTGAGCATGACGGCAATGGCGATGATCCAGGGGTTGATGTGCGGATGATTTTGCGTTGTTTCCTGAGACATCAGAACCTCTAGCCGCTTCGCTGGCAACGCTCAGCCCTGCTTGGATGAAATCATAAGCGGTGACCTGCGTGGTGGCAAACCCTTGTGCGGCCCGCCGTGTCCAACAGTAAATTTTCGCGTGAAAGATTGTGCAAAAGTGAGCGCTTGCGGTATCTTGTGCGCATACGAATAGCATCTGGGAGCGTCAATGGAATTTCGCAAACCTCGCCGTGAGTTTCTTGCAGGGATGGGAGCGCTGGCCGCAGCCGCGGCTGTTCCTGAGGGTCTGTTGGCCGCACGCGAGCAGCTGTATCGGCCAGTCGATTTATCTTACTTTGATTCGCCCATTCCGCCTGGGCCCTTCGAACTGCACATCGGCTATGCCGCAATAACCTGGGGCGGAAACGACCGTCAAGCGCTCGAGGATGTCGCGTCGGTCGGCTTTCCAGGAATTCAAATTCGCTCGAACAGCGTTCAGGAATTCGGCACGGGCGCCGCTCTGCGAGAAGAGCTCGACAAACGTCATCTCAAGATGGTGGCCCTTTCCAGCGGAAACTTGAGCATTGATCCCGCGATCGAAGCGTCCGAAATCGACAAGCACGTGGCGAACGCGAAGTTTCTTCGCGACGCGGGCGGCCTTTACCTGCAAATCATCGATGAAAAACCCAAAGGCCGCGCGATCGTGCCGGCGGATTACAAACGTTTCGGCGGCTTATTGACGGACCTTGGCAAACGAACTGCCGACCTCGGCGTGCAAGTCGGTTATCACAACCACATGGGCGCGATGGGAGAGACTCCGGAAGCGGTGGAGCAAATCATGGACGCGGTCGATCCGCGCTATGCAAAGCTCGAATTGGATGTCGCGCATTATTTTCAAGGCGGCGGCGATCCGGCCAAAGCCGTCGAGAAATACAGTGACCGGCTGCTTTTTCTGCACCTGAAGGATGTGGAGCATCTGCCCGGGGCGGCGGGCGCAAAGGAATCGTATCGCTTCGTGGAACTGGGCCGGGGTTTGGTGAATCTTCCTGCCGTGCTGGTTGCGCTTCGCAAGATCAATTTTCGCGGATGGGGCATCGTTGAGCTGGATGCCGTGCCGGATAAGGCCCGGACTCCAAAGGACTCGGCGATCATCAACAAGAAATATATCGAAGAAAAATTGGGGCTGAACGTATGAGTTCACCATTCCGAGTCGCCGTCATCAACGACGAGCTGGGCCAAGATTTTGGGCGCTCGTGTGAGGTCATTTCGCGTGAGTTTGGCCTTCAGTGGATCGAGCTCCGAGGCATGTGGAACAAGAACCTCCTGCATCTCAATGCGAATGAGGTCGCCGAGGCGCGGCGTATCCTGGAAAAATATAAATTACGCGTGACGGATATCGCCAGCCCACTTTTCAAAGTGGATTGGCCCGGCGCGCCGAAATCGCAATTCAGTCCCACAGGCGCACAATTCAACGCTGATTTCACGTACGAACAGCAGGACGAAGTCCTGGAACGCAGCATCGAACTGGCGAAAGCGTTTCAAACAGATCGCGTACGCTGCTTCGATTTTTGGCGGCTCGAAGATCCGACGCCCTATCGTTCTGCGATGAATGAAAAACTGCTTGCTGCTGCAGGGATAGCAGGGAAGAAGGGTGTGACGCTTCTCCTCGAAAACGAGCCCTCGTGCAACACGGCCACGGCGGCGGAATCAATAAAGGTACTAACTGAGGTGAAGTCGCCCTCGCTCATGCTGAATTGGGACCCGGGCAACGCCGCATCGCACGGCGAAAAGGCTTTTCCGGACGGTTACAATTTGCTGCCGAAAGAGCGCATTGGCCACTGCCACTGCAAAGACGTCTCGAAGAAACCGGATAGCAACAGTTACGATTGGGCTGCGATGGGCCGCGGCATCATCGACTGGACTGGCCAATTTGCAGCTCTAAAGCGCGATGGCTATCACCTTGCCGTCAGCCTGGAGACTCACTGGCGCGGCGCGGGCACGCCCGAAGAATCCACCCGCCAAAGCTGGGCGGGAATGAAAGATGAGTTGCAAAAAGCGGGAGCGCTGTGAATCGCAGCAGGAAATCAAGTCAATTCAATGGGATGAAACGCTTCGTCGCCGCTGTCGCGGTCGCTTTGGTAGGTGCGCTTTGTTCTCCCGCGCAAACGTCGCGTTGGAGCGAGAAAGCCGCAACCGACTGGTACGCACAACAGCCTTGGCTAGTCGGCAGCAATTATATTCCTTCAGACGCAATCAACGAGCTCGAAATGTGGCAGGCGGATTCTTTCGATCCCAAGCGCATCGACGTGGAACTCGGCTGGGCGGAATCCATCGGCTTGAACACTATGCGCGTTTTTTTGCACGACCTCCCTTGGCAGCAGGACTCTGCCGGTTTCAAGAAGCGCATCGACATTTTTCTGAGCATCGCCCAGAAACACAAAATCCGGCCGCTCTTTGTGCTCTTTGATTCGTGCTGGGATCCGAATCCCAAGCTCGGCAAACAGCACGCTCCGACGCCCGGCGTCCACAATTCTGGCTGGGTGCAAAGTCCGGGAGCCGCCGCGCTGAAAGATCCCGCGCAATATCCCCGCCTCGAGGCATACGTCAAGGGAGTCGTCGGGGCCTTCGCCAACGACAAGCGCATCCTTGGATGGGACGTCTGGAATGAGCCGGACAATACAAATGACGGCAGCTATGCGAATTTAGAGCCGTCAAACAAAGCGGAACTCGTGCTCGCGCTCTTGCCGAGAGTGTTCGAATGGGCCCGGCTGGCGGGCGCTTCGCAGCCGCTCACGAGCGGAGTATGGACAGGCGATTGGTCCTCTCCCGAAAAACTCGGCCCCATGGAAAAAATCCAGCTACTGCTCTCCGATGTCATTTCCTTCCACAACTATAATGGTCCCGACGTATTTGAAAAACGCGTTCTCTCGCTCCAGCAATATCGCCGGCCGATGATTTGCACCGAATACATGGCGCGCGGAAATGGCAGCACGTTTCAGGGCACGTTGCCCATCGCAAAAAAATATCACGTGGCCG
>DASXMB010000071.1:0-3906 GCA_036495905.1 Candidatus Acidiferrum sp.
TTTGGGCGTGAACAGCGCTCCGAGGTGATGGCTCTTGAACGCACGCTCGGCATCAAGATGGAACGCATGCGCGCGGAAGGCGACCCGGGCGAGAAACAGCCTCCCGCGGTAAAAAGCGCGCTGGAACGTTTTCAGTCCAACACAAAATCACGCATCGACCGCTTGCCGGGAGAAATCCTGCAAGCACAGGTGTAATACCGGCCCCAAATCGGTGAGCAGCACGGCGCTTCAATACGCGGCTGCGTCCGGAGACAAAGCAAGGTTTTGATTTAGAAAGTTGCAGACAGAAAGCAGCAAAAACGGCGGCCCAGTGCCGCCGTTTTCATTTTCACAGCCTCGCGAAGCTAAATAATCTTGTTGTGTTTTTGCAGGTTGTGTCGAGCGCACAGAAGTTGGATATTCTTGGCTAACGGAGACGAACCGCCCTGTAGCATCGAGGAGATCGAAGAGTCCGGCCTATACCCAAACACCGTTTCGAATCTTTTCGTATACTCTGACCGACGCTAGGAAATGACGTCACCTGGAGCAACCACAGGCGTTCTTCTAGAAGCCCGGGGCACCGGTAGAAGCCGGCCGCACCTCGCCAGATTCCACGCCGAAGCGCAAGCGCTCAAAGTAAGTCTGCGCCAGCGACATCAACCCGGTATAGAGGTAACCCCAAACGAAGAGCAGCAAGAAGGGAATCGTCGCGTAATTCTCGTTTTGCAACGCGTACACGACCGCCGCAGCAAAATACAATCCCAGCACAACTTCCGCAAACGGCATCCAACCCGCCCGTTTGCGATATTTCTTTCTGGCCCAAGCGCCGTCGCTATGCGCACCAGCCTCGACGCGATATTTCGGCGTACGCACAAATTCCGACTTCACCCCCAAGATCGCCTCAATGACCGCCAAGGCATTGCGCACGGAAAGCCCAATACCGACAGCCATCACGAACGGCAAATACAGGAACGTCCGCTTCCACGTTTTCGGGTACAGCGCCCGCTCCGCCGCCAGATAAAAAGACGAAATCGAGCAAGTGGACGCCAAAAACAAGGGTAAATCAATCACCAACACCTGGAACCATCCCTGGTAAAACCGCACAATCATCGCCGGCAACAATATAATCGACATAAAAACCATCAACGGATAGCTGACGTTGGCTGTCAGATGAAAGAACGCCTCCGCCTTCACGCTGCCGGGAACTTCCGAGCGCACCACGCGCGGCAGAATTTTCTTCGCCGTCTGCATCAAGCCCTTGGCCCAGCGAGCCTGCTGCGATTTAAATGCATTCATTTCCACCGGCAGCTCGGAAGGACACTCGATCTCCGGCAAATAGACGAAACGCCAGCCCCGCAGTTGCGCGCGATAGGAAAGATCCGTGTCTTCGGTGAGCGTATCGTGTTGCCAGCCGCCTGCATCTTCAATCGCCGCCCGCCGCCAGATGCCCGCCGTGCCGTTGAAGTTGAAAAACAGTCCGGTTCGGAAACGCGAGGAATGTTCAATGACGAAGTGGCCATCCAGCAGAATCGCCTCCACCTCGGTTAGCGCCGAATAATTGCGGTTGATGTAGCTCCAGCGCGTCTGCGCCATCGCCAGCTTGGAATCAGCAAAATACGGCACGGTGCGCCGCAAAAAATCCGCCGGGGGAATAAAATCCGCGTCGAAGATCGCGACAAACTCGCCCTTCGCGCACTTCAATCCTTCCTGCAGCGCCCCCGCCTTAAATCCTTCGCGGTTATCGCGGTGAATGTAGGAGATCGGCACGCCGAGTTGCTGGTAACGCTCCACGCAATCCCGCGCCACTTCCTGCGTTTCGTCGGTGGAATCGTCGAGCACTTGAATGTCGAGCAGCTCGCGCGGGTAATCGAACGCCGCCACCGCTTCCACCAGCCGCTCGATCACGTACCGCTCGTTGTAAATCGGAAGCTGCACGGTAACTCTGGGCCAAGCGCTTATTTCCGGAGGCGGTCCGGCAACGCGTTTGCGATTTTTGTAGTAGTTGTAAACCAGGGCGTAGCGATGAATGCCGTACGCCGCCAGAATCGTCATCACAAAAAAGTACGGCAGCATAACCCCTAAATCGAAGGAATTCAGCTGGTAAAGTCCGCGAAAGGGATTCAGTTCAGCATCCGTATTTCGCCGCCAGTAATCCGAGAGCGGATTGTTCGCAACCGGCAGCCAGGTGATCGCGGATTCCACGGCGTGAGTCGCCAGATTGTAAAGGCCAGTCACAGCCTGAGAGCCTCCAGGAGAGCCCTACCACGCCACAGCGCGTGAGGATTGAATGGCTTGCGTGATCAGCCTGCGATTACTGGGGTATCGCCAGACTAAGCCAATGATTATACGGTGGTAAGGGACAGTGTCAACGAGGTTAATGCTGTAGGTCCCGGCGCGGCCCTTTGATGCCATCCGCCCGAAACACCGAAACACGCCACGCGTTGACATCCAGGTACGCCGCTCTTACCATGCCTAGGAAAGCGCCGACCGCAATTTACAAGTCACACCGGAGAAGAACGCTGATGAATGGTTCGCGGAACCGTTTGGGGTTTGCACTGCTTATCGCTATGACGATCGGCGGTGGCTTCGCCCTGCTCTTAGCCCAATTAATGGCGCTGCAGGTAGATCAGGCGGCGCACGCTGAGGGAATTTCGTCCGCGCTGGCGTCTTCTGTTACCGGGCGGAAGTCAGACGACCCCCGGCTCGCGAAAGCCTATCGCTTCGAGCGCGGCGGCTGGATTTACGTCCATCTGGAAGGCACCCCGCACGATGTCGGTTACCAGCATGGATACCTTCTCGCGCCAGAGATTGCCGATGCGTTCGCCGCTGTCAGCCTGGAAATGACGCACGAAACCGGCCGCGACTGGAACTTTTTCCGCCGCGCCGCCCGCGACATGCTGTGGCCAAAGATCGATGAGGAATATCAGACGGAACTGCAAGGCATCGTTGACGGCCTGCAGGCGCGCAAAGTGAAGCTCGATCTCGATGACATCGTCGCGCTGAATGCCTTCATGGAACTCCCCGATTACTACGTGCCCTGGCTCAACGAACAAACCAAAGCCGCCGCTCCGCCACCCAAAACGGGAAGCGACCACTGCAGTTCCTTCGTCGCCACCGGCAGCTATACCAAAGACCATCAAATTGTGATGGCGCACAATAACTGGACGAGCTACCTCCAGGGCGCGCGCTGGAAAATCATTTTCGATATCGTGCCGCAGAACGGCTATAGCATGTTGATGGACGGCTTTCCCGGCGTGATCGTCAGCGATGACGATTTCGGCGTGAACTCCGACGGCCTTATGGTCACTGAAACCACGATTACGGACTTCCATGGCTGGGATGTCAACGGCAAGCCTGAATTCGCGCGCGCGCGCAAGGCCATGCAGTACGCAGGCTCGATTGATGACTACGTGAAAATCATGCTCGACGGCAACAACGGCGGCTACGCCAATGATTGGCTGCTCGCCGATCGCAAGACGGGCGAAATCGCGCGCTTTGAACTGGGTCTTAAGCACAGCAAGGTGTGGCGCACGACGGATGGCTACTTTGTCGGCTCGAATTTTGCCAGCGACCCAGAAGTGCTGAAGGATGAAACGACCTTCGATCCAACGAATCTCGCCGCTTCGGCGAATGCCCGCCACCTTCGTTGGGACGAACTCATGGCCGCCAACATGGGCAAGATTGACGTCTCGCTCGCAGAATCCTTCCTCGGCGATCACTACGACACTTACACCAAGAAAACCGGCGGGAATCGCCGCACGCTATGCGGCCACGGTGACGTCGCCACCCCCGGCGACCCCGGCTTCGCTCAATCTCCCTACAAACCAGCCGGCGCCGTGCAAGGTAAGGCTATGGACAGTCACATGGCCGAAGCGATGAGCTTCCTCGCGCGCATCGGCCATCCGTGCGGCACCGATTTCAAAGCGG
>DASXMB010000072.1:0-38658 GCA_036495905.1 Candidatus Acidiferrum sp.
CTACAGCAAGGGCGGCCATGCTATATGCCAGCCAAGGCATATACGGCGATGCAATATTAATTATTCTCTCGAGCGAGAAGAAAACAATAACCAGGGTGAAAGTAAGAAAAACCGGGACGAGGTTTCGGATCTTGTTGGTACGTGTTGTGTCTGATCTCAATTCCAACACGCCAACAAAACCCGCAATCACTCCGGGGACGAGTGCACTTGCCTCTTGCGGTGTCATAGAACCAACCTCTCTAGAATTTGCAATTCGCGCTTGGAAAACATGCACGATCGATACTTTCTGGTGTTTTTTCAGCATTCCCCAGAATGTTAATAACGTTCTCCCACGTATCATGGACAAGTTCATGAATGATCGTGGAGGGCAGACAACCACAGCCTGGGGTTGTCTTCCGATCGGCAATCAAGGTTTTTTTCGTGATTCCTCTGGTTAGTCCGCAATACCCTGAGCCAAGTTTTTCTTTTGAAAAAACAAAGGTCTGACCGGATCCGTCATTGTTTCCGCCTAAATACGCTAGCAATCGCTTTCTTAAGCTCGGGTCGGTGACGCAGGAGGGGCACGCCTCAAGCTTCTTTCTAACCAAGTTTATTGCGTTTCGCATGTCAACTTGTTGTTCTGGAGTAAAGCCTTGTAGAGAGTACAAGCCTTCGGGATCTCTGAAGTCCTCCGGATCATTCCGTACATAAGTATAGAAGTTAGCACCAGCTCTAAATCCCGTAGGGTCCTCGCGTAAGAATCGACCAACGTAAGAATCGACCAATAGATTGGTCGTATTCGCTCGCACGGTAATAGTAGAGGTTCGTCTCTGTGTCGAACTCTCGGGCCGTGTACTCAAATGAATTCACTAGTGAACCAGACGAACCTGTAAGTCTCCCAAATGAGTCGTAAGCATAAGTTTGAGCCAGCGTGCCCGCGGAATTCGATAACGACGTAATGGAATGAACAGCATCGGCCTCATAATAATTAGTCGCGGACGAACGCAGGATCGCGAGCGGCTCATCGATGTCGAGTCCCTGTGCATACCGAACGACCGACGTACCCGCTGAATTCGTCTCTTCAACAAGGTTCTCGTCCTCGTCGTACGCATAGACAGAGGTTCCAAATGAAGACGATTTGTAGATTCTTCTGCCGAAGGGGTCGTACTTTAGGCTGACTGTGCCGCCGGTGCCCGGCAGGGTGACGCTGGTCAGACGATTCTCAAAATCCCAGGCATAAGTCGTGGTTCCGCTGGAATCGATTTTGGTCAGCGTGTTGCCGTTGGCATCGTAGGTGTAGGTGGCGTTGGACGTGGCGGTCAGTTCGTTCGAAATATTATTCGTGTAGGAAGCGACGCCCAGCGAAGACAGGCGATTGCCCACCGGGTCGTAACTGTAACTTTCCGTGGTGTTGGTGCCTTGGGTCACGCCGGTCAGCTCATAAATTGCATCGTAGGCATAATTCGACGTCACCCCTGCCCTTTGATCCGTCTTCGCGGTGCGATTTCCCGCATTGTCCACCGTGTAGCTGGCTCCATCCTCCATCAATGGTACTCCCGGCCAGTTGGTGCAACACGCTCTGCAATCGCGACAAATTATCGTAGGCATAGTTGGTGGTGGCGCTGTTGGGCCGGGTCATCTGCGTGCGGCGGCACAGCGCGTCGTAGCTGAAACCGAAGTTGCCCGTGGCGGTGAACGCCGCGGGCGGCGTCAGCGTGCTCAGCCGGTTCAGCGTGTCGTAAACGTAGGAATGGACGAGCGAAAACAGCATCGGGCGCGACGCCAAAGGCTCCATCGGCTGCATATGACGAAAAAGAAACAGCCAACCCTTGCGGTGTTCCCTGCATATGAGTTACATGGGGTAGACTGAGGGCTATGGGGGAGTTTGTTTGCCGGGTCGGGGATGCGAACGGGCGTGTTTTCAGCCACGTAGAGGCTGCAACTACCCTGGCGGAGGCTCGCCAGAAGCTGGCCGATAGAGGGCTATTCGTTTACTCGGTGGAGTCGCGGAGCGGGCTGCTTTCAGCATTCACGCAGCGACGGAGTGAACGCGCGGTAGGTGGCGCGGATTTCCTCATCCTGAACCAACAATTCAACACATTGATTAAGGCGGGTTTGCCGATTTTGCGAGCTTTGGATCTGCTTGCGGACCGAGCGTCATCTCCCAAGCTGCGTCCGGTGATTTCTCAGATTCGCGACCGAGTGCGAGAAGGGAAGTCGTTGTCCGAGGCAGTGGTGGAAGCGGGAGTCTTTTCGAAAGTGTATTCGACGGCAATTTTAGCGGGAGAGAAGAGCGGCAATCTTTCGGGGGTTCTGGATTATTACATTGCGTATCAGAAGGTAAGTACGGGAGTTAAAAAGAAGATTCTCGCTACCTTGGTATACCCGGCGTTGTTGGTAGTGGTGGCGATAACCATCGTGACTTATCTGGTGACCTCCGTAATTCCAAAATTCGCGCTGTTGTACCGTGATTTGAATGTGGAGTTACCTAGGCCGACGCAATTGTTGATATTGCTCACGGTGGATTACCGGTATGTTTTTCTGGGCGGCTTGGCGGCCCTCATTGCGCTGGCGGTCGCGGTGTTCTTGTGGTCGCGCACCGAAGAAGGCGGACTGGTATTCGACAGGTTGAAATTCAAGGTGCCGATCGTTGGCGACACATTGCTGAAATTTCAGGTTGCGCAATTTGCGCGGACGTTGTCGACACTTTTGGCTGGTGGAACGCCGCTGGTGGCAGGGTTGCAGACGGCTTCAGAGGCTATCGGTAGCCGACTGGTGAGAGAAACCGTGTCGGATGCCACGCAGATGGTGCGCGAAGGGGAATCTTTGCATACAGCCATGGCGAGCAAAGGCGTGATGCCCATGCTGGCGTTGGACATGATTGAGGTGGGCGAATCCAGCGGAGCGCTGGCGCCGATGCTGACCAGCGTGGCGGAGTTTTATGAAGATGAGGTTAATTTACGCTTGGGAGCGATGATCGCGGTAATTGAACCTGTTATTCTTATTTGCATGGGGCTGTTGGTGATGTTTATTTTGATATCGCTGTATCTCCCGATTTTCTCCTTCTCTACAGCGGGAACGGCGAGGTAAGAAAGCATGGCAACTACGGACCAGCATCCTATCGGAGCGGCAGTCGATACAGGGAATGAGGAGCAGCAGGAACGCGAGCAGTCGCGAAAGCTGGCGGAACGCTACCGTTATCCTTTCATTGATTTGCTAGAGCAGCGCATCGATCCGGAATTGTTTCGCACGATTCCAGCGGATCTGATGTTTCGCTACAACTTCGTGCCGCTGGAGCTGCAGGGAAACCTGCTGGCGATCGCGGTAGCCAATCCCAACGAAATTTCGGTAAGCGACGAACTTCCTCTGCTGCTGGGGAAGAAGCTGACCATAAAAGTTGCTACCGCGCGGCAAATCAGCAATTTGCTGAAACGCACCGAGCAATCGCAACGAGTTTTGGAACAGGCGACGGAAGCGTTCACGCTGCAGGTGGTAAAGGACGAAGAGGAAAGCGAAGAAACAATTTCCGGCGATCGCCTGACCCGCGATACGGTGGTCAGCCCGGTCGTTCGGTTGGTGGAGACGATTATTTTCACGGCGCTGGAGCGGCGCGCGAGTGATATCCACATCGAAGCGCGCGACGGGGAAGTGGCGGTGAAGTACAGGATTGACGGTGTGCTGCAACACGCCATGCAGCCGATTGCCAAGGAATGGCATTCGACGGTTTTGTCGCGTATCAAGGTGTTGAGCGATTTGGATATTGCGGAGCGGCGCGTTCCACAGGACGGGCGCTTCCGCGTCAAATATAAGGGACGATTTATCGATTTGCGGGTGTCGATCATGCCGGCGAGCCATGGCGAAGATGCCGTGCTGCGCGTACTGGACAAGGAGACACTGTCCGAAAAATTCCAGAATTTGAGTCTGGATGTAGTTGGATTTTCACAAAGCGAAACGCAGAGATTCCGGCGATATATTCGCGAACCGTATGGGATGGTGCTGGTCACGGGTCCAACCGGTTCGGGCAAAACGACCACGCTGTATGCGGCAATTAACGAAATCAAAACGGACGAAGACAAGATCGTTACCATCGAAGACCCGGTGGAATATCAGCTTCGGGGAATCACGCAGATCCCGGTAAACGAGAAGAAAGGGCTGACTTTCGCGCGAGGGTTGCGGTCGATCTTGCGGCATGACCCGGACAAGATCATGGTGGGCGAAATCCGCGATCAGGAGACGGCACAAATCGCGATTCAGTCCGCGCTAACTGGGCATCTGGTGTTCACCACAGTGCACGCGAACAACGTAACGGACGTGATCGGGCGTTTCATCAACATGGGCGTCGAGCCGTATAACTTCGTTTCAGCGCTGAATTGCATCATGGCGCAACGGCTGGTTCGAGTGGTGTGCGTGAACTGCAAGCGGCCGAAAAAGTATTCGCCGGCCGAATTGAAAGAAGCGGGGCTTGATCCTGCGACGTGGGCTGATGTGGTGCTCGCGGAGGGCGTTGGCTGCCTGGAATGTTCTGGAACTGGTTACCACGGCAGGACGGCGATCTGCGAATTGCTGGACCTAACGGATCGCATTCGAGAAATGATTGTGGACCGACGGCCAACGTCCGAAATCAAGCGGGTAGCTCGCGAAGAGGGAATGATAACTTTGCGGGAAAGCGGTTTGGCGAAGATCCGCGCCGGCATCACCAGTGTGAGAGAAATCAACAAGGTGACATTCGTTGAGTAACGATTACGCCTACCAGCAGGGAATTTACAAGAGCGCGTACGTTCGCAAGCTGGTGCGCTGGATGGACGCGACTCCGCATCCGTCGGTGGCGATTGAAGTTTCGCCGGAGCGCATTTCTGGCGCGCGATGGACAAGGACGGGGTCACTGGATGGAGTTGCAGTGGAGGGGGTGCCACCGGGAGCCGTGCTTCCGTCGGCAGTGGAAGCAAACATTGTAAATGGCGCAGCGCTGAAGTCGGCGGTGGCGGCCGTAGCGAACCGACTGAGAGCCAAGGACGAAGAAGTGACGCTGCTGCTGCCGGACCCGGTGATTCGGGTTTTCGTTCAACACTTTGAGCAGTTTCCACGCTCGCAAAAAGAAGCGTTGCCGATGTTGCGCTGGAAGCTGAAAAAGAGCGTGCCTTTCGAGGCCGACGAGACGATTTTGTCTTTTATGCGGCAGGCGCCGCGCGGAACGGGCGTGGGAATCGTTACGGCCCTGGCGAGACTGCGGATCATTCGCGAATACGAATCGCTGGCGGAGGCTGCGGGGCTGTATCCCGGCGTGATTCTGAGCACTTCTTTGGCGGCGATATCATTGCTGGCGGAAACGAAATCGACATTGCTGGCGCGAGTATCTGGCGCGGCGTTGACTACCGCCATCGTGCGCGGAGGAGTACTGTGCGGGTATCGGTGTACGGAATTACCGGCGCGAGATGCGGCGCTGACGCCGCAGATGTTGATGGAAGAGATTTATCCGGTGGCGGCATATTTTCAGGATACATGGCAAGAAGATATTCAGTCCGTTCGGGTGGCGGGTTTGGGCACGCGCATGGCCGACTTTGTGGGGCCGCTTGAGCAGGAATTCCACTGCGAGGTGCATTCCTTGCTGCACAACGCGGTTTCCGAAGGGCGGGTGCCGTCCGATGCGCGAACGATGGCCGATCGGGAGATGGATGGATTGGTCGGCTGGATGTTGCATCGCAGTTGAACGAGTATGCGCGGGGAAAGGCATAAGCGTTAAGAGATGAAGGTTCGGCTTAATTTAGCGACGAAGGCTTTACCGACGCGGAGACGGTTCCTGGTCAGTGCGGGCGTGGTGGGCACCGTGGCGGGGTTTGTTTTTTTGGCGCTGGGATGGCATGTGTATTCGGTTCGCAAGTCGGATCAGGCGTTGCGCGAAAAAACGCAAGCAATTCAGAAGGAAATGCTGGTGCTCGAACAGGAGCGGCATGAACTGGAGAGGTTTTTCGACCGCCCGGAAAACAAGAATCTGCATGACCGGTCCGCATTTTTGAACTCGCTAATTGATGAACAAAGCTTGAATTGGACGCAGATGTTCATGGACTTGGAGAAAATTCTGCCCGCCGGAGTGCGTGTGATCAGCATTGAGCCGCGGCACGAAAAAGGGCGGGTGGAAGTGAAGTTGACGATTGGCGCGACCAGCGACGAGGCGGAACTGAAATTCGTGGAAGCGCTGGAGAAGTCGACGGCTTTCTCGCAGGTGCAATTGGCCAACGTCAAAAGCGCCGGGCAAACCGGCGGGGCGGCGGGCGACCATACACAGGTGGAACTTACCGCGGTTTATTCGAGGACCTGATGCGGCGTGACTTTACATTCGAGAAGCGAGCGGTGTACGGCGGTCTGGCGCTGCTGTTGGCGGCGGATGTTGCGCTGGCAGTTTACACCTGGAACCTGACCTCCGCGACGAAAGTACAGCAGAATCTGCTCACGCTTACTCGCAATCGCGATTTGCTGCGAGCCGACATTAAGCGCGGAGAAGGAATACGAGACAAGATTCCTGCGATTCAAAAGGACTGCGATCAATTTGAAACGTCATTATTTCCGGGAAGTATTGGCTACTCGGCGGTAACCGCGGAACTGGGCGAACTGGCTAGCAAAGCGGGATTGCAGATCGACAACCGGGCGTTTCATCAAAATGCGGTTGCCGGCCGAAATCTGACGGAAGTGTCGATGGACACGTCGGTGACGGGTAGCTATACGAGCGTGGTGAAATTTCTGAATGGTCTGCAGCGGTCCACGAATGTCTATGAGATTGAAGGTTTGTCCGCAAAAGGCGATGCGCAGAGTCAGACTTCCAGGGGACCGGTTAGGGTCTTGTTGCACATCAAGACCTATTTCCGGGTGACGTAAGATGAGCGACAAGAGCAAAGGCATATTTTTGGCGGTGCTGCTGGCAGTCCTTGGTCTGGTGGTGTATTTGTATCGACAGAGTCCGCTAGTGACGGCGAACAATTCGTCTGTTTCGGATTATTCGTACAAGCCGCTGTCGGTGGAGAATCCCGCCTTGCAGCGCGAAAAATTGGAAGCCAGCCGCAGGACGGAATACAAGAGCAGCGGACGAGATTTGTTCAGCGAGATACCGCCGCCTCCGCCTGAGCCGGTGAAATCCGCAGCATCGATTGCGGCACAGCAAGCAGCAGCGGCGAACATTCCTCCGCCTCCGCCACCACCGCCGACTTTGCCTCCGAACATTAAGTTTTTTGGTTATGGTACGGTGCCGAACGGCACGGCGCGGCGCGCTTTCTTAACCGATGGTGAGGAGATCTACATCGTTGGAGAAGGCGACACGCTACTGGGGAAATTTCGCATCGTTAGAATTGGCAATGCCAATCTGGACTTCATGGAAATTGCGACGGGGCGGCAAAATTCGGTGACGCTGGAAGAGCAGGCGGCGCCCTCGTGAGGAATAGAAGCAAATCGAGACATACAGGTAGCGGTCGGCAAGAGGGCTATGCACTGCTGCTGGCCATCTTTTTGCTGACGATATTGCTGATTGGCCTTGCCGCAGCGGCTCCGGGCGCGCGTACGGAGCGACAGCGCGAAAAAGAAGAAGAGATGATTTGGCGCGGCAAGCAATATGTGAGCGCCGTCAAACATTACTATCGCAAGAACGGGCGGTTCCCCACCTCGATTGAAGATTTGACCAAGCCGAAAGCGGGCTCGCTGCGGTATCTCCGGCAAGAATATAAGGATCCGATGAATAAGACGGATGGGACTTGGCGGCTGATTTATGTGGGGCCTTCGGGTCAGCTTATTGGCAGCTTAAAACCACCGCAAAATTTGCAGATGCCGGGTACCAATGGACAATTGGGGACGCCTGCCGGCTCGATTGGCAATGCCGGATCGACAATCGGAGCAGGGCAGAACGGCGCGCAGCCCGGAGCTGCGCAAGCTGGCACGTCAAGTGGCTTTTCCAGTGGATTTTCGAGTGGCAGCCCAACGAGTCAGCCTGCTGGGGCGGGACAAAATGGCAGCGGGCAATCTGGCACTGCGCCTAGCGACGATAACGGCAATCTGTCGCCGAGCGCGCTCGACGATACTCCGACGGTGATCGGCGGCAACATCATCGGGGTGGGCAGCAAAGTGAACAAGAAGTCGGTGATTGTTTACGACAAAGCGAAGAATTACCGGCTGTTTGAATTTGTTTGGGATCCCTCTAAGGATTTGCAAGCCGGAGGTAATCCGGGCGGAATACAGCAGATTGGCACGCCGGGTGCACCGGGCCAGCCGGGAATCGGACAGGCCCCGGGCGGGACCGCGCCGCAACCTAATCCTCAGCAACCGATGCCGGCGCCGGCACCTTCGCCTCCTCCGCAGTAAGATTTATCGATAGAATCAGTGCGCGGAAATTCACAAACACAAATTTAAGGCTGGACAGTTTGCGCCGCGACGGTTTGCAGCGGCGTTGCGGACACCGCAGCAGTTTTGCTCGTCGCGGGCGACGAAGATTTGCGTTTATCGTAAGCGTGCTTGACGCGGCGCACATAAGACACTGTCTCCGCAAAGGGCGGGACGCGGCCATATTGTTGAACGCGCAACGGACCGGCATTGTAAGCGGCCAGCGTCAGCGCTAAATCATTTTTGTAGAGTTGCAGCAGATCGCGCAGATAGTGAGTTCCCGCGTCGATATTTTCTTGCGGATCGAAAATATTGTGCACGCCGAGGCGCGTTGCGGTCTCTGGAAGGAGCTGCATAAGCCCGCGGGCGTTGCGACGTGAGATAGCTTTGGGATCGAAATTGGATTCAGCGGCGATGACGCTGGTGATCAGGTCGGAGTCGACGCCATAACGCGATGCGGAAGCGAGAATGAGTTCTCGGAAAGGCGCCTGGGACGGCTGAGCTGCTGCCGGGGGAATTGGGAGAAAAATGTCTTCCGGCTCGATGGCGGCTACGTCGGTGGCGGGAATTTCCACGGCTCCGCCGGCCATTTGCAAATGATATTTGCCGCCGAGCAATTGGTAGCCGGTTACGGCAAGGCGCTGGCCGTTACGCAGCACGACGTATTCGGCGCGCACGGCGGGCGCAAGCGAAAGAAGTGCAAGGAGGGCGGCGCAGCGCATCAGGCGCAAGGAGCGACCTCTCGCAGCGCGAAGTACTCGATCGCGGCGGCAACTCCGCTTTCGTCATTCGAAGATGTCTGGTGCCAGCCGAAAGTTTTCAGCTCTGGAACAGAGTTACCCATCACGACCGGAATTCCGGCGAACGACAGCATTTCCAGGTCGTTGTGATTGTCGCCGATGGCCAACACCTCTTCGCGCGCGACTCCCCGCAACGCAGCCCACTGCGCCAGCGAAGAACCTTTGGAACATTGCGGATGAAGAATATCGATCATCGAAAAATTACGCGCCGGATAAACGGTGACCGTAACTCCAAAATTGCCGGCGTCAGCGGCGGCGCGAAGGTCGCGTTCGGCGGCGCTCATTTTCTCAACCGTGCCGGCCAGCATAATCTGGATAGGATCTTCGATGAGGCAAGACTCCAGCGGGTTGGCCAGGCCGAAAGATTCGCGATAGCGCGTGTAATAGGCCTGGCGATTGGGATCGTCCCAATTGAACGATTCGACCATCACTTGATTTTCGTGGGAGCGATCGAAAATTACCGCTGCGGCGTTGCGCCAGGGCTCCAGCACGCGCAAAACTTCTCGTGCGCTTTCGCGGGGCAGCATGTGGCGAAGATGAGTTTCGCCGTCGAGGGTGCGAATAATGGCGCCGTTGCTGACGATCATGGTCAGAGGGGAATCGAGCTTGCGGGCGATGGGCAGCGCAAAATCGTAGCGGCGTCCGGTGACCAGCGCGACTTCGATGCCGCGGCGCGCGGCTTCGGCGATCGCGGCGCGGTTGGCGTCCGGGAGCCGCCATTGGCTGTCGAGCAGGGTGCCGTCGATGTCGAGGGCGATGAGGCGAACGGCCATTTGTTGATTGTATCGCGAAAGGTGCAGCGTTCGGGCACCGCGCAGCGGCAGGATGCCAAGTGATTAGCGCGGCGGGAAAGTGACGAAAAGCGTTGTGATAAAATTGTTCGCCTATGGCTACGGCAAATGTTCTGGGATTAGAGTGCTCCGCGTGCGGAAAGCAATACGATGCTTCGGTCGAACAGCATTTGTGCACTTGCGGCAAACCGCTGCTGGCTCGATATGACTTGCGGCGCGCCGCGACGACGCTGACTCTGAAAAATCTGCAAAACCGGCCGCGCACGTTGTGGCGCTATTCGGAAGTGCTTCCGGACGGCGAGATCGTCACGCTGGGCGAGGGAATGACGCCGCTGGTGGCAACGCGACGGCTGGGCACGAGCATGGGCCTGCGAAATCTGTACGTGAAGGACGAGGGACTCAATCCGACTGGATCCTTTAAGGCGCGCGGCATGGCGGCGGCGATTACCCGAGCGAAACAGTTGGGTGCGAAGGCGCTGGCGACTCCTACGGCAGGAAATGCTGGTGGCGCGCTGGCGGCCTACGCGGCGGCAGCGGGACTTCCGGCGGTGATCGTGATGCCTGCGGACACCCCTTCTGCCAACGTGATGGAGTGCCACGCGTTTGGCGCGACGGTGGTGAAATTGAACGGGCTGATTTCCGACTGCGGAAAATATGTCGCGGAGCGTAAGGACCGCGAGGGTTGGTACGACGTGTCGACGCTCAAGGAGCCGTATCGCGTCGAAGGCAAGAAGACGATGGGCTACGAATTGTGGGAACAGTTTGGCGGTAAATTGCCGGACGTGATTTTGTATCCGACCGGCGGTGGCGTCGGCCTGATCGGAATGTGCAAGGCATTCGACGAAATGCAGGAGATGGGCTGGATCGGAGCAGAACGTCCGCGCATGGTGGTGGTGCAGGCGGAAGGATGCGCGCCTATCGTCAAAGCGTGGAACGAAAACAAGGCGGCGGCGGAGTTTTTTCCCAATGCCGCGACGCTGGCGTCAGGCTTGCGGGTTCCGGGTCCGCTGGGCGATTTGCTGGTGCTGAAAGGAATGCGGCAGACGAAAGGTACCGCGCTCTCCGTGACCGATGACGAAATGATGGCCGCGGGGAAAGAGTTGGCCTCGCTCGAAGGAATTTTTGCGGCTCCGGAAGGCGCGGCAACGGTTATTGGTGCGCGCAAACTGGCCGCGTCCGGCTGGATCAAGCCCGAAGAAACGGTGGTGCTGTTCAACACCGGAATGGGCTACAAATATTCCGAGGCTTGGCAACGAGTGCTGGGCGCTTGACGCGCGATGGCCACTGAGCGGCTCTATTACGACGATTCTTTTGCGCGAGAGTTCAGCGCTGAGGTGCTGCGTTGCGTTCCCGCGGAGTCGAATGGCAAGCCGGTGTGGGAAGTCGTACTCAATCGGACGGCTTTCTATCCCACTTCGGGCGGCCAGCCGCACGATCTCGGGACATTCGGCGACGCAAATCTCCTTGATGTGCGCGACGAAGATGCGGACATCGTGCACGTAGTCGACCGCCCGGTAAGCACGGGAATGCTGCAAGGGCGCATCGATTGGGCGCGCCGCTTCGACCACATCCAACAGCACAGCGGGCAGCATTTGCTCTCGTCGATCTTGCAGGAGAGTTTTGATTTGCCCACGGTCTCATTTCATCTTGGTGCGGACTTTTGCACCATAGATGTGCGCGGAGCGGAGCCATCCGCGCAAACACTTTCCGCCGTCGAGCGTGCCGCCAATCAGATTATTTTTGAAGATCGCCCGGTAACCGTACGCTACGGCACAGCAGAGGAGTTGGCGAAGATCGGCGTTCGCAAGACGGTCGAACGCACGGGAACCCTTCGAGCGATCGAAATCGAAGGCGCGGATTTGCAGCCGTGCGGCGGCACGCATGTGCAGCGCACCGGGCAAATTGGCATGTTGCTGATTCGGGGTATCAGCAAAATTCGCTCGGATTGGCGCATTGAGTTTGTTTGCGGGCAGCGAGCGGAACGGGTAGCAGCACAGGATTTGGCGACATTACGCGGTGTCACGGAACATTTGAAGTGTCCTCGTCAAGATGTGCTGTCGGCGGCGGAGCGCGCGGTAAAAGAGCGCGACACGCAGGCGAAGGCGGTGCGAACTCTGCTCGAGAGGCTCGCAGAGATGGAAGCCACGCTAGCGGTGCAATCACAATCTCTCGACGCTAAGGGATTGAGAGTGATCGCGCGGGTGATGTCGGCGGAGACGCAACCAGAGTATTTGGGATATTTCGCGACGCACCTGGCGAAAAACGAAAAAACGGTCGCGCTATTAGCGCACTCCGGAACCGGTCAGTTGGTATTTGCGGCGCATGCTTCGGCGGCAAAAGACATGAACGCCACGCTAAAAGAAGTCTTCGCCGGATTCGCCGGCAAAGGCGGCGGCAGCGTCCAATTTGCACGGGGCCAAATCGTGGATCCTGCTGGTGCCGCGATGGTGGTGGACTTTGCGGCAGGGCTTGTTCGGTAACACAAATGCTGCTCAATTGGAACGGCAATGCTAATCTTCATCGCTTCCAAGTGATTGCAATGGTAAATTACCGTCCGATACGAATCGTCATTTCCAAAAGACGTGTGGCGGCTGCGATTGGCAGCCGTGGCGCTCAAAATAGTGAGGTGAAATCGGTGAACGAGCGACGCAGCGTCTCCCAAGGACTCGCATCGATATTCGTCGGAGTTGCGGTGGCTATTCTATGCTCCAACTCCTTGTCGATGTGGACTCTAGCCCAAGCGCAGAACGCTCCGACAATAGATCCGACAGTGGTTACGCTCGGGGACAAACTGGGGAAAGCGCTGGAAGTGGCTAAGGTCAAGAAAGTGCTCGTCGCGGATTTTCGCGGGCCGCAAGGAGAGTCTCATCCAGCAGGAACCTGGCTGGCCGAACAGTTGACCGCATCGCTGCAACGGGATTTCCCGTCGCTTGGGATAATCAATCGATCGCAGAAAGCGCCGTCCAGCAGTCCTCCGGACTCCGCGGAGGCCTTAGAGGCCAGTCGAAATTGGGCGCGCCAATTGAAAGCGAAGGTGATTGTTAGCGGTACTTTGGAGAAGGTTGGCGAAAATCTCCAAGTCACGATGTTCGTAATCGATGTAAAGTCTGGGCAACTTCGCGCTCAGACCCTTGGTTTAGTCCCGATTTCGCCGCAAATATATGCGCTGTCCTCTGAACCACTTCCGGTCGATCGAATTCCGGCAGTTCCCGCAGGAAAAGGCGTTACTTTGCCTACCTGTATCCATTGCCCACCTCCCGGGTATTCAGAAAAGGCGCGCGCTGCGAAATTCCAAGGAGTGGTCATTCTAGAAGTAGTAATAACAAAGGAGGGGCGACCTGCGAGAATTAAGGTTCTGAGTTCCCCTGGATTGGGTCTCGATATTAAATCCATCGAGGCCGTTCGACAGTGGACGTTTGTTCCAGGCAAGGATGCTAATGGGAATCCCACCAATGTGAGCGTTCCTCTTGAGGTGTCTTTTAGACTTTATTAGAGATCACGATTTCGCCCTGCCGGTCGACAAGTTCGCAATCAGTCGAAGAATAATCCCGTGTGATAAGCAGATTCGCCCTACTCGTACCGCAAGGCCTGCGTCGGCGCAATGCGCGAAGCCCTTCGCGCCGGTACATAAGCCGCCAAAAGCGTCACAATAAACAGAGATGGCACGACAACAACGTAAGCCAGTATGTCAACGCTGCCGGCATTGAACAGCATCGAATTCATCAGTTGCTCGAGACTGAGCCCCATCGCCAGCCCAACTACCGTTCCGGTGCCAACCAACAGCACTCCCTTACCCATCACTAGTCGGAGTACGTCCGAGCGAGCCGCGCCCAGCGCCATGCGGATTCCGATCTCGCGGGTTCTGCGGCTCACGTTGTATGCCATGAGTCCATACAAGCCCGCGATGGCGATCAATAAGCCAATTACGCCCATGCCCGCCACAAATTTCATCGCGACCCGCGGTGCTTCGATCACCCAATTCCGGTAAAACTCGCCGTAAGCTCTGGTATCGAGCATCGGCATGCTCGCATCCACTGTGCGGACAACTTCTTTCACCGGCTGCACCAATTGCAATGGGTCGCCAGCCGACCGAAGCATCAAAACCATTCTCGGAATGGAATGCTGTGCCAGCGGCATATACACAAAGTCCACCGGCCGTTCGCCGGCGTTTTGATACGCGATGGTTTTCGCGACGCCCACAATCTCAATCAGCGCGCCGTCGCGACTATTCAGCCGGATATGTTGGCCAACGGCGTTCGCTCCCGGCCAATAATGCGCTGCGAAGTGCGAGTTCACCACCACTACGCGAGGCGATTCCTCGGTATCGGATTTTAAAAAGCTGCGGCCCTGCAAAATTGGAATCCCTATCGTCTGAAAATAACCTTCGTCCACGGTATCCATCGTGGAAACAAAGTTCTCGCGCTCGCGCGGCATTTGAAAGCCCTCCGGCACGAAAGCCACGCTGTCGAATCCGTCCAGCCCCAGTGGGATGTTTTGCGTGAGAGTCGCGGCTTGAACTCCCGGAGCGGACCGCACCCTCTCGGCCAGCAACTGATAGAACTGCTTGGTCTGCGCCGGGCTGTACTGCAAGAGACGAGGATCGAAGCTAGTCATCAGCAGATGGTCTTTCTCGAAGCCGGCGCCCGCTAAAGCACTGTCTCGGAAACCGCGTACCATCAAGAACGCCGCTGTCAGCAGCATCAGCGACGCAGCGACTTGCGCGACCACCAGCAAATTGCGGCCCCACAATTTTTTGCGTCCCGGCATATCCACGTCAGCAGACTTTAGCCCGTTGGTCAGATCCGGCTTGGTGCTCTGCAACGCCGGTGCGAGGCCGCAAAGGAACGCGCTCAACGCAGATAGCGCAACAGACACCAGCAACGCGCGGGTGTCTATATGAAAGGGCATTGAGGAAGGCAAATCCGTCATGAATATCAGACTCTGGTAGGAGTGAAACCATTCGACGATGCCGTAGCCGATGGCAATCCCGGCCATTCCTCCAAAGGACGCGAGAATCATGCTTTCCGTCAGCAGCAGCCTGATGAGTCGGAAGCGTCCGGCCCCAATCGCCAACCGTATGGCGATTTCGCGGGTGCGCGCGCGGGCACGGCTTAGAAGAAGTCCTGCGACGTTCGTGCATGCAACCAGCAAGACCGCTAGCGAGAGCACCACGAAGATCACAGCAAACTTCCAATTCTGATCATCTCCACGCGTTCGCATTTCAAACTGTGTGTGTACTGCCGCGCCGCGGTCCCGATTGACCTTGGAATATTCGTTCTCTAGACTTTTTGCGAGTGCGGCGAGTTCGCTGCTCGCATGCTGCACAGTCGTCCCCGCACTCAGGCGCCCCTTCACATTCAATTCGCGGTCCTCGCGATCCTCGAAAAAATCCACAGCGTGATTAGTGGAAAAGGTTCGCGCCATTGCCAGCGGAATGTACAAGTCCGGGTGATCGAATATTTGCAGCCCGGTAAACGTTTCCGGAGCCACGCCGATCACGGTGAAGTTCGTGCCGTTCAGGTGAATCGTTTTGCCCACTACTCCGGGATCGCTCGCGAATTCGTGTTTCCAGAATTCTGGCCCTAAGATCGCTACGGGATCGCGACCAGGTACTTTATCTTCGTCCTCGCGAAAACCGCGTCCCATCCGAGGCTCCACGCCAAGCACGGCGAAATAATTGCCGGAAACCAGCATCCCGCCTTTGATTTTCGGCGTGGCTGCAGATTCTGCGATGAACCCGACCGCTTCCATATCCTTATAGGCGATCACGCCATCGTAGCTGTTCGTCTTGTCGCGAATGTCACGGTATTCGCGATAAGAGAAATTATCGTAACTGCTGTCATGGGTAGTGCTCACCAGCGTAACCACATTGCCGGGATGCGGCACGGGATATGGCCTAAAAATCTGCGCATCCACCATGCTGAAAGTCGCCGAGGTCATCCCAATGCCCAGCGCCAGCGTCATTACCACTAAAAGAGTGAGTCCGGGCGCATGGCCCAGGCTGCGAATTGCATAGCGCACATCATCGACGAAGTCCGTCATCCAATGGATGCGCAGCGTGTCTCGGATATCTTCCTTGCGCTGTTCGAGTCCTTCCATTGCGCGCATGGCACGATGGCGCGCCTCGCGCGGAGAAAGCCCGCTAGCGATGCCTTCCGCGATTTTTGCGTCAAGATGGTATTGCAGTTCTTCGTTCATCTCTTGCTCAACTTTGCCCCGCAGAAAAAGGGAACGCAGCCGGAGCGGCAGGATGTACAGCCAATGTTGAGGACGCATGAGATCTCCTTACGCGCGAGCGGCGCTTAAGCTTCTTCCATTCGTACCACATGAGAAATTGCAGCAGACAGACGGTCCCAATTGGCGGCCTCTTTTTCCAAATGCTTTCGGCCCAAGCGTGTAAGCGAATAAAATTTTGCGCGGCGATTGTTTTCGCTGGCCTTCCACTCCGCGGTAATCCAGCCTTCTTGTTCGAGTTTGTGCAGGGCAGGGTAGAGCGATCCGTCGCTAACCTGCAATACGTCGCTGGACATTTGTTTCAGGCGCTGGCTGATGGCCCAGCCGTTCATCGGTTGCAGCGCCACAATTTTGAGTAGCAAAAGGTCCAATGTGCCCTGGACCAAATCGGATGGCTTGCTCATACGACTCCTCGGTTACCGAGAGCAGAATACACATACTCCCCTCGGTAAGCAAGGGGGAATATTTTAGACGCGCAAACCGAGGTTCTTTGGCAGGGAATTAGAAGGATGCACCGGATCGAAAAATTTGCGGGGTTAGTTTTAATGCAGGACCGAAAAGTTTGGTGGACGAGAAGGGATTCGAACCCTCGGCCTCCTCGTTGCGAACGAGGCGCTCTCCCAGCTGAGCTACTCGCCCACGAGCAGCAAACAAATTTTAGCAGAGCACCGCATGCTTGCCAACCGACCAGCACGCAACCTTTCTCAATCACCGCACCGACGTGCGCAATCCGCCAACCAAAACGTCAATCAAAAAAGAAGGAGCGAGAATCCCTCGCTCCTCGTCACAAACATCTAAATCAATATTACGCGCTAATTTTACTGCCGGTCTGGCTTCGCTCCAGTGCGCTGCGCCACAATCTTCCGCGCATTTTCGTAAAGCGCTCGAGCTTGCGGAATCGCCTCCACCGCTTTCTGCACCTGCGGATCGGCTTCCAACTGCACCTTGAAGCCCTCCTGTTGCCCGAAGGTGGACATAAAAACTTCCTGCTTGATCTTTCGCTTCACCCAATCCTGATTTTCGCTCATCTCCGGCTCGGTGTAGCGCACATTATGCTTCGCCAAATATTGACGAAACTCCTTCATCACCGAATCCGTGGTCTCAAATTCCTTGGTAATCGTCGGGCGCGTCCCCAAATAAAACCGGGTGAACCCGCCGATGCCCGCCTCGAACGGATAAAACACATCCGCCCGCAGCAGCGTTTCCTGAAAATGATTCAGCTTCGGTTCCGGCACGACGATATCCGGCGTAATTCCGCCGCCACCGGTGACTTGCCGTCCGCTGTCGGTCAGCTTGACCTCCGTCGGATGCTCCGGAACTTTGCGCTCGTAGTGATATTCGTAGAGTGAAATCGATTTGTAGTCGCGCTGAATCAACCGTCCGCTCGGCGTGTAGTAACGCGCAATGGTCAGCGCTAGGCCGGTGTTTTCACTCAGAGGCGTAACCGACTGCACCAATCCCTTGCCGAACGTGGTCTCGCCCACAATCAGCCCGCGATCATGATCCTGAATCGCGCCAGACACAATCTCCGTCGCCGACGCGGAATTGTTGTTCACCAAAACCACCAGCGGCGTGGTGTCGCCCTGATTGCCGCGAATGGCGTAAAAACGCCGTTCCGGCGCCGAACGCCCACGGTGCGAAACGATCAGCTGATTTTTCTCTAGGAACATATCGCCGACCGCCACCGCCTCGTTCAGCAATCCGCCAGGATTCCCGCGCATATCCAGAATCAAGCCATCCAGCGACGCCACATTAAGCTGCTGCAGCGCTTCCGCGATTTCGCGGTCCGTCACTTCGCTAAAGCCTGAAAGCCGAATGTACCCAATCCCCGGCTTCAACATGAATGCAATTTCCACGGCGTGACGCGGAATTTCGTCGCGAGTTACGGTGAACACCAGTTGATCCGGATAGCCCTCGCGCGCAACCGTAATCTTTACAATCGTCCCCTTCGCGCCTTTCAGCAAATCCGCCACATCGCCAGTTGTCATGCCTTCGGCGGGCTTATCATCGATTTTCATGATCACATCGCCAGGACGAATGCCCGCGACATAAGCAGGGGAGCCAACATACGGCGTCACCACCACCGTGTGGCTTTCCTTCGGCGCTACCACCATGCCGACGCCATAATACCGGCCGCGCTGATCTTCCCGCAGCAGCGCAAATTGCCTTGCATCAAAGAAGTTAGAGTGGGGATCGAGCACCCGCAGCATGCCCGGGATGCCGCCCTGATACACCGCTTTGTCCACGTCCACCGGGTCGGCGTAGTTCGCCTGCACCACGTCCAGAACCTTCGTGAACTCCCGCACCGAAGTCTGGTAATCGTCCGCCGTCGAGCTGGTAGCACGGACGTTCGGCCCGTAAATACCGCCAAGGATGGCGGATACCGCCAATACCACTATGACCAAAACCAACCCGCGACGCTCTGGCTTCATCCTAACCTCGCGCGACTTCCATCTGAAATTATAGCATACGGTAAACTGGCGTTTGACAGCGTTAAACACCGTTCTCTATGATGCCAACAGACCGCCAATTGGTCACTCGACAACATGCTTAGCATTCCCCACATGATCGTGGTGTTCATCATCGTCCTGGTCGTGTTCGGCCCGCAAAAGCTGCCGGAACTCGCTCGTGGCCTCGGTAAGCTGATGGCCGAGTTCCGGAAGGCCTCCACCGACTTTAAATCCGCCTTCGAGCAGGAAATGCGCGATATGGAGCGCCAAGCCCGCGAAACCGAACGTCGCAAAGCTGCCGAGGCCGCTGCCGCCACCGCAACACCCGCGCAACCCGCCACGCTCGGCACGCCCTCTGGAAGTGAGACGGCTTCCCCCGAAGCTCCGTTAGCAGACCCAGCGCCAGACACCCGCGCCACCGAAGCTCCGCTGATCGTCCCCGTGCCCGAAGCGCTTCCTCGTGGTTCTGAAGCTGACTTCGCCAGTGAAGCGCCGACTGCCGCCGTCCCGCCAGAATCCGCGGAAAAAATCGAAACCTCCGCCGCCGCAAAATCTGCGGATGTCACCTCATGAGCTCGACTCCGCCCGGAACCGCCTCCGCCATCCCCGAAGTTGAACCCGCCGGGCAAATGACCTTTTTCGAGCATCTGGTCGAGCTCCGCAAGCGGCTGGTCCATTCCCTCATCGCCCTCGGCATTGGCGCGTTCATTGGCGTGTACATCGCAAAATATTTCATCAACTGGATCATCCAACCCATGTTGAAGGCGCTCGCCGACGCCCACTTGAAGCCGGAGCTCATCTACACCCATCCGGCCGGCTATCTAAATCTAGTCATCACTCTGGGAATTTATCTCGGCGCGGTGATGGCCTCGCCGTACGTCCTCTACCAAATCTGGCTGTTCGTCGCGCCTGCGCTATACAAACACGAACAGAGCGCAGTCACCGGCTTCCTCTTCTCCACGGTTTTTCTATTCCTTGGTGGAATCGCTTTCGGCTACTTCGTCACCCTGCCGTATATCCTGAAATTCCTCGTCAGCTTTCAGGGCCCCGTCGTGCCCATGATCAGCATCAACGAATATTTCGATCTCACTTTGCTCGTCCTGTTCGGCCTCGGCCTCGTCTTCGAATTGCCGATTCTCGTCTTCTTCCTCTCGCTATTCGGAATTGTGACCCCAAAATTTCTCTGGAGCAATATCCGCTATGCGATTCTGATCATCGGAATCGTTGCGGCGATCGTTACCCCCACTCCGGACGCCACCACCATGTTAATTTTCATGGCGCCCATGGTGGGACTGTATTTCGTCGGCATTGCGGTGTCTGCCGTGGTCACACGGCGGCGTAACCGGCGGCTGGCTGCGGAAGCGGAGGCACAATAATGCAGGCGATCACTAAGCTACGCGGTAACAAAAAGGCGCAATTCGCTGTTTTGGGATGCGCCGCTCTCTGCGCAGCTCTTATGTTCGCGCTCGCCGGATGCAAAGATAAGCCCGAGAATACAGGCGCCGTCACGCACGCTGCCTCGGTCGCCCTCGCGCCTCACCAGCTGCCCGACCAAGACACTCCCGCCCCAGAAGCCATGGATGGCTTCGACGGCAAACGCGCCTTCGCTCACGTCGCCAAACAAGTCGAGTTCGGTCCACGCCCCGCTGGCTCGCAAGCCATCGCGCAGCTTCAGGATTACATTCAGTCTCAACTCACCACGTACGGTTGCGCCGTTGAAGCCGACGCGTTTTACGCCGAAACTCCAGACGGTCGCATCGCCATGAAAAATATCCTCGTAAAAATTCCCGGCGACAAACCCGGAATCATTCTGCTCGGCACCCATTACGACACAAAAAAACTCGACAATTTCGTTGGTGCCGATGACGGTGGTTCCTCAACCGGCGTGATGCTCGAACTGGCCCGCGTTCTTTGCGGCCAGCAGCAAGCGCAGGGCGTTCATCCCGTCTGGATCGCATTTTTCGACGGCGAAGAAGCCGTCAAGGAGTGGAGCGATTCTGATAGCCGCTACGGCAGCCGCGAAATGGCCGCGAAAATGGCTATGAGCGGCGATCTCGCCAAGGTGAAAGCGTTTTTGCTCGCGGACATCGTCGGCAGCCGCACGCCGCGCTTCAAGCGTGAATCCGACTCCACCAAGGCGCTCACCGATTTAGTTTGGGCCACCGCCGCGCATCTCGGCTATGCCGCCATCTTCGTCAACGATGCCACCGCCGTTCAGGACGACCACGATTCTTTCCTGAAGCGCAACGTCCCGTCCGTCGACGTGATCGATCTCGAAATTCCGTATTGGCACACGCCACAAGACACGCTGGACAAAATCAGCTCGAAAACGCTCGCCATCGTCGGCCGCGTATTTCTGGCCAGCATCAAGCAATTGCAATCCAAATAATCGCTGCGAGGCGTAGCGCAGTACCACGTGCTCGCGCCACACTGTGCTACATTTCTAATTCTTGAAAATGCCGAAACATTTAATTCCCATCAAGTCTGCGCGTGGCAACTATTCCGTGGTGTGCGGCTTCGGAATACTCCGCACCGCCTCTGCGGAGATTCACAAGCTCGGCACGTTTTCTTCGCTGCACGTAGTCTCGTCGTCGCATGTCTGGCGCGCCTTGGGCAAAACCGTCGAACACGCTTTCGGCAAAGCACGAATCACCGCCGTCCACCTCATCGACGACGCTGAATCCGCCAAAAATATCCGCACGATTGAAAAGTTGTGCCAAACCCTCGCGACCCGCCGCGCCGACCGCAAAGCTCTGATCGTCGCCGTGGGCGGAGGAGTAATCGGCGACGTAGCCGGCTTCGCCGCGGCCAGCTATCTGCGCGGTGTCGCCTTGGTTCACGTGCCCACCACTGTGGTCGCCCAAATCGACAGCTCCATCGGCGGCAAAACCGGCGTCAACCTTTCCGCAGGCAAGAATCTCGTTGGCGCCTTCTACCCGCCGCGCCTGATTCTCACTGACCCCGATCTTCTCCGCACTCTGCCCGACGCCGAATTTCGCAGCGGCCTCGCCGAAATAATCAAGCACGCCATCATCGCCGACACTTCCATGCTCGCTTACCTCGAAAAAAACATGGACAAAATTCTCCGCCGTGATCCGGCCACCCTCGAATATCTGATCCCGCGCAACATTCAAATCAAGGCCCGCGTCGTCAGCCGTGACGAACGCGAATCCAGCCTCCGGGAAATCCTCAATTTCGGCCACACCTTCGCGCACGCTCTCGAAAGCCTCACCAAATATCGCCGCTATCGCCACGGCGAAGCTGTCGCATGGGGCATGATGGCTGCCGCGCGTCTCGGGCACGAAGCCGGAATCACCACCGCCGTGGACTTGTCGCGAATCGCTGCTCTCGTTCGCCGTCTTGGTGTTTTGCCGCCATGGCCCAACGTATCGCCGGCTAAACTTATCGACGCTATGCGCGCCGACAAAAAAACACGCAACGGAAAACTTCGTTTCGTTCTCATTCCGCGCCTTGGCCGCGCCGCATCTTACGATTCCATTCCGCGCAGCGCGATAGAGCGCGTTCTCCGCCTCGCGCCGGATTTCCTCGCTGCAGCAGGGAAGCGCAATGGCTGAGATCTCCGCTCCAGCCAAGGGCACTCTGCCGGAAGGCGCACGCACCGAAGCGGAAGCCTCTCGCGCGGTCCGCGAAATGTTTACGCAGATCGCCCCGCGCTACGACCTGCTGAATCATTTGCTTTCGCTCCAATTGGATCGGCTCTGGCGTGCCAGAGTGGCTCGCCGCTTTCCCTCAATTCTCGATAATCCTCAATCCGTCGTTCTGGATCTGTGCTGCGGAACAGGCGATTTGGCGTTCTCGCTCGCCCACGCCGGGCAAGCGCGCATCATGGGCGCGGACTTTTCTCACGCCATGCTCGTTCGAGCGGATGAGAAAAGGGAATCGCTCGCTTCTCACCACCATTCCGGCACAACCACAAAAATGAAATTCCTTGAAGCCGACGCTCTCCGCCTGCCATTTGCGGATCATTCCTTCGATCTCGTCACCACTGCTTTCGGCTTCCGCAATCTCGCCAACTACGAATCCGGTCTCCGCGAAATCCACCGCGTGCTAAAGCCCGGCGGCTCCCTGGCAATTTTGGAATTCACCGAGCCGTCCCCCGGCCCAATCGGCAATCTCTATCGCTGGTATTTTCGCAATGTCCTGCCCAGAATCGGCGGCTTTCTCTCCGGAGATCGCTCCGCGTACACCTACCTGCCCGCCTCTGTCTCCAGATTTTTCCGCCCCAAAGAACTAGCCACACTAATGTCCAACGTCGGCTATCAGTCCGTAGATTTTCGCGTATGGACCCTAGGCACAGTAGCTCTGCACACCGGCTCTAGCAAAAATTCCTGAATGGATCAGTCCGAGGCACAACGGGTTGTTAACCAACCCACAAACGTGTCATTCCGAGGGCCGAGTTTGCCCGAGGAATCTGCTTTCCTGTCCGATTTGCAAGACGCAGACCGTCCGCCTCGCGCCCCGCGGCAGGCCCGCACTACTGCGCTTCTTCCAACCCCGCGCTCCGCAATTTCGCCAGCAACGTCTTTGGCGAAACCCCCAATTTCTCCGCCGCCCGCGTCTTGTTCCACTGAAAATCCCGCAACGTATTTTCCAGCAGTACTTTCTCGACGTGCTTCGTCGCCCGCTCCGTAACCTCTTCCAGCGACCCTTCCCAGCTGAATTTCTCCGGCAGCATCCCCGCCGGAATACTCTCCGCGCTCGGCTGTGGCATCGTCAATTGCAGTCCGCTCGCGTGTATGGTCAGTCCATCCGCCAGGATTACCGCTCGTTCCAGGGCATTCTGCAATTCCCGCACATTGCCCGGCCAGCGATAATGCAAAATTCGTTCACGAGCCTCCGGCGAAAGCTCCAGCCCTGGCTTGGCAAATTCCCGGCTAAATTTCTCCAGAAAATATTCCGCCAGCGTCAGCACATCCTCGCCGCGCTCTCGCAAAGCCGGAATGGTCAGCGGCACCGCGGAAATACGGAAGTACAAATCCTCGCGAAATAGTTTTTCCTCAATCAGTTTCTGCAAATTGCGATTCGTCGCCACCACAATCCGCACATCCACTTCTATCGACTGCGTTCCGCCCACTCGCTCAAATCGCCGCTCTTCCAGCACTCGCAAAAGTTTCGCCTGAATCGCCAGCGGCAACTCTCCAATCTCATCCAGAAACAGCGTCCCATGATGCGCCAAATCCATTTTGCCAACTTTGCGCGCGCCCGCTCCCGTAAACGCTCCCTTCTCATGCCCAAAAACCTCGTTCTCCACTAATCCTTCAGGAATCGCCGCGCAGTTCAGCGCCACAAAAGGCTGCTCTCGCCGCGGCGACAAATGGTGCACCGCCCGCGCAAAAAGTTCCTTGCCGGTCCCGCTTTCTCCCAGCAGCAACACTGTCGAGTCCGTCGCCGCCACTTTCTGCAGTTGCTGGCTGACTTCCCGTATCGACGCATGCTCGCCCACGATGCGCGGAAATCCGTAACGCGACGAATACTCTTCCCTCAGCAGCAAATTCTCGCGCAAAAGTTCCTGCTGACGCGACGCTCGCTGCACCAGCAATTTCAAATGATCCAGGTCCACCGGCTTTTGCAGAAAATCAAACGCACCATCCTTCATCGCCGTAACCGCTTCATCCACCGACCCATACGCAGTCAGCAAAATCACCGGAATGGTGGGATCGGCGCTCTTCGCCGCCCGCAAAACATCCAGCCCAGACGCTCCCGGCATCTTCAAATCCGTCACCACCACGATGTACCGGCGGGCCCGCACCTTCTGCAGCGCCGCTGCTCCGTCCGGAGCTTCGTCCACCTCATATCCCGCACGTTCCAATGCCTTCTTCAGCATCGCGCGCAGTTCACTCTTATCTTCAACTAGAAGAAGGGGTTCCATCTCTATCGTTTCTACCATGAATCCAGCAAATCGCCCGCCCCACGCGATTCGCGTGTGCGGAGAAGGGAAGCCATCCAGGCGCAGTTAAGCCTCTAGCCAAAACGTCAGCCGCCTCTAAATCCTCAGCATCACCCCAAATTGTAAAGTCGAATTTATACCGTAATCAGCGCGCCCAGCCGGAATCTCCGCCAGACTTCCGCAACTGATCTTCCATGTCGCTGATCTTCTGCTTCAGTTGCTCGACTTCCTGTTTTTTCGCCGCAATCTTCGCATCCTTGTCCGTAATATCTTTGCGGTTGTATTGCTCGCTCAAAGCCTTTTGCGGATCCGAATAGTATTGCAGCTGCGCCTTTTCCGACTCGCGCTGCAGAATATCCAACTCTTTTTGCGCCTCGTCTAATTTCCCACGCGCATCGCGGAACCGCTTTCGCCACATTGCCTCCGTCGTATCGCCCTTAGTTGCGGAATCTGCTTTCGCATCTCTGCTATTTTCCACTTTATCACTCTTCGTCGTATCCGCCGGCGCCTCCGAAGGCGCAGCCGCCACCGTCACCGCGCTGGCTGGTATTTTGCTGACGTCATCGTCCGTATAAACTTTCTTCGGTTTAGGCGCATCCTTCTTCTGCTCGCGAGCCTTCCGCGCCGCATCCGCCACCGCGTCCCCGGTAGACTGTTGCGCGCTCTGCGGCAAACCGCCCGCCATCGCAGGAATCGCCGCCACCGCGAACGCCAGCGCAGCCACCAGCACGCCCCTGCCCACGCCCAACTCCCTCAATATCGGCATACGCAACCTCCCGCTACCCGCGACCTCGCCCTTATTTTTCGTCACCATTCAATTCTACTCCTTCCGCACCACCGCTGCGCAGCGGTAGCGTAAGGATAAACGACGCTCCTCCGCTCGCCCCATTTCGCGCCTCAACTCCGCCGCCATGCTGCACCACGATCTTCTGCACCACTGCCAGCCCCAGGCCGGTCCCATTAGCCTTGGTCGTAAAAAACGGCCGAAACAGCATCGGCAGCGCGTTCGGTGGCACTCCAGCGCCATTGTCAGACACTGTAATCCGCTGCGACGCCACGCCGTCGCCCTCCACCAATTCGCCACGCATCACCACCACTCCGCCCTTCGCCTCGCCGTCGCAAGCCTCCGCGCCATTCCGCGTCAAATTCAGCAGTACCTGGCGCAACAATCCTTCATCCCCAGCCACGCTTCCAAACTTGCCCTCGCACCGAATCTGCACCCGAGGCATCGCCTCGCCCACTTCCATCGCCACTCGCTCCACCAATTCCTGCAACTCCACCGCTTCGTCTCCGATATCGAGCGGCCGCGCATACTTCAAAAATTCTGTCACCACGTGCGTGATGTTCCTCGTCTGCTCCAAAATTCGTCCCGCGTAGTCCGCCGCCTCGCCCGTCACCTCTTCCGTCCGAATCATCTGCGCATAGCCGGAAATTGTCGCCAGCGCGTTCTTGAACTCGTGCGCAATCCCCGCGGAAAGCTCCCCCAGCGCCGCCAGATTCTCTTTCAACTGTACCTGCTGCTGCAGCGCCGCCAGCTCCGTCAAATCTGTCAGCAAACAAATCGCTCCATTCACCTTCTCGTTCGCCCGCCGAATCGGCGAAATCGTCACGCCCAGTTTTCGCGTGTCGCCAGCCGGCGTAACGTGCTCCACTTCCTCGCGCCGATAAATCGTCCCCTGCGCCAAACACGCCGCCAGCAATCCTGTCAGCGCGGAATTCTCTCCCAGCGCCTCGCTGTATCGCCGAAATCCCAGCCCGCGAATTCCCAACGCCTGCTCCGCCGCCGGATTCGAGTTCGAAATAATTCCCGTCGCGTTCACCACCAAAAGTCCCGCCGGCATGTTTCGCGTAACTTCTTCGCTCAGCCGCTCTGTGTGTTCCGCCCGTTCTTTCTCCGCGCGATGCAGCCGCTCCAGTTCCTTCTCCTGCTCGCGCAATTTCAAAATCACGCCCTGCATCGACGCTGCCATAAACGCCGAAGGATTCTCCGTGCTCGGCGCCGGCTCCCGCATCTCATCCACTTTGCTCACATGCCTGCTCTGCAGCATCCGCCGCACAAAAACCAGCGCCACCAGCACCACCGCAAACAGCGCCACCGCTGAAAAAATCATGATCGGCCACAGATTCGGAGCGCCTGCGCTTTGTGCCATCGCCATCAGCAATCTCATGCTCGTCCTGAAACCGTCGCCCAATATTCCAGCAGCCACGGCGCCAAATACACCACCGCCAAAACTCCAATCGCCAAAAATGTTCCCAGCGGTAGCTGATACTGACTCACAATCGTCCACCGCAGCGCGCTCACCGTCCCCAATCCTCTGCGGCTTGCCCGCTCCGCCAATCGCCGTTGCCATCCCGCCAAAAACAAAATCACAATAATCGACACTCCCACCAGACTCCCCAAAAACGTGCCCAGTAAAATCGTAAAAAACGCTCCACGCACTCCCAAAAACGCGCCCACCATGGCCATCATTTTCACATCGCCCATGCCCATGCCTTCTCGTCCGCGCACCGCCTTATAAAGTGCCGCCACGCCCCACAACAAAAAACTCCAAAACGCTGCGCCCAGAATTCCGTCCAGCAATCCCCACACGTGAAATGGAATCCTCCGCTGCAAAAATGACTCAATCAGCAGCCGCACCATCGGATCGTTCGGCGGCACAAAAAACGAAAACAAAAGTCCCGCTGCCAACCC
Source organism: Candidatus Acidiferrum sp. (assembly GCA_036495905.1). Taxonomy (GTDB): domain Bacteria; phylum Acidobacteriota; class Terriglobia; order Acidiferrales; family UBA7541; genus Acidiferrum. Next base: position 27,213 of record DASXMB010000072.1, read on the forward strand.
CGGCCAATTCACCAAATCCGGCAGCATCCGCACTCGCACGTCCGTAATCGCCAAAACGATGATCAAACATGTGAGGAAAAGCCACTTTACTCCGGCTTGCGTCAACCCAAATTCCCAGTAACACGCCACAAACAAAATTCCGGTAAGCAATTCCACCAACGGATACATCGGAGAAATCGGCAGTCCGCAAGACCTGCACTTGCCGCGCAGCCACAGCCATCCAAACACCGGCACATTGTCATACGCCGCAATCGGCTTTTCGCATCGCGGACACCGCGACGCCGGCGAAACAATAGACAATTCCTCCGGAATGCGCGCAATGCACACATTCAGAAAGCTGCCGATCACAATGCCAAAAATAAAAGCGAAGGCGATGCCCACGTTTTGAATGTGCCACACACCTCGCGTCGCCTCAACCGAGCCCACAAACCGCGTGTCGCATGCCTACATATCCGCTCCATCTCGCCGCGATTCCACCTGCACGCCGCTCCGCTTTGCGCCATTCCGCTCCACGCTGCATACATCCGCGCAATTCGGGCCTAGCCGCCCTCTCCGCTATAATGGAATCGCCTTCTATGCGCTGGTTCGAAAAGAGAATTCATCAATACGAAGTTCGCCGCTGGCAAACCGACGACAATCGTCGCGTCGCCCCGTTTTCCTGGGGACTCGATCTCCTCGGCGGCGATCCCAACGATCCCCATCCCGGCGAATTCGTCCACCGCTACGCTCGCCACGCCATCGACACCAGCAAAAATTGGTACGCCGTCGATCCCGCTCCCGACTATCGCCTCGACTCCAAAAATGTTCTCACTTTCCAAAGTTCCATCGAGTCGCCCTGGCCAGAAAACAATACCGTCTACGGCCAATATTTTCCCGCCCGCCAGCGCAACGGCAGAAAATCTTCCGCCGTTCTCCTTCTTCCCAACTGGAATGCCAAATGGAATGGCCAGCGCGGCCTTTGCGAATGGTTGCAACGCCTCGGCATCAGCGCGCTAAAAATGAGTCTGCCTTACCACGATCGCCGCATGGCCAAAGGTCACGAACGCGCCGACCAAATTGTCGGCCCCAATATCGGCCTCACTCTTCAAGCCAATCGCCAGGCGGTGCAGGATTCGCGCCGTTGCATTCGCTGGCTCGAACAGCAAGGTCATCCGCGCATCGGAATTCTCGGCACCAGCATCGGCTCTTCCGTCGGTTACATCACCATGGTCCACGATGAAGGCGTCCATGCCGGCGGATTTTTCCACGTCTCCACTTATTTTGCCGACGTCGTCAGCCGCGGCATGACCACCACTCACGTGTGGGAAAGTCTTCGCCACCACGTTACCGTCGACGAACTCCGCGACTATTGGGCGCCAGTCAGCCCCATGCCTTACGTCGAGCGCGGACTGGGAGCAGGGAAGCGCGCGCTAATGGTCCACGGCCGCTACGATCCCACATTTCTCCCTGAGCTCACGCAGCAAATGCTCACCGCTCTTCGCCGCAATGGCGCCAATATGCGCGCGCTCGAACTCGCCTGTGGTCACTACTCACTCGAACTTGCTCCATTCAGTCACATCGCCGGCTACCGCATGCTCACGTTTTTGCGTTCCGCCCTCGCGCAGTAGCTGCCAGTATTTACCGCAGAATTCCTGAAATCGCGTCGTCAGCAATCAGCGCAGCGACCGTTTCCATATCTTCCGCCAGCGGCCGATCTTCCACCACCATCGCCGACTTCGCGCGCACCGCATCGTACGCTTTCTTTCCCAACGCACCGGTCTGCAGCGGCGACAGCAAATCAATCCCCTGGCACGCGCACAACAATTCAATCGCCACAATGTGCCGCAAATTTTGCAGCATCCGCTCCAGCCGTCGCGCTCCGCTCATCCCCATCGACACATAATCTTCCTGATTGCCCGAAGTCGAAATCGAATCCACCGAGTGTGGCGTAGCCAGTGCGCGATTCTCACTGGTCAAAGCCGCTGCCGTCACCTGCGCAATCATGAATCCGGAGTTAAGCCCGGGATTCGGTGTCAAAAATGCCGGCAGCATGCTGGTCAACGGATTGGTCATCTGCTCGATGCGCCGCTCACAAATTCCGCCCAAGGTCGCAATCGCCACCGCCACTTGATCCGCCGCCATCGCCAGCGGCTGCCCATGAAAATTTCCGCCGCTCACAATATCCCCGCCCGCATCGTTCGCAAAAACCAACGGATTATCCGTCGCGCTGTTTAGTTCCACCCGCGTCATCTCTCGCGCCTGCGCCAGCGAATCCCGCACCGCTCCATGCACCTGCGGCGTGCAGCGCAAACTGTACGCATCCTGCACCCGCGGATCTTTCTCCGTCGCCCGATGCGACTCGCGAATCGCGCTGCCTTCATTCACCCGCGCCAAATTCCGCGCCGTAGTTGCCGCGCCCGTGTACGGCCGCGCCTGCATAATCCGCGCATCGAAAGCGTCCGGACATCCGCGCAGCGCATCCAGCGACAGCGCCGCTGCCACATCCGCCGCATCCGCCAACGCATCCGCGTCATGCAGCGCCAAACTCAGCAGCGCCAGCATCCCCTGCGTTCCATTCAGCAGCGAAAGCCCTTCCTTCGCTTCCAGGGCCACCGGAGTAATCCCCGCGCGTCGCATCGCTTCCGCGCCGCCCAGAATTTCGCCCGAAAAAACCGCTCGCCCTTCGCCAATCACCACATGCGCCAAATGCGCCAAAGGAGCCAAATCTCCCGAAGCTCCCACCGATCCCTGCGCGGGAATTACCGGATGCACTTTCGCATTCAGCATGTCGCAAAGCGTTTGCACTACTTGTGGACGAATCCCGCTAAATCCTTTCGCCAGCGCATTCGCTCGCAACAGCATCATCGACCGAGTTTCCGCTTCGCTCAGCGCCGCGCCCACTCCACAGCAGTGCGACCTCACCAGATTCACCTGCAGCTGCCGCACCTGCTCCGTGGAAATTCGCACCGAAGCCAGTTTTCCGAATCCGGTATTGATTCCATACGCCGTTTTCCCGGACGCCACCACCCGCTCCACCACCGCTCGCGACGCCTTCATCCGCTCGATGGCGGAAGCCGCCAGCTCCACTTTTCCCCCGCGCAGCGCGACGCTTTCCAATTGCGCGAACGTCAAATCGTTGCCGGTAATGGCAATGCTCATCCTGAACTCCGCTCTGAATTCGGCGCTTTCAATACCTCGCGATATTTTTCCGGCAGAGATTTCGCTTTGCCGTTCCCGCCACAAATTACGTGCGTCGTTTCCCCGGTCGCCAGCACCTGCTCGTCCGAATCGCGCAAAACCTCATACCCAAAGCGCACCATCCGATTGCGAGACTCCGCAATGCGCGTCCGTATCCGCAAAACTTCGTCGTAGCGCGCCGAGTGGTGATACCTGCACTTCACGTCCGCCACCACGATGTGGCAATCGTCTTCTTTTTCCATCCTCTTGTATTCCACGCCCAGCGCCCGCATCAGCTCCACTCGCCCCACTTCAAACCACACCAGATAATTCGCGTGATACACCACGCCCATCTGATCCGTTTCCGCGTAACGCACTCGTACCATGGCGTCGTAATGTTCGATGGGTGGCATGGCGCGCTATTCCAATTTATCTCGCCACACCGGTTTGCGCTTTTCCAGGAAAGACGCGACACCTTCTTGAAAATCCGGCGTGCAGCGAATCCGCGCATTTTCCAGAATGGCCCGCTCCAGATCGTGGTCCACGCCCGCCGCTTCGGCGGACACCAGCAGCCGCTTCGCTCGCGTCAAGCTGCTCGGACTGGCCGCGATCAGCGTATCCGCCAACTCGTGCGCCCGGTCCATCAACTCTTCCGCCGAAACCACTTCCGTCACCAAACCAAACTCTCGAGCCTCCGCGGCATCGATAATCCGCCCGGTCAGCAACAAATCCCGGCAGCGCTTCTCGCCAATTTGCCGCGTCAAAAAAACCGAAACAATCGCTGGCAAAAATCCAATTTTCACTTCCGTATAGCCAAACTTCGCTTCCGGCGTCGCCAGCGTAAAATCGCACAGTGTCGCAATCCCGCAGCCACCCGCATACGCCGCTCCATTCACCGCCGCAATCATCGGCCGCGGAAAACTCCAAATCCGCCGCAACATTTTTGCAATCCGCCGCGAATCTTCCTGATTTTCCGATGGCGACTGTTTCGCAATCGCCGCAAGCATTTCCAAATCCATGCCCGCGCAAAACGCTTTGCCCGCACCCGTGACAATCACCACGCGCGTGTGCGCCGTTTCAATTTCGTCCAGCGCCGCCTGCAATTCGCCAATCATCTCCGCGGAAATCGCATTCCGCTTGTCCGGACGGTTCAGCGTAATCGTGGCAACTTCGCCGCTAGTTTCCAGAAGTAGTGTCGAGTACATGATGCTTCGCCTCGTTAATTCGGAAGTGGCGCATGAGCATACTTCGCCCGAATTTCATTCGCCATTCCCAGAATCTTTCCCAATCGCGCCGATTCAATTCCCGCGTTTGCCCCCGCCTTTTCCAAAGCCGCCAGCACTTGCTCGGTTGCGATATTGCCCACCAAATCGTCCCCCGCAAAAGGACATCCGCCGAGTCCGGTCAGTGCGCTGTCGAATCTTCGGCAGCCCGCTTCATACGCTGCCAAGATTTTTTCTTCAGCGTGTTCCGGCCGGCTATGCAAATGCACGCCTAACTCGACTCCGGCGACGTGATCCTTCACCTGCCGGTACAAATCGCCCACCAGTTCCGGCGACGCCGTGCCCACCGTATCCGCCAGCGAAACCGTGCGCACGCGAATATCTTTCAGCCATTCCAAGGTTTCCGCCACAATTTCCGGTCCCCACGGTTCATCGTACGTGTTACCAAAGGCCATGGAAATGTAAATCACCAAATCGCGATTCGCTGCGGCGGTTTCTTTTTTCAGCGTCTCCACCAGCGCGCGCGATTCTGCCCGCGTCATGTTCGCGTTGGCGCGCCGGAAATATGCGGAAATCGAATACGGATAGCCAATCGTGCTCACGCCGGGCGTGGCCAGCGCCCGCTCCAGCCCTTTGCTGTTCACAACAATCCCAATAATTTCCGGCTTCACGCCGGCGGGAAGGGAAGCGTTCAGCTTGGCCATAACCTCTTCGCTGTCCGCCATCTGTTTCACATGTTTGGGCGAAACAAAGCTCACCGCATCGATGTGCTTAAATCCCGCCTCCACCAGCGCCTGCAAATACTCTGCCTTCTCCTGCGTCGGAATAAAATCCGGCAATCCCTGCCACGCATCGCGCGGGCATTCGATCAATTTTACGGTCTTAGCCATTAGTGGTTTGTTTCTTCCTCTGAACTGCGTCGAGAACCAACAGCAAAGAACCCACAAGCAAAAGAAATGCACCACCCGATTCGAGACGAAAAAACAAACAAACGAGACCAACCGCCATCACAAACAATGCGCAACCGCGAATCACGTTTGCAGCACGCCAGTTTTGAATTCGCGAATCTCTGGATTCAGCGCCGCCGCTTCCAGCGCCCAGATCAGCGCATCGCGCGTATGCGCCGGATCGATAATCGCATCCACCCACAATCGCGCCGCCGCATAACGCGGATCGGTCTGCTTTTCATAGGTCGCCCGCACCGCCTCGTACAATTCCTTGCGCTGCTTCTCGTCGACTTTTTTCCCAGAGCGTTCCAACTGCTTCAACTTAATCTCCGCTAGTGTCGTCGCGGCTGCATCCCCGCTCATCACCGCATACCGCGCCGTCGGCCACGCAAAAACAAATCGCGGATCGTACGCCTTCCCGCACATCGCATAGTGTCCCGCGCCAAAACTCCCGCCGCAAATCACGGAAATCTTCGGCACCACGCTATTGGACACCGCGTTTACCATTTTTGCGCCCGCGCGAATAATGCCGCTCCACTCCGCGTCCTTGCCCACCATAAATCCGTTCACGTCGTGCAGAAAAATCAGGGGAATGCGATTCTGGTTGCAGTCCAAAATAAATCGCGCCGCTTTTTCCGCGGACTCGGTATAAATCACGCCGCCAAATTCCATCCGCTTCTGATCCGAACCGGGCGCCGTGGTCTGCACATGTTTTTTCTGATTTGCCACAATGCCCACCGCCCAGCCGCCGATGCGCGCGTACCCGCACAACAGCGTTTCGCCATACTCCGCGCGGTATTCTTCAAACTCACTCGCGTCCACAATGCGCGCGATCACTTCCCGCATGTCGTACTGTTTTCCGGGATCGCTCGAAAACACGCCATAAATTTCGTCGCCCGAATACAGCGGCTCGCGCGAAGCGGTGTGGCTGAATGGCGAAGGATTTCCCGCGCCCATTTTGTCTGCCAGCGCGCGAATCCGCCTGATGCACGATTCATCGTCCGGCTCGCGAAAATCCACCGTCCCGCTGATTTGCGCGTGCATCTTCGCACCGCCCAAATCTTCCGCCGACGTTTTCTGGCCGATCGCCGCCTGCACCAGCGCCGGTCCCGCCAAAAATAATCCCGAGCCTTCGGTCATCAAAATGTGATCGCACATCACCGGCAAATACGCGCCGCCCGCCACGCACATGCCCATGATGGCGGTCAGTTGCGGAATGCCCATTGCACTCATCACCGCGTTGTTGCGGAACACCCGTCCAAAATCGTCGGTATCCGGAAACACATCTTCCTGCAGCGGCAAAAATACTCCCGCAGAATCCACCAGATAAATTGTAGGAATGTGATTCTCGATGGCGATATTTTGCGCGCGAATCACTTTTTTCGCGGTCATCGGAAAAAACGCGCCGGCTTTCACCGTCGCATCATTCACGATCAGCATGAAAGTTCGCCCGCAAACTTTTGCCAGCCCGGTAATCGTTCCCGCGGAAGGCGCGCCGCCCCACTCTTCGTACATTTCGTAAGCGGCAAAAATTCCCAGTTCAAAAAAATGCGATCCGGGGTCCACCAGTTTCTTGATGCGTTCCCGCGCCGTCAGCCGTCCTTTTTTGTGCTGCGCTTCCACCGCTTTGGCGCCGCCGCCACCACAAATTATTTCTTCCTCGTTTTTGATTTTCCCGAAAAGTTCCACCACCCGCCGCGTATTTTTCTCAAACTCCGGCGACTTGTTGTTGGCATTCGTCTTCAAAACGGAAGCGGTCACTCGATAACCTCTCTGTAAAATCCGGGGAATCTATTCGCCATGGCAAGCAGGCTCAATGCGCCAAACGGGTGTGAATGAAGTCCACGATATTTTGCGTGGAGGTGCCGGGCAAAAATACCTCGGCAATGCCGACTTTCTTCAACGTGGCAATGTCGGCTGCCGGAATGATTCCGCCCAGCAGAACGGTCACGTCGTCCATGCCTTTGTCGTGCAGCAGCGTCATCAGTTGCGGGCAAAGAGTGTTGTGCGCGCCGGACAAAATCGAAAGCCCAATCACGTCGACGTCTTCCTGCACCGCGGCCGACGCGATCATCTCCGGAGTTTGCCGCAAGCCGGTGTAAATCACTTCCATGCCGGCATCGCGCAGCGCGCGAGCGATAATTTTCGCGCCGCGATCGTGTCCGTCCAGCCCCGGCTTCGCAATCAACACTCGAATCTTTTTCTCTGACATTCGCGTTTGTGACCTCGATGGTCGTTTCTGCGCTTCAATTTCGCTGAAAATTCTAAGTGATGGCGACTTCTTCGTAGGTGCCGAAGACTTCGCGCATGGCGTCGCAAATTTCGCCGAGCGTGGCGTAAGACTTTACCGCGTCGAAAATAAATGGCATCAAGTTGTCTTTGCCTTGCGCGGCTTTGCGCAGCGCCGCAAGCCGCCGCGCGACTTCATCCTTCGATCGCTCCGCGCGCAATTTGCGCAAGCGTTCGGCCTGACGATGCGCCACTGTCTCGTCAATTTGCAAAATCTCCAGCGGATTTTCTTTCGCCACGTAATCGTTCACGCCAACGATAATTTTCTCTTTCTTATCGATTTCGCACTGATAGCGGTAAGACGCTTCCGCGATTTCGCGTTGCGGGTAGCCGCGCTCGATGGCCGGAACCATTCCGCCGATGGCGTCGATTTTTTCGATGTAATCCCACGCGCCGCGCTCGATTTCATTGGTCAACGTTTCCACAAAGTATGACCCGCCGAGCGGATCGACGGTATTCGTCACGCCGGTTTCGTGCGCGATGATTTGCTGCGTGCGCAATGCGAGGGTGGCGGCAAATTCTGTCGGCAAGGCCCAGGCTTCGTCCAGAGAATTGGTGTGCAGCGATTGCGTGCCGCCCAAAACCGCGGCAAGCGCCTGAATCGCGGTGCGTACCACATTGTTGTACGGTTGCTGCGCGGTCAGCGAGCAGCCCGCGGTCTGCGTATGAAAACGCAGCGCCCAGGAACGCGGATTCTTCGATTTGTAGCGTTCCACCATGGCTTTGTGCCAGATGCGGCGAGCGGCGCGGTACTTGGCGATTTCCTCGAAAAAGTCGCTGTGCGCGTTGAAGAAAAACGAAAGTTGTGGCACGAATTCGTCGACGTCGAGACCACGGCGCATGCCCCATTCCACGTATTCCAGGCCGTCACGCAAAGTGAACGCCAGTTCCTGAATCGCGGTCGAGCCGGCTTCGCGAATGTGATATCCGCTAATGGAAATAGTGTTGAACTTCGGCGTGTTTTTTACGCCGAACTCAAACGTGTCGATCACCAAACGCATCGACGGTTCCGGCGGATAGATATATTCCTTTTGTGCGATATATTCCTTGAGAATGTCGTTTTGCAAAGTGCCGGAGATTTTTTTCCAGTCCGCGCCCTGTTTTTCCGCCACCGCCAGATACATCGCCCAAATAATCGCGGCCGGCGAATTGATGGTCATGGAAGTGGTCACGCCGCTCAGCGGAATTTTGTCGAACAAAACCTCCATGTCGGCCAGGGAACTGATGGCCACGCCGCATTTTCCCACTTCGCCTTCGGAGAGCGGGTGGTCGGAGTCGTAACCCATCAGCGTGGGCAGATCGAACGCGGTGGAAAGCCCGGTCTGCCCTTGCGCCAGCAGATAGCGGAAACGTTCGTTAGTGTCTTCCGCGGTGCCGAAGCCGGCGAATTGCCGCATGGTCCACAAACGGCCGCGATGCATGGTGGAATGAATTCCGCGGGTGTAAGGAGGCTCGCCAGGGAAACCGAGATCGCGGTCGGGATCCCATCCTTCAAGATTTGCCGGAGTGTACAGCCGCTGAATGGGATAGCCGGAGATGGTGGTGAACTCGGCGTGGCGCTCGGGACTTTTGGCCAGCGTGGGCGCCAGCGTTTTGTCTTCCCAGGCCTTTTGTTTGGGGGAAACGGAGAGCGGCTTGGAGGCGGTGCCGGGCTTAGCCGTGCCGGATGCTGTGGTCGTGGCGTTAGAGGTTGCGTTGGAGCGCGCATCGGTCTCCGGTGGCGGGAGAGTTTGCGTCGATTCTTTCGTTTTATCGCTCATATGGATGGCTCCGGCACACGCATCGGCTGCGGATTGCGGTTAGGGACGTTCGCGCATGGATTCTCATATTTTATGCTATGCGAAAGCCTTTGGGGTAGCAAGCAGCGTTCGGGGAGATGGGGTTGCGGCGCAACCGATGTAAGTCTGGGGCAAGTAACGTCTTGAAAGATCACAGGCACCCCCCACCCCCATGAAAGAGCAAAAGAATGTGGAAGTTATTGAAAACACGCGAGGCGATTTGCGCGGAGTGCAAAAGAGCGATAGGAGAGGTGAGGAAAATGGTCGGAAAGTTTGAAAGTCGGAGGGTCTGTAGGCCGGGAAGGGGGACCCCACCCGGCAATTTGTAAGGATGTGATTGGAAAAGGGTTGCGGGAATAGGGGTTTGGAATTTGTTGATTCTAAAGGACGCGATGGGACGGCGAGCGAGCGAGGGGTGAGACGATGAGTGGCGAAGGCTGAGGAGTTAGTATTCACGACTAATGATAGCTTATAAATAACGGCCTGTCAAGAGATTACTGTGTGGTACTAGTTTCGAATAGAAAGGGTGGTACGAGATCGAGAAGAAAAAAGGCGAAGAGGGCGGGCTTCCCGACGATGAGGCTGCCGGGTTCCGCATAAACCGACGGCAAAGCCCGCCGCTACACGGGCAACTTCAACAGCCAATTCAACGGCAAAGGTGGCCGCCTTAAAAGACGGCCTCTACAGAAGCGCCTTGGTGGCGCATTGGGGTGCTGGGGTAGCCGACTTCGGGAAATTGGGTGGCAAATTAAAGGGGTTGAGTGTGGAATGGTTCCACGGTTTAGGGTGACTCCTGTGAGGACAAACGCATCGGACGGTCGGCCATTGTATTCGGGAGAGCTGGCGCGGTTGGCTGGCGTCAGTCGGGATACTTTGCGCTATTACGAGCGGCGGCGACTTTTGCCGGGCGTGGCGCGTTCGGCGTCGGGCTACCGGTTGTATCCGCCGCAAGCGGTGCTGCGGGTGACGCTGATTCGCGGAGCGCTCTCCATTGGATTTTCGGTGGGCGAACTGGCGGTCATCTTCGGCGAACGCGACCGGGGCGGAGCGCCTTGCCAGCAAGTGCGAACGCTGGCGGCGAAAAAACTGGTGACGCTCGAAGCCCAACTACGCGATCTGCAACGCTGGCGAACGGAATTGCGCAAGACGTTAGCCTCGTGGGATCGCTTGCTGGGCAAAACTCCCCGGGGCCAGCGTGCGGGATTGCTGGAAGCGTTTGTTGCCTCTCACTCGAACCATCAGAAACAGAAGGCGAACGTTCTGGTGGGCGGAAAACGAAAACAGGAGAAGCAACGATGAAGACAATTGTGACTATGGCGATTTGTTTGGCGATTCCAGCGGGTATAGCTTCGGCACAATCGCCGGAGCAGCCAAAAAGCGCGGCGGAATGTCCACTGCACGATGCGCACATGCACGAAGCGCAGATGCAAGCGGAGGCACAATCCGCCATGAACGAACGCGGTGACAAAGGAATGGGATTTTCACAAACTGCGACGACGCACCATTTTTTGATGAAAGCGGATGGTGGAGTGATCCAAATAGAAGTGAAGGATGGAGCGGACACGGCGGATCGCGACAACATTCGGAAACATTTGGCGCACATCGCACAAGCGTTTAGCAACGGCGATTTTGAGATTCCGATGTTTGTGCACGATACCGTGCCGCCCGGAGTTGCGGAGATGAAATTGCGAAAAGCGAAAATTCATTACGCTTATGAGGAGACGCCAACGGGAGGGCGAGTGGTTATTGCGACGAGCGACAAAGAGGCGCTGGCGGCGATCCATAAGTTCTTGCGTTTTCAGATAGAAGAGCACAAGACCGGCGATGCGCAGGCGGTGCGTTGAGGCACTTGCAGAGGTGGCCGTTCTAAACGGCGGAGGGCACAAGAACGAGTTCGATAGGTTGGATGCGGGCAAGACAAAGGCTGCGGGGCTTCCCGACGAAAGGCGTAGGGACCCGCACAAAGCGCGGGAAAGTTCGGCGTTACGCGAGCAGCTTCGACAGCAACTTCGACAGCAACTTCGACAGCAACTTCGACAGCAACTTCGACAGC
>DASXMB010000073.1:0-36967 GCA_036495905.1 Candidatus Acidiferrum sp.
ATGCGACAACGCGCATAGCCGTCGGCACATCGCCGCCAGTAAAACTTCCGAGCGATTGGAGTGCGGCGACTCGCCGCCGCCTATTTTTTTCTCGCGCATAGCTATTCCACTCTTTTCTCTCGCCGATTTCTCCGCACACAACTTTTTACTCCAACTCTTCGCGCGCCACCTCTTCAGTCCAACTTTTCACTCCAACTCTTCACTCCAACTTTTCGCGCGCCACCTCCTCAACCTCGCCTGCGTCGGCTCCAGTTCCTATTGCTTCAATCCTTGCGACTATTTCTAAAGTGCGCCCCGGTTTCCTCGCTGTTTGCGAAAGGAAAAAAATCAGGTACGATACGAAACTCATGGGCACAAGCAAATTTTTGTTCCTCGGCATTGTGTGTTCGGCGGCGACGGCTTTGTCGCTGGCGTTGTCGCCGGCGATTCCTTCCGAGGCGCTGACTGGTTCTGGTTCCGAAGCGCGAACGCAACCTGATTCCGAAGTGCTGGCACGCTCCGATCCCGAAGCTCGAAGGCGACCTGATTCCGAAGTGCTGGCACGCTCCGATACCGAAGCGCCAACGCCATCTGGCTCCGAAGGGCGGACGCAATCTGGGTCCGATGCGCCGAACGGTTTGCACTTCACCCTGAAAGCTTTGGGCCACAATGTTTTTGCCGCCATCGACAATGCCAAGGGCGAAGCCGGCGCGAACGCCGGATTTGTGATTGGCGACGACGGCGTCGCGGTAATCGATTCTTTCGAGAATCCCGACGCCGCCAAACAGCTGCTTGCGGAAATAAAAAAACTGACTCCGCTGCCGGTAAAATTTTTAATTAATACGCACTATCATCTCGACCACGTGGCTGGAAATCGCGTTTTCCAGGAAGCGGGTGCGGTGATTTTTGCGCAACGCAATGTGCCTGCCTGGATCCACACCGAGAATCTGAAATTCTTCGGGAAAAATATCAAGCCCGAGCAAAAAGCCCTGGTGGAAAATATCGCCGGGCCGGACGTTGTGTACGATTCCGGCGTGACGCTTTTTCTGGGCAAACGGCGCATTGAAGTTCACGTTTTCCCGGGGCATACCGGCGGAGACTCCATCGTTTTTATTCCGGATGCGCCGGCAGTTTTTTGCGGCGACCTTTTCTGGAAAAAAACTTTGCCGAATCTGATCGACGCGTCCACTGAAAAGTGGATTCCGACGCTGGCGGCGATTGCCGAACTGAGCCCGAGCGCCGACTTTATTCCCGGCCACGGCGACGTCGGAAAATCTCAAGACGTTAAAGATTTTCGCCAGTACCTGATGGACCTGCGAGAAATGGCAGCGGGTCCGGTGAAAGACGGCAAAAAAGGCGACGATCTGGTTGCCGCGGTTTTGCCGGGGCTGACGCAAAAATACGGGGAGTGGAGCTTTTTCAAGTTTTTCGCCAAACCGGATATTTTGAATGCCGGCGCCGAACTGCGCGGCGAAAAGAAAAATCCGGTTCCCGAAAGCAGCTTGGCCGCTCACCCTTAACTCGCCCGAAAATTTTGAACTGGCGGACCTCATTGCCGCCAACTAATTTTTCTTGAACTCGTTCTTCTTTACGCTGACTAATTCTTGCTCTACGTTAACTGGCCTCCCTTCCCACGATGCTTGCATCTTCGTTCGTCGTTGCTACGTCTCCGTTCTCGGCCGCTCGCGCTTTGCGCGGCTGGCTGACTTTTTTTCACATGCGATTAACGCACGTACGCATCGGTGATGTATTGCTGCACCATGCGCTGAGTGTTGAAGAAAGAGCCGTTGATGGCGATGGCGTGCTGCATCACGGATAAGTAGCGGCTGCGATCTTTGTAGAACATGGGAAGAATTACGTTTTCCAGTTTGGCGTAAAGCGATTGCGCTTCCGCGGCGTTTTCCACGGGAGCGGCGACGTCCGCAGTGCGGCGCGCTTCTCCGATGGACCATCCGGTGACACCTTCGATGTGGCCTTCCACCCACCAGCCATCGAGAATGCTGAGGCTGGGCACGCCGTTGAGGGCGGCTTTCATGCCGCTGGTGCCGCTGGCTTCGAGCGGAAACTGCGGCGTATTGAGCCACAAATCGACGCCAGCGGTAATTTGCCCGCCGACTTCCATGTTGTATTCATCGAGGAAAACAATCGGTACAACTTTTTTGAGCGCTTTTTTGGACTGAAAAATGTGGCGAATAATTTCTTTGCCGCCACGATCGTTGGGATGAGCTTTGCCGGCATAAACGATTTGGAAGCGTTCGACGTTTTTGGCGATCTGGCGCAAGCGGTCGAGGTCGGAAAGAATCAAGTCGGCGCGTTTGTAACTGGTGGCGCGGCGAGCAAAGCCGATAGTGAAGACTTCCGGGTCGAGCGGCAGGCCGGTTTTTTTGCGGACGGTTTCAAACAGCGCGAGCTTGGCGAGCGCGTGCGCGGCCCAAACTTCTTGCGGTTGCAATCCCAGAGCGCCGCGCAAACTGTAATTGTCTTCGCGCCAGGTGGGGATGGTGCGATCGAAAAGCTCCTTGAAGGATGGCGCGGCCCAGGTGGTGGCGTGCACGCCGTTGGTGATGGCCTCGATGGGCACTTGCGGAAACATTTTGCGAGAAGTTTCGCCGTGCAATTTGGCGACACCGTTGACGTAGTTACTGAGGCTCAGCGCTAGGTAGGTCATGTTGAGCGAAGCGCCACGGCGCGCGGCTTCTTGCATGTCAGGGAAGTTTTGTTCGGCTTGCAGAACGCGCTTGACCAAATCGACGCTGGAAGCGTCCTGCAAATCGAAGAATCCGTTTTGCGCGGGGAATACGCGAGTGAGAAATTCCATGGGAAAGCGGTCGTGCCCGGCGGGAACGGGAGTATGCGTGGTAAAAACACATTTGCTGCGAACTTTTTCGATGTCGGCTCCGCGAATGGAAGTGCGCCCGGCTTTTTCTGCTTCTTCACCGAGCAATTCCAGAGCGAGCAGCGCGGCGTGGCCTTCATTCATGTGATAGCGAGTGAGGCCGGAATAGCCGAGGGCGCGAAGCATGCGCACGCCGCCGATGCCGAGCAAGACTTCCTGACACAGGCGGTAATAGGAATCGCCGCCGTAGAGGCTGCCGGTGAGGTTGCGGTCGCGCTCGTCATTGGAAGGCAAATCGGCATCGAGAAAATAAACGGGAACTTCAAATCCGCGCACACCTTTTACGGAGTAACACCAGGAACGGAGTTCGACGCGGCGTCCTTCGAGGGGGAGAGTGACGCGGGCGGGCTGCTCTTTGAGAAAATCTTCGACGCGCCATTGGACGGGTTCTTCGGTTTGCGTGCCGTCTTCAGCGAGGCGCTGCGAAAAATAGCCTTTGCGATAGAGCAAACAGACCGCGACCATGCGGAGTCGAAGATCGGCGGCGGCGCGGATGGTGTCTCCGGCCAAGACGCCGAGGCCCCCGCTGTAGCTGGGCATGGCATTTTCCAGCGCGATCTCCATCGAAAAATAAGCGACAAAGCGTTTATCGGGATGCAACTTCGTGGACATTAGCCTCGATTCCCCATGAAAAGTGTTTGGATAGGCCTGGTCCAAAAAAGACGCGGCGGCAACCGAACTATTTTCCGGGTTTGCGGGGAGACAGGCAAGTTTTCTCGGAGCTTGGTGTGAGGCGAGCGTGGAAAAGTGGGCGGGGACGAGCGCGGAAAATTTTTGGAAAGAGGGGGCCCCCACCCCCGGCAATTTGTAAGGATGTAATTCTAAAAGGGTTGCGGGAAAAGGGGTTTGTAAGGTGTTAATTCCAAAGGGAGTTAGAAAAGGGGTGGGGAGAGGAGGGGCTGAAGGAATGACGGATTCTAGAGGGTTTACGGAGATTGGGGGCGAGGAGAGTGGGAGCGGGAGGGTTGCGGAGCTGGGTTGGCTGGTATTCACGACCCATGATAGCAGGAGAATAACGTCATGTCAATAGATTACTTTGTGGTACTAGTTTCGAATACTTGTGTAGTACTGCCCGGCGGATGAAAGAGACGTGAACGGGCGGCGACGAGTCGCCGCACTCCAAAGAGGCGGCTTGCGGGATCTTTAGCGCGCTACTCTATGCGGGGTCTTTTTGGCGGGTGGCTTTGACGGCGCTGAGGATGCCGGTGCCGAGGAGGATTACGGCGCCGACGGCGATCCAGCGCGGGGGAACATGCATGAGGTGGGCGGCGTAAATCAGACCGCCGATGACGATGGCGAAACCGATGGAATAGAGGGCGAATGACATGGTGGTGTCTCCGTCTGGGCGGTGAAATAGCGCCCTGGTGGTGACGAGGGTAGGTGGTTGGGCGGGAGAAAGGAATACATTGCAGCGGGTAAGAGAATACCGAGGAGACCTTAGACCGGGCACTGAGCCTCAAAGTGTAAGAGATGGCGACTAGGCCACCCCGCGTGACGGGAAGACGTAAGTCTCAGCACGGTCTTGCTTATCTACGGGCTTCGAAAAACAAATCTTCCAAAGCTCGACGACGAATCTGCCAAAGTTCCAATTCCTTACCATCTATACGCAGCTTGCATTCACCGGCATCATTGAGCGTTAGCGTTGCCTCGAACTTCAAAGCTCCGTCGCCATTGTTTACGCGAATCGTATGCGGCATGACTAAAGAGAACTGCATCGATTTAATTCCCTCAACGCTGTAAGTCATTACAGAGAAGTCCGCATTTCCCGTCTTCATGTCAAAACGCGCATGGCCAGGCAATTTATTTTGAAGGTCGATGTCTTCTAGAATTTGCAATCGGAGTTTTTCATACATGTACGCTAGTGAACATGCCGATCGAGCTTTAATCCAGTTAAGTTCTTCCGGAATTTCCTTCATCTTTGTCCTCATTTTTCTTATTTGAGATTCGTTTACCAGCCTCAACAACATATCGAACGTCGTCTCTTGTTGGCTGACAGACAATAGGGTCTACATTCGGCATAACGAGATGCAAGACAATTGGAGCGCACCAGTCGGCCTTTTGCGAATGCGAATCCCTTCGAATTTGGGTAATAGCAAACGCTAGATAATCGCCAGGTTCAGTCAATGGACTCCGATAGACAAACTCAACATCCGCCAGCTTTGACCTACCGTCTGCTGTTTTGTATCGTTCCAGGTAAAGGAAAATCAATCGCACGAAGTTTTCATACTGAAGTTGTTGGTCGAAGACAAATCTAATGGTTTCGTTTTCGGGAATATTGTTTATGATTAGCAACAACATCGGTAAGACAGCAAGAATGTAAGTCTTATGAATCCATTTTTCTAGATCGGTCTCCAAAAGGTCGGAAAAATCAGAGTCAGTTACGCTTGCATAAACGGGGCGCAGGCCACACTTAAAGGGAATTGGAGCAAGCCGCTCCAAGAGAGACTTGGTTGCTGGTTGTTTCCAACGCAGTCTTCGTGTATGAAGCCTTTTGCGCTGCCCTAAAGCATTCTTCCAAAGCGGGATAAATGATTCCCATTGTTCTTTGGTTCCTATAAATCCAGCCAATACCACCGTTCCGGCTTCATGCGAGCTTTCATCTATATACGCGGTCAACATAGACACCTTAGAAGAGGCTCCAAGCCAACCTTTTCGTTGACCGGCAATAAAAGTCCTCACTCAGAGAGTATATTATTGCCCTATTAGCTCGGATTATCGAAGGGGCTTGGCGAGAGGCAGTACTGAAGGCTGCTGCGGTTGGGTGAGAATATTTTTAGAGGTGGGAATATGGTGACGCTTTGGCAGGATTTGCGGTATGCGGTGCGGATGCTGGGGATGTCGCCGGGGTTTGCGGCGATTGCGGTGCTTACCTTGGCGGTGGGAATTGGCGCGAACACGGCGCTGTTTTCGGTGGTGAATGGAGTGCTGCTGAATCCGCTGGCTTATCCGCAAGCCAATCAACTGGTGACGGTGTATGCGAGTACGGCGGGAGTGGATAAAGGTCCGCTGACCTATTTGAATTTTCTGGATTGGCAGCGGGAATCGCACACGCTGTCTTCGATGGCGCTATACCGGAACGAGGATTACAACTTCACGGGGACGGGCGAAGCGGAACGGCTGACCGGCTACATGATTTCCGCGGACTATTTTTCGACATTGGGCGTGAACCCGGTGCTGGGGAGAACGTTTCGTCCCGAAGAGGATCAAGCGGGGGCGGGGCCGGTGGCGATTCTAGGTGGCGGACTATGGAAGAGAAAATTTGGGTCCTCGCCGGATATTTTGGGAAAGCCCATCACGCTGAATGGACAGACTTACACGATTGTGGGAGTGGTACCGGCGGATTTTACTTTTTATGGGCACGATCGAGATGTGTACACGCCGATTGGGCAGTGGACCGATCCATCTTTTCTCGACCGGCGAATCAGCGTGAGCGCGCACTCGTTTGGGCGGATGAAGGCGGGCGTCACGGTGCAACAGGCGCAAGCGGATATGGATGGCGTCGCGCGAAATCTGGCGGCGGCTTATCCGGTGGCGGATAAGGACGTGGGCATTGTGCTGGTGTCGATGAAGGAAGACATGGTGGGAAACGTCCAGCCATTTTTGGTGGTGCTGCTGGCGGCAGTGGGATTTTTGCTGATGATTGCGTGCGCGAATGTGGCAAATCTTTTGCTCGCGCGGGCGATGGGAAGATCGCGCGAGTTTGCGATACGTTCGGCACTGGGCGCGAGCCAGATGCGGGTGATCCGGCAACTGCTGACGGAAAGTATTTTGCTGGCGGGAGTTGGCGGCGTGCTGGGATTGCTGATCGCGCTGTGGGGAACGAAGGCAGTGCTGCGCACACTGCCCGGAGCGTTGCCGCGAGCGAATGAAGTTTCGCTCGATCCACGAGTGCTGGTGTTCACGCTGGCGATTTCGCTATTTGCGGGAATTATTTTTGGGCTGGCACCGGCGCTGCGGTCTTCGCGGGTGAATTTGCAGGAGACGCTGCAGGAAAGCGGGCGCGGCGGCAGCGGAGTGCGGCACCGGCTGCAGGGAATTTTTGTGGTGCTGGAAGTAGCGATGGCGCTGGTGCTGCTGGTGGGTGCGGGGCTGATGGTGCGCAGCCTGGCGGCGCTGTGGCGGGTAAATCCCGGGTTCAATCCGAGCCATGCGATTACGTTTAGCGTGTCTCTGCCGGCTTCTCTGAAGACCACATCGGCGGAAACGCGCGCGCGGCTGAGGCAATTCGACGACAAATTGCTTTCGATTCCGGGAGTGCAAGCGGTTTCGGTGACGCTGGGCTCGCGGCCGATGATTCATGACTCTTCGCTGCCGTTTTGGATTGAAGGCGAGCCGAAGCCGGCGAACGACAACGATAAACATCAGGCGCTGTTTTATCTGGTGGAAGGCGGATTTCAGCAAGCGATGGGAATTACGCTGCAGCGCGGACGATTTGTTACGGCGCAGGACAATGAACGCGCGCCGGTGGTGGTGGATATCGACGACGTTTTCGCGCGGACTTATTTTGCGGGCGAAAATCCGATTGGGAAGCACATCAATTTGGAGCAGTTTAGCGTGCAGGCGGAAATTGTGGGAGTGGTGGGACACATCAAGCAATGGGGGCCCCTAGGTGCCGGAGCTTCAGCCGCGAACGCAAAATCGGCGATTGAAGCGCAGTTTTTTTATCCGTTCATGCAGGTTCCGGAGAAGCTGATGCCGATGATGGCGACCGGGGTGGCGGTGGTGCTGCGGACGCAGGGCGAACCGGCGGCGATCATGGGTCCGGTGCGGCGCGCGGTGGAAGAAGTCGATTCGCGCGAAGTGATTTACAACGTGCAAACGATGGAGGGAGTTATTTCGAATTCGTTGGCGGCGCGAAGGCTGTCGATGATTCTGCTGGGGTGCTTTGCGGGGATTGCGCTGGTGCTGGCGTGCGTGGGAATTTATGGCGTGATTTCGTATCTGGTGGGGCAGCGCACGCACGAGATTGGAGTGCGCATCGCTTTGGGAGCGCAACGCGAAGATGTGTTGCGGCTGGTGCTGGGACATGGAGCGCGGATGGCACTGATCGGAGTTGGCGTCGGCGTGGTGGCTGCGATGGGACTGACACGATTGATGGCGCGGCTGCTATTTGGAGTTAGCGCGACGGATCCGGTGACGTTTGGCGGAGTGGCGGTGGTGCTGACGGTGGTGGCGGTGGCGGCGTGTTATGTTCCGGCGCGGAGAGCGATGCGGGTGGATCCGATGGTGGCGTTGCGGTGTGAGTAGGTTTGCGGATCGCGGGGAGGATGCAAAAGATTAAGACGAAGATTAAAAACTAAAGACAAAAATCAAAAACAAAGGCGGCTGAGCTAAAGCCCAGCCGCTACAGAGTCGCGGAAAAGGCAAAAGCGGCGGGTTGGGCCGCGCCGCTCTTGGAAATTCGCTTGATGCGAAATGTTGGATAGCGAAAGGTTAGATAGTTTTGGCGGCCGGAGCGGGAGTCGCTTTGGCGAAGGCGTTGTGTCCGGTTTCTTTTTCGGCGGTCTTGTCGATTTCGATGGAGCCTTTGAAGTAGGCGCCATCTTCGATCATGATGCGGGCGGTGGTTAGATCGCCGTTGACGGAGCCGTCCTTTTTAATTTCGATGCGGTCTTTCGCGCGAAGATTGCCCTTGACGCTGCCATAAACGACGACTTCACGGGCAATGATATCGGCAGTAACTTTTGCGGTGGCTCCGACGGTAAGTTTCCGCTCATCGAGCTGGATCAGTCCTTCGACTGAACCGTCGATCAACAGATCTTCGTTGCCGGAGATTTCGCCTTTCACATGCAGGCTCGACCCGAGCCGCGCTGTCGCACGGTCCGCAGTCGCACCCATAGGACGCATAGCATCTGTACTCATCGCGGGTTTATCCTCCCAAGTCGCCGGAGCGGGCTTCGGCGCCTGATTCATTGGTATATTTTTATGCTCCGGTTGCGCGACATCGGGCGTTTCCGGTTTCTTATTCCCCCACATCGGACCTCCAAAAAGGGACAACACCACCCCGTGCGGAAATGCGCTTAGGGTGTAGGAAACTCTAGCCCTCTGTAGGATGCGCAGCAAAGGGAGTATGGCTGCGTGGTTCGTGAGAGTAAACATGGAAAGAATGTCGAAAGGTCGGAAGGTTCGAAGGTCTGAAGGTCAAAACGGCGAAAAATATTTTTGGTCGATGAACTCGCGAATTAGTTTTAGCTGGTGGCTTTTTCGGGGACTGGTTGGGTGGCGAGGAAATCGTGCTGGAAGCGGGTGGTGAAGGCGGCGAGGAGTTCGTGGATGCGAGCGTGGCTGGGAGATTTGAGCACGAAGCCGGCGTGATGATATTTGGAGACGCGATAGACGATTTCAGATTCGGTGTAGGCGCTGGTGTCTGGATGTTCCTGGCGGGCGAGCGAAAGAATAATTCCGGCGTAGTCTTTGCGGACGGGCGGCAATTTGTAAGGTTGCTTCCCTGCTCCGACTTCGAGCTTGGCCCATTCGCGCCAGAGATTGATGCCGGTGGCGGCTTCGATGGCGTCGGCGATGTATGCGCCGCCAACGCGAGCGGCAATTTCCAGGAAATAAAATTTGCCGTCGGCATGCGATTTAAGAAATTCGGCGTGGGTGACGCCGCGAACCGCGCCCATGGCGGTCATCACTTTGCGATTGGCCTTGAGGAGATTTTTTGAGTCGGCGGAATCGCGCGGCAGAGTGCTGGTGGTGAAAACGCCACCGCTGTGTGAGGTGTCGAGCGGTGGAGTGCCGTACGCGTGGGCTTCGGCGAAGACCACCTCTTCTTCGGAGATGACACTGTCGACATGAAAAACGCTGCCGGGGACGAATCGTTCGAGCAGATAAAAGGATTGCTTGTCGCCCAATTTTTCCAGCAGCGGCCAGAGGGCGGCAGGCTCTTTGATTTTTTCCATGCCGATGCCGGAAGCTTGCGAGCGGGGCTTCAGCAGCCATGGGCCGGGGACGCGCTCCATGAAGCGGCGCAAATCGTCGTGATTGACGATGGGCGAAAATTTCGGGACGCGAATGCCGGAATCGCGAGCTTCGGCGCGCATGGCGAGCTTGTCTCGAAAATAACGGACGGTAGTGAGGCCCATGCCGGGGATGCGCAGATGTTCGCGGAGGGCCGAGACATTTTCCATGTCGAATTCGTCGAGGGCGACGATGCGATCGATGGGTTGCGAGCGCGCCATGTAGGCGACGGTGTAAATCAGATGGTCGATGGGCAATTCAGGAGGCATGAAGAAAATTTCGTCGATGGATTCGCGCGGCCAACTGGCATTGCGAAGTTTTTCCACGGTGAGCAGAAGAACGCGGCAGCCGATTTCCTTGCAGGTGCGGAGGAACTCTTGGCCTTTTTCGAAAGAACTGACGCAGAGGATAGTGAGCGGTCGATTTTCCGGCATGGCGGCGAAGTCCTCACAAGGGCGAGGTCCGGGGAAAAGATTAATGTACAGGGCGGATTATACTTTGGTCTCCGCCGCGGGAAACAAAAATTGCAAGAAGGGACCGACGCGCCGGGCCCAGGCGGCTTCGTTGTGCTCGGCGCCCTCGACGCGCTGATAGTGCAAGTCTTCACCGAGGCGCCAACCTTTTTGGAGCAGGACGTCGCGAAAATGCTCGACGTCTTGCACGATGCGCGGACCTTCGCGGGTGCCAATGTCGAGCCAGATGCGAGGGCGCGGATCAACCGGAGCGCCGGCGGCGAAGCGGTGAATGACGCGTTGATTCCACCAGACGGATGGCGAAAGCGCGGCGAGTTTGCCGAAAATGTGCGGAAGCTTGAGGCCGAGGTAAAGCGAAACGAGTCCGCCGAGGGAAGAGCCGCCGAGTCCGGTGGATTGCGGGCCGCGCTCGACGCGATATTCGGATTGGATAAAGGGCATCAGCTCTTCGACGAGAAATTTGGCGTAACGATCGGCGCGTCCGCCCCCGAGTTTGGGAGCGCGCGTGGGCGTGTATTCATTGATGCGAGATTTTCCGGTGTTGTAAATGCCGACGATGATGAGTGGCTGGACGGCGCCAGTTTGGATGAAATCGTCGGCGGTGTCTCCGACATGCCAATCCATGCCGGGGACGAAAGAGGTGGCGCCGTCGAAAAGATTCTGGCCGTCGTGAAGATACAGGACGGGAAAACTGCGCCAGGGCTGGTCGTTGTAACCGGGGGGAAGATAGACCACCAGGTCGCGGCGGTTCCGCAAAAAGCGCGAAGGAAATTTTTCGTGTTTGCGGAGTTGAGCGGTCAATCGGCGGGTTTTTCCGCGGACACCGCAGGTGTCGTGGCTTTGAGTTGCTGTAAATTGGCCTGGACGCGCGCCCAGTCTTTTGGCTTACGCTTGGTGGCGTAGGGGGCGTCTGGGTCGGAATAAAATTCCAGGATGTGGTCGCGGACATCGGGCGACATGGTGGCAAAATTTTCCTTGACCAGTTTATCGAGCAACTTGGCGTAAGCGTTGTCGCTCATAAAATATTTTCCGGGGCCGGTTTCGGCGCCGACGTCGAAGTTATCGTTGGGAAGATTTGGTTGGCCGTCGCCGGTTTGTTTGAGGAGTTCGCGATAATGGTCCATGGTGGAATTGAAGCTGGCCTCAAACATTTTTTGCGTTTCCGGAGTGGGGGTGCGCAATTTGAGGACGGCCAGCGGACCGATCTTGGGAATCAGCTTGGTGAGAAAGGCGATAAACTTTTCGCCGAAAGTGGGGCGCTGATAATCCTTGCCCCATTGTTTTTCGTAACTGGAGCGAGACAAATTGTAGAGAAATTTTCGCTTGGTGATGCCAGGCTCGTCTTTCTGAATTTCGTCGCTCTTCAGAGTCCAGGCGATGCGAGTAGCTTTGGGAATTAATTTGCTGACATCGCGGCGGTAGGAATTTAGGGCCTTGTCTTCGTTGGCCAGAACGTCTTTCAGCTCCAGACCGTAGGTTTCTTTGAAGGCTTGTTCGAGCAGCAGAGTAGCGACTCCGAAGCCGATGAAGTCGTGGTAGGAGTCGGGGGCGTAACGGCCTTTGGCGACTTCCAGAACATCGAAACCAAATTCGGTTTTTACGTGGGCGAGGGGATTTTGTTCGTAGGTGACGACGTCGCCATATTTTTTCCTCAGATCGGGATACAAAACAGGAACCGCGCGGTTGGTGCCCATGCTGTGACCGGCGTTGTCCGCGGCGTAATGGGCCATGGAACCTAGCGCGAAGGCGTAGTCATTTAAATCCTTGGCGTCGCGCAGAAGAGCGAGAATGAAATCGCCGCTGCGGACGTAGTGCGTGAGATCGCTGAAGAGGTGGCTGCCGTGCGGGTAGTAGCCCATATCTTGGATGATGGCTCCGCCATACGCGTAGCCGTGAGCGGTGCGAAGCTCTTCGCGGGTGGCGTTCGGAAAGCGCTTAAGGAGAAGAGGCTTGATGTTAGTGTCCCAGGCGGCGTCAATGATGGCTTCGTGAGCGAGGACGGAGTAGGCGGCGCAGCGCGCGGGAAAAAGCGTGAAGAGGGCAACGGCCAGAAGCGTTGCGAACAGCGGATTGAGCAGCGCAGTGCTGCGTCTGGATTTTTCGCGACTTGTCACTCGTTGAGAGACTCCGACATGCACACCTGTGGAGAGCAGCTTATCAGCCATAGGTAATAGACACAAAATGTGGGGGTTTGGTTGCGGAGATGCCAGCGTTTATTCGACGGAAGCGCTTAGTATTTTCTTAGTACGCCGATAACGCGGCCTTGAATTCTTACATCGTTCGCGGGAACGATGATGGGCGACATTTCGGAGTTGGCGGGTTGCAGGCGGATTTTGCCGGGGCCTTCGCGATAAAAGCGTTTGAGAGTGGCTTCATCTCCGCTGACCAGCGCGACCACAATGTCGCCGGGATTGGCGACCTGAGTTTGCTCGCAGACCACGAAGTCTCCATCCATGATGTGATCTTCAATCATGGAAGTGCCCTTTACCTGGAGGGCGAAAGAATTTCCGCCACGCGCGAAATCGCCGAGCGAAAGAGTTTCGCGCTCCTCGACAGCTTCGAGAGGACGGCCAGCAGCAATGCGGCCAACCAGCGGGAGCTCTTGCACTTTGCGCTCGATAACTTGATCTTTTACCGATTTGGGTAATTGCAAAATTTCGATGGAGCGGCTTTGGTTGTAGCCGCGGCGAATGAAACCTTTTTTCTCAAGGGTGGTGATGTGTTTGTGGACGGTGGCGAGAGAGGTGAGCTTCATGCCCTTGCCGATTTCTTCAAAACTAGGAGCGTAGCCGTGTTTATTTTCGAAGACGATGAGGTAGTCGAGAACTTCTTTTTGACGTTTGGTGAGGGCCATGGGTGGAACCTCCGCTTGTGGTGTTCGCGCGAGCGTGACAAGCGCGAAGTCGTGGTTCCAAGTTAGGCGAAAAGAAAGCGAACGTCAAGCGAAAGTTTCGCGATAGTCACTATGGGTACGCTGTGCGCGCGGAAAGATGATATATAACGTCGCACTATGCCTACCGCGAATAAACCATCGACGTCGATTACAGTCGCCGGAGTTGTGGCGATTGCGGGCAGCGTGCTATGCATGCTGGGCGTGGCGCTTACGATCTTCATGTTTTCAGCGATGCCGCAAACCGCACCGACGGCGCACTTGCCGCCGCATTTCCGATCCTTGGTAATTGGGGAATTTCTGGTCGCTTTTGCGATTACGGTGTTCGGGATATTTTGCGGAGTGGGACTGTTGCGGTTGAAAAATTGGGCGCGAATCGCCACGTTGATTTGTTCGGGTTTTACGGCGGTGGTCTGCGGAGTTTGCGTGTTGGCGTTTGCCTTCGTTCCGCTGCCGACTCCGCCTGTGCAGCCTCCGGTACCGATGGGAATAGTACGAGCATTGATTTCCGTCGTCTACGCGATACCGCTGGGCGTGGCGATTTGGTGGTTGATTCTGTTTAACCGCAAGAAAATTGTGGCGCAGTTCACAGCGCAACCGGTCGCCGCAAATGTTGAGGGCGATCCACAGGGAATGATTCCCATTGAGCCAATTGCTGCGAAGCCCGCGGTACCGGTGCCGATTATCGCACTGGCGGTGCTGTTCATCGCTGGTTCTTTGAGTTTTGTATTTCTTTTTGCGATGCCGTTCCCGCTGATATTTTTTGGCCACGCCTTTTACGGTGTGACGCGGTTGGTGGTGCTGGTATTGAGTTGTGTGGCCTACTTGGCGGCAGGAATTGGACTATTGGGGGCCCGGCGGTGGGCCTACACGCTGGGTTTGGGTGTGCAGAGTTTCTGGTTGCTTTCTGGAATTGTGAGCATCCTCAGTCCTGGATTCGAAGCAACAATGCGCGACATGATGTCCAGTATGTCGTCGGTATACGGTGAAAACATCGGGACGGCATACACATTGCAGCACCTGCGGATGTACACGTCGATCGGCTTCGTGTTTTCCATCGTCGTGATCGGAATATTTTTGTCTTATCGTAGAGTGTTTATGGAAGCGGTTGCCGCGCGGTCTTGAACGTGACGGCTTCAGTACTGCATCCTGCCAACCAAAACTAATTGACTGCTTGCAGGCCAAAATTCGAGTGGCGAAGTTGAATCCGACGAGAACGAGTAGCGGTGTATAATCGTGACATCATGGCTAAGCACGTGTTTCACATCTCGGAAGAGGAAGCAGAGAGCAACTTCGCTGCGCTCATGGCCCACATACGCGAAGGCTCGGAAGTCCATCGAAAACGGCGCGAAGCCCGTGGCAGTGCTCCACGCGGCTGAACCGGTGCGCCGCACCATTTCTGAGTGCATCGCACTCTTGCCGGAAGATTCCAAAGCTACCATCGATGCCGACTTCGCCAAGGATATTGAGGCCGCAGTGGAGAGCCACCGCGAGCTGTTGACCCCGCCTGCCCAGTACTGATCCGGCTCCAAAAAATAGGTGTAACCCGGCGGCGGGCTGGTACGTCCATACGTGTACAGTACAATTGCCGCGCGGCGGACTCTCTCCCCGCCGCGCGCGGGCCGGTGTGTTATCCTCTTTTTGTCGGCTAGCGGCGGCCGGATTCAATCCATCTTGTTAACCCGTACCGCCTCAACCTAAAGGCTTGAGCCGCGCTCCTCGCTGCGAAATTGAGGAGTCATCCAAACGGAGCAGGCGTCTGAAATGTCCACTGCAACGGAAGTGCCGCTGTCCAAATCCAGGCCAGAAGTAATCGACCGGGCGGTGATTCGCTTTGCCGGCGATTCCGGCGACGGCATGCAGATTACCGGGAGCCAGTTCACCAACACGGTGGCGCTCTACGGAAACGACATCGCCACCTTTCCGGATTTTCCCGCCGAAATTCGCGCTCCTGCCGGAACGTTACCGGGAGTAAGCGGCTTCCAACTGCATTTTTCCTCGAAAGATATTTATACGCCGGGCGACGCAGTGGATGTTTTGATCGCGATGAATCCCGCGGCGCTGAAGGTGAATCTTGCGGATTTGAAAGCCAACGGAATTTTGATCGTCAATACCGATAGCTTTAAGGAAAACGATTTGCGCAAAGCGCAAATGACGGCGAATCCGCTGGAGGACCATTCGCTGGACAAGTTCCGGCTGTTTTCCGTGGAACTGGAGCGGCTGACGCGCGTGGCGCTGGAACATTTGGGTCTGGACGCCAAGTCCATGGACCGCTGCAAGAATTTCTTCGCGCTGGGAATGTGCTATTGGCTGTACAACCGCTCGATGGAATCCACCGGGCGATGGATTGACGACAAGTTCAAGAACAAGCCGCTGCTGGTGGAAGCGAACAAGCTGGCGATGAAAGCGGGCTATTCATATTGCGAGGCGACGGAAGCGTTTCAGATCAGCTACGAGATTCCGCCGGCCACGCTGGCTCCGGGCGTTTACCGGAATCTTAGCGGCAATCAGGCGCTGGCGATGGGATTCATCACGGCGTCGCAGAAATCCGGGCTGCGACTGTTTCAAGGCAGCTATCCGATTACTCCAGCGTCGGATATTTTGCACGAACTTTCGCAATATAAAGATTTTGGCGTGATCACCTTTCAAGCCGAGGATGAAATCGCCGCGATTACTTCCGCGATCGGCGCGGCATACGCGGGCGCTTTGGCGATTACAACCACCTCCGGCCCCGGGATGGCGCTGAAGACGGAAGCGATGGGCCTGGCCATTGCCATCGAAATGCCGCTGGTGATTTGTGACATTCAGCGCGGCGGGCCGTCGACGGGTTTACCGACGAAAACCGAGCAAGCGGATTTGTTGCAAGCGCTTTTTGGACGGAACTCCGAAGCGCCGATTCCCGTCGTGGCCGCGGCGACACCCAGCGATTGTTTCTGGGCCGCGCTGGAAGCTTGCCGCATCGCCGTGAAATATATGGTGCCGGTGATTATTCTTTCCGACGGCTATCTGGCGAATGGCGCGGAACCCTGGTGCATTCCGGATGCCAGCGAAATTCCGGAAATTCCGGTGCATTTTGCCACCGAGAAAAATTCCGAGAACGGTTATTTGCCGTACAAGCGGGATCCGCAAACTCTGGCGCGGCCGTGGGCCGTTCCTGGAACGCCCGGACTCGAGCATCGCATCGGCGGCCTGGAAAAACAGGACGTCACCGGCAACATTAATTATGAGCCGCTGAACCACGAAAAAATGGTGCGAATTCGCGCCGCGAAAGTTGCGGGAATCGCGCAGGATATTCCAGACGTGGTTCCGGCGGGCGATGCGGAAGGCGATTTGCTGATTGTGGCGTGGGGCTCGACGCACGGAGCGATTACCGCAGCGGTGAACGCACAGCGAGCGCTGGGCCGCAAGATTGGTCACGTCCATTTGCGGCACTTGAATCCACTGGCGAATAATCTGGGCGACGTGCTGAAGCGCTACAAAAAAGTATTGGTGCCGGAACTCAACATGGGCCAACTGCTGTGGGTATTGCGCGCAAAATATCTGGTGGACGCGGTCGGGCTCAACAAGATTCAGGGCCGGCCATTCAAGCAATCGGAGCTGGAACAAACAATTGAAGAAATGCTCGGCGTCTAATTCGCCGGTGCGCAAAGAATTGGAATCGATGGAGAAAGTGACATGAGTACAGCCACACTGCCGCCAATTACGCCGCTAACGAAGAAAGATTTCCAGACGGATCAGGAAGTCCGCTGGTGCCCGGGTTGCGGCGACTACGCCATTTTGTCCGCGGTGCAATCGGTGTTCCCGGAGCTGGGCATCAAGCGCGAAAATTTTGTGGTGGTTTCCGGCATCGGCTGCTCTAGCCGCTTTCCGTATTACATGAACACTTTCGGCTTCCACACCATTCACGGGCGCGCGCCCGCCGTGGCCACCGGACTAAAAGCGATTCGTCCAGACTTGGAAGTTTGGGTCGCCACCGGCGACGGCGATGCTCTTTCGATTGGCGGCAACCACACTATTCATATGTTGCGCCGCAACGTCGGGCTGAAAGTTTTGCTGTTCAACAATCGCATTTATGGACTGACCAAGGGCCAGTATTCTCCGACCTCTGAAGTGAACAAAAAGTCGAAGTCGACGCCATTCGGTTCGCTGGACCGCCCGTTCAATCCCATTTCGCTGGCCATCGGCGCGGAAGCTACGTTCGTGGCGCGCTCCGTCGACGTCTTCCAGCAACATTTGAAAGATACGCTGAAGCAAGCCGCTAAGCATCAAGGCAGCGCATTCATCGAGATCCTGCAAAATTGCAATATTTTTAACGATGGCGCGTGGTTCTCGCTCACTGAGCGCGACGCGCGCAGCGAACGCGTCATTTATCTCGAGCATGGCAAGCCGCTGATTTTCGGCAAAAATCGCGAGAAAGGTATTCGTATGGACGGCCTGAATCTCGAAGTCGTGCAGTTGGGCAACGGCGTCAGCGAAAGTGATCTGCTCGTCCACGACGCGCACGATCCGCGTCCTTCTTACGCGTTCCTGCTTTCGCACATGGAGCATCGCCCCGGCTTCCCTACTCCGATTGGCGTGATCCGCTCCTGGGATCATCTGCCGCGCTATGAAGACGTGATCAACCAGCAAGTGAACGAGGTGATCTCCAAGCGCGGCGCCGGCGATCTGAACAAATTGCTGCGCGCTGGAGACACCTGGGAAGTGAAGTAGTCCCGCGCAGGCCAGCCAACCACCCACCCCATGCGCCTCGAGAAAACCCATTCTGCTTCCATAAATTAGCTTACCCGCGCGAAATGAGCGCTGGGCTGACTTTGGTTGTTTTTATAACCATGTCAAAATATGGACGGGTAACTAGCTTCCATTGCGTGCCCTGGGCTTACCACATATCGTTAAGAAAACAAACTAAATAGCTAGATCATCTATCTGTATCAGATTCTTACTATCCGATGTCGTTAATTGTGCTTTAGCGGCGTTCCTTCCAATATTTTGGTTGGTTTTCCAATCATCTGAAATAATTGGTCAGCTTCTCTCTAATATCCCGCGGTCGGCGGG
Source organism: Candidatus Acidiferrum sp. (assembly GCA_036495905.1). Taxonomy (GTDB): domain Bacteria; phylum Acidobacteriota; class Terriglobia; order Acidiferrales; family UBA7541; genus Acidiferrum. Next base: position 18,251 of record DASXMB010000073.1, read on the forward strand.
CAGAGCTTTTTTGAGCGAGAAGAGACGCTCGAAGGTCGGCTTAGCACAAAAGCAGTGTAAAAAACTGTCACTTTTTGTCCCGGGTACAGTGACTACAAAGGCTGCATTCGCAGGTCCGCTGCGAATTGTTGTTGCTGAAGTGTTTCTAGAGAGGTCGTTATGAATACCCCTGGAGTCGTGGTCGCTAGGTGTGTAACCGCCAGCCTTTTCTTTGGTGGATTATTGCTCGTTGCCCTTCCCGCGGCGGCGAGAGAGCGAGTGATTCTGCAGAAGAGCACTACTGACCCGCAAAAGCGGGCGGCAAATACGTGGATCGATAAGGGCGCGACCACCACCAATCACGGCACTGACACCACCATCACGGTTTCCAATAACACCAATCTGCAGCGCGGCATGGTGCAATTCGATATGAGCGCGATTCCGAACTCGGGAATCAAGCTGGCGACTCTGTCCCTCTTCTTGGCGACCGCTCCCACACAAACCCGTACTTATAGCGCAGGGCGAATTACGAGTCTGTGGACAGAGACCGGCACCACCTGGATTAGTCGCGCACTCTCCGCAGTCTGGACGGCGCTTGGGGCGGACTTTGCGGCCGCGACGGCTACGGCAACAACCGGGACCACGAGCGGTGTGACACTAAACTGGACGGTCACCTCTGACGTTCAGACGTTTTTTGGCGCGGCTGCTCCTTCCACCAATTTTGGCTGGATGATTACCGATGGAGGCACAACCTCGGGCGGAAATCCCCGGATTGGGATGTTCAGTTCTAATCGCGATGCGAACGCACTGCGCCACCCGTCCCTGGCTGTCGAATTCATTCAAAACGTGCAGGGTTTGAAGGCCACCGCCGGCAACGCGCAAGTCATTCTCAATTGGACTTATCCGGCCCAAGTCGCCGGCAGCACCATCGTTTCGGCAACCAAAGGCGTGCTGATTCTGCGGCAGACCAGCCAGATTCTGGCGTCGGCGGTTCCCACCGACGGAACCGCGTTTACTCGGACCGCTGGCTGTGCCAACACCATTGGCGGGGCTACCGTGGTGTTCAACAGCACCACTTTGCCCACCACTTTTAACGACAGCGCCACGGGCGACAACCCGACTTGCCCTCCCGTAAATGGCACGCAATATTTTTATAAGGTCTATGTGCAAGACGCTGCTTTGGCCTATTCCGCTAACGCGGCAACTTCCAACTATGTTCCTGAAACCGTAGCCCGTCCCAGCGCGACTCCCAGCAGTCGCGAAATCACCTCGTGGCTCGCGCCGACGGGCGGAACCGCGCTCGCGGCTCCTGGAACGGTACCCGGAACGGTCGCGGTGGTCGGCTCAAATTCAAATCTCTTGAGCGGAATTAATCCGGCCGACGGCAGCCCGTTATTCAATCCCGTCTCTTTGGGCGGAGCGATTTCCGGACGCCCCATCGTGCTCGACTCTCTGACGTCCGCGCTGGCTCGCAATGTCGCGTATGTGGCGGCGGGCGACGGCTTGGTCTACGCGATCGACGTTTCCACCGGCGACACCATCTGGATGGTGAATCCGACCGGGCTTACCACCAACGGTTTCACCGCGCCAACCGGCGTGGTCGTTTCCAGCACCGCGGCTTTGCTTGGCAGCACTTACACCCGGGCAACGGACCTGGTGGTCGTCGGCACGCGAAACACCGCCAGCACTACCACCAATCAGATCGTTGGCATTGACGGTTCCACTGGCGCGACCGTATGGCAACTGATCGGCTCCGGCACCACCACCAACGCGATGGATATCGCCGTCTCCGAGCCGTACATGGATTACCAAAACAACGCTGTCTGGGTCGCCACCAACAGTGGGGGCGGCACCACCCGGCCCAGCTTGTGGAAACTGGACATGACGGCCGGCACCAAACTGGCGACCGCGAACCTCGGCAACATCAGCAGTTCGCCGCTGGTCACGCTTTCCGGGGATGTGCTGTTTGTCGGCAACGATGCCGGCACGCTGTTTGCGATTAATCCCGCAACGGCCGCAACGTTTAAGTCTGCCGCCGGCGGTGACACGAGAGTGGTGGGCACGCCGCTACTGCTGACCAACACTTCGCCATACACGGTAGTTTTTGCTGGCGCCACTAAAGTGCAAAAAGTAATTTACAACCTCAGCGCGAACACTTTTACCACCACTGGCGCGGGAACCTGGAGCACCACAATGCCCGGCGGCTGTACGCCGTCCTCGCCCGTCGGATTCCAGGGACTTCCAGACATTTACGTTAGCTGCAGCGACGGCAACATTTATCAACTGGATGATTCCACCGGCGCCGTTACCGGCACGCTGGCTGGGCCTGCCGGCAGCGCGATGGGCGACCCCACTCTGGATTTGCAGCTTTCATTAATTATGGCGGGCAACGTGGATGGCCGCGTGTTCACCTTCCCATTTCCGTTTTGAGGAGAGTCTTTTATGCTGGCACCGTTTTGGAAATCGAGCAGTCCACGAGCTAATGTGCGCCGCCTTGCGTCGACAGTCTTGTTGATTTCGTCCGCATGTCTGGCCGCGGCGGGCTGTGGCGGCATTAACAACATGGCGCCGGCCACTCCGACGCCGGTGGTCATTCCGGCATCGGCGCAAGTTACCTTTTGCCCGGACGCTTCGCCCACTTGCACGCCTGCCAGCGCCTTCAGTTTGTCGTCCCTGCGCGATTTGAATGTGATGGTCGCCTGGCAGAATCTGCAGCCCGGTCACCATTCGCAAACCGTGCAGGTTTTTCTGCCGGACGGCAACTTGTATCAAGCCTTCGAACAAAGTTTTGAGATTGCCGACGGCGCTCCGGGTGCCATCGCAACCGCGCAGGCCCTGCCGGTGGCGGGCACGTGGATCACCCAGCACGCACTCACTGGTGCGTGGCAAGTTACTTTGCAACTGGATGGTCAGGCGATGTCCACGCAAGGAGTTCAACTGACGAACTGATCGCCCGTTCGTCCTGATTTCCGGGCTGCTTTCCGGCGGAGGCTCGCGTCCGCTAAGCCCGGCGTGGTGTTGTTTCTCTTCTGGAACCCTGTACCTCAAGGTCCTTTACTAGCCGGCAAAACCCTTCCAAGCTATAAGTGCTTCTCTCTCGTATCGCCACAATCAGGCGCTTCAGAGCCCTTGCTTTGGGTAAGGGACGCCCGAAAGGCATTCAGCCTTCGCAGGCGTGGAAGTGCTCATGAGTGTGTTTACTCCACCATGCCGCCGGAGACGCCCCTGGCCCGGCAAGAGACTGAACAATGTTGCGGAGTAGAGAGGTTCCTTCGATGAAGAACTTGGGAAATGGCATCGCCAGACGCGCCACTAGTTTGCTTTTGTGCAGTTTGCTGCTCGCCGCGCTGCCTGCATTCGCTCGCGAGCGAAAAATTTTGCAGAAAAAGACCAGCGCGCCAGCGGACCCGCAAACGCGTGCCGCAAATACCTGGGTAGACAGCTCCAGCACGGGAACCAACCATGGAACTGACACTTTGATGAACGTCGACAATAGGCAGATAGACCGTTCCCTGGCACAGTTCGACCTTTCCTCAATTCCTAATGCCGGAATAAAACTAGCGACCCTCAGCCTTTTCTTGTCGACAGCGCCCACCAGCGGTAACGCGCGGACATACAGCGCTAACCGGATTACCAGTTTGTGGTCCGAATCGGCCGCCACCTGGACAAGTCGCTTGAGTTCCACGGCATGGGCTGCCGCAGGCGGCGACACCGCAGCTGCAACAGCCTCTGTCGGGACTGGTACGACTAACAACGTGACACTGTCGTGGGCAGTCACTCCCGACGTACAGCGCTTTTTCGGATCAGCCACCCCTTCGGGAAATTACGGCTGGGAAATCGAAGATACTGTCGAAGGCTCGAACCACCAAACCACGTCTTCTTTTACCTCGAATCGGGGTGTGACCGAAGCGAATCGGCCCTCTCTAACCGTTGAATTCGTGCAAAACGTAACCAACTTGACCGCCACGCCCAGCACTTCTACGATTGTGCTCAACTGGACGTATCCCGCCGCAGTCGGGACGGTCCTCGCGGCTACCAACGGCGTACTAATTCTCCGGCAGGCATCCAGCCCCATCGCGTCCACGGCCGCCCCCGTGGACGGCACAACCTATGTCCCTTGCGTCAGCACCATTGGCGGAGCCACGGTGGTCTTCAGCAGCACGTCATCTCCGACAACCTTCAACGATAGTTTACTTGGGAACAATCTGCTTTGCGCCGCCGCGCCGAACACAGTTTATTTCTATAAGGTTTTTGCGCGAGACTCATCGGCGACCGTAAATTATTCAGCAAATGGCACGAGTTCGAGCTTTGTACCCATGACCGTCGCCGAGTTCAGCACGACCGTGGCAAACCAGGAAGCGGCATCCTGGATCAACGCAACCGGCGCAACGACTTTGGCTGCTCCCGGCCTCATTCCGGGAACGGTCATGGTGATCGGCTCTAACTCCAACCTGGTTACCGGTGTGAGCCCCACCGATGGAACCACCGTGTTTTCTCCAGTGTCGACTGGCGGAGCCATCGCCGGACGCCCGCAGGTTCTGGATTCGGCTACCTCCGCCTTGGCGGTAAATGTCGCGTACTTGGCGGACGGGGATGGTTTCGTATACGCCATCAATGCGTCGACGGGAAATATTATCTGGATGACGAACCCAACGGGACTCACCACCAATGGTTTTACGTTGTCGCCTGCGGTGGTCGTTGCTAGCACCAGTGCTGCGCTGGGCAGCTCGTATACTCGGACGACCGATCTAGTTGTGGTTGGGACGCGTAACGCGGGCAGCACGACCGCAAACCAAATTGTAGGGGTGGACGGCACAACCGGCGCGACCGTGTGGAGTGTGGTCGGCGGCGGTGCAAATCCAAGCATGGATATCGTCACGTCGACCCCCTTCATCGATTACAAGAATGGCGCGATTTGGGTGACCACCCACGCCGCCGGCGGCACGACACAACCGAGTCTGTGGAAAATGAATATCCAAACCGGCGCCAAGCTGGCCACCGCGAACCTCGGCGACATCAGCAGTTCGCCAATCGTGACGAATGCAGGAGACGTGGTTTTTGTGGGCACAGACTTAGGCTTGCTGGTCGCCGCGAACCCAGCGACGGCTGCCACCTTTGCCACCTTCGCGGGAAGCGACACCAAAGTAACCGGCACGCCCATTCTGCTCACCAATACCTCGCCCTACATCGTGGCCTTTGCGGGAGCGGGCAAGGTGCAGGCGGTTTCTTTCAATCTAAGTACCAAGACGTTCAGCCAGGTTGGGTCGGGCACCTGGATCACTACAATGCCGGGGACCACGCCTTGTTCGCCATCCTCCCCGGTAGGCTTTCAGGGCCTGGCAAATATCTACGTTGGCTGCTCAGACGGAAACCTCTACCAACTGGATGTAACACTTGGCACGATCACCGGAACCAAAGTGCTAAGCCCCGGCGGCACCATCGGCGATCCTACCGTAGACCTACAACTCTCTCGCATCGCCGCGGGCAGCACGGATGGGCACGTGTATACGTTCCCATTTCCCTTTTAAGGAGACTTGTTATGTTCGCATCTAAATTTCTTTTTGTTGAGCCACCGAAGAGCAACCGAAGCTTACTTCGCGGAATCGTTCTGGTCGCATGCCTCACGCTTTACGGCTGCAGTTCCGGAATGATGCAGACCATGCCGGTGGTCACACCTCCTGTGCCTGCCTCAGCCATGGTGACCTTCTGCAATAACTCCGGCTCCGGGTGCTCCAGCGGGGCCAGCTTCAGCCTGGCATCCTTGCGTGACCTCAACGTGATGGTCGCATGGGAAAACGTTCCCCAAGGCACGCACGCGCAGACCGTGCATATCTTCTTGCCCGACGGAAATCTTTACCAATCGATGGACAGCAGTTTTGCAATTCCAGTGGTACCCGCTGGATCCACTACGACAGTTGGCTCGGCCAGCACTACGCAGGCGTTGCCTGTCGCCGGCACCTTCATCGCCCAACGCGGCCTGACCGGCAACTGGAAAGTGACCGTCGATTTGGATGGTCAGGCGATGAGCACCCAAACCGTTCAACTGATTCAGTAATCTTTCTCATAACATGGCGAGGTTGGCAGACACGGCGAGACTTTCTGCTCCGTGAGAGCAGCCGTGACCGCAAACGCCTCCCTGTGGCATAATTAAGTTCCCCGGCATCTACCGCTAGTCCTGATTTCGCCGTTCGCGAGATGTGCCAGCGAACGTTGGCGAGAGACAATTTCGCTGCTCCGCTTTCCGGAGCGGATTCACCAGGCTCCATCGCTCGGTTTCGACTTTGCACATCGTCGCCTTTCCCGGAGAACGCACGGATGCGCACGACACTGAAAATCGTTTTGCCGTTGATTATCAGCGTGGTAATTGTGTCTCTGTTCTTCGCCGCCTATCAGGTGCGCACACAAAGGCGCTTGCTGCGCAACGATCTATCGCGCCGCGCCGAAATTTTGGGCGAAAGCCTCCAGGATAATATTGAGCCGCTGTTCGAGCGCGAACCGGTCTCCCAGAAAAACCTCAAGCGGCTGATGGATCGCTTCGGGCAACGCGAAAATTTGAAAGGCGTAGCGGTGTATGACGCCGCGGGCGCGCCTCTCGCCATAACCACGGGACTGACTCCGGCATTTTCCTCGTCGCCGAAAGTCGCGGTCGAAGCGTTCCAAAAAGACGCGGGATTCGGGGAGTTTATAACCGTGGGAGGCGTGCCGTATCACGTCTACGCCACTCCGATCCATCGCGACTCTCAGGTGGTCGCGACACTGGCGCTGTTCCACGAAGCCAGTTACATCGACACGCAAGCTTCACACACACGCCGCGATGCATTGGTGAATGCGCTGGTGCAAACCCTGTTTATCGCCGGACTCGCTATCATCCTGGTTCGCTGGACGCTCACGGGTCCGCTGACCCGCACCGCCAAGTGGCTGCGCACTCTGCGTTCGGGTCAGGCACACGCCGAACTCGTTCAGCCGGAAGGCGAACTGTTCGATCAGATTCATCGCGAGGTCGCCCACTTGGCGCGAGACCTGAGTGCGGCGCGCGCGTCGGCGGAAGAAGAAGCGCGTCTGCGCGACACCGGCGCATCTCTCTGGACTTCCGAGCGGCTGCGCGTTAGCTTGAGCACCAAATTGCAGAACAAGCCGCTGTTCGTGGTTTCCAATCGCGAACCCTATGAGCACGTCTCCAACAATGGCGAAGTCAAAGTAATCGTACCGGCCAGCGGCGTGGTCACCGCACTCGAACCCGTTCTATTAGCATGCGACGGCACCTGGATCGCCCACGGCTCCGGCGGCGCCGACCGCGATGCCGTCGATTCGCACGATCATCTGCGCGTCCCGCCAGACCATCCGAGTTACACCCTCCGCCGCGTTTGGCTAAGCGCCGAAGAACAAAAAGGCTACTACGAAGGCTTCTCCAACGAAGGCCTTTGGCCGCTGTGCCACATCGCGCACACTCGCCCGATTTTTCGCTCCGGCGACTGGGACGCCTATCAGGAAGTGAATCGCCGCTTCGCCAACGCCGTCCTGGAAGAAATGCGCGGCGCGGAATCTCCCATCCTTCTGGCGCAGGATTATCATTTCGCGCTGCTGCCGCGCATGATCAAAGAGCAGCGTCCAGACGCCCGCGTGGCAATTTTCTGGCACATCCCGTGGCCTAATCCGGAAGTTTTTGGAATTTGTCCCTGGCAGCGCGAACTGATCGACGGATTGCTCGGCGCCGACCTCATCGGCTTCCACACGCAATCGCACTGTAACAATTTTCTCTCTACCGTCGACCGCGCCGTCGAAGCCCTTACCGAGTGGGACCGCTTCGCCGTCAATCGCCAGGGCCACGTCACGCTGGTGCGCCCGTATCCCATCAGCGTCGCGCATTCTGAAACTCCGCACACCGCCGAGTTTTTCCCCAGCGTCGGCGAACAATGCGCCGCCGTCTGCGAGGAACTTGGCATCGACGCCAGCCTGCTCGGCGTCGGCGTGGATCGCATCGACTACACCAAAGGTATTCTCGAACGTTTCCGCGGCATCGAGCGCTTCCTGGAAATGCGCCCTGAATATCAGCGCCGCTTCACCTTTCTGCAAATTGGCGCGCCCAGCCGCACCAACATCGATCGCTACCAGCAGCTAACCCAAGAAATCGTCGCCGAGGCCGACCGCATCAACACCCGCTTCCAGGCCGGACGATGGAAGCCCATCGTGCTGCTCAAGAAACATCATTCACACAAGGAAATCGACCGCTACTACCGCGCCGCATCCCTCTGCATGGTCACGTCTCTGCACGACGGCATGAATTTGGTCGCCAAGGAGTTTGTCGCGTCTCGCGAAGACGATCGCGGCGTGCTGATTCTCAGCACTTTCGCCGGCGCCGCTCTGGAACTCACCGACGCGCTGCTGGTCAATCCCTATGACGTCCAGCAACTCGCCGCGGCTTTGCAGCGCGGGCTGGAAATGCCGGTCGAGGAGCAAACCCAGCGCATGAGCCGCATGCGCAACAGCGTCCGCGAAAATAATGTTTACCGCTGGGCCGCCAATCTGCTTTCCGACCTCACGGAAATTCGCATCGACACGCCCGACCGCGCCGAGGCTTCGCAGTCGTCTTCCGCTGCATCCTAATCGCAAGGCAAATTGTGATTGCTTATCCGCGCAAGAATTTGCGCGCTCATCATATCGACCGCCAGGCGCGCCGCCTTCGTCGCGAGATGCTAAGCCGTCCGCGCCACTGTCACCGCGCTGTTCGGGAAAAATGTCTTCCCGCCAAGCACATTGCGCACCGCGTCCACCAAATCCTGCCCCGCGCGCGACTTCGAAACATAACCCTGCGCGCCGATGGTCACCATTTCTCGCACCATCTGATCCGTATCGTGCACCGTGAAAAAAAGCACCTTGGCGTACTTATTTTCGCGCAAGATTTGTTGCGCCGCTTCAATGCCCGTCATCCCTGGCATGTTGACGTCCAGAATCACCAGATCCGGCCGCAGGTCGCGCCACTTCTGCACTGCTTCAATTCCTTCCACCGCTTCTCCGCAAATCGCCCACTCGTCCTGACTCTCGATCAGCCCGCGCAGACCCCGCCGCATCACTTCGTGATCGTCCGCGATCAATACCCGCCTGCGCGCATCGCGCTCGGCGTCGCCATTCATCTCGATCGCCGCGGCGTCCGCAAAATCCGCCTCCAATCGGTCGCCATCGGCTTGCACACGCCGCGGCGGACGAACCGGCAAAATCGCCACCACTCGCGTGCCTTCTTTCCCGAAGTCCACTTCCAGTCGACCACCCAGTTGATGCAAACGTTCCCGCATCCCGGGAATTCCCACACCCAGCGAGTTCGATCCCTCCAGCGGAAGTGGCTCCGCGCCCGCCTCAATTCCCTTTCCGTGATCGATTACCTCCAGTTGCACCTGATCGGAAACCACGGACATCCGTATCTCGGCGCTCGTGCTGCCCGAATATCGGTGCACGTTGGTCAAACTTTCTTGCACCACCCGAAACAGCGCCGTTTCCGAATCGATCGGCAGACGCGTTACGCCCGTCGGAATCGAAACCTCCAGCTGAATTCCACTGCGCTTCTCAAATCCCTCCGCGTACCAGCGAATCGCCGACGCCAGCCCACACTCATCCAGCAGCGGCGGATGCAGCAAATAAGAAAGCGTGCGAACTTCTTCGCCGATCGCCCGCACCGTATCGCGGCTTTCTCGTAGCGTTTCCCGCACATCTTTCTTTTTCGGATCCACTTGGCGCGTTAAGCGGTCCAGCGCCATCGACAGAATCGCAATCTTCTGCCCGGTAATGTCGTGCAAGTCTCGCGCGATGCGCCGGCGTTCTTCGTCTTGCAGTTGCAGCAGCCGCGCGGAAAGTTGCCGCAGGGACATTTCCGTCACTCGTAGTGCTTCATTCGTCTCGACCAGTTCAGTTAGTTCCGTAGCCACCGCGCAAATCGTATCTAGTCCCAGCTCATGATTCGGGCTCAGCGTCAGGCGCACCGTGCGCGGTCTAGCCGCTCCATCCTGCAGCCGGATTTCGCCGCGTATGCTGCAATCTTTGCCTCCGTCCAGCAATCTTTGCAGTGCCGCCCGGCCTTCCCCGAAGACAAAACTCTGCAGCGGCGCACCGATAAATTTTTCCAGCGGCGCCTTGAAAATCGCCGCAAAACTCTTGTTCGAGTACAACACCGTCCCATCTTCAGAAAGCGTCGCCGCTCCCTCATCAATCGTTTCCACCAGCAACCGGTAAGGATGCTCCGCGCCCTGCAACGTAAACACCTGTTCGCCCGCCGGCCCGGACACCAGCACCGCGTCCACTTCTCCCATGCGTATCGCCCGCAGCGTTTCTTCCAGTTCAGACACCCGCGCCAGCAATTCCGCCAACTGCTTTTGTGGCTTGGACCCTTTCTTCTTCTTTTTCACGGCCTTGCTCCTGCCTCAATCATTCCTACGCAACCCGTATATCCAGTCCCAGCACCACCCGTCCTTGATCGGAAAAATCTCCTACCAGCCGTCGCAACGGCAGCGGCGTCGTTTTGATCAGTGTCGGCGCGGCAATAATCTGCCCTTCCGCCGCCAGCGCCGGCTGCTGGCAAATATCGATCACCTGCAACTCGAACCGGCCCTTCAGGTGTTTCTCGCACAGCGCTCGCAAATTTTCCACCGATCGCAACGACCTCGCCGTCTGCCCGGTTATATAAAGACGCAAAATATATGTTTCCTGCTTGCGCTTTTTGCCTTTCGCACTCTTCGCCCGCCGCCGCGCCTTCATTTCAGTTCCTCCTTGCCGCGAACGTCCAGCCCCACCAGCACTTTTTCCGTGTCCGAAAGATCCCCAATAATCTTCCGAATCGGATTCGGCAAGCTCCTTACCAGCGTAGGTATCGCCAGAATCTGATCGCCCTGCGCCAGTTGCGGTGTCTTCATCAAGTCAATCACCTGCAACTTGCAACGCCCTAGCAAATGTTCCTCGCAAATCTTCCTCAAATTCGCCAGCGCCGCAACCGACTTCGGCGTCTGCCCGGCGACGTACAGCCGCAACTCGAAAAACCCCCCGGCCGCTAATACATCCGCGTTCTGTGCCGCGCCGTTCTTCTTGGCCGAAGTTCCTTTTCCAGCCCTGTTCGCCGCCCGTTTCGCACCTTGATTAGTTTTCACGTGCGCCCTTCCGCCCGGCCCGCCCTTCGCCACTCGTCGTCTTAACTCTACGCTTCCGAGACATTTCCTGCCGATCATCCGACAATCTCCGCTCTCGCTGTTCATCCTGCTTGATCAACGCCGCCGCCTTCGTCTCCGCTTCCGTGAACTCCGATCGCAGCGCTTCGATCTGCATCTCCAGTTGCGCCCGCTTCCGCTCCAATTCTCTGCGCCGCTGGTCGGTTTCCTGATTTCGCACCATCTGCTCGGCTTTCTCCTGCGCCTCCTGCGTCAGCCGCGCCGATCCCGTCAGCACTCTTCCCGCGCCCACATACGCGGGCACCAAGTGTATTCCCTTATTCGTCAGCACAAATTCCCGCACCTGATTCGAGTGCGCCATCCCGCGCGACTTCAGCAAATACATCAGCCGGTTGCGCTCCCCGTTTAATTCCACATCCCGCAGCAAAATCCATGTATCGATCAGCGACGACACGCCCACTTCCGTCTTTTCCATTTGCCCGCCATCTTGCGTCAGCGTCGAAAACATCGCCGTGATCTGTTTTGCTTTCAGAAAATCCAGCAGCCGCATCAGCATCGAGTGCACTTCGTTGAAATTCCCTTCCATCAAATTCGTGATCGGGTCCACAATCACCGTGAACGGTTTGTGCTCTTCCACCATTTTGTGAATTTTCAGCAGGTGCGTTTCCAGCCCGCTCTGCGTCGGCCTCCACGCTTCAAATCGCAGCAATCCTTTCCGCATATGCGACTCCAGATCGATCCCAATCGACCGCATGTTCCGCGTCGCCTGATCCGCGGACTCTTCGAACGCCACATACAGACAACGATTCCCATCCTTGCAGGTCCGATCGGCAAAACTCGCGCACATGCTGGACTTGCCAGACCCCGCGGTCCCCGTCACCATCACCGACGTCCCACGATAAAATCCTTTCCCTTGCAACATCTCGTCCAGGTCTGGAATTCCAGACCGCACTCGCGCATTCGACACCGCGTGGTCCAGCCGCACCGACGTCAGCGGCAGGACCGAAAATCCCTTCTCATCGATCAGAAATGGATATTCGTCCGTCCCATGCGCCGATCCCCGGTACTTCACAATCCGCATTCGCCGCGTCGAAATCTGCTGCGTCACCCGATGATCCAGCGCGATCACGCAATCGGAAACGTATTCCTCCAGCCCGTAACGCGTCAGCGTACCTTCGCCGCGCTCCGCTGTCACCACCGTGGTCAGTCCGCGATCCTTCAACCAGCGGAACAATCGCCGGATTTCCGCGCGCAACATCCCCTCATTTGAAAATCCAGAGAACACTGCCTCCAGCGTGTCCAGCACTACCCGCTTCGCTCCAATCGAATCCACCGCGTGCTGCAGCCGGATGAACAATCCCTCCAGATCGTACTCGCCCGTTTCCTGAATTTCGCTCGGCTCAATCCGCACGTAATCCAGCGACAATTTTCCACGCTTCGCCAAAGTCTTCAAGTCGAAGCCCAGCGACGACACGTTCCGAGCCATCTCTTCCGACGTCTCTTCGAACGTCATCAATACGCCCGGCTCATTAAATTCCGTCGCGCCCCGCACCAAAAATTCCAGCGCGAACATGGTCTTTCCGCACCCCGGTCCGCCGCACACGATCGTCGGACGCCCTTTCGGCAGCCCGCCTTCTGTTATTTCGTCGAAGCCATTAATTCCGGTGGCACACTTTTGCAGCGTCGCCCCTGCGTTGTCGCCCTTGCTCCGGCTTTTCTTCATGGTCGCTCGAAAAATCCTTTCGCGGAACTACCCTGGATTTCTGGACTGCGTCGCGCAATTGCTTCAGTGGAATCTGCACATTATCCACGAATCAACGCCGCTGACAACCCCGCCGCGCAATAAAACTGAGCCAAAAATAAGTTTTCTCGCCGATTCCTACAGGCATTCCTGTAGTGGTTTTTCAAAAATCCTGTAGTTTTGTGTTCGCTGTTCCTCATCTTCGCTTCCGCTGCTCCCCGCCCAGCAACCGCCCAGTTTTTTCTCCGCATCAAAACGCCCTGAAGCAGAGCCATCCGCCCTCCCCGGAGCCAGCCCACTCGCTTTGTTGTCTTGTTATTTCCAATCCTAAGGAGAACACCAAAATGAAGCGTGTTGCTTTTCTACTCTTGCTGGTCGGTTGGTTCGCTCCATTCGCCTCCGCGCAGAGCACCGACACCGAACACTTCCAGGTCGGCGCCTTCGCCGATTACTTTCGACTTTCCCAGACCCACACCAATCTCGTCGGTGTCGGCGCCCGGGTCGCTTTTGTCGGCTATCGCTATCTAAAGTTTGAAGGAGAAATGTCCTACGACTTCGATCAAGCTTTCACCGAAAACTTTGTCGACACCGGCACCGGTTCCGTCACCATTCAGCGCACCGGCCTCCGCGCTCTTCACGGCGAGTTCGGCCCTAAGCTGAATCTAGGTCACTCCGCCGTACACCCTTTCGTCACTCTCAAAGGCGGCTTCGTCGATTTCCGTCTCGATGACTCTCCCGCCACCCTCGGCACTTTCTTCAGCAGCGTCGATAGCTTGCGTGCTCGCAATGTGAACGGCGTGCTCTATCCCGGCGGCGGTGTCGAAGGCCACTGGGGACCTGTCGGCCTTCGTCTCGATGTCGGCGACGAAATGTATTTCAACAACGGCACCCATAACAATTTGCGCGTGGCCTTCGGCCCTTACATCCGTTTCTAGCAGCCGCACGATGGCGCGTCGCAGCTTGGGGTGTGGCGACTCGTCGCCGCCTCTTCGCAATTTGGACCAGACGGGCTTTCGCGATCGCGAAAGCCCGTTTCTTTTCCTTCCGCGCGCGGCAAACATCTCTTGGCGTACATCTTGGAGCACAGCAGCTTGCCGCCGCCACCCAACCAAGGGGAGTTCCTGCTTTCCGCCCACCCTGCCTCGTTCCAATTTAGTACTATGAAATTTCGAAAAAGGGGCTTAAGATTCGTCCCCTCTACTCTCTTGTATCCCGCCCGGGCAGAAACGCTGCCTCATTGGATTTATCCAAGAGTAGAGGTTCTAGAGGTGCACCATGATCGCCCCATTCGACCTCCTCAAACGGGAACCTGACGGCAATATTATTTGGATCGAAGCGGTAGCCGATTTACACTCCGCGCATCTTCGATTGCAAGAGCTTGCCACTGCTTCCCCTGGTGAATACCTGATTTTCGACCAGGATCACCAAACCACCGTGGAAACCATCAGCAGTCGCGCCAAAGCCGCCACGCATTAATTCTGGGCTCCAAGGGAGTTTGGGAGTGCCGCTTTCCGACGCTAGAGAACGGGTGAAGCACAGGTCCAGCTGAAAACCTGCGTTTGGGCCGTTGCCAAGCCGTACAGTAAATTCACCAGCTACATACTGGATTTCGCGTATGGATGGAAAAACTCGCCTCTGCCACTATCCACCTGCGGGTTACTAAGTTCCGCTGGGGAAGAGGGAAGCTGGTACGCTTTCGAGAGATCGAGGCGGTAGGGCTGGGACGGCTTCTCTCTTTTCCTTAAAATCTCTCCGCAAAATTCCTTCGCATCATTTTCAAGTTTTAGTTTCCGACCTTATGCGTCTGCCTGTGGACTGTCTTGCCGCGTGCCCTCCGGCGACGGGTCGGGCGACATTGTCGAAAAAAACGTTCCACCCTCTGCCAGGATTTGCAGTGCCGACACCAGATCCTGAGAGGCCCTGGACTTCAATACCAATCCTCTCGCCCCTGCATTGCGCGCCGTCTCCGGTAGATTCTTGGCTTCGTGCATCGTGAAAATCAGCACCGAGGGACGCATCCTCTGCCGGCCAAGTTCCCGCGTCGCTTCGATTCCGCTCATCTCCGGCATCGTCAAATCCATGATGATGATGTCCGGATCCAGCGTCTTGGCCTGTTCCACTGCATCTCGTCCGTTGATCGCTTCCCCGCAAATTCGCCACTGCGGCAGCCCCTGCAAAATCATGCGCACCCCTTGCCGCACCACTTCGTGGTCGTCCGCGATCAAAATTGTCGTTGGCATTCCCGTCTCTCCGTCAAGCCACTTGCTCAAACGGATGGACAGCGACTCCGCGCACGCGGAATCACGCTACATCGTCTGGGCAAGTTTGGAGTGGATTCTTGAAAAGAAATGGGGGGACGCATCCCACTCCGCCGAAAGATTGAAACGCGTTCTGCGCCTGTGCGCAACTAAAATTGCATACCGTGTTCACTGTAGTTACACGGCGGTCATGGTACCGACGCGGCCGACCGTCCAATGTACGCTACCGTATATAGCGCAATTTAGCCAAAATTTATCGGCCCGCGTCCTTCCCGGGCACGCCGATCTCCCGATCGGCACCTTTCGCAGTAAGTCTATCCGCGTACTCAGACTTCGCCTCACCGCGACACTGTCATCCTGAGGCCCCGAGGTGTCCTTCGCCGGGGCACGAAGGATCTCAACTTTTCCAACGACTGCCACGGACCGGGCATTGCGCGATCCCCATCAGCCTAGTGCGACACTGACCAACCCACCATCGTCATCGTCATTACCACCAACAACATCCCCGTACTCACCATGCTCAGCGCTTTCCCATGTCCCAGCAAATAATCCCGAGACTCCGCGTCGCTGCACAACAGCACAATCACAATCAGCACCACTGCCCACGCCAGCACCGCCGGCAATCCCGGATACTTCCCAATCATCGCCAAAAATTGTCCCGGCGGCTGCCCTGCTGGAACCCACCACGGCAACATCGGCGCCACCCCCGCAGCCAAAGAAAACGTCAGCAATTTTCGCGTGAACCATCCCTTGATTCGCGGTCGCGCTTCCTTCCATACCAAATAATCCCAGGCCAGCAGCCCCGCCGCCAGCGGCACCCATCCGTATAGCGCCGCTTTATGGTCAAACCACAGCCACGCGCGAAACACCATCCGGCTGTGACCGCCGTCAATCAATCGCGGCAGCAACAGCGTCGCCACCAGCGCGTTGCACGCCAGGGCCAGCATCATCGTCATCAAACTCATCAGTTGGAACCAGTGCCGCGTTGCCGACATCTTGCATCGGCTGCACACCGATTGCTTCGGCAGGAAATTCAATCCACAACGATCGCAAAACACTTTGCGCCTCCCAAAAGGCTCGCCGCACCCGCAAGCCTCCCACACCGATCGCCTACCATCGACCCTTCAAAACCGACAGCACTGCCCTTTGACACGCCCGGGAAACAGCCTTTTACAGTGCAACACGCTACTCCACCTCCTCATCCAAAACTACTGTTCCAAAGACCAGCAAAAGGGAGTGCAACTTTTCACCAAAGACCCCCACCTTTAAGCACCAACTCTACTCTTTCGGCACCAATTGGATGTAAAGCCGCCGCGCACTATGGACAGCCACCGTTCCCCTAACCGCTAGACACAGCTATCGTCTAAACCTCCGCACACCTCGGAGGACCTTGATGCGTCGCCATTGTTTTTTAGCCGCGCTTGTTCTTTCCATTGCGATGACTGCCCCCAGTAAAGCGGCCACAGTCCCCGGCGGGGAACGCTTGACGCTGCCCTCGAAGATTTTGGGCGAGGACAGGACGATCTTCGTGTCGCTGCCCGCGTCATACGCACGAAGCGCCCAGAGGTACCCGGTGCTGTATCTGACTGACGGCCCGTGGCAGTTTGACCATACGTGGACTACCGCTGCCTTCCTCGCGCGCAATGGCCTCATCCCAGAGATCATCATCGTGGGAATCACAAATCCCGACCGGACGCGCGACCTCTACGCGACCCGCGCCGACTTTAAGAATGGCGATCGTACCATCCCGTTTCCGAACAGCGGCAATGCAGATCATTTCCTCGAATTCATCGAGAAGGAGTTGATCCCCTGGACAGAGTCCCACTACCGCACGGCGCCGCTCCGGATTCTTGCCGGGGTTTCGGCCGGCGGCAACTTCGCGCTGCACGCGATGCGCGTGAGGCCGACGCTTTTCCAGGCAATCATCGCGGCGAGTCCATGGCTCGCCTGGGACGACAGCAAGGAACTCAACCAGCTCGTGCCCTTTCTTACCGGTCCCGAGGTAAAGGCTCGCGCGCTCTTTTTCACGCGAGGGGACGAGGGCCCGGAAACGAAAATGGAGGCGGGCGTCGATGCGCTCACCCGCGCGCTCCATGCGCGTAAGGATGCTTTTTTGCGGTGGGACTCGGCCGTGTACCCGACCGAGACCCACGAGACCGTGGTGGTCAAGAGCTACTTCGACGCACTCCGCATGGTTTTCGTCGGCTGGAGCTTTCCGCGTGATCCGCAGACCAATTCCTTGAACGGGTCGCTCGATGACGTAAAGGCCTACTACACAAAGTGGGGCGAGCACCTGGGTTACGCGGCGCTCCCGCCGGAGGGCGTAGTGAATGAACTCGGCTACCAGTACCTGCGGATGAAGGAGATTGGTTCGGCACTTGCGGCGTTCCGGTACAACACAGAGTTGTACTCACAGTCTGCAAACGTTTGGGACAGTCTCGGCGACGGGCTCGACCAGACCGGAAAGAAGGATGAGGCCCTTGCCAGCTATCAGAAAGCGCTGTCGCTTGCCGAAGCGAGTGGCGACCCGAATCTGGAACACTTCAGGAAAAACCTCGCCCGTCTGTCGTCCGCGGCGAAACCCAGCGCGAAATAAAGTCAAGCCAGATAAGCTTGCTTCTGAAGCATTCCCGTCTTACAACGAACTCCTAAGACCTCGACCTCGGCACGACATTCACTCGGCTCTTTGCACGCGGGCGGCTTACAAATTTCTTGTACTTCATCGAAGTTGATCCCGGATTTCAAAAACCTGGCCATTTCGCCCGCATCAAAGGCAAAATGGGGCTCCGATCCCAGCACCGAAAATGAAAGGAAGGAACAAAATGAAAATCGTAGTGATCGGCGGCAGTGGTCTCATCGGCTCAAAGCTTGTCAACAAGCTTCGTGAGCACGGGCACGAAGCGGTGGCCGCGTCACCCAATTCGGGTGTCAACACTCTCACCGGCGAGGGACTGGCCGAGGCGCTGAAGGGTGCATCGGTGGTCGTTGACGTATCAAACTCTCCCTCGTGGGAAGACGCGGCGGTAATGAAGTTCTTCGACACATCAACCCGTAACCTCCTCGACTATGAAGCGGCCGCGGGCGTGGGACATCACGTTGCGTTATCCGTCGTAGGATCTGAGCGTCTGCTCGAAAGCGGTTACTTCCGGGCAAAAATTGCTCAGGAGAATTTGATTAAAGGTTCCTCAATCCCCTACTCGATCGTTCGCGCGACGCAGTTCTTCGAATTCGTCAAGGGCATCGCCGATTTTTCCACCGACGGCAACAAAGTACGTCTGCCAGCTGCGCTCATCCAGCCCATGTCGGCCGACGATGTGGCAACTGCGGTAGGCCGGGTCGCGACGGGCTCACCAGTGAACGGCACCGTTGAAGTTGGGGGGCCGGAAAAGTTTCGTCTCGATGAACTCGTCCGGCGAGGTCTAGCCGCATGGAAGGATCCGCGCGAGGTCGTCGCTGACCCTCGCGCGCTACTATGGCGTGGAACTGAGCGAGAACACCCTTCTTCCCGGAGACGACGCACGACTCGGCGCGACGCGCTTTGCCGACTGGCTCAAACCTTCCTCCACACTTCAGGCACATGCCTGATTAAGGC
>DASXMB010000074.1:0-61667 GCA_036495905.1 Candidatus Acidiferrum sp.
AGAAACTTTTTTATTGGGTCATGTTCTGGGCCACGCTCGTCCTGCTACTTTCCGGCGTTGGCCTTTGGTTTGTGGAGTCCATCCCCTGGAGCCTGCGCTGGCTGCGTTACGCCGCCGTGCTGCTCCACGTAAGTGCCGCTCTCGTCACCATCGGCGCCATGATTATTCACGTGTACATGGGCACCGCGTTAGTCCGCGGCAGCTTTGACGGCATGGTTCGCGGCGTCGTTCCGCCCGCCTGGGCTCGCACTCATCATCGCCTTTGGTACGACGCCGTCACCGGTCAGCCACGCGATGAACGCTCCGGCGTACTTCGCGATCGCATCGAAAACGACCGCATTGACGCTCTTCGCCGCCGTCCCGACGATCCTCTCCCGCCCGCCAGATGACCGGCCCCTATGACGCGCGCATCCGCCGCGCCGATCGTCTTGCCACCCAGCAACCTTTCGCAACCGAAATCCTTGCTCTCTATCGCCACATCGCCGAATTCCAGCGCGATCTCCACGCCACCATCCGCGCCACCAATTCTCTTCGCTTGAATTCCATCGCCGCGGAATCTTTTCGCGCTGCCTTTGACGTCTCCACAATCCTTCCTCACTTCCCAAAATTTCTCGTCCTAATCCAACGCGTCGCTCCCGCTCCCCTCGCCACTGCGGCTCGCGATCTGCAATCGCAATCTCCCGCGTTCCGTCAGTCGCTGCTAACCGCACACCTTTCCGTCATCGATCCCGCATCCTCGACCGATTCGTCGTCTGCAAACGATAATCTGTCCGAACCGGCCGCCGCTTCCGCATCACTCCCCGGTTCCCCATCGGCCTCCGCCTCTTCGCACCACGCATCTACCGAAAACGCATCGCACTCACCCAAAAATCCCCTCGCCAATCCCCTGCTGGCTTTTTTCCCAGCCGCATTCCTTCAGCCCTACGCTGAATTCCTCGCCGCCCACGTCGCCCCTCCTCCGCCCAACGCTTCCTCGCACTCCTGCCCAATCTGCTCCTCGCCTCCACTTCTCGGCGTCCTCCGCCAGGAAGGCGACGGCGGCAAACGCTTCCTCCTCTGCTCTTTCTGTCTCCGCGAGTGGGAGTTCCGCCGCATCCTCTGCCCGGCCTGCGCCGAAGAAACCGAACGCAGCCTTCCCGTCTACACCGCCGAGCAACTCCCTCACATCCGCGTGGAAGCCTGCGACACCTGCCACTTCTATCTCCGCACTATCGACCTCACCAAAGACGGCAACGCCGTCCCAATCGTCGACGACCTAGCCGCCCTCCCCCTCACCCTCTGGGCGAACGAACACATTTACTCCCGCATCTACCCTAACCTCCTAAGCACGTAACAACCACGCCCTCGTCGCGATTCCGTCGCTCTTCCCTCGCACCCCCAGCAACCAACTGTCATCCCGCGGCGTTCGCGGGTGGGATCTGCTGTCTGAAGCCGCCCTCAGATCAGGCGTTCCTCCACCGCAAATCACACTCACCCGCCGTGTCCCAAGCAACCACCTAACTTTTCCATGTGTCGAACGTCTAGGAGTAAATATGCCACCCGACAAATCCGACCTCCTGCAAGGCACCCTGGACATGCTCATCCTCAAAATCGTCGCCCTCGGCCCGATCCACGGCTACGGCATCTCTCTCCGCATCCGCCAAATTTCCAAGGAAGTCCTGTACGTCCGCCAAGGCTCCCTCTATCCCGCCCTCCATCGCCTCGAAAAACGCGGCTGGCTCTCCGCTGACTGGGGCCAATCCGACAACAGCCGCGAAGCCAAGTTCTACCAACTCTCTGCCAAAGGCCGCAAACAACTGGCTAGCGAAGAGCTCAACTGGGATCGCCTGGCGCAAGCCATCACACAAATTCTCCGCACCGCTGAATAGGAGCCGCAAAAATGCCCTTGCCCGATTTCCTCTCCCGCAAACGTAAACAGAAACGCGCGCTAACTTCCCAGCTCGACTCCGAACTCCGCTTCCACATCGACGAACTCACCCAAGCCAACATCTCCGCCGGCATGTCTACCGACGAAGCCCGGCGCCAAGCTACTCTCGAATTCGGCGGACGCGCGCAAATCCGCGAAGAACTCTACGACGTCCACCGCCTCCCCTTCCTCGAAACCGCATTCTCCAATCTGAAATCCGCTTTGCGTTTCATTCGCAAATCTCCGGCCTTTTCCGCCGCCGTAATTCTCACTCTCGCTCTCGGCATTGGCGCAAACAGCGCCGTATTCTCCGCCATCGACGCCATTCTCCTCCGCCCGCTCCCCTATCCCGACGGCGACCAAATCGTTAAACTCGAGCAATCCAATCCCAAAATAAAATCTCCGCAAACTTTCGTCGCTCCCCTCCGCGTCGAAGACTGGAACCGCCTCAACTCCACCTTCCAGGCCCTCACCGGTTATTACACCGAAGACGCATCGGAAACCTCCGGCGCGCTTCCGGAAAAAATTACGGAAGCGCTCGTCGCTCCGCGCTTCCTGCAAGTTTGGGGAATTTATCCCGCCATCGGGCGCGATTTTTCTCCCGCCGAGTCGCAACCCGGCGGACCGCCCGCTGTCCTCATCAGCGACCGCCTCTGGCGCGATCATTTTCATTCCGACCCGCATATCCTCGAAAAGCATGTCCGCATGGGCACGTTCTCGCCCGCCATCGTTGGCGTAATGCCTGCCTCGTTCCTGTTTCCCGTCCGCGAGGTTGATGTCTGGTACGTCATTCCCGCCAATGCTGGCAACAGGAGTTCCACTTGGTACACGGTGATCGGCCGTCTCAAGCCCGGCGTCACCATCAATCAGGCACGCGCTAATCTCGCCTCCATTCAATCGCAGCTCGGCAAACAATATCCGCTCACCGACGCCGATCTCGCCATCGGCATCGATCCGCTCAAAGAACTCACCATCGCCGGCGTGCGCAATTCTCTCTGGATTCTTTTCGGCTCCGTCTCTCTTCTCCTCATCATCGCTTGCACCAATATCGTCGCCCTGCTCCTCGCCCGCGATTCCCAGCGCCGTCACGAAATCGCCGTCCGCTTTTCTCTCGGAGCCTCTCGCTCCACGCTCATCGGCCAGCTCCTCACCGAATCCTTCGTCCTCGCGCTCGCCGGAGCCGCTCTCGGCCTCGCAGTCGCCGCCGCTGCGTCTCGCGTTTTCCGCGCGCTCGCCGCCGATCTCCCGCGCGTCGAAGAAATTCATCTGAACACTTCCATCGTGCTCTACTCTCTTCTGTGCTCCGTGATCGCCACTCTTCTCTGCGGACTTCTTCCCGCCATTCGTAGTACGCGCACCAATCTTTCCGGTTCGCTCGCGCAATCCAGCCGCACCCAAGTTTCTGGCCGCCGCCCTCTGCAATGGCTTTTAGTAGGAGTTCAAGTCGCTCTAGCCGTAACTCTTCTCGCCGGCGCTGGCCTGCTGCTCCGTAGCTTTCAGGCTCTCGGCCGCATCTCGCCCGGATTCGACGCTTCTCGCGTCCTCAGCTTTCACGTCAGCGCCTCTTGGGCGGAAACCGCCGACATGAAAGGACTCACCCAGCGCATCGATCGCACCATCGACGCTCTAGCCACTATTCCTGGCGTCGAATCCAGCGCCATCGCCGCAAGTCTTCCCGGCATTCCCGATCATTCGCAAACCGAGCTAAAAGTTCTCGAAGGTGAAGTCGATCCGCAACACAAAATCGTCGCCGAATCGCGCTTCGTTTCCCCTGGTTATTTCGCTACCATGCGAATTCCTCTTCTCGCTGGCGATCTCTGCCGCGAATCCGCCGACCCGGGTAATCTCAACATTCTCGTCAACCGCAATTTCGCGGACACTTTCCTCTCGCAATCCACATCCATTGGCCATCACCTTCAGGTTTCCGAGAAAGCTTTCCCTCTCATGGGCGAAATCCGCGGCATCGTCGCTGACGCTCGCGAAAACGGAATCAATCGCGAGCCTGGCCCCATCGTTTACTGGTGCACCAGCTCTCCCGTTCCCGATCCTTTCTATCTGGTCCGCTCCAGCATCGCTCCCACCGCCGTCGTTGGAACCATCCGCGAAAAACTCCACGAAATCGAGCCCTCTCGTTCGGTCTTCGCAATCGCTCCACTCCAGGACCAGCTCGACGACACCTTCGCCGAAGATCGTCTCCGCACGGTACTCCTCACTTTCTTCGCGCTCACCGCCATCTCTCTCGCCTGCGTCGGCCTGTATGGCACGCTCAACTATTCCGTAACTCTTCGCCGCCGCGAAGTAGCTCTTCGTCTGGCTCTAGGCGCTTCACAAAAACAAGTACTGAAACAATTCTTGCTCCAGGGTTTTGGAGTAGCCTCCGCGGGCTGCGCAGCAGGCGCTATCCTCACCGTCGCCTTCGCCATCGTGTTCCGCCACATCCTGTCCAACCTCCTCTACTCCATCTCTCCCACTGACGTCACCACTCTTTCCACCGTTATCGCCATCGTCCTAACGGTCGCCGCCGCCTCTTCCCTTATCCCCGCCCATCGCGCCTCCCGCACCCAACCCATGCGCATCCTCCGCGAAGAATAACCCCACCGTTCGCATCCAGCTTCGGCTACGGACGCGGTTAGAGTAGGGGCACGATACATCGTGCCCATCCGGTGCGCCGCGCATCGGACCTCTTGCCTTTGGATTTTTCTTATTCTTTTAAACTCCACCG
Source organism: Candidatus Acidiferrum sp. (assembly GCA_036495905.1). Lineage (GTDB taxonomy): Bacteria > Acidobacteriota > Terriglobia > Acidiferrales > UBA7541 > Acidiferrum. The sequence continues at coordinate 4,629 of DASXMB010000074.1, forward strand.
CAACTAATCAATCATGCGCCGCCAGCCTTCCACTCGCGTGCGCTCAACAAAAACTTTTTTCGTAACCAAAGTTTTTGATAATTCTGTATTTTTTAATAGACACAACTCGCCAACCCTTCTACATTCGCGCTTGAGAAGTATTTTTCACCAAGGAGTCCAGAAAACAGAGTGAACACTATCCATCCGGAAGCCGCCCAACGAATTCAACACGAACTATTGAACGACGAAAATATCTACTGGGCGGGGGTGCCGGACCCAAAAGTGATTTTCCATTCCGACGATTGGGTAATGATCCCTTTCTCCCTCGTGTGGACCGGCTTCTGCGTTTTCTGGGAACTCAGCGCGATGGAAATCTTCGGCACATCGGCCAACAAGCAACCGGATCTTTTCATGGAGCTTTGGGGAATTCCGTTCTTACTTATAGGCAATTATATGGTCTGGGGAAGATTTTTCGTGGACGCCTGGCTGAAGCGACGAACTTATTACGCCGTCACCAATCGCCGCGTCATGGTTCTTCAAGATGGTCTCAAGAAAAAGACCAGCATGACCTTTCTCAACTCCATTCCAAGCATCGAACAGGAAGGCTCCGAAACGGGCACGCTCTGGTTCGGTCCAAAATATCCGATCATTGCGGGAAGACGGCAGCCGAATCGAGGTCTAAGTCGCTTCTCCGTCGGCGAGATCCCTATTTTCGCCGATATTGACGGCGTTGGCTCCGTTCACCGCCTCGTGGTGGAATTACGCGACAAAAGCGGCGCAACCTCGCCCCTCACCTATTCCAGTTAGTCAGCCATCCCCCACCCTTGCCAACCGCCCTCGCTTGCGGCAAGATGCGTTCGCTGTTCAGGAGCCGTCATGCGTAAATCATTCCTAACACTCATCACTCTTCTCACTTTCGCCGGATTTCTCCGCGCGCAAACTACTCCGCCCGCAACTCTCACCGTAATCCGCGCCGGCACTCTCATCGACGGCTCAGGCGACAAACCTCTAGCCAATCAACTGATTTTCGTCCGTGGGGACCGCATCGAGAAAATCACCGCCGCCTCCGCGCAAATTCCAGATGGCGCCACTATCATCGATCTCTCCAACGCCACGGTTCTCCCCGGCTTAATCGATTCCCACACGCACATTTTTCTCTGGGGCGAAGATCCCGCCAAGGGCGGCTATGACGCCAACATTCTCAACGCCGGCATCGCACTCCGTGCCGCTCGCGCCACCTTCGCTTGCCGCCGCGCGCTCGAACAAGGTTTCACCACTTTTCGCGATCTCGAAACCGAAGGCGCCGGTTACGGCGACGTCGAAATCAAGCAAGCCATTGCCGAAGGCACCATTCCCGGCCCGCGCCTTTTCGCCGCCACTCGCGCCATCTCCAGCACTGGCGGCTACAATCTCGAAGGCTACGCTCCCGAACTGGATATGCCCAAAGGCGCGCAAATTATCGACGGCCCCGTCGAAGCCCGCAAAGCCGCTCGTCAGCAACTCGATCACGGCGCCGATTGGATCAAGGTCTACATGACCCACCGCTCGTGGACCGATAAGCAAGGCCGTCTTGTCTCGCAGCCCACGCTCACCGTCGAAGAGTTGAAAGCCATCGTCGACGAAGCCCACGGTTGGCAAAAGAAAGTTGCCTGCCACGCTTACAACGGCATCGGCCTGCAACGCGCCCTCGACGGCGGCTGCGATTACATCGAGCACGGCCTCGAAATCACCGACGCGCAAATCGCGCAAATGTCCCGTCAGGGCACTTGGTATTGCCCCACGCTCTCTCCTTATTACGATGACTGGGCGCCCGCCGATACCGCCGCTGGAAAACGTGATCGCGCTCGCGCCGCCGTTCACGAAATTTCTTTCCGCAAAGCCATGCAGGCTCATTTGAAAATTATTTTTGGCACGGACATGGGCGGCATCCCGTGGACCGAACCGCTCGCCCAGGAATTTCCCCGCATGGTGAATCTCGGCATGACGCCGATGGACGCTATCCAGTCCGCCACGTCTCGCGCCGCCGACATGCTCGATATGAAGGGTGAAATCGGCGTAATCGCTCCGGGCGCCTACGCCGACGTTATCGCCGTTACCGAAGACCCGCTAAAAAATATCGACGCCCTCTCCCACGTGCGTTTCGTGATGCACAACGGCGCCATCTTCAAAAACGAACTAACCAAATAGCAAGCAACTTCTTCTCTTCGCCTCTGGGTGCCCCACGGGCCGTCGTTGCACGTGGGGGTTTTTCCGCTGACTCATGCCACTAATGTAGGTCAATTCGAATCGTCATTGCTACAATCTCTCGGCCGCAAGGAGAATGCCTTGACTCAACAAACTTTTAAGAATCACATGAGACTCGTTCCGCCATTTCATTTCTTCGTGTTACCGGTGCTGGTTACTAATTTCATCTGGTCCATCTGCACCGCAGTAAGACATTTTTCACCACACGCCGTCATGAATATTCTCACCGCCCTCGCCATCTTGCTCGGCTTTTTGTTTGCCCGTCTCTTCGTACTCACCGTGCAAGATCGCCTGATCCGCCTCGAAGAACTCCTCCGTTTTCAGCGCCTGCTGCCCGCTGACCTGCAATCCCGCCTCACCGAGTTCACTCGCAATCAATTTGTCGCTCTCCGCTTCGCCAGCGACGAAGAACTCCCCACCCTCGCCCGCCAGGTCCTCAGCGAAAAACTAAACAACCGCAAAGCCATCAAACTCCGCGTCAAAACCTGGCGCCCCGACTATTTCCGCGCCTAGTCCGATGCCTGTGGGTGCCCCACGGGCCGCCGTTGCACGTGGGGGTTTTCCATTAAAACTTTCACTGTCGTCCCCACCATTGTCATCCTGAGGGTACCCGACCAGGGTACCCGAAGGATCTCAACCCCAGTCCAGCTACCAAATCACACCACGAAGCGCACCCTAAACTAAAAAGTGGAAGCAGAGGAATGACCAGCAAAAGAAACAGCCATCGTCTCAATTCACCGCAAACGCCGCGTCCAGCGTAAAACTCTCCCCATCCGGATTCGCAATCACTATCTGCCGCGCTCCCGCCGTCATCGCTGGAGTCACCACGCTAATCGTATTTTTATCCTTGAACGTCACCGCTGCCGCTTTTCCGCCAATCGTCACCGTCGTTCCGCTCTGAAAACCACTCCCAGAAATAATGACCGTCGTACCGCCAGCCGCCGATCCGCTAGCCGGCAAAATCGTCCCCAATCCCAACGGCGCAGCCGAAAGTTGAATTACCGTCAGCCCGCTCGTCGTCAGCGCAAAAATCCGCTCGCCATTTTCATCTATCGTCAAAAATTGTCCATGCAATCCATCCGTATCCGTAGCCAGCATTGCCAGCGGCTCGGGCAAAAATATTCGCAGCCGCAATCGTCCACTATGCGCGTCTAGAATATCGACGCCACCCTTGTTCCCCGCCACCCCAGGCGCAGAGGGCGCAGCGCCCGTCAAAAATGGTTGGTAAATCAGCGCTCCGCTAGGATGCATCGCAATTCCCGGAACCATCATTCGTCCCGGTATTTGCTCGATCTCCGCTGACGCTGCAGTCGCCAGCAGTGCCATCGTGCCGCTGCGAGTTTCGGTCGCTCCGTTCACCCGCATCGCAAACGCGCTTCCATCGGCGGCCGGGGCCAAATCGCTGGCCACTTCGTTCGCGCTCGACGTCGTAAAATTATTCGGGTCCGCCGCATTCCACACTGCTACCGACGCGCTCGGCGCCGCGCCAAAGGCCACAAACACTTTGTCGCCCGCCGCGTTGCCTTGCACCAGCGGCGCGCCAACTATACTCGTAACTTCCGGCTGTGGCGCCGGCTGAATCGTTGGCGGTGTCGCCGTCAAATCCAGCTGCGACAAACACGATGCGCACGCCGTGGACGGCCCGCCTTCGCCGCTTAGCCCCACAAAAACTGTTTGCGTACTGGTCGCGGCCACACGCGCCGGGCCAGACGCCGCAAAGCCAGCAACGCCGCCTACCACGACCGAACTCCCGGTTCCACTATCGGGGTTCAGCAGATAAATTTTCTGCGCTCCAAAATCCGCCACCACCAGTTGCGTCCCGTCGGGAGTCAGCGAAAGCCCTCTCAGTCCCGCATTCGGCGGCGGCCCTCCCGGCGGAAAAATACTGGAGGAGTGAAATTGTTGCACCGCCAGGTCAAAAGTATCCACATGATCCGTCGCGCTCAGATAAATCCACTGCCGCGGCTGATCGTACAAAAGAAATTTGTACAATCCCGCTTTCGGAAAAACCTGCACGCTCTGCAAATACTGAAATGCGTTCGCGCCAGTCGCGCTCCCCGCCGGCGAGGTGACCATAACATTATTCTTTCCCACTGTCCCCACCGGTGTCTGCAACGTAATTCGTTCCAGCGAAAACGGAAATGTCGCATCCAAGCCCAGCGACGCGCTCAGTCCGCTGACATTTTCCACTTTTTGCACCGCAGCAGCCGTCCCACCGATGCTCACCGCAATTTTGCTGGTGTCAGACCCGAAGCCATACCCATAAATTTGCACGCTATCGCCGCCAGTTTTCGCGCCCGCATTCGGCAACACTTTCAGAATTTGCGTCCCATAGCTAAACGCATCCGGAGCAATCGCCAGCCAGCCGTTGGAAAAATATGCAGTAGCATTCACCGCGCCGGTAACCGCGCTCGGCGGCGACACCGCCTGAATTTGCGTCGAGCCCGAAGACGTCACATTGTTCGCTTGCTGCGTCCCTAATTTTATTTGCGTCGGCTGCGCGTAGCCCATGCCTGCCAGTGCCACCGTTGTGCCGCCAACCGCCGGCCCTTCCGCGGGCTGCGCTACCGGAGCGGAAGCAAACATCGGCGCCGTCGCCGGCAAATTAGACGGATTCGCAGCGTCCAGAAAACTTACTCCGCGATTAGACAGCGCAAACACCATCTGCGTCTCGTCCACATCTTCAATTTCCGATTGCACGCCTTGAATCGACAAATCGGCCACTTGCCCCAGCGGCGCAAGTGTCTTCTCATCAAAAACACTAATTACTGGCGACGTTGCGGAATTCTCCGCCGCATACAAAAATCTTCCGTCGCGAGAAAAAGCCAAGCTCCCCGCACTCAGCAAAACTGGCGGCCCCGCTGGCGTGAACGATCCGTCAAACAATTCGATCTGCGTCACGCCGTGCGCAACAAATGCCGCTGCAAACCTGCTGCCATCCGCGTTCGCCGCCACCACTGGAATCGTTCCGTCACCCAGACCGTGCGGACCCGCCAGAACATTTCCACTTGCATCGAAAATCGCAATCTCTCCGCTGGAGTCGCTCGCCGCAATCACCACTTTCGTGTGATCCCCGGTGCGCGCCATCGCTCCCAAGCCATTCTGAAAAAGTTGTGGCTCGACCGCCGTCAAATTATTCAGGGTCTGCGCCGCCGGATCCCACAAACCCAAAAGCGCCTGCGCCGCATTCGGCTGCCGCAGCCGAACCAGTAGTTTGCCGCTGGCCAACGCCAGCAATTCCTCGGGACGATCGAAAATTACATTGGGAATCGGCGACACCGCCGGGATCGTCGACCGCGATTTAATTTGCAGCGACGCCGAATCGATCGCCACCGCCTGCTGCGTCACCGTGCCCACCCAAACCGTCGCGCCGTCCGCGGAAATCTCTGCGCTGCTCGCTCCCGGCACATTAATTTGCGCAACTCGCGTTTGCGTCGTGCTCGAAAATACTTCCACGCGATTCATCGCCCGATTCGCGACAAACACATGTTTGTTCTGCGCATCGTAAACAATGTGCCGGTGCAACGCCTCCCCCGCCGGATTATCCAGCGCCGCGTTTGCATCCGTCCTCGCAAACGTACTTCTCGGCACCGGCCCCGCCGCCACGCCCGCCTGCACGGTCAGAGACAAACTCGCCGCATGCGACAGCGCTCCGCTGCTGCCTTGCGCCGAAATCATAAAGCTGCCGGTAGCAGTCGTCGACGACGCCCCAAACACCACCGGCGTGCCCACACCCGCTGCCACACTGAATGGGCTAACCGGATTCGAGATCACGCCCGCCGGCAATCCGCTCAGCGTCACTTGCACGTTTCCACTGAAATTATTTTGCGCCGTCACCGTCAGAGTAACCGGAGCGCTGGTCGCGCCCTGCGCCACGCTCACGGAACTCGTAGAAATCGCAATCGCGAAATCCGGCACCACCGGAGACAGTTGCGCTGCGGGCGCCGTGCTGCCGCCGCCGCAGCCGGCGAGCGCAGCCAGCAAAATTGCCAAAAACAAGCTTCCGACCAACGCCACCAAGCGCTGAATTTTGTCCATACACTCCGCGAATCGGCGTCTGCGAACTCCACCGTTCCCGGCGAAGCCCTGGGACGAGACGCGTGAGACCCTCGATGCGCAGACGATACTCTATTATGTGCACTTGTCAAGTTAAGAAACACTCGCACGACAAAATTTCTTGTGTCGTCCCAAATCGGGAATCGCGCCGCCGCGTCGGATGACTTTTTTTGGAACCTGCACGCCTTCGCGCACCGCCAAAGCCAAATTCGCCGCCTCCGCTCCGCAGTCTCTCTACTCCGCGCCTGCGCAGCAGTCCCACTGAGCCTCTCCGTAGCTCCCTTCCCACGCGCCAAAATCCAATAAATCCCACTTGGTAAATAAGCTTTTAGATAGCCCAGCACCCCGGCAACTTCCTTCCCCTTAACGGGTTATATCTCTTAGCCCCAAGCATCGTTACTTGGCGGCTTGGGAATACCCTGTATGGATTCCTACCGGGCCGCACCGTAAAGTGGCCCTGAATAACTGAGGAGGATAGAGCGATATGCAGCGAGCAGCGAAACTCACAGGTATTTTCCTAACCATAATGTTGGCGCTAGGCTGCTTGGCCGGCGCCAGTTTCGCGCAAGAGCAGCCGCCACCAGACCAGCAACAACAGGCCCCTCCGCCCAATTTCACGCCTGATCAATTGGACCAAATGGTTTCAAGAATCGCGCTGTACCCCGATCCCCTGCTGGCACAAGTTTTGGCCGCGGCAACATTTCCCGACCAAATTCCAGAAGCCGCGCAATGGGCCGATCAGCACCACTATTTGACCGGAAACGCCCTCGCCCAAGCCATCAGCAACGACCAGCTACCTTGGGATCCCAGCGTCCAAGCGCTGCTCCCCTTCCCGAACGTGCTCGACGAAATGGCCTCTGACCAGGGTTGGACCAGCGACTTAGGCAACGCCTTCTTGGCGCAGCGCCAGGACGTGATGGACGCGGTGCAAAGAATGCGCCAGAAAGCGAAAGATTTCGGCTATCTCCGCAGCAATCAGCAAGTGGTCGTCAGCGGCGGCCCGTACATTTCCATTGAGCCGGTGAACCCCGCATTCCTCTACGTCCCGTTTTATGATCCCGCGGTCGTCTACGTGCGGCCTCGCCCGGGATTTTTTGTCGGCGGCGCCATCAGCTTCCGTTTCGGTGTAGGCCTCGGCGTCGGATTCCGTCCTTGGGGATGGGGCGTCAGCCGCTTCGATTGGGGCCACCATGACGTTTTTATCGGCGGTTCGCCGTGGCGTCGCGATTGGGTAAATCGCCGTGCCTATGTCCATCCCTACGGTCCCGGCGTGCGCAGATTTGACGCTGGACATCGCGCCGTCGAACAGCATCGCCTGATCCAGCGCAGCGAACGCGAGCGCGGCGCTTACCGTGGCGGACGCGGACGCGAAGAAGAGCATCGGCATCACTAAGCGAAGCAGCAGCGCGGCAGCAACATTTGTCGCACGCAGCGCAGCTTGGTAATTGCGAAAAAAACGAGGGTGACTGCGTGCGAATGCCTGCGGTCACCACTTGTTTTTCCGCGTTTTAGTTTTGCAATTTCGCTTATATAATTGATCTACTGAGTTGACGGAGCCGGGACCTATGTTGCCGAAACATCTTCGCATCGGGTTGTGCCTGTTGGGCTCCATCGTAATGCTTTCTTGCGGCTCGAAACGAGCCCCAGAACGCCTGACCGTAGTGGCGCCGGAAGACTTTTCCGGCGAAATTGTAATCAAGGCCTGCGATCCCGCAGCCTCCGACGATCACATCGCGCTCGATGCCGCCGGCCACGGCTCCACTTCCATTTGCTCCGCCACCGGCCAACTAAAACTCGTCGTCATCCGCGGCACCCAATCCACCGAACTCCAAGCCTACCCAATCAAAACCGGCGACGGCATAGTCGTAGAAGTCCGCGCCGAACTAAAATAAGCCGCATTCCGCCTTTCCTCGCACTCTTATAACGCCTCCGCCAAGAGGTTCGACCGGGCTAGTGAGCCCACATCAATCCGTTGTCAAAGACTTCACTAAACGAACACAGACCGATCTCTGATTTTCTATTCACAACCGCATCTCGGATTGCGCGGCGATTCGCGCTTTTCCTCAGAAGGCGAATAGAAGTGAATAAACCCTCCATAGGGTCATTCAAGTCTTCATAAGCGGAGCAATACAGGTAACCGTCCTCGATAGCATCGAGTTCACGCTCATAGTCATTCAGAGACCAGTACCTGTACAAACGTTGCGGGGTCACAAACAACTCGATTGTGGCCATCGAGCAAACCCTCCAAGTCAGCAGGTTAACTATCGAATTTTCACGAAAACCGGAGTCGATGTCGCAACGATCACGCCACCTTTGACAATGAAACCTTCGACCCAGTGAGTTCCCCTGTACTTGGTACTTTCCCAGTGGATCCGATTCTGAATTCCGTCTCCTTGGTGGAATCGCCCGCGGAGATCGTTTGCATCTGCTGCTTCTTTACCTGTATTAACTACCTGCCACGCGATTTCATAAGGGCGGGGCGTATCGGTCTCGAGTTCGAACTTGAGCCATACATTTTTCGGCACCGAGCGAGTCGCCAGACGCCAAAGAGCTTTCTTGCTCTCTCGTTTGTAATAGACAGATGCTCTCACAGTCGCTCGGTACTGAATCTGACGGAGCCACGGCGCACTTTGACGGTGAGATATATCCCCCAGAGCTGGAACTGATGACGCGGGCACGAGGCTAGGGCGGTATGGACTTCGCAGACCAAGGCCATGGGCCACCTTCTCCATTACTTCGGTCCCGATCGGGCCCTTCAAACTGCCAATGGTTTCATTCAGGCTGCGTTTGAGGCTAAGATTTGATAGGTCTTGCTGCGCTTTTCCCAACCATTGCATGAAACTCTCGCGCCGTTCCGGATACTGATTCCATCTGTCGGCAAAGTTCTCCTCGGGTTCGACGGGATTTGAGATCCACCATTTGCCGTCCCTTTGCTCTACATGCTTCGACATGTCCAGAACTATATCGAGAAGCGAATCATAGACCGTGGCCTGGTGTCGATATGCCATTGCTGCCAGCGTCGTTAGGATGATCGAGGGCGGTCGATTGCTCGAAGAGTTCTGAAAATAAATATCCCTATGCCTCTTTAATATCTGCACTGCGACTTGAAGTGGGGTCTTAATTTGCCACTCAGGAATGTCTTCAACGTCCACCCTTGCTTCCACTGCGGCGGCGGCGCGCTTTTCCATTAAGATTACCTTCATGCGTGAATAAAACCATTCTGCATATTTTTTGGGACTACTTTTTTGCCAGTTAAATAGTTCGGTGTCAGTCAGGAGTATCCCCGTTGGGCCACGTTCAGGGTTCGGTATGGCTGGTAGGACGTCCATATGAAATCCCGGCATACCTGATTCGGTGGGATAGTCGATCAGCCAACATCTGCATCCCGGAGAAAGCATTCCTTTCAGTTCTGGATTCTTCTTCAGGCGATTTCCCACCAAGTTCTTCAAGTCTTTCTGACTCGTCTGTTCTTTGGTGCGATTTAAGAGACACACCAAGTCGATATCGTAGTCATACACCGCCAGGGGATGAACGACAGTCCCGAGGCGAAAAGAGCCCTGCGGGTATATCTCAGGTGAGAAATCCTTTAGTTCCGACTCCCCGGCAGCAAGCCACGCGCCCACACCTTCGTATTTGAGAACTGCGTATTCATATACGAAGTCCGGGATGTCCAGGGCTGAGCCAATTTTCACCAGGATCTGCTCTAAATTGTGCTTCTCGTGAATCGGCATTCTTAAATTGTCCCCTTTAAGTGCCCATTTATTTCAAGGACTCGAACGAACCCGCCCAATACCTTATTCTCGTCATATATTTCAAGAGGAAGGTCGGCTTTTGGCATTAACAACCGCCCGAATTCAACTGCCAGCGCGACGGGCATCGCTGGGAAAACACGGATATTTGCTTGTTCACCATGTCGCGCCTTAATTCTGTCCATCACGCGCCGGACAGTTTGTCGAAACGCGTTAGCCTGTGCTCTGGACTTCAAGAAGTCATTGTGAGGATCCGGGATGGTTACGCGCCAAATTGAAACATCCTCGCCCAAAGTCGAGTGTATTCGCGCATCGGTGACGGTAGCACTTAATGCAAAAATAAGTACTGGGATCCCTTTTGAGCTTTCTGGCTCCTCAAGCACGTACTCGAACTGCTCTGGTTGCGCCTCCCAGCACCATCCTGGGGGCTCTCTGTGGAGTTGATACACGTCCGCAGCGGGTATATCTGAAAGGAGAGTCCCGAGCAGAATCAAGAGTGGTTGGGGGGCAAGGGCAAATATAGAAAGATGTGAAATGTCGCCAGCGCGGAGACGTGGTCTGACTGAGGCACGAAACATACTACGAAGCTGTTCGGACTCGATACTCCAGAACTCGGCGCTCCTATCTTCGAATGAACTATTCTTGAGACCGAGAGAAAGCGGCACGACTTCAGCAGGATACCGCTCCGGAACCATCGCTCGCATAGCTCCACCATAAGATATCTTCGCGTTCTGTAGTCCGATGTTGGACCCGTAGATCAAAATATGGCTTTGTTTTTCTGCAGTAATACTGGTCAGTACATCGAGGCGCTGCTCGTGCGCCTTCTTCATTGCCGCTAGGCGCTCGGCGGGATGCAACCCAACTTCGACTTTGTCAACTAGCCTGTGATGACTATCGCAAAGTAACATTAGGTTTGAAATGTCGGCCTTTAATTGTTCTGAAAGAATCGGATCTCCTCTCGGACCGCCGGGACTGTCAGCAACAATATGGGCGATATATGCCGCGTTGAACTCCGCTTTAGTCAATGAGTCGAGCCAGAGGCGATTGTTGCAACCATCATATTCGCATCGGCCACCAGCACGTCCCCAGAGGCGCAATTTTACAGATTCTCGGATGTAGCTGATTGACACACCGACCTCGCAAAATGATGAGACATTTAACCAGTCACATTCTTCGTGGAAGCTAGATGTCGACAGTTTATTAGTTTTGTCTTCTTAAGGCTACTTACTAACTAGAATAGGAAGTCAGGAAACGGAACGCAAACGAAAATGAAACATGATCGAAACTTCTATCTTACGAATTAAATGATGTAAGTGAACGCACACTCTTTTTCACTCGTGTGACCACTATTCCAGCCAAGTGTCGAACATATCGATGCATCTTGCCATCCGGATTTCCGTAAAGTTGAGCGCCTTCTTCAGATTTCGCCCCTTCGCATGGAGACTGTCGCCGACTATTCGAAACTAGTACCACAAAGTTATCTATTGACATTGTAACTTTGACGTGCTAATGTACCCTATGACCATTGGCCGCCGCCCCTCCTCACCCAGGCCACAACTCCGTCTAACCCCTCTTTCTGTCTCGCAGCCGCCCAAAAACCCTCGCCCCTCCACTTTCCCTGCCCCTTCATTTTCAATCACTTACAAACCCTTTTTCTCGCAACCCCTTTCCTTTGACATCCTTACAAATTCCCGGGGTGTGGTGGGGCAAAATTTTTCCCTCTCCTCCAATCCCGCGCTTTCCCATTCCGGGAAGCCTCTCGGAACTGGTATACAATTCCGCCCTCACGCGATGCATATCTTGGCGCGGAGCAATACTCGAGGGACCATGGCGACCAGCGTAGCGCGGCCTACAGTGCCGCCCCCAGTCCAAACCAAAGTGCAATCCCCAGTGCAATCTACTCACCAGCAAACGGAACGCACTTTTTTTTGCGCGACGATGACGGGCTCTTTGGCGATGGTCGCCTGCGCGCTGGCGATACTCGGCTTGCTGCTTCCCTTCCCGGACGCGGCGCAGAGGCACTCGCCTTACCCGGTGGACATTACCGTAGGCCCCTTGCCACAAGCCATCGCCGTAAACGGGCAGATTCGGCTGGCTTACGAGCTGCACCTTACCAATTTTGCGCCATGGCCGGTTGAGGTCACCGCCATCGACGTGCTGGGCGACGGAGCGAAACCTCTGGCCAGCTTTGACCGCGACGCGCTAAACAATCGCGTGGTTCCGGTGGAAAAAGTGCTCCTCTCCCTGGAGCCGGACCCTACCGGGAAATCGCGCACCCTTGACGCCGGCCACTCCGTGATCATCTTCATCGACGTCACGCTGGACCGAGGCGCTGCCGCTCCCGCGCAACTTCACCATCGCTTTTCTTTTTCCAATGCGGGCGATGACGGGGCTCCGGTGGCAAGAACCATCGACGTCGCGACTATTCCCGTGGTGCAGGAGCCGACGCCGGTGCTACGCGCGCCGCTGCGCGGCTCTGGCTGGATTGCGTTCAACGCGCTTTCCGCTTACGAGCATCGGCGAGCCTTCAACCCGGTGGACGGTCGCTTGCGCATCGCGCAGCGTTTTGCCATCGACTGGGGGCGCATCGGTCCCGATGGACGGATGTTTCGCGGCGATGGAAAATCCAACACGGACTATTACAACTATGGCGCGGAAGTGGTGGCGGTGGCCGACGCTCGGGTTTCCGATATAAAAGACAGCTTGCCGGACAACACCGGTGCCAGCGAACGCAGCGATCGCAAAGTGACGCTGGACAACGCGGTGGGCAACGACGTGATTCTCGATCTCGGTCACGGAAAGTTCGCGGTATACGCGCACCTGCAACCCGGCAGCCTGAAAGTAAAAGTGGGCGACAAAGTGAAAGCCGGGCAGCCGCTGGCGCTGCTGGGAAACTCCGGCAACTCCGACGCGCCGCACTTGCATTTTCAAGTGGTGGACGCGAGTTCCCCGCTAGGCGCGGAAGGACTTCCGTACGAGATCGAAAGCTTCACCGTGCTAGGCGTGCTGGATAATGCTTCGGTGCTGGATACCGGCAACCCGTGGAAACCGAAACCGCAAGAAAAGCCGATTGTGCATCGTGCGGAGTTCCCCGGCGACAACAGCGTGGTGAGTTTCCCGTGAAAATCGCTGCAAAGCTCAGCTCTCGCGAACGCTCGCCGAACAAAAAAGCTCGCAAACAATTTGTTCAGCCGCGCTCGCGAATGCAGCTTCTTTCAGGAACGTAGCAAGGATATTCGCGCTGCGCTGCCGCGGAAGCTTCTGGGTCGAGCTCGATGGTGCGCACGGAATTGGCGGTGGAGGTCATCGCCAGCAACTGGCCTTGCGGCGCGTAGGCGAAACCGCCGCCGCCAAATTGCGGACTGGCCGGCGAGCGGCCAACGCGATTGGAGCTGACCACATACGCGCCGGAGATCAGCGCGGCCATGGCGCCGGCAATTCTCCACGGTCCGATGTTTTCGCCGGACGCGCGCGGAATCACCAGTAGCGCAGCTCGCTGCTTGCCGTAAGCGCGAGCGTGTTCGTTGAACATGGCTTCGGTGCAAATCAGCACGCCGACTTTAATTCCGAGAATTTCGGCGGCGGCAAAACCGGAATCGCCTCCGACGTACCACTGGCTTTCAAACCAGCCCGGCTCGCTGGGGAAATATTGTTTGCGATGCAGCGCACGCGCTGCGCCGTTTTCCAGCGCAAATGCTTCGTTGGCCAGGCGTTTTCCGTTCCACACCGGGCGCGTAGAAATTACGGCGGGCAGATGGAGTTCGCGCAGCAATTCGAGACCTCGTTCGTGAGCATGGATACTGGCTTCGGCAGCGCCGCGCAAAAACTTTTCGCCGGAAGCGAGCCACGGTCCGAACGGAAGTTCGTTGGTGAGCAAAATATCTGGACGCGCGGCAGCGACACAATTTTTTAGTTCACTCCAGCGCGGGTGATCGGCGGAAAGGTCTTCCGGCCACTCGACGAAGGCGATGCGCAGCTGGGTCACGGTCACCAGATCCTAACGCGATCTTCGGGCTTGAGGTAGAGCTTGTCGGTGGGAGAAATGTGGAAAGCTTCGTACCAGGCGTCGACGTTGCGCACGGAATCGCTGCGGTATTCGCCGGGCGAATGCGTGTCCGTTGCAATTTGCCGGCGCAGCGCGGATTCGTTTTGTGATTTGCGCCAGCGCTGAGCGAACGCGAGGAAAAAGCGCTGCTCGCCGGTTAGACCGCCGATCACGGCATCGGGCTGGCCTTTCAGCGAAAGTAAGTAAGCGTCGTGCGCTACGACGAGGCCGGCTTGATCCGCGATATTTTCAGTGAGCACTTGCTTGCCCTTGACGCACAAATCAGCGAACGGGCAGTACGCGTTAAATTGTGCGACAAGTTTTTCGGCAGCGGCGTGATATTGCGCGCGATCTTCGGTGGTCCACCAATCGCCGAGACGTCCGCGCGCGTCGTAAATGTTGCCGAGTTCGTCGAAACTGTGACTGATTTCGTGAGCCATGCCTGCGCCGGCAGAGCCGTAATTGGAAGCGGCGTCGCCCTGAAAATCAAAATAGGGCGGCTGAAAAAGTGCGGCGGAGAAAAATTCAATGTTGGGACTAAACACGATGACCGCGCCGGGAACTTGCGGATTCACCAGCCACTCGACAGGATCGACGGGTTGCTGGAGCTTGGCGAGATTGTGCGCGCGAAGAAACGCTTCCGCGCGGCGCATGTTTCCGAAAGCGTCGCCGCGAACGATGTTGAGAGTGGAGTAGTCGATCCAGGCGTCCGGGTAGCCGATGCCGATTTCAAATGCGGCAAGTTTTTCTAGCGCTTTCTTTTTGGTGGAGGCGGACATCCAGGTGAGATTGGAAATGCGCGCGCGATACGCGGTGATTAGGTCCGCGCCCATGGCTTGCGCTTTGGCTTTCGCCGCCGGCGGAAAATAGCGCTGCGTGTAAAGTTGGCCGACGGCCTGACCGAGCGCGGCGTTGGTTGCGGCGATCGCGGCTGCGACCCGGTCGGGCGGTTGCTGCGCACCAGAAAGTATCGTGCCGTAAAAAGCGAAATGCTCGGCGCGAATGGATTTGGGCAGGACGCCGGCGTAATGGTCGATCAAATGAAAACGCAGATAGTCCTTCCACGCGTCGACATTTTCGCTGGCGACGAGCGCGGAAATTCCGGTAACGGCAGACGGTTGCCAAACAATAAAATCGGATTGCTGGGCGAGTCCAGCGGATTTGAAATACGCATCCCAATCCATGCCGGGAGCTTTGCTGGAAAAGTCGGCGTGCTGCCACGGATTATTTTGTTTAAAGACGTCGGCGGCATCGGCGTCTGGCGCTAAAGATTGCGCGATGCGAATTTCGAGCGCAAGAATGCGCGCGGCTTTGGTATTGGAGTCGGCGACGACGGAAATTTTTAGAACAGTTGCGATGTGCGCTTGGTAGCGGGCGCGCAGCTCAGCCATTTTTTGTGATGGATCGAGATAGCTCTCGCGATCGGGCATTCCGAGACCGCCCTGCATAAAGTGAACGACGTTGTGATCGGCGTCGGCAAAACCCTGATTGATCCACCATCCGAAAATGTGGTCGGAATTTGAGGCGAGCCCGTCGACCTCGCTGCTCAGAGTGGAACCGAGGTAGGCGGAGAGCGATGCTTTATTGGTGATGGCGGAAATCGCGGCCACTTCACCGGCGAGCGGGGCGAGCTGTTTGGACTCGATGCGATCTTCGTCGATGAAACTGGAATAGTAATCGCCAACTTTTTGCGCGGCGCTGCCTTTTGCGGGGTGGGATGCGGCGGCGTTTTGAATTAGATCGCGAACTTGCTGACCGGCTGTTTCCGCCATGATTGCGCGATTATCGATGGCGGATTGGCCGGCGGGAATTTTAATTTTGGCAAGCCAGTTGCCGTTGGCGTAGTGGTAGAAATCGTCGCCGGGTTTGACGGCGCGATCCGGGTCTGCCGCGAAATTATCTTGCACGGGGCGAGACGCGAATAGATTTAAGAAAATTGCAGAAGTGAAAATGGCGAATAGGGCGGTGGTGCGGAGAAGAGTCATGGAATTCCTTTTGTGCGAGTAGCAGTAAAAATGCCGGCGCGAGTTCGAGTAACAAAAACTTAGCGTGACGGCGACTATAGCGAAATCGGCGGAGCGGGATTGGACGTTTGCGGACCTGTTTCGATGGTTTTTGGGCAGGAGCTCACGTGGTCCGAAAACGTCTAGTTCAGACCGCAGGCTCGACTATAATTGGCGGGTTTGGGTGTCGACTGGATCTCAAGTGAGCGGCGGCTGAATTTCTTACGGATCTGCAACATTTATGACCCTGGATTGGAAAATATGTTCGCGGGCCAGGATGTCGCGCGATGCGCGATTCGACGGCAAATTTTTTATTGGGGTGCGCAGCACGAGGATTTATTGCCGGTCGATTTGTCCGGTACCGACGGTGAAAGAAAAAAATGTGCACTATTTTCCAACGGCAGCGGCGGCGACGGAAGCGGGCTACCGGCCGTGCCTGCGCTGCCGTCCGGAATGTTCGCCGGGGACTCCGGCGTGGCTGGGAACATCGAACACGGTTTTGAGAGCGCTGCGGCTGATTGGAGAGAGCGGGCTGGAAAGCGGCGGGATGGAAGGGCTCGCGGACAGATTGGGAGTTGGTTCGCGGCATTTGCGGCGACTTTTTATTCGGCATTTGGGCGCACCGCCGAGCGCGGTGGCGCAAACTCGCCGTCTGCACTTTGCGAAAAAACTGATCGACGAAACCGGATTGTCGATGACGAATGTCGCGATTGCGTCGGGATTCGGATGTGTGCGCAGATTTAATGCGTCCATTCGGAAGACCTATAAGAGGACGCCGACGCAAATCCGGCGACTGATGCGCCAGAAAACGACGCAGCCGGAAAATCAGTATTTTTTTCAATTGCGTTACCGTCCGCCGTATCACTGGAAAGGAATGCTGGCGTTTTTTGCTGCGCGCGCGACACCGGGAGTGGAGATGGTGGAGGGCGGAAAATATCGGCGCTCGATTTTGTTGAACGGCTGCCACGGATATTTTGAGGTGGCGCCGGATGCGGAGCGCGATGGGCTGGCGGTGCGGGTGCAGATTGCCGATGCGCGTTCGCTGTATCAGATTATTGAACGTATCCGACGGATGTTCGATCTGAATGCGGACTGGACGGCGATTGTGGAAGGGCTGGGAACGGACGCACAATTGAGTGGGCGGATTGGCGCGGAACCTGGGATGCGCGTTCCGGGTTGCTGGGACGGTTTTGAGCTGACGGTGCGAGCGATTCTTGGTCAACAGATTACGGTGAAGGGAGCGACCACGATTGCCGGGCGGATGGCGCAGACTTTCGGTCAGCGGATTTCTGGCATGGGCGGGCTCACACATTTGTTTCCCACGCCGGAGATTCTTGCGGAGGCGAAGTTGGCGGGAATTGGTCTTACGGAGAAGCGGGCAAAAACAATTCGGGCATTGGCTCGCGCGGTTTGCGATGGGCGGATTTGCTTTGAACGGATTGTGGACTCGGATGTTTTTCTCGCGGGACTGCGGGAGATTCCGGGCGTTGGCGATTGGACGGCGCAATATGTGGCGATGCGCGCGTTAGGGGAACCGGACGCGCTGCCGACCGGCGACATCGGGCTGCTGCGGGCGCTCGGGCTGAAGAGTTCGCGCGAACTGGAAAGGCGCGCCGAGGCGTGGCGGCCGTGGCGGTCTTACGCGAGCATGTATCTGTGGAGTGTAGACAAACGAATTTAGGCTGCCAAGGCAATGGGATCCTAGTCCTGCACTCGAACGCGCGGATATCTGATAAGAGTCTGTCCTTCTTTGATAGAGTCATCGCAGTTCGGGTGTGGGCGATCTGTGGTCATTACCGAATACTGATGCCTGTCGAGGAAACTGCATGACAACCGATTTCAGAGAATTATATAAAAACAGGAATGACGATCAACTCTTGCGTTTAGCAAAAGAGAAGAACCTGCTACAAGATGCGGCGCGACACGCGCTCGAATCCGAAATTGAAGAGAGAGGGTTGGGCGATGGTGCCCTTGTTGAGCTTGAAACACAAGAACGCGCGCAAACCATGCGCGATCAGGAGCTCGCGACCGTTTACAAAGAGGAACGCTCGAACTGGTTCATGGGCATCTTGGGAAGTTGTGGAATATTCGGGGCCTCGGCCATTTTGGCGGTTCTCACAGCAGATTACCTCTTGAAGCCTCCGAGCGACGCTGTCCGACTTTTGACTGTGACGTCGTTAAGAATTGCAATTGTATTGGGGCTCTTAGCGAGTGGCCCTCGCTGGATGACGATTAAACGAACGTTGGTCTCGGCAGCAATTTTCTCAATCTCCTTGTTCGGTTGGATTTTTTGGTCCGCCTATACGCGACATCTTTGATGGCGCACTGAACCAGGCTCTTCAATTAATCACGCAAGGCGCTTGATTTCTCGTTTGGGAACAATCGCGTGAAATGTGGAACTACCAACACCGACGCGTGGAACAACTGCGTTGCTACTGATGCCTATTAGGATTCTCTGAGCGACGGTTATCTCGTGTTTACGAGGTTTAGACCGAAGTCCTTGGGGTTACCTAGAATCTTGAGGTAGTAATCCTGGTTCGGATACGGGTTATAGATTCGACCGCCCTTGCAAGGTTTACAGATTTTCGTCCATCGCGGGTTGCTATGGTCGCCGGCTCCGAGGTCAGTCAGAGTGAAAGTGAGCCAGGGCCAAACTCTGATATAGTCCACGGCAATCAGTGGTGTATTGTTTTTTTCTTCGACAACTTTTCCGTAGACCCGTACTAGTGAGAGGGCCGGGATAGATTGGGCGTCGCCGTCGAGGTTGGCCAGAAAATCGCCGTCGCCGCTTTGCGAAACCATCATGATGTGACAGTCAGTGATGCCATCGAAGTATTTTTGCTCCAGCAAAAGCGCTAGCTTGTTTTCCCCTAGCCGAGTTTGCGAGATGCCGCGGACAATTCCAAACCAACTGACAAATTTCCCCTCTTTCTTGTGGATACTGTAGGCAGCCATGAAGGAACCGGTGGCCTGTTCGGTGGCGTCTAATTTTTCGTAAACCAGTTTTTCCTTAACAGTAGGAGTGTATCCGCAACTCGAGAGACTACCGGTGGGTTTGAGTTCTTTGACCGGTTGAGTCTCAATGGACGTCTGGGCAAAGGACTTAATGCCAGACAAGAGAAGAATCAGCAGAACGAGGAATGAAAAACGCACAAAAACCTCCTTGTGAAGTCTGAGGGATAGACACCGAAGAGTTCAGTTTGGTGCCCGTAGCCTACCATGCGCTAGGGAGCAGGGCGAGGTACGGTTTTGGGTTTGACGGCGTTGGCGAGGGTTAGGCGGTTGGCGTGGGTGACGTAGCTGATTTGGAGATTGAAATTGTTGGGCGTGGCGGTGTGGTAGCTTTTGTAGGCGGCGGCGTGAATTTCGTCGGCGGTCGAAGTGTCGACCTTGGCGTCGAGGTTGCGGGTTTCGAGTTTTGATTTTACGCCATCGGTATCCCACGGAGTGATGCCAAAAGAAATGTGGTCGAGTTGGGCGTGGCGCTCCGGCGCTGAGGTGGCACCGCCGCGGAAATTAGGAGCGTTGGGATTGCCGCCGCGAATGATGATGTCTCCGATTTCGCCGATCATTAATTCTTGCTGACTGCCTTCATCGTAGGTTTCTTTCCAGCCCAAAAGATTGGAGTAGAAGGATGAGGTTTCTTTGTAGTTGGTGACTTGAAAGGAGAGATGGTCGAGCCAGACGGTTTGCCATCCGGTGGGCTCAAAGGTCGCAAGCGCGGAAAGTTTGGCATCGGCCGCAGTTTTGCGTACTTTGGCTAGGCCATGGCCATTGCTGATTTGCAGATCCCATCCATCGGGATCTTTCACATGGAAACTTTCAAAACCTTGGCCATCGTTTTCCGCGATTGGGTTGAGGCCGCGCTTGCGGAGTTCGGATTCGACCGCGGTGGCGTTCCAGGGCTCGATGACAAAACAGAAATTTGTGACAACGGCCGAGCGCTGTTGCGGCGCTTGCTTGAAGATGGCCGAGCCCCAATCGCCGATGTCCAAGACGGCTTGCTTGCCGTCATCGCTGCGCAGCTTCCAGCCCGTCAGCGCGATGTAGAACGCGGCTTCTTTCCGATAGTCGGGCATCTCAAAAGTAATGTGATCGAGCGCTACGGTTTTCCATCCGGTGGGCGCGAACAGCGGTGTGACGGGAGCGGTGGCGACTTGCTCGGTCATAGGGCATGACTTGGTTTGGTAGCCGTCGCGGCAGCGACCTTGTGCGAAGGCGGAAGCGGCGAAGAGTATTGCGGTCGCGGCCAGGCCTAGGATGCGTAGTGCGTTGCGGCGGTAAATCCTATGTTCGAATGTCATATCGAGGGGCGAGCATGTTGCTTGGTTGAATTTGGAGCGGGCGATGGGAATCGAACCCACGTCCGAAGCTTGGGAAGCTTCTATACTGCCATTGTACGACGCCCGCTCGGGTGGCCGAATTTTTCGATTATACATAATTTGAGCGGGTTGTGGGTACGGCGCGGCGTTTTAGTGATGACTGATTTCAAAATGAGCCGCTAGCGCGATTCTCATTTTCATTCTGTTAAGGAAGAGGGTCCAGTTGGCCAGATGACGTTGCCCAGAGACCAAAGCCCATAGAAATTTCTTACGTTGTGGAATTGCTCGCGAGCTTGTGACGGACACCACCGAGCGAGCGGTGTTTGCAGATAGCTCACCAGCTAAATGTGATTCTCGTTGTAATGAAAGTTGCAACCGGCGTAACATCGCTGCATTAGGAATTGGGTCGAGGTCCAATCCCGGTTTCTAAGCTAGGTTTCGGCTTTTTTTGCAGTCCCTTCCACCGAATCCCTAGATTGATCTCCAAAAGGATTTCGCACGCGGTGGAGTCTGCTCGCAAGGACGATTCTGTTTGCAGCATCGCCGTCGCGTGCGGACGCACGATCACGCAAGGGGGCAGTGGTGACGGAACCGGCTGGCGTTAGGAGAACGTACCTGGTGGTTCGAGTGCAGAATCGCGTGTGCGCCGTGCCTCTGGCACATGTGATCGAGACGATGCGGCAACTGCCGATTGAGCCGCTTGCGGGCGTTCCGGCGTTTGTGCGAGGCGTTTGCATCATTCGAGGGAAGGCGACTCCGGTGGTGGATTGCTGCGCGATTCTGGGAATGCGTTCGTTTGACGAGAACCGCTTCGTCACGATTCGCGTAGGGGAGAAGCAGGTGGCGCTTTCCGTGGGCGCTGTGCTGGGAGTTCGGGAAATTGAATCGTCGAGCGCGGCGGGAGTTTCGCTGCTGCAAGGTGTTTCGAACGATTTGATCGAAACGATTGGGACACTCGACGGAGAGTTCCTGATGGTGTTGCGATCGTGCTGGAAATTACCGGATGCAGTGTGGCACGCGCTGGCTCAGCAAGAGGTGGCGGTTTGATCGAAGCGCCGGCGGCGACGGAAGTTGAGAGCTTTCGCAGCATGGTGGCGGTGCGTCTTGGGCTGCATTTCGAGGATCTCAAGCTGGGCTTCCTGGGAGACGTGCTGCGGCAGCGAATGGAAGAAACGGGATGCCGCCTGTACTCTGCATATCAGATACACATGGCATCGCCGCGCGAAGAAAAAGAAGAAATTTGCGCGCTGGCAAGGCTGCTAACGGTTGGAGAAACCTACTTCTTCCGCTACAAGGAGCACTTTCAGGCGTTCGCGGATCTGGTGATCCCGACCTGTATGCAGGCGCAAGGCCGTAACCACAGCCTGCGCATTCTATCCGCCGGTTGCGCTTCAGGGGACGAGGCGTATTCGCTCGCTATTGTGATGCGTGAGCGGTTCCCAGAACTTGAGTGCTGGAATATTGAAATCCATGGATTCGACATAAATCCCGCAATGGTGGCGAAGGCGCGGCGAGCGCGCTATTCGCCGTGGTCACTGCGAGAGACTTCCGCGGACGTGCAGTCGAAATATTTTCGGGGCGACGGACGTGATTTTCTGCTGGACGCCGGCATTCGAGCCGCAGTTACGTTCGAAGAACGCAATCTGGCCGACGATGATCCACTATTTTGGCAGCGCGAAGCGTTTGACGTGGTTTTCTGCCGCAACGTGACTATGTACTTTACGGCCGAGGTGATGCGAGCGGTTATCGGGCGCATCGCACGGTCGCTTGCGCCCGGCGGATTTCTGTTTCTGGGCCATGCCGAGACGTTGCGGGCGATTTCCCACGAATTTCATCTGCGACATACACACGAAACTTTTTACTACCAGCGACGCGAGGCTTGCGAAGCCAGCGAAACGGAGACGTTTCCACTCTCGGCGGCGGACAACGGGTCGTTGGGAAAAGGAATGCCGCAGGTCGAAGGCAACGATTCCTGGTACAGCACTATCCAGAAAGCTTCCGAACGGATTACATGTCTAACTGAAGACAAGAACGGACCGGAAAAGGGAGTTTCGGAACGTGCAAGCGCGGCCACAACGAAATCGCGAGCAGCGTATGTGCCAACGAGTTGGGATCGGACTGAAGCGATTGACCTGATGCGAAGAGAGAGGTTCTCGGAGGCTATTGAACTTCTTCGCGCACTTCCGTCGGAGTCTGAGCGGGATCTGGATGCGCAACTGCTAATCGCCGCGTTGCTCACGAATCGCGGGGACTTGCCGGAAGCCGAAAAGATCTGCCGACGGGTGCTGGCTCTCGATGAATTGAATGCGGGCGCCCACTATTTGATGGCGCTTTGCCGCGAGCACGCGGGTGACAGCGAAGGCGCGGTACAGCACGACCAAGCGGCAAGCTATCTGGATGCGCAGTTTGCAATGCCGCATTTGCACCTCGGACTGCTGGCGAAGCGTTCGGCGGATGTGGAGACGGCACAGCGTGAACTTAGGCGGGCGCTGCCGCTGTTGGATCGAGAAGAGGCGTCGCGCATTCTTCTTTTTGGCGGCGGATTTACCCGCGAGGCGCTGGTCGAGTTTTGCCGCCGAGCGCTAAATTCCTGCGAAGGTGCATCTTGAGCGCGACGCTTCGAACCGCGAACAGCGCTGAGGCACTGCGCAGCGCGTTTGATAGCGAGCGCGCACTGCCGTTCGCGGCGCGAGGTGTCGAACAATCGGAAAACTTGATCACGATCCGGGTAGCGGGAGACCCCTACGCGATACGCACAAGTGAAATCTCCGGGTTGGTGGCAGATCGGAAGATCGTTGCGTTTCCCAGCCCAACTTCTGAACTGCTGGGCATAGCGGCGTTCCGCGGCGTGCTGCTTCCCGTGTACAGCCTGGCGGCGCTGCTGGGCTACGCGGCGGAAACGGAGCAAACCCGTTGGCTAGCGCTTTGCGGCTCTGAGGAACCGCTGGCGTTGGCATTCAGCGGGTTCGAAGGTTACGTGCATGTTTCTCTCGACCAAATTCATGCGGCCGAGCAGACAGGCGCGATGCAACGAACGGTCAGGCACGTCGTGCGTGGAGTCGACATGGTCCGCGCGGTCATCAGTATTCCCCTAATTCGAGAGGCGATTCAAAAACGCTGCGATAAAAACGGCGTTTCGAAGGAGCGATAGACATGTGGACATTCGGTAGAAAGATTGCGGCTGGATTCGCGCTGTCGTTTTTGCTGTTGATGGGGATTGGCATGGTGGCGTACCGGAGCATCGTCTCGCTCACCAGTACGAGCCATTTGGTCACGCATACCCACCAAGTTCTTGAACATATCGCAGGAGTGCTGAGTCTGCTGAAGGACGCGGAAACGGGGCAGCGCGGGTACGTCATCACGGGGGATGAGGCGTTCCTCGATCCATATCAAAGTGGAAGCAGCAACGTGCACAGCGTCCTGAAAGAGCTTCGCGAACTGACCGTCGATAATCCCAATCAGCAGAAACGGATTGATGAAGCGGAACCGCTGGTGACGTTGAAATTGTCAGAATTGAAGCGAACTCTCGACTTACGAAGAAGTGGAAATGTGGAAGAAGCAAACAAGATTATCCGCGCGGGCGAGGGCAAACGGACCATGGACAACCTTCGAGTGATCCTGGCCGACATGGAACGCGAAGAAAGGGATTTGCTCAAACAGCGGGCGGACGACGTGGAATCGTCGGCGAGCAGTGCAAAGTACACGATCATTCTTGGCACGCTGTTCTGTCTGCTGTTTGTCACAGCGGCGGGATTTTTCATCACGCGTTCTCTCACCGGGCAGATTGGAGCGGCCGTGCGACACATGCAGAATTCTTCGGCCGAACTGCAATCGGCAGCGAATCAACAGGCTTCGGGCGCAAAGGAGTCCGCTACTGCGATGAGCGAAATCACGACGACGATCAGCGAACTGCTGGCGACATCGCGGCAAATCGCGGAGAGCGCGCAGCGAGTGGCGCATGTGGCGGAAGAGACATCGTCGGCAGCCCGCGCCGGAGATACTACGGTGCAAAAGTCACATGAATCTGTGAACGGGATCAAACGTCAGGTAGACCTGATTGTTACGCACATGCTTGACCTCGGGAAGAAATCGCAGCAGATCGGCGGGATTCTCGAAATCATCAACGAACTTGCCGAGCAGACCAACATTCTGGCAATCAACGCGACCATCGAAGCATCTGGCGCGGGTGAAGCTGGAAAGCGATTCGCGGTGGTGGCCGACGAAATCCGCAAGCTGGCCGACCGCGTGGGCGGCTCGACGAAGGAAATTCGTGTACTGATCGAAGAGATTCGTGCAGCGGTCAATACGACGGTGATGGCGACGGAAGGCGGATCCAAGGCCGTCGATTTTGGCGCGCGGCAATTTGGCGAAGTTACTACAGCGTTGAAGCAAATTACCGAACTGCTGGGGACGACGACTGCTGCCGCTCGAGAAATCGAACTAAGCACGAAACAACAATCCACGGCGGTGGAGCAGGTGAATATCGCGGTCTCAAACGTGGCCAAGGCCGCGAAAGAAACCGAAGTGAGCTCCAGCCAAACGCTGCAAACCGCGGGGCAGCTGGCGGGATTGTCTCGCGAACTGACGCAGTTGATTCAAGCGCAAGCGAGTGCCTGAGGCATGGCCAAGGACCAATACAAATATTTTCGCATTGAGGCGCGCGAACTGCTGGAAGGTCTTGGGCAGACGGTGCTTCAGTTGGAGCGAGACGGATCCGGGCCGGAGCTGGTGGGGAAAATCCTGCGGCTCGCGCACACCTTGAAGGGCGCGTCGCGGGTTGTGAAACAACCGGGCATCGCGGAACTGGCGCACGCGGTCGAGAGTGCGTTCGAGCGGTATCGGAACGGAGAGGCAGCGGTTTCGCGCGAGAGCACGGACCACGTGCTGAGTCTACTGGACAAAATGGCTATCCAAGTTGCGGCTCTTGATTCGCCGGCGATGGAACAACAAGGAGAAGCACCGCGAGCGATCA
This sequence comes from Candidatus Acidiferrum sp., assembly GCA_036495905.1. Classification (GTDB taxonomy): domain Bacteria; phylum Acidobacteriota; class Terriglobia; order Acidiferrales; family UBA7541; genus Acidiferrum. The sequence continues at coordinate 29,999 of DASXMB010000074.1, forward strand.
CCGAGGAAGTTTTCGAAACCGTGAGAGTGGAAATCGAGGAGATGGATACTCTGCTCGGGGGTGTATCGGAAGCTGGAGTACAACTGACGGCGCTACGGCGTGAAATTGAAACAACGTTTGAACACACTCGGCATCTGGCGGACAGTTTGCTCGGCGTACTACCTGCGGGGAAGGCCGAAGCAAATGGCAGCGGGGGAGCGGGACCCAACGCGAAAACGCGTGCTGCGGCTGAAGAGCTGCGAAGCCAACTGGAGCGTTTGCGGCGCAACCTTGCGGGAGGGATCGATCAAGTTGAGGCGGAGTTCGCCCAAATTCGGGATGCGGCCAACCGGCTACGACTTCTGCCGGCGGCCGCGATTTTTTCGTCCCTGGAACGCGCTGTGCGAGACGCGGCCCAATCGCTACACAAAGACGTGGTGTTCGCAACCTTCGGAGGAGAGTATCGGCTCGACGCTCACGTCCTGGCCGCGCTTCGAGATGCTTTGTTGCATGTGGTGCGAAATGCGGTGGCCCATGGCATCGAGTCCCGCGACGAGCGAAATGCAGCCGGCAAAGCAGTCTCAGGATGCGTTGAACTGCACGTCGAACGGCGCAGCAACCGCGTGGCGTTTATTTGTCGTGACGACGGGCGCGGTATTGACGTGGACGCGATACGTCGCGTTGCCATTCAACGAGGCCTGCTCAGAGATTCGGATGGTTCCTCCCTCGGATTGCAAGAGGTAGTTCAAATCATCATGCAGGGTGGCGTTACGACCACCGGCGCCGTCGATCAGGTTTCGGGTCGCGGAATCGGCTTGGACGTTGTGCGTGAGACAGCTGCCAGATTCAAAGGCGAAGTCGCGGTGCTCAGTGAGCCAGGTAGAGGAACTTCCTTGGAGATTTGCGTTCCCGTCTCCCTTTCTTCCATCGCCGCGCTGGAAGTGGATAGCGGCGGAATTGTTGCCGCGATACCGCTCGACGCCGTGCGGCAGACGTTGCGATTGGCGGAGCACGATATTTCTCACGGGGCCGAAATGGACTCGATTGTGCACCAGGGGAAAGCTCTGCCTTTCTTGGTTTTGCACCGCGCGTTACGCAGAAAAAGCGTGACTGGCGCGAAAAGACGATTATGGTCCGGGGTAGTGCTGCAAAGCTCCTCGGGCACTGCCGCTGTCGGCGTCGATCGGTTGCTGGGAGTGTCGAGCGTCGTAATGAGAACGCTCCCTTCCTTGGCCGCAGTCGATGGAATCGTTCTTGGCGCTGCTTTGAATGCGGAGGGAGACCCGCAGCTGATTCTCGATCCAGAAGGATTGGTCGCGTTGGCGCGTCGCGGACGAGTCGTCGTCTCTGAAGAGGCTCCCGCGAAACGACTGCCCATTCTTGTTATCGATGACTCTCTAACCACGCGCATGCTCGAGCAAAGCATTCTGGAGTCCGCTGGTTATGAAGTGGAGGCAGCGACGTCCGCAGAGGAAGCTCTGGATAAGGCGCGCGGAAAACAATACTCACTCTTTTTGGTGGATGTGGAAATGCCCGGAATGAGCGGCTTTGAATTCGTATCTCGAACGCGGGCGGATGCTCGGCTTAGCAGCGTGCCAGCGATTTTGGTGACCTCTCGAAATGCCGCCGAAGATCGGCGCCGAGGAGAGGAAGCCGGCGCGCGCGCCTACATCGTGAAGGGGGAGTTTGACCAAGGATATTTATTGCGCATGACTCGGGAATTGGTTGGGTAACGCACAATGCCGAAGATACGCGTGCTGGTGGTTGAAGATTCACTTACCGCTCGAAAGCATTTGGTCGAGGTCTTGAGCAGCGACCCTGAACTCGAAGTAGCCGGCGAAGCCGAGGACGGCAAGCAGGCGATCGAGATGTGCCGGAGTTTGCGCCCCGATGTGATCACCCTCGATATGATGCTGCCGATCATGAGCGGCGTGGCGGTCACCGAATATCTGATGGCCTACTGTCCGACACCTATTTTGGTGGTTTCGGCCTCCACGAATCGCGGAGAACTGTACAAGACGTATGACGCACTCGCCGCAGGCGCAGTGGATGTATTCGAGAAACCCAACGGCAAAGATGCCGATGGAATATGGGAACGAGGGCTCATTTCCTCCGTAAAAACGGTGTCTCGCATTCGGGTCATTACGCATATCCGAGGCCGGATTGGGCGGTTGGGACAGCCTGCTGTAAATTCGTCGATTTCGGAATCCGGCAATGGCGCCGCCACCAAAACCCTTATCGCCATTGGAGGATCGACTGGTGGTCCGGCCGCGATTGCAGAAATCCTCCGCGCTCTGCCAGCCGATTTCGCAATCCCCATTCTTCTGGTCATTCACATAGGCGAGCCGTTCGGGGCCTCATTCGCGGATTGGCTCGACGGCCTCTCGACATTGCGCGTGCGCTATGCACGAGATGGAGAATTATTGCCGGCGTTTGGACAGAGCGGAATCGTGATGGCTCCGCCTGGTCAGCACCTGATCGTGCAACGAGGGAAGCTTAGAGTTACGAGGAGTCCGGAGCGGAACTCGTGTCGCCCTTCGGTAGATGTCCTTTTCGAATCTCTCGCCACAGAATTGGGACAGCAGACCATCGCATGCCTTCTGACCGGGATGGGCCGCGATGGAGCAGCCGGTCTTCTGTCACTGCGACACGCCGGAGCGCTCACTATCGCGCAGGACGAAGCCTCTTCCGTGGTATTTGGCATGCCCAAGGAAGCGATACAGATGGGAGCCGCCGATCGAGTCCTCGCCTTAAATCAGATTGCGCCCGCACTCGCCGCGGCCACTCGAGAAAACCAGATGAGGTGTAAGGCGTGAACTTGAGCGTCCTTATTATTGACGATAGCCTGACCGTTCGCATGGACTTAGGCGAAGCCTTCCAGCTAGCTGGATTTAGCAACACGCTCTGTTCAACCCTGTCCGAGGCCCGTCAAGCAATCTCGAAGGATTCCTTTGGCCTGATTGTCCTTGACGTTTTGTTGCCGGATGGAGACGGGATCGATTTTCTCCGAGAAATAAGGGCCAGTTCCTCCGCCTCAGAAACCGCCGTCATGCTGTTGTCTTCCGAAGCGGACGTGAAGGATCGCGTCCGCGGGATCAACCGAGGAGCGGACGAGTACGTCGGTAAGCCGTACGACCAATCGTATGTGGTTGCTCGAGCCCGGGAACTTCTGCGGAAGGGAAAACCGGCAGGCGACCCCGCTAGTCTGAAAACTGTTCTGGTTATCGACGACAGTCCGACCTTCCGCGAAGAATTAAAATCTGTATTGGAATCGTCGGGATTTGAAGTTGTCACGGCAGGAACTGGAGAGGAAGGCTTGCGCGTCGCCGTGGATGTGCGTCCCGCAGTCGTTGTAGTAGACGGCGTATTGCCGGGCATCGACGGCCCCACCGTCATCCGCCGAATCCGGGCCGACGCGTTCCTGCGCAGCACGCCATGCATTCTCCTCACCGCGTCGGAGGGACGAGACAGCGAATTGAGCGCGCTGGACGCGGGCGCGGACGCATATGTTCGCAAGGAAGACGACACGCAAGTGATTCTGGCCCGGGTGACGGCCGTGCTACGTTCCGCTGGGGCATCGTCTGCGATGGCCTCGACTTCAAGTTTGCTCGGGCCGAAGAGGATTCTGACCGTCGATGACAGCCTCACCTACCTTCACGAGGTTGCCGGCCAGTTGCGCGAGGAAGGCTACGACGTAATTCCGGCACGGTCCGGTGAGGAAGCACTCGAACTGCTGACGGTTCAGAGCGTGGATTGCATCCTTCTGGATCTGGTCATGCCGGGACTCTCCGGTCATGAAACCTGCAGGCGTATCAAAGGCTCTACCGCGTGGCGCGATATTCCGCTCATTATGCATACCGCCCTTCAGGAACAGGACGCGATGATCGAGGGCATCAACGCGGGCGCCGACGATTACATTGCCAAGTCCAGCGATCTGGAAGTTCTATGCGCACGTGTGCGCGCACAATTGCGGAGAAAACAATTCGAGGACGAGAATCGCCACATCCGCGAACAATTGCTGAAAAAAGAGCTGGAGGTGGTGGCGGCAAACTCCGCCCGAGAGCTCGCGGAAACGCGAGCTTCCTTTGTCGAAGAGCTGCAGCGCAAAAACAGCGAGCTGGAAGCATTTAGCTATTCCGTTTCGCACGACCTGCGCGCCCCGCTGCGCAGCATCAATGGTTTCGGCCGGTTGCTGCTCGAGGATCACGCAGTAAGGCTGGATGCGCAGGGGAAGGACTACCTGCACCGCGTCTGCGATTCGGCGAAGCGAATGGGTCAGCTGATCGACGATCTGCTCTCGCTATCGCGGGTTGGCCGAGCCGAATTGCGGCGTGATCGGATCGATCTATCGGCAATCACCCGCGATATCGCTGAAGAGTTGCAAGCGAGAGATTCCGATAGAAAAGTTGCATTCTCCATCGCCGATCATCTCGCGGCGGAAGCGGACAGCGGTTTGATGCGTGCGGTCCTCGAGAACCTGCTGGGCAATTCGTGGAAGTTCACAGCGAAAATCGCAGGCGCACGAATCGAGGTGGGAACTTGCCTGCAAAAAGGATGTGCCGCCTTCTTCGTTCGCGACAACGGAGCAGGCTTTGACATGGGCTATGCGGAAAATCTCTTCCGACCCTTTCAGCGGCTGCACAGCGAAGCGGATTTTCCGGGGACGGGCATAGGACTCGCGACGGTGCACCGCATCATTGATCGTCACGGCGGCCGCATCTGGGCCGAGAGTGAGGTGGGCCGGGGTGCGGCCTTTTACTTCACAATCCCGTCCGTCAAGCCGGAAGCGAAGAGATGAGAACTCTCTAATGGCTAGAGTTAATGGTACGGCTGGCCCATTGGCACGTAACGATGTGTCCGCCAGAATGTACGTAGAGGGGAGAACAATGATCGCGGCGCTGGTTATGATTATGTCGATCGCAGCTCTGTTGCAATTTGCGATTTCGTACTGGCGTTCCATGCTGACCAGCGCTTCTGTTCATCCGATTTCAGAGCAAGTCTTGTTTGCTGCCGGTGTTGAGGATCGCGCGATTACCGGTATCGACTTTCCTGCACTGGCAGAGGTTCACCGTCTTTCGTCCGGCAAGTCCGCAGGTGTCGGCTTCGTCCGCTTTTACTATGGGGCGATCCGCTCCATCGCGATGGTCGCGCGGCCTTGCGCATCGGGGGTCGCGAGATGGGCGGAACGAGAAATGTCTATGTGTTCACAATACGTCGGGCTTTTGATCGACCAGCGGCTGCAAGCAGATTCTTCAGCGGTGTAACGTCGTCGGACTTGACCCATGCAAGAGTCGTTTTTCCTTTGGGTAGGAATTTTCCCAATATGTGCCCGTCATCGGCGCAGAGCAGCGATTGGTTTCACCTGACGGTACGAATCGTTCTGCTGTGAAATCTTCTTGTGTTTTTCATTTCTAAGTATACAGTGTACACATGGCCGGTAGCCCCGCTGCGCGAAGAATCGCCGTGTCAGCTCGCCGTCTGTTGGAAAAGCACGGGGCAGAGGCGGTGACCATGCGCCGCGTAGCACGCGGTGTGCGCATCACGCCTATGGCCATCTATCGCCATTACACAAACCGGGCGGACTTGCTGAACGCCGTGGGGGGCGAAGGATTTGAAGAGTTGGCGGCCGAGCTCGCACGCAAGCGCTTTTCCGGCCGGGTTGAGGAACGACTTACCAAGATGCTGGAAATTTACCTGGAGCATGCTTTCCGGAACCCGCGACTGTTTGAGCTCATGTTCCTGATTCCGCGCAGGGGCGCTCGCCGGTACCCGCGCGATTTCAAGGCTGGTCATTCCCCTACGCATAACTTAATGGTGGAGGTAGTACGAGAAGGAATGGCAAGAGGGCAGTTCCGCAAGGGCGATGCGTGGGAAATCGTTTTCGAGATGGGCGCTCTTTCTCACGGTCTGATCATGCTTTATTTGGGCGGACGCACGAGCATGACTCCTGCTGGCTTCCGCGCTCTCTACCGGCGCTCTTTCAGAAGATACATCCAGGGAATGCGCAATGGACGATGAATGCGAGGGCTCGTTGATTGGCCCCGGGGCTTCACAGCGCGGCTCTCTGGAAGGTAAAAACTTACCGCCGATCGACACGAATGTTTTGGCCCACATCCGCAACGCCGCAACTGAAGCTAGCTTGGTTCTCATCATGCCACCCAGTCGCGTCTTTTATTTTGCACCGCCAACAAATTCTTGTCGTCCAGGAGCAACGCGCATGTTACGTGCAACACTCGTTTTTGGTCTGCTCATCTTTCTGGGAAGCGCAACGTTTGGCCAGTTCGCCAAAGATCCTAGCCAGCCGATTCCTCTCGATCCGGAGTATCGCGAGCTCGACGCGCTGGTCATGTTCGTCCGTGCACGCAACGCCGACAAGTTTGCCATTCGGTCGGCGAAAGGGATCGATGAAGCCAGCTATGTCACCATCGGCGGAATCGAGCAGTGGGTCACCATTCGTGGACAAGACCGCGCCAATCCCGTGCTGCTGCTATTGCACGGTGGACCCGGCGATGTGACCAGTTGCTGGACATTCGCGATGTTCGCTCCCTGGGAAGAGCACTTTACGGTAGTGCAGTGGGACCAGCGTGGCGCTGGCCGCACGCTGAAGAAAAACGGTCCGGGCATTGCGCCGACTCTCACCCGGGAGCGCATGGCGCAAGACGGAATCGAGTTGGCGGAATACCTGCGTAAGCACCTGGGCAAGGACAAGATCATTCTGGTCGCCCATTCTTTCGGTTCGCTCCTTGCGCTCCAGATGCTGCAGATGAAGCCCGAGCTCTTTTACGCATACGTGGGCACAGGGCAGATTGGCGACGAAATCAGGAATTACGCCGTCGCGTACGATGCGCTGCTAAAGAAAGCGCACGTAGTCGGCAATCAGCGCGCTATCGACGAATTGACGAAGGCTGGGCCGCCCCCGTATGCCGACGGGGTGGGATACCGGGTGCAATGGAAATGGGCGAACTACTTCGAAGGCGCTGACGGCTTCCTGGCAGGAACGCTGGGGCTTGCGTTGGTTGCTCCCGGATGTTCGGTGGAAGACATCAACGACTCCGCTGCGGGCCAGGCATTCAGCGGCGAACACCTGGTAGAGCAGACGAAACGGTTGGGGCCGAAGGAACTTGGGCTGAAATTTTCCGTTCCGATGTTTTTCTTCCAGGGCGCGGAGGACTTCACCAGTCCAACTGAGCTGGCCCGCGAATATCTGAACGAGCTTCAAGCGCCTCGCAAACAATTTGTGCCCATCGAAGGCGCGGGGCACTTCGCGGTGTTCATGCGGTCGGATCAGTTTTTGAAAGAACTCATCGGGCGAGTGCGCCCGCTGGCTGTCGCGCATTGATTATGGCTGCGCGGTAGCACTGACCAGAGGTGGCAGATTGCGCAGTGGGATTTGCAGCTTGGCTTGACGGAGCGGCAGAGCGGCGATAGCGTCAGAAGATGCGAAGCGACTCCCTGCTTCGCTAGCGCTCACGCGAAGGTGAGTGCTTACACAGAATCCGCACGGCGAGAAATTCGTGCGGAAGCGGGCGGCGAATCTTAGCCGCGGCGCGCACCCCAAGGTGGGAGCACACATTGTCTAACGCGATCATCACACTAACCACCGACTACGGAACGAACGACCATCTGGTGGGCACGCTGAAGGGCGTGATCCTGAAAATTAATCCCGATATCAACATCGTTGACATCACCCACAACGTGGCGGCGTTTGATTTGCTGGACGGCGCGCTGGCAATTGGCGCTGCGTACAAATATTTTCCCCCAAAGACGATTCATATCGTGGTGGTGGACCCAGGCGTGGGAACAGAGCGACGTCCTTTGCTGGTGAGTGCGGACAACCAATATTTTGTCGCGCCGGATAATGGCGTGCTGTCGGTAATTTTTGAGCAGGAACAAAACTGCGTGGTGCGCCACGCTAGCGCGGAACACTATTACTTGCAGCCGCTGAGCAAAACTTTTCATGGCCGAGATGTATTCGCGCCGGTGGCGGCGTGGCTCTCGAAAGGCTGGCAGACTCCGGCAATGGGAGAAGAAATTTCTGATTTCAAGAGATTCGCCATGCCGCGGCCTAAAACTAGTGACGGCGCCATGAAGGGAATCGTGATGCGCGTGGACAATTTCGGAAACCTGGTCACCAATTTCCGCGCGGAAGACTTGGCCGAAGCAGGCATAAAAAATGGCAACGTCCATTTCAAGGCGGGCACGCACGAGATTTCGCGAATGGTTGACACCTTTGCTCTGGGCAAGGCGAAAGAACCAGTGGCCTATATCGGGTCGAGCGGATACATCGAGATTGCGGTGAACAAAGGAAATGCTTCCAAGGCGCTGGCAATTGGACGCGGCGCGGCGCTCGCTCTGAATTTGGCGAAAAAGTAGTTCGCTTCTCGCCTGACCGTTCCACTGAAATTATCTTTGCGTGAATTCGAGCGCCGTGATCTGCGAACGGGTGCGCGGATCGAGCCAGTCTCGCCAGGCATCGCCAAGCAGATTGAATGCGAGGACCGCGATCATTACCGCGAGCGCCGGGAAAACGATCATGTGCGGCGCGTCAAAAAGATGGCTGCGCGCATCGTTAAGCATGGAACCCCAACTGGGAATCGGAGCGAGCACGCCGAGACCGAGAAAACTCAGCGTAGACTCCGCGAGGATCGCGCCCGCCATTCCGATCGTCGCCTGGATTAGCACTGGCTGCAAAATGTTGGGCAGCAAGTGGCGGGCCATGATCCGTACCGGCGATGCGCCGAGAGAACGCGCCGCGAGAATGAATTCCAGCTCCTTAACCTTCAATACTTGTGCGCGAGCTAGGCGCGCGTAACCTGCCCAGCCGGTAATCACCAGCGCCAGAATCACATTGCGGATTCCCGGACCGAGAAACGCCGCGAACGCAATCGCCAGCAAAATTCCGGGAAACGAAAGAAACGCGTTGATCAGCAGCAAATTCACGAAGCGGTCGAACCATCCTCCTGCATAGCCCGCGATCAGGCCGATAAACAAACCGGTGAAGCCGCATCCGCAGACCACGCTGATCGCAACCAACAGCGAAATGCGAGCGCCATAAAGCGTTCGCGACAAAATGTCCCGCCCCAGTTCGTCAGTACCCATCCAATGCGCACGCGATGGAGCTTGCAGCCGGGTAGGAAGATCCTGCGCGGCGGGATTGGCAGGCGCAACCCACGGCGCAAACAGCGCGGCGCAAATTAACAATATGGCGGCTGCGAAACCGATGCGAGCGAGAACGCTGTGACGAAGAAATTGGCGCAACGCGGATGCAATGTTCATGAAAAGCGCACCCGCGGATCGATGACGGCGTAAAGCACGTCGGTAAGCAAATTCACGAACACATAGGAAACCGCGATAACCAGAATGCAGCCTTGCAGCAGCGGGTAGTCGCGCGAAGAAATGGCCTGGACGGTAAGACGGCCGATTCCTGGCCACGAGAAAATCGTTTCGGTTACAATCGTGCCCGCCAGAAGCGTTCCAAACTGTAAGCCGAGAATGGTGATGATCGGGATCAGCGCATTGCGAAATGCGTGACGCAGCAGCACGACATTTGTGGAAAGTCCTTTGGCGCGAGCGGTGCGAATGTAATCGCTGGAAAGTTCTTCGAGCATCGAACTGCGAACCATGCGCGTGAGAATCGCGGCGAGAGCAGCGCCAAGCGTTGCAGCCGGCAAAATATAATTTGCCAGGCCACCGCGCCCGGAAACCGGGAGAAGTCCCAGTTCAATTGAAAACAATAAAATCAGTACCGGTCCCAGCGCGAAATTCGGGAAAGCCAATCCAAACAGCGTGAACAGACCGACAACGCGATCCGGCGTTTGCCCGCGGCGATACGCGGCAAGAATTCCGGCGGGAATGGCAATAGCCGCGCAGACCAGCAGCGCGAGAAACGAGAGCTGCAAGGTGGCGGGATAGCGTTCAAAAATAATCCGCCGCACTGGCGCCTGAAATTTGAACGACTGCCCAAGGTCGCCATGGGCAAGCTGCTTGAAGTAGTGACCGTACTGAACCAGCAGCGGCTGATCGAGGTTCAACGCGTGCCGCAACTGCACAAGTTCGCCCGGCGCTGCGCCTTCGCCGAGCATTTGTTCCACCGGATCGCCGGGAACAATGTGAATCATCAAAAAAACCAGAGTGAGCACCAACCAAAGCGCGGGCAACGTGAGCAAAAAGCGATGCAGCAGGTGTTTGGCCATCAGCGAGTTTCTGCCGAGGAATTCGCCGCCGAAACTTGCGCGGATTTTGCCTGTACCTCGCCGAAAGTATCGGCGCTGGCGTGCTGATCAATCGCAGGACGCATGCGCTGAATTTTTACCCGCGCCACGCGACGCCCGTCCATTTCCACCACGCTAAAACGAAAATTGCCAAACTCAAAACTTTCTCCCCCGCGCGGAATAAAGCCAAGTTGATCGAGCACAAATCCGCCAACCGTGGCGTAAGCGGGATCCTCCGGAAGCGTGATGTTGTATTGCGTGTCCAGATCGCGAACGTTCAGCGCGGCATCAAAAATTACCGCCCCGTCGGCAAGAGTCAGCGGCCGCTCGACAACATCGAATTCGTCGTGAATTTCGCCGACCACTTGCTCGAGAATATCTTCGAGCGTAACCAGCCCAAGAATGCTGCCGAACTCGTCGACCACCAGAGCTAGGCCCGCGCGGCGGCTGCGCAATTCAAAGAGCAGTTCGCTCGCCGGCTTGGTTTCCGGAACGATCAGCACTTCACGTAAAACATGGCGCAGGTCAAATGGATTCGGCGACAGATTTTCTTCCAGCCGCCGCTCGCGATCCAACAGCACCCACAACATATCCTTAATATGTACGAAGCCGAGAATCTGATCTTCGGTACCGCGATAGACCGGAATACGCGAACGCTGCGTGGTGGCGAAAGCGCGCATCACTTCGTCCAAGGTGGCTTCGGCCGGCAGCACATGCATATCCGGACGGGGCACCATGATTTCGCGCACCTGCACTTGTCCAAGTTCAATGGCGCTCACGATAAATTTTTCTTCGCCGGGAGCCAGCAGTCCGCGTTCACGCGCTTGCTGAATTTGAATTTGCAATTCCTCGGTGGAATGCGCGGAACCCGGCGCGTGCGATGACGAAACGCCGAGCGATCTGACGATCGCGCTCGAAACCACGTCGAGAAAAGTAATCGCCCAGCGAAACGTTTTCAGAAACCACTGAAACGGCCGCGCAATCAGCAAGGCGACGCGTTCCGCGCGCGCCAGACTTAGCGACTTCGGCACCAGCTCGCCAAGCACCACATGCAACGCGCTGAGCATTGCGAATGCCAGTGCGAGCGCCAAGGCATGCACGACGAAAGTGGTGTCGGTACGCGCCAGTCTCGGCCAAATCGATTGAATCAGTAAGGCAAGAGTGGATTCACCGAGAGCGCCAAGCGCCAAACTGGTCAGTGTGATGCCAAGCTGTACTCCGGAAACGACACGATGCAAATCGCCTAACAAACCTTCGACAACTTTGGCGCGCACGTCACCTTTTTTCACCAGCTGGCGAACGCGCGACAAACGGACCGCAACCAAGGAAAACTCGGCGGCCGCGAAAAACCCGTTGAGCGCAACCAGAGCCAGTACGCCGATCAGGCGGACAGCAAACATAGGGTGCCAGGGCCTCTAACGCCATTGTAGCAGCAGAGTGCAGCGACTCACGGCAAGGCTCGCACTTTGTGGATTATCGGTGAATGCCAAACGCCGACCTTGCACGTCTTAAATAATGTTCCCAGGTTGCCGAGATGTGCTGGCCTTTGTACACTCGCACCTTCTGGTCCAAGCTTTCTTCGACTGCGATGTAGTTGAAGCGACTTCGCAGTTTAATTTTTAGGGGGACGAACTATGGCGGCGATGTGGATATACGCGTTCGGACAAGATTTGCGCTTTGGGTTGCGCATGCTGCGGAAGAATATCGCCTTCAGTCTGGCAGCGATTTTGACTCTTGCGCTCGGCATCGCCGGGAACGCTGCCATCTTCACGATCACCAGCGCGGTTCTGCTAAGGCCGCTGCCCTACCATGACCCGCGACAACTGGTGCAGCTAGACGCGCGGCAAAAAGATCAGCAAAGCCGGTGCTGCACACTGGGTTGGTTCGACCTGATTCGCGACCGCGGCAAATCCTTTTCAAATGTTGTAGTCGCTGCGCCAGACACTTTTGACATGACTGGCCGAGGCGAGCCGCAACAAGTGGTCGCGGCGCGTGTCTCGCCGGGCTTTTTCGAAATGCTGGGGGTGAAGCCGCAGATGGGCCGGTCCTTTCTACCCGACGAGTCAACGGCCGGCGGTGAACGCGTAGTGATGATCAGCGACGGCCTTTGGCACAGTCGTTTCGGCGGCGACCAGAATGTAGTCGGCCAACATCTGACCCTTGATTCGACGCCCTACACGGTTATTGGCGTGATTCCGGCTGAGGTACAGTTTCCCTTTATCGGCCCTGCGGATGTCTGGTCACCGCGCTATTTCGAGCATTCACTCTTCACCACGGAGCGGCTGCGCATGGGCGTCGGCTATTTAACTGCTGTCGCCCGTTTGCGTCCGGGAGTTTCCAACGAGCAAGCACTGGCGGAAATGCAGGTGCTCCAGCAACAGTACCGCAAAGAATTTCCGGCGTTTCCGGACGCCGATCCGAACATCGCTCCAGTTGTCGCCAGCCTGCAAGAATCGTTGGTGGCCAATATTCGCACCAGCTTATTGGTGCTTTCCGCCGCCGTCGGTGTGGTGCTGCTGATCGCTTGCGGTAACGTTGCAAGCCTATTGCTTTCGCGAGCGTTGGCACGCCGAAAGGAAATCGCAGTCCGCACCGCGCTAGGAGCCCCTAGAGGCGTCGTTATCCGTCAACTGCTTACCGAAAGCATTTTGCTCGCGTTGATCGCAGGAGCGCTGGGATTGGGCTTAAGCGTCGTTGCTACGCACGCTCTTGCGACTTTGGGGCAAGCTAATCTTCCTCAAGGTTTCCCGATTGGCGTCGATGGTGGTGTCTTGGTTTTTACGTTCGGTATATCTCTACTGACTGGAATTATTTTTGGTATTTTCCCAGCGCTACAGCTTTCACGTACAGATGTTAATTCGACGCTACGCGAAGAAGGCCGCAGCTCTACGGGAGGTCACGGCCGCGCGCAACTCAAGAGTCTGCTGGTCGTCGGGCAAGTTGCGCTTTCGATGCTTTTGTTGATCGGCGCAAGCCTCCTAGTGCGCAGCTTTGAAAAGTTACTCAGCGTCGACCCCGGCTTCGATCGACGCAATCTGCTCACCATGAACGTTTTTCTACCTACAGTAAAATATGGCGACGCGCAAAAACAGATTGCTTTTTTTGATGAGTTGCTTCGCCACGTTTCCGCGCTGCCTGGGGTTCGCTCGGCTTCTATTTCTGCAGCGTTGCCGCTCACTCCCAAACGCATCACCCCGGTGTTGCCGGAAGGACAGCCGGAAGTTCCACTGGGCGAACGCCCGTTCATTATTATTGAGGCTATCAGCCCCAATTTTTTTGACACCATGCGCATCGCGCTCCGTGCCGGACGTACGTTTACCGATGCCGATGACGCCCAGTCGCCGAAAGTGATTATGGTTAACGAGTCTCTCGCGCGCCGTTATTGGCCGAATGAAAATGTAATCGGCAGGCAGATTCTGATCGGCCGCCAGCCAGCCGCCGCAGAAATCGTCGGCGTAACCGGCGACGTAAAAAACCGCGGTCTGGCGGTCGATTCGCAGCCGCAGATTTATTTGCCGTTTCCGCAACTACCGTGGGGCAACATGAATTTGCTGTTGCGGACGGCAAACGATCCGCACGGTTACATTTCTGCTGTTCGCGAGCAGGTCTTGTCGCTCGACCCGGATCAACCAATCACCAACATTCAAACCGCGGAAGAGATCATGTTCGGCTCTCGCGCGCAGCCTCGATTCATGATGTTTTTGCTCAGCATGTTTTCGGGCACAGCGCTGGCGCTAGCTTTGGTCGGCATTTACGGCGTGCTGGCATATACGGTTGAGCAGCGCCGCGGCGAGCTTGGCATCCGCGTCGCGTTGGGCGCGGAAAAATCGGAAATATTGCGCCTTGTGGTGGGTCATGGACTCGCGCTCACTGCGGTGGGTATCGGGATTGGTTTGGTGCTCGCCCTGGGCTTGAGTTTCTGGCTAAACGCTGCGATGTCCGGTCTGCTATACAAAGTGGGCATTCGAGACGTCACTACGTTCGCGATTACCCCACTGGCCTTCGTAGCGATCGCACTGCTGGCCAGTTATTTGCCCGCACGAAGAGCGTCTAAAGTGGACCCAACCGAAGCACTTCGCCACGGACAGTAATTCTGCTAAACCGTTGGCGCGGGTTTAGCCGGTGCTACGCCGCGAACCCTAAGTCACACTTCCCGGGTTGAAGAAGCCAGCGGTCGATGGAACGACGTTCCGCTAATGGCGGCCTCACGTGTTAAAGTTCCATTCGTTGAGAAATGTAGGAATAGCCTAGGGTGGAGCGATTTTTGCGAGCGATTTTGAAGGTTTTGCTGTGGGTCGTGGCCATTCTGCTGGTTTCGACTGGTGCCGCTATCTGGTGGTACGTCTACCGTCCCCTACCGCAACTCAGCGGCGTGATTACCGTCGCCGGCCTGCATCAGAACGTAACCGTCGAACGAAACGACTGGGGTATCCCACACATTCGCGCGAGTTCTCTCGAAGACGCCGTTGAAGCACAAGGCTACGTGATGGCCCAAGACCGCTTATGGCAAATGGATTTGCTGCGTCGCGTCGCGCGCGGCCAGCTATCCGAAATTCTCGGCCCGGCGACACTTGATCTCGACAAACAATTTCGCACCTACGGATTCGGGCGCGCCGCCGAACGCGACGCCGCCTTGATGGACGCCGAATCGCGTTCTGTTCTCGGAGCATACTCGCGCGGCGTGAACCGCTTCATTGAACAACATCAAGACAACTTGCCGCTGGAATTCTCGCTGCTGAGATACAAACCGCAACCCTGGCAGCCCGCCGATTCACTGGTCATTGCGGCGTACATGTATCAGAGTCTCACGAACACATGGGAACGCGAACTGAATCGAGCGAGGGTAACCGAACTAGTGGGCGCCGAACGCGCGAAAGAGCTGTTCTCTCCAGACGCCGTGATGGACCACTATGTAGTTGGCGATCCAAATATTGCGAACGATGGTTCGAAAGATCCGAAGGCCAATGACGACGAAGATGATGATGACGACGAAATGCAGCCGGACACGGTGTTGAAGGCTTCGCTGCAAACCGCGCCCTCCGGGAACGCAGAGAGTTTTCCGGACATTACCACTGCACTGGCGCCGGCGATCCGCGAATTTATCGAGAGCTCAAGTAGCCAGATTCGCACCGGCCTCGGCAGCAACAATTGGGTGGTCAGCGGAGATCACACCGCGACGGGAAAGCCTCTGCTAGCCAACGACACGCACCTTGATCTTTCGCTGCCGCCGATCTGGTATCAAGTTCACGTAACGGCGCCTGGCTGGAACGTGCAAGGTTTTACCTTACCGGGAGCGCCGCTGGTGGTCATTGGGCACAACGATCGTATCGCGTGGGGCTTTACAAACAATGGCGCAGACGTTCAAGACTTATACATCGAGAAATTTAATCCCGATGCACCGGACGAATATCTCGTAGGCAAGAACTGGGTGAAGGCGCAAGTGTTCGACGAGGTGATTCACGTCAAAGGGCGTGCCGACGAACACATGAAGCTTGTCATCACGCGCCACGGACCGATTGTTCATCAAGAAGGCGACAAATTCTATTCGCTGCGCTGGACTGCCACGGAACCCGGAGCGCTTTCGAATTCTTACAGCTATCTGGGCAAGGCAAAAAATTGGGAAGAATTCAGGAATGTGATGAAACGCGTGTGGGGGCCGGCGCAAAATACCGTCTATGCGGATGTCGCTGGGAATATTGGATATATTATGGCCGCGCGCGTGCCGATTCGTAAAAGGGGTCATGGAGAGGTTCCCGTGGCCGGAGACGTCGACGACTATGAATGGACCGGCTACATTGCATTCGACCAACTCCCGCAGGCGCTCAATCCCGAGAGCGGTCTGATCGTCACCGCCAATGCCCGCGTTACCGGACCGAAATACAAACCCTATCTGACCGACCGTTGGGAAGAACCGTATCGCGTCGCCCGAATTTACGAACTGCTGCACGACAAGCACGACCTTCGTCCTGCAGATATGCTCAAGGTCCAAACCGATACGTTCAGTTATCCTCACGTGTTCCTTGCGGAACAATTGTTGGCCGCGGCGAAAGTCGCGCAGCCGAAAGATGATCGCACGAAGAAACTGATTGCCGGCTTGAAAGACTGGAATGGTCTTGCGGACGCAGATTCGGCAGAGATCTCATTTCTGGAGAGCACACGACGTGCAGCTCTGGGATTGGTTCTGCAGCCTTACTTGGGTGATCGTACGGCCATCTATGAGTGGCGGAGCGCCGCATTTCTGCAGAAGATTTTCACGGGCCGCCCCGCCAGTTGGCTGCCGCCGGCGTATAAGAGCTACGACGAGTTGCTGATGGCGGCTGCAGATGGCGGCGTCGCCCGATTGGTAAAGCAGAGTGGAAGCGAGCGCATCGAAGACTGGCGGTGGAAGCGATTCGACGCCCTGAATGTAATGCATCCTATCGGTCGTGAAGGTTTGTTGAAAAAATTTCTCAGCATTGCCGGAAAGCCGCAATCTGGCACGCGCTATAGTGTGCGTGCGGCGACGCCGACTCACGGCCCCGCGATGCGTTTCGTCGCCAATCTCGGAAATTGGGACGATTCCATTTCACTGATTCCCGGCGGTGAATCCGGCCAACCTGGCAGCGAGCACTATACCGATCAATTTTCGTATTGGTACAAGGGCAGGCCGATCATCGCTCCTTTCAGCGATCAAGCGCAAGCTAGAGCGCGCAAACACACTCTCACGCTTAAGCCCGCCAACTAGCCGGGACAAATGACAAAGCGATTGTTTCGGCTCCGTGGCGTGCCTTAGAATGCTGTTTGCGTAATAATTCGCTGAATTGTTACTGGAATAGCTACTCAAGAAGAGGTAGATCGCGTGAATACTGTCGTCACAAAAAAGCCCGAGACGCCGAAAAGGCCGGATTTCGAAAAATCTTTGGCTCGACTCGAAGCCGTGGTGCGCCAATTGGAAAGCCCGCAGCTTTCGCTCGATGACGCGATGAAACTCTTCGAAGAAGGGGTGGCGCTGTCCAGCGAATGCCAGAAGCAATTGGAAGAAGCTGAAGGCCGCGTGGAAATCTTGCTCAAGAAGGCCGACGGGAAATTGGCGGCCGAACCCTTCGACCCCGAATCGGAAACTGAATCGTGACCACGCCAAGGGTTCGAACGCCGCGCTTGCCTGCCATCAGTTTTCCTATTCTTGACGAAGCTTCCACAAATACATTTCTCCGATGAAACTTCCCGCATTTTTTGAAGAAGACCGCCTCCTCGTCGAGGCCGCGCTGGATAGTTTTATGCCGTCGGAAATGAGCCAACCGCCGTCGATCCACCGCGCGATGCGCTACAGCGTGTTCGCGGGTGGCAAACGTATCCGTCCGATTCTGTGTCTGGAAACCGCGCGAATGTTCGACCCGAATGTAAAGCCTTCACTGCCTCCCAGTTGCGCGATGGAATTCATTCATACCTATTCGCTCATTCACGACGATTTGCCTGCTCTAGATAATGACGATGTACGCCGCGGCAAACCTACTTGCCACAAGCAATTTGGAGAAGCCAACGCGATTTTAGCTGGAGACGCATTGCTCACGCTGGCGTTCGAGACCATTGCCGCAACCCCCGTAACCGCGGAACGCCGCATCGCCATCGTCGCGGAAGTCGCGGGCGCCGCCGGAACCGTAAAGGGCATGGTTGGCGGGCAGGTGGCCGATTTAGAAGCGGGGGGCAAGCCCGCCACGGCGGAAACGTTGGAATACATTCATCGTTCAAAGACAGCGGCACTGATAAGAGCGTCCGTAACTTCCGGCGCGATCTGTGCGGGCGCGAACCCGGACGAAGTCGCGCGCCTGCGTCGATTTGGCGAAACTATCGGCTGGGCATTCCAGGTGACCGACGACATTCTTGACGTCGAAGAATCATCCGCCGCGCTCGGAAAAACCGCGGGCAAAGATGTCGCGCAACAGAAAGCGACCTATCCTGCGGTTCACGGACTGGCCCGGGCGCACGAAATTGCGCACGAGTTGGCTACTCAGGCCATCGCGGAACTTGCGCCATTTGCCGAGCGTGCCGAGAATCTGCGCAGCCTCGCGGAGTTTTTGGTTTTGCGCCGCGCCTAACGCCTCCGAATCACCATGAAAGAAAAATCTAGCCGCAAGCGTCTTGACGCCCTTTTAGTGGAACGCGGACTCGCCGAATCGGTGCAAAAGGCTCAAGCCATGATTTTGGCGGGCGAAGTGCGCATCCAAGGCGCGCGCGCAGACAAAGCTGGCGCGGCGGTTGCGGACACCGTGCAAATCGAGATTGCCAGCCGCTCGCTAAAATACGTGAGCCGTGGCGGCTATAAACTCGCCGGAGCTCTCGAAGATTTTGCTGTTGAACCGGCCGGAATGATTTGCGTGGATATCGGATCTTCGACCGGCGGATTCACCGACTGCCTGCTGCAAAATGGCGCCACGAACGTCTATGCAGTTGACGTAAACGTAGATCAACTCTCCTGGAAGCTGCACAAAGACAATCGCGTAATTCGCGTGCTGCGCAATGCTCGCGAAATCAAGCGCGAAGATGTCTCCGAACCAGTCGATCTAGTTGTCGCGGATGTTTCCTTTGTCGCGGTCAGCAGGGTGCTAGCGCCAGTGGCCTCAATCGCAAAATCTAGTGCCACCTTTCTGATACTCGTAAAGCCACAATTCGAGCTTCCTCGTGAAGATGTAGACGCCGGCGGAATTGTCACTGACCCAGCTCTGCACGAAAAGGCCATCAACCTCGTGCGAAAAGCTGCAGCCGCTGCTGGTTTGGAAATTCTCGGCATGCATCCCAGCCGTCTGACCGGCGCCGAAGGCAATCAAGAATATTTTCTTCACGCGCGCAAAAAGCCTCTGGAGTAGAATCGCAACACATGGCTTCTCTCGAAAGTTTCAAAAGTGTCGGTATAATTTCTCGTCCGCGCCGCTCGAATCTGGCTATCGTGGTGCCGCCCCTGCTCAAATGGTTTGAGGCGCGCGGCATTCGCACCCTCTACGACAACGAAACCGCGGGCGCCCTCCACGATTCTTCCCAAGGCCGCGATCGCCGGCACGTCGCGGAAAATTCCGAACTCCTTCTCGTACTTGGCGGCGATGGCACCCTACTTGCCGCGGTTCGTCACGCAGCGCCGCTAGGCATTCCGATTCTTCCAATTAATATGGGGAGCCTGGGCTTTCTCACTAGTTTCACACTGGAAGAAATGTATCCTGCGCTCGAAGAGACTCTCGCCGGCCGTTCTTCCACCAGTGAGCGGATCATGTTGCACGTCGAACTGGAACGCGCCGGCAAAATTATCGAGCAACAACACGTCCTGAACGATGCCGTCATCAATAAAGGCGAGCTAGCGCGCATGATCGATCTGCAACTCACCATCGACTCCGACTTCGTCTGCCGCTATCACGCTGACGGTTTAATCGTCGCAACCCCTACCGGCTCGACCGCCTATTCGCTCTCCGCCGGAGGACCCATCGTGCATCCAGGTGTCGAATCTCTGGTCATCACGCCCATCTGCCCGCACACTTTGAGCGACCGTCCAGTGGTCGTCCGCGACTCTTCGTTGATCGAGATTAATCTTTCCGCCGACACCGAGTCGGTATTTCTCACCCTCGACGGGCAGACCGGCATTCCCATGCAGGCGGCGGACCGGGTCCGGATGAGACGCGCCGCCGATCGATTGAAATTAATCCAGCCGCCGAAAAAATCCTATTTCGAAATCTTGAGAAGTAAATTGAAGTGGGGGGAAGCCTAGAGCGGCAGGCAGTAAGCCATCAAACGCGTCGCGGCCACATCACAAGTTACTTCACCTTCAGTACAACTAAGGTCCGATCATCGGAGAGCGGCGCACTTTGCGCGAACCAGTCCACTTCGCGCAACACTAGATCCGCCAGTTCCGCGGCCACGACTTCGTGTTTATCTTCGATCAGTTTCCGCAAACGTTCGGTACCAAAAAATTGTCCGTCGCTGTTCGTGGTTTCGGCAATCCCGTCGGAGTGAAACACCAGAATATTTCCCGGCTCGAGCGTAACGCCCCACTCGTCGTAGTTCACATCCTCAAAAATCCCCAGTGGAAAACCAGTCAACTCGATTTTTTCGCAATGCCCGTCCTTATACAGCAACGGCTGCGATTGCCCCGCATTTGCCACGCGCAATTTTTGCCGCCCCTTTTGCCAGGTAGCAAAGCACGCCGTCATGAACCGCCCTTCAATGCGGCGTTCGCCCACAATCCGGTTCATTTGGCTGAGCATTTCCGCGGGCTGCAACTTTTGCGGAGCCAGACTCCGCATAATTCCGATCGCCACCGCGCCATAAAGCGCAGCCGCGGTTCCTTTGCCGCTCACATCGCCCAGCGCGATCCCTAACTGCTGCGGTCCGTAGCGCAAAAAATCGTAAAGATCTCCGCACACTTCGCGGGCAGACAAATACCGCGCCGCGATGTCCACGCCGTAGTCTTCGCTCGGCACCGCTTGCAGCAACGCTCCTTGAATCCGTTTGGCCGCTTGCAAATCGCGATCTAATCGCGCTTCGTCCCGCGCTACCTGCTCGTACAAACGCGCGTTCTCCAAATAAACCGCCAGATTCGCCGCCAGAATCGACAAGGTCTGTACGTGGTCGTCCGTAAAATAATTCGGCTGCGGACTCTCCAGATCCAACACGCCAATCACTTTTCCTTTGTGAATCATCGGAATTGCCAATTCCGACCGCGTCTCCGGATTCACCATCAAATACCTGGAATCGATGGTCACATCCGGAACTAGTACCGGTTCCTTTAGAGTCGCCGCCGCCCCGACAATTCCTTCCGTCGCCGCAACGCGCAGTTTTCCCTGCACGCTCTGCCCATGTTTGACGTCCACACGATGACGAAATATCTTCTGCGCTTCGTAGTAAAGCATGATGCTCAAAATTTGATAATCGATAACGCGTTTGGTCTGCTCCGCTGCTCGCCGCAGCAATTCTTCAACATCCAAAATCGAACTGGTCTCGCGCCCCACGTCATTCAACAATAAAAGCGTATCCGCCTGAGCGCTAACCCGCTGGAAAAGCCGCGCATTTTCGATCGCCACGGCCAGCCGGCTAGCCAGTAACGTCAAAATGTTCTGCTGATCCGGCGTGAAGTAGTCCAGGTGCCGGCTCTGAATATCCAGCACGCCAATGCATTTCCCCTGCAGCATTAGGGGTACCGCAAGCTCAGACCGCACGCTGTCAATCGCGCTGATATACCGGGAATCCTGCGAGGTATCGCTAACTCGCACCGAATGCCCAGTTGCCGCAGCCGCTCCCGTAATTCCCTGCCCCACTGGAATCCGCAAATTCTCCGCGAGTTCACGCGGATACCCAATCGAAAATCGGTGCTTCAGATGCACTCCGTCCGCCTCAAACAGCAGCACGCCGAAAATTTCATAATCGATGTGCCGCTTGATAAGCGCAGCGGTACGCGCCAGAACTTCGTTGAGATCGAGCGAAGCATTCACTTCTTCGCCGATTTCCGTGAGCGTGCTCAGCACCTCTGCGGAGAGTTCCGGTTCATTATTCAATGCCGTGGTTTCCACGGTGGAATCAGATGAGTTCATTCTTGCAACTATTATAACAGGGAGGCGCGCAGTTATTCGGGCGTAACACACCAGCCCACCCTGTAAATGATGCGGGGAACAACAGATGCGTTATTTCAATGACAACACGCCAATGTCCGGCAGATTGCGGTAGCGCTCTGCGTAGTCCAGTCCATAACCAACTACAAATTCATTCGGTATCGTGAACCCCACATAGTCCGCGTGCACTGCGGCAATTCGTCGCTCCGGCTTATCCAGCAACACCGCAATGCGTAACAGCGCCGGCTTGCGCTGCTCAAAAACGCGCAACAAATACTGCAGCGTCATCCCAGTGTCCAGAATATCTTCCACCACGATCACAATTTTCCCCTCAATGCTCGAATCCAGATCTCGTGTCAGCTTTACTTCGCCTGATGAATGCGTCCCAGTACCATAGCTCGACACGGCAATGAAATCCATAGACACGATTCCCGAAAGTTGTTTTGCCAGATCCGTAAGAAAAAATACCGAGCCTTTGAGCACTCCCACCAGATGCAGCGGCTCGGTCGGAAAATGTTTGCGAATTTCCTTTGCCATCTCCGCGATGCGGCGCTGAATCCGCGTCTTCGAAATTAGTACGCGGATACTCTCCGACCCTTTCGTGGCAATCGCCTTCTCAACTCTTTTTTTGTTTTTCGTCACCGTGATGTTTTCCCAGGGAAATGAACTCTAGCTCACACCCGCATCGTTCGCAAGCATTCCAATGGAAAGTTAGCCAGTGGAAACTTCACGAAGGTCGGTCCAAGCATCCGTCGTCAGTGAAAATCATGCGAGGTAGTCTGTGCCTTGGTAATCGACAGCGGCTCAATCCGTTCCACTTTTACAGAAATCACATTTTCCTGATTCTGCAAACGCCCCTCCAGCAGCAAGAACTGTTTATGAATGATCACCACTCGCTCTCGCTCAAACAGTTGCGGCGTGATAATCGCATTGGCAATCCCCGTTTCATCTTCCAAACTCAAAAACACAAATCCCTTAGCCGTTCCAGGACGTTGCCGCGCAATCACCGATCCCGCCACCCGCACCCTTGCGCCATCGCAAACACCCTGCAGATCCGCAGCCGACAAAATCCCCGCCTCGCGCAAAGTTTTGCGATGGTAACCCAGTGGATGAATCCCGACGGTCATTCCGGTATGCCGAAAATCGGAAACCAACCGCACCTCGGCCGTCATTGGCTGCAAAGGAGAATGTCCCACTGGCACTTCGCTCGCGACCACTTCTCGTTCCTCGTCATCTTCCAGCAAAGGTCCTGGCCTCCGCGACGCTCGCTCAATCTGCCACAACGCATCCCTCCGGTGAAATCCACTTTTACTCTCGACAAAATTCAACGCCCCAATTTCCGCAAGCGACCGCAACTCCGCCCTCTGCAATTCCGGTACGCGCCGCTTCAAATCGTCAATTGATTCAAACGCGCTAATCCCACGCTCATAAATCAACCGCTGCGCCGCACTCTGCGTCAAACCTTTCACAAAACGCAGTCCCAGCCTCACATACAATTTTTCTTCGTCTTTTCCAATCGTGCACAACCAATCCGAACAAGTTGCATCAATCGGCCGTACTCGCAAACCGTGCCGCTGCGCATCCTTCACCAAGGTTGCCGGCTGATAAAATCCCATCGGCTGATTATTCAAAATCGCGGCCGTAAAAGCCGCCAGATAATGGCATTTCAAATAAGCGCTCGCATAGGCGATCAGCGCAAAGCTTGCCGCATGCGACTCCGGAAATCCGTACAACGCAAAAGAAGTAATCGCATGGATAATCGCATTCTGGGTCTCTCCGATAATCCCATTTTTATCCATTCCGGTTCGCAGTTTGATTTCCACTTCTTTCATGCGCTTTTCAGAACGTTTAAATCCAAACGCCCGCCGCAGTTCCTCTGCCTCCCCTCCCGTAAAACCCGCAGCAATCATCGCAATCCGCAGCAACTGCTCCTGAAACAGTGGCACGCCCAGAGTCCGCGATAGCACTGGCTCCAGCGATGGATGCAAGCATTCCGCCGCCTCTCGTCCCTGTCTCCGCTTCAAATAAGGATTAACCATTTTCCCGACAATCGGTCCCGGCCGGATAATCGCCACCTGCACCACAATGTCATAAAAACATTTCGGCCGCAGCCGCGGTAAACAAGCCATCTGCGCGCGGCTTTCGATTTGAAACATTCCCACTGTGTCCGCCTTTTGCAAAGTTTCGTAAACCACGCGATCGTTTGCAGGTAAGCGGCTTAGATCCATGTCCTCTCCGTAGTGCCCCCGAATTAACTCCAGCGAATCCTCGAGCACTGCCATCATGCCCAGACCCAGCAAATCTATTTTCACGATGCCCATGTCCGCGCAATCTTCTTTGTCCCATTGCACCACTACTCGCCCCGGCATCGTCGCAGGTTCCAGCGGGACCACCGCATCCAATTGCCCCTGGCATACCACCATGCCGCCCGAATGCTGCCCTAAGTGGCGCGGCAAATCTTGCACCTGCTGGCATAACTCGAAAAATTTGCGAATTTTTGGATGCCGCAAATCAAAACCAGCATCCTTGAATTGACGGGTAAGCGTATCGTTTGCGTCTCTGTATTCCCACGCTCCCACCAAACTCGCCAAACGCGCCAAAGTTTCCGGATCAAACGATAATGCTTTACCGATTTCTCGCGCCGCGGACCGTCCGCGATAGGTGATGACATTCGCGGTCATCGCCGCGCCCAATTTCCCGTAGCGCTCGTACACATACTGAATTGCTCGTTCGCGCTGATCTCCGCTGGGCAAATCGAGATCGATATCCGGCCATTCGTCGCGCTCCTCGGAAAGAAACCGTTCGAACAACAGCTCCATGCCCACTGGATCGACGGCGGTAATTCCCAGTGCATAACAAACCGCGCTATTCGCCGCCGATCCTCGCCCTTGCACCAGAATATTTTTCTCCCGGCAAAAACGAATGATGTCCCACACAATTAAAAAGTAACCCGCAAGTTTCAGCTTTTCGATCAGTGCTAGTTCTCGCTGAATTTGCGCGCGCGCTTTTTCGTTCGAAGATCCGTAACGCGTTATCAGTCCTTCTTCCGCGCGCGCGCGAAGAAATTGTATCTGTGTTTCGCCCGGCGGCACCGGATACCGAGGAAACTCATATCCCAAATCTTCCAGCGTGAATTGCAATCGCGAAGAAAGTGTCTGTGTATTCGCAATCGCCTCCGGCAAATCCGCAAACAACTGCTCCATTTCCGCGGGTGATTTCAAATGACGTTCCGGATTTTGTGTAAGCAACCTGCCTGCATTCGCCAGAACGCGGTGATGACGAATACATGTAAAAACATCCAGCAATTCCCGGCCTGTTGGTAACGCATGGCACACTCCATTCGTCGCCAGCAACGGCAAAGCCAGTTTTCGCGCAATCTCGACCGCCGCCTGATTGCGCGCTTCCTCCGCACGGCAATAATGTCGCTGCAGCTCCACATAAACATTTTCTCGGCCAAATAATTCGCACAAACTCCGCGCGCATTCTATTCCTCGCGCGACCCCTCCTGCATCCAGCGCCGCCACCAGTGGGCCCTCCGCTCCGCCAGTAAGACAGATCAATCCGCGTAATCCGGCTAACTCTTCAGGCTCGACATGCCCTTCGCCTTTCTTCGCGCGTAATTTCATCCGAGTTATCGCACGGCACACATTTTGGTAACCTTCGCGCGATTCCACCAATAGTGGATAACGCCAGCCGAATTCCGACGTAATCTCCGCTCCAATGTGCGAACGCATGGAAATCTTTTTTGCGGCTTGATAAAAGCGTGGCGCGCCAAATACTCCGTCACGGTCCAGCAAGGCCATCGCCCTCATCCCATGACCCGCGCAAACGCTGACCAACTCCTCAGGCAAAGACGCCCCTTCGAGAAAACTAAAAGCAGATCGCGCATGCAATTCGGTATACATCGCCCTGGCAATTAATCGTAAATTCCCTTTACAAACCAGCCTCGTTGCAACGCGTCGTAATAAACGCGATAAATTCCCGATTGCGGCAGCACACTTCTATTTTGCTGGCGTTGCCCATGCCCCGCGCTGAAATCAACCTCGAAATCCCATTCATCCTGATTCCACGATTCGGGTTGCCACCAATCCCCAGACGAACGCCATGGCCCCGAAGACGCCACTACTTCCCCGTACGCTCCCCGCAAACACGCGCGAACCGGCCGCTCTTCTCGTAATTCCACGGTAATCGGTAGTGCAGGCCGAATCGCGCGAAAAGTCGGCAAAATCTTGCCGCTGCTGCTCTGCGCCGCCACAAACCGCTTTACATTTTTTTCCTTGTGCAATTTACCGGAACGCCCGGCAACGCGATCCTCAAGGAAAGAAAAACGATTCATACGAAAATTTGCCGGATTAAAAGTGTCCAGCAATTCCGGCGAGCCAACGTTCGCATCCCCCACCAGCTTGGTAAGCCGCGCCACGGTAAGCTCCAGCTTTTCCGGATCGGGCGCAGCCGGTACAAATAATCCGTTTTGCACCGTTCGTGCTCCCGCGGAATCCACCCTCATTATTATTTTTTGCACTGGCGCCACCGGCGGATCGGACTGCAACTGCAAGCGCAACAACTTCAGAAGCATTTTGGAGTTTCGCGTGGGCACTGGCAGATTCAGCGTGCGCACATATTCTTTCGATGCGGTCTTCTTCCGAGTTTCATCTTTCAGCGATTGACAATCTTTTTCGAAAGAAGGCTCCAAGTCGAATCGCACATGCACCGCGCGAATCGCCAGCGCCCGCGCTTCCAATCGTGCGCACAGTTGATCCAGCAATCGACCCAGCAAAAAAGACAGCGGCTCCAGATCTTCCACCGCATCGTCGATCTCCATCTGCTCTTCAAAATAAACTTTCAACTCCGCCAAAATTAGCGCACGCGTGTAAACTCCCTGTGCTCGCTGATGCAATCCCACTCCTTCCTGCCCCAGCCGCTCCGAAAGCTGCAGTACCGGCAACGCCGTTAAATCCTGGAAAGTTTCGATGCCCCAACTTTCCAAAACTTTCAAAATCTCTGGCGTAATTGCCAATACGGAAACCGGAAGCCCGCTTAAACAGCGTGCCTCTTCCCCCATAGGAATAATCGTGACCCCAGAAAAACCGCGCGCCGCATAAATCGCCGTTTCAATATTGGAAGCAATCGCAATGTGCGCAACCAAATCAACTTTGGAAACTCGTTCCGCTAACTCTCGGCCAATGTTTTCCCCGCTTCCAAAAAGTGATTCCAATCCCTGCAGATCCAGAACGATAATGTCTGACGCGGTATCTTCCACTCGTGGCGACATGCTCCATGCAACATCCATCAGCGCGGCATGCGCTGCTTTTTCTTGCGATTCAGAGCGATCCATGATTTTTATTCTGCAAAATTCCTCGGCCTGCGCTTTCGTCATTCCCAAATGAATTCCAGCCTGCAAAGCCGCGGAATTTGCCGCCACCACTTCCCACAGCGGAGGCGCTCCGCCGATTAGCGCAATCGCTTCCTTGCGTAAAATCGGCTGCGCGCGCACTACCGCTTGCACCAAAAAATCGGAAATATAAATGCACGCAAATGCCATGGCAAATTAGCCTCAAATGAAATATGTAAGTTAGCCGTGCGCCGCTACAGCAGGCGCCAGCCCGTTGGAGGATTGCATTCGTGAACGAATTATTTCCGTGCGCACAGAAAACCCTTCAAACAATCGCGCAAACGAATAGCCCTGCGCCGCCGCGTCCATTTTCTTCCCGCAAAATGGCAGCGTCCCACAATCAGCACTCTTTACCGTCTCCGACCACCGCACTGCTTCCGCATCCAGACGCAAAACCAGTGAAGCGCAGTTTTTCGCATTCGCTTCCTGATCCAAAATCATCAGCACCGTCGGCGTATCTTCCACCGCCCGGCGAAAACGAAACCACGCATTCAGCGGAACGTAACGAACCGTTTTCGGAGCGAGATCGCTCAAGTCCACCGCCACCAAACCAAAACCTCCGCTTTGAATCAGCAAATCCGTGGCCCGCAATGCTTGATCGATATTTTGGCAGCGCACCCACAGCAATTGCCGCAAATCGACTCCCGCCGCGCATGCTGTTTGCGGATCAAAACTGTCGCGCGCGTCCACCAAGGCGCACACTTCTCCGTTTTCCGTGCGCGATGCCAATACCGAGACCAGCAAACTCGATCGTCCCGATCCTGGCAATCCACAAATTTCCGTCATTGCCCCGCGCGGCAGTCCTCCCACCGACGAGTCAATTTCCAGAATTCCGCTCGGCGCCACTTCAAAAATATTTCGATCCCGGTAACTAAACGGCGCAGTTACACGCCCGCGCAGGTCGGATTCAACCTGGGAGCGCAACGCAGCAAGAGATAAGGCAGCCATGAGAAAGTAGGACAAGCAGTGTAATTTTGTTTCGCTTTTTGTTCGCCATACGTATTTTCTCTCTACCCACCTTCTTTGTCAAGACGGCCGCCGATTCACCTCGGCGGTCTTCTTGAATTCCCTTGCATCTAAGTTCCATGGTCAAGCGCATTTCTAAAATTTCTGGTACGCAACAACTAATTCCTTTGCACGGCACTATTGACGATTTGCGCAAAGACGCCCGTACCTGCAAGGCCTGCGACCTGTGGCGCAACGCCACCCAAACCGTGTTCGGCGAAGGCGGCAAACGCCCTCAAATTATGTTCATCGGCGAGCAACCCGGGAATCAAGAAGATCTCGACGGTAAACCCTTCGTCGGCCCCGCCGGGCATTTACTGGACAGCGCGCTGGAAGAAGCTGGCATCGACCGCACAAAAACTTATGTCACCAACGCCGTAAAACATTTCAAATGGGAGCCGCGCGGCAAGCGCCGCATCCACAAAAAGCCCAGCGGCGCGGAAATTGCTGCTTGCCGCCCCTGGCTCGACGCGGAAATCGCCGTGCTGCAACCGGAAGTAATCGTTTGCCTGGGAGCCACCGCCGCCCAAACATTACTCGGAAAAGCTTTTCGCGTTACGCAGCATCGCGGCGAACTAATGAAGTCTCCTTTGGCACCGCATCTGATGGCCACTGTTCATCCATCTTCCATTTTGCGCGCGCCCGATGAAGAAACTCGTCACAGCGAAATGCAGCGCTTTGTCGCCGACTTGAAGAAGCTTGCCAGGTTCGCCGACTGATTGCTGCCACGGATTTAGCGACTGCAGCATGATGCTTCGCAAAATGAATTTCCGTTATCACCCGAAGGTTCTATGTCTAAAACTGGAGACATTCTCATCGGTATTTCAGGATGGCGCTACAAGCCGTGGCGTGGTGTTTTCTACCCGAAAGAGCTGACGCAAAAACGCGAATTGGCATACGCAGCCAGCGTTTTTCATTCTATCGAAATCAATGGAACATTTTATTCTTTGCAGCGTCCCAATAATTTTGAGGCCTGGCGTTCAGAAACTCCCGACGATTTTGTTTTCGCCGTCAAAGGTCCGCGTTTCATTACTCACTTGAAGCGCCTCAAAGACGCGAAGATTCCGCTCGCTAATTTCCTCGCTTCCGGAATCCTGGCTCTCGGCCCAAAACTAGGCCCCATCCTCTGGCAGTTGCCGCCCAATTTTCATTTCAAACCCAAACAAATCGAAACCTTTCTGAAGTTGTTGCCGCACGACACCGCCCGCGCAGCCGCCATCGCCAAACGCCACGATAAGTGGATGAAACATCGCGTTCACCTTCGCACCGATGCGAGCCGCCCCCTTTGTCACGCTTTCGAAATTCGCCACAAAAGTTTCGCCGTCAAGGAATTTATTGACATGCTGCGCGAATACAAGGTCGCATTAGTTTGCGCTGACACTGTCGAATGGCCGCGTTTGATGGATGTAACTAGCGATTTTATTTATTGCCGCTTGCACGGTTCCGAGGAATTGTATGCCTCCGGCTACAGCGGCAAAGATCTTGACCAATGGGCCGCCCGCGTCGCGGCATGGGCCACCGGACGCGAACCCGCCGAGACCGAACGCGCAGTCGACCGCGCCGCTCCAAAACGAGCGTCGCGTGACGTCTTCCTTTACTTTGATAACGACGCAAAAGTTCGCGCTCCCTTCGACGCCAAAACATTAATCAGCAAAGTCGGCAAACTCCTAAAGCCCTAATATCCCCGCTAATGCGTGTCAGCTGCCCGGTGCTATACTCCTCCCGAAAAGTCTTCCGTACGAGGTCTCTCATGGCAACCACTCCTGCATCAGCCGCGACTGCTGCAACACCTTCCAAATTCCCTGGCGCGCCGAAATTCGCCACGGTCGAAGAAGAACGCCAGCACCGTAAACAGCGCCTCGCCGCCGGCTTTCGCCTCTTTTCCAAATTTGGATTTGACGAAGGTGTCGCCGGCCACATCACCGCTCGCGACCCAGAACGCCTTGATCATTTCTGGGTGAATCCGTTCGGCGTTCACTTCGCGCATATTCGCGCGTCAGACCTCATGCTCGTAAATTCCAAAGGTGAAGTAGTCGAAGGAAAATATCCATTGAACGGCGCGGCCTTCGCCATTCATTCCAGCGTGCATCATGCACGCCCCGATGTTATCGCCGCAGCGCACGCTCACTCCATGTACGGGAAGGCTTGGTCCTCGCTGGGCCGCCCGCTAGATCCGCTGACCCAGGATTCCTGCGCGTTCTTCGAAGATCACGCGGTCTTCAACGATTTCACCGGCGTGGTCTACGACAGCACCGAAGGCGAGCGCATCGCCGCCACGCTCAGGAATTTCAAAGCGGCAATCCTGCGCAATCACGGTCTGCTAACCGTCGGCGAAACGGTGGACGAAGCCGTCTGGTGGTTCATCACTATGGATCGCAGTTGTCAGGCGCAACTGCTCGCGGAAGCTGCCGGCAAGCCGATCCCCATCGATCGCGAAAGCGCGCTGGTCACGCGGCAGCAAGTAGGCTCGCGCCTGGCCGGCTGGTTTCAGTTTCAACCGCTGTGGAATCTGATTACGCGAGAGCAACCAGACTTGCTCGAATAGCCGCGCCGGCGAAATTTCCATCGCGGCGCGAGAGCCCGCCAAGACTAATCCTTGCTCTTCTGCGCGTTCTCTAAATTCTTAATCCGTTTTGCCAGTTCCGGCAATTTTCCGTACCACGCATATTGCTCTTTGAATTTGTCCAATGGACGAGCCGGAGTTCCCCATACCGTCTGCCCGCCACGAATAATTTTTCCCGTGGGGATGCCG
Source organism: Candidatus Acidiferrum sp. (assembly GCA_036495905.1). Taxonomy (GTDB): domain Bacteria; phylum Acidobacteriota; class Terriglobia; order Acidiferrales; family UBA7541; genus Acidiferrum. The sequence continues at coordinate 60,905 of DASXMB010000074.1, forward strand.
GCTTGCGCTCCGACGATGGCGTTATCTTCCAGCCTGCAATGATCCGCGATGCCTACTTGCCCACCGATCACGGCATGATGACCGACCGAACTCGAACCAGAAATTCCCGTTTGCGCGGCAATCACGCTATGCGCGCCGATATGCACGTTGTGCCCCACGTGGACCAAATTATCCAGCTTCACGCCCTCCGCGATTCTCGTGTCATCCAGGGAGCCGCGATCGATCGTAGTGTTGGCGCCAATTTCTACGTCATCGCCAATTTCCACGATCCCCGTCTGCGGAAATTTCCAGTAGCGCCCGTCGCCGTAAACATATCCAAATCCGTCCGCTCCCAGCACCGCGCCTGCATGAATTTCCACGCGATGCCCAATGCGCACGCCGGCATACAACGTCACACGCGGATGTATCCGGCAGCGCTCGCCAATCCAGCATCCTGCGCCAATCACGCAGTGCGCCCCGATTTGCGTGCCTTCTCCAATGTGCACGTCTTCGCCGATCACTGCATACGCTCCGATACTCGCACTGGGAGCAATTTTCGCCAGCGGCGCCACAATCGCCGTCGCATGGATGCCCCGCGCAATCGGCGAAGGCTCAATCAATATCGCTGCAGCCCGAGCAAACGCCACTTTCGGCGCCGTATGTCGCAGCACGGTTTTTCCGAGAATCACAGCATCGCCACTCGCCACCACACACAACGCTGCGGAGGCCGCTATGCGCGGCGCATGCTTCGCCGCCTCCCAATAAATCAAATCGTGAGGCCCAG
>DASXMB010000075.1:0-37180 GCA_036495905.1 Candidatus Acidiferrum sp.
TTGCCGGTGACTTTGCGCATTTCCTGGTAGTTGAAGACGTGTTTGCTTTGGTCGTCGCGCGCGGCCCAGAGGATGGTTTCGGTGGAATGGGTGAAGTAACGGCAGCTCAGGTTGGGCGGAGGATTGGGTTTTTCCCAGGCGATGTCGTTGAGGATTTTGTAGCCGAGTTCCTGCAGGGCGTAGCCGATGGAAAAAATGACGTGATGGGTGCCGCTCACCCAAATGGTGCCGTTGGGCTTGAGAACGTTTTGGCAACGTCGCAACCATTCCTTGTTGAACTCGTGGTTCAGCGCGGGGCCGCGGGACTTGTCCCAATCGCCTTTGTCCACCTTCACCATGCGGCCGGCGTGGCAGGTGATGCCGCCGTTGGAGAGGAAATAGGGCGGGTCGGCGAAGACGAGGTCGACGGAAGATTCGGGGATGGCGACGAGGATATCGAGGCAATCGCCGTGGTAGATGCGAAGGTGGTGTTTGGGGTCGTCGAAGGCAGGGGTGGGGAGAGACATGATGATCGATCGGGATCGTTGATCAGAGTAGTAATGGTGTCAAGTCGGGGAGGAACAGAAAACCGGGAAAGGCCGAAAATCGAAAAGCGAAAGGCGAAAATCGGAAAAACCGGAAAACCGAAGATCTGGAAAAATCCCCAGGTGCAGAGTCGGCCCCTGGGCAACCCACAAGCTTAAAAGCTTAAAACCTTCAGACCTTCAAACTTTCAGACCTTCCGACAATCTTCAATGCCCCTCGCCGCCGGCCAATTCGCGAACAATCGACCCCACAAATCCCTTGGCGTCGCCAAACAGCATCAAGGTGCGGTCCAGATAATAGAGCGGATTATCGATCCCCGCGAACCCGGCCGCCATGCTGCGCTTGATGACCATCACCGTTCGCGCCTTATCGCAATTCAAAATCGGCATGCCAAAAATCGGGCTAGAGGTATCCGTTCGCGCCGCCGGATTCGTGACATCGTTCGCGCCAATCACCAGCGCCACATCGGTCTGCGGAAAATCTCCGTTGATTTCGTCCATGTCCAGCAATTTGTCGTACGGAATATCCGCTTCCGCCAGCAAAACATTCATGTGCCCGGGCATGCGTCCCGCCACCGGATGGATGCCAAATTTCACGTCCACACCGCGTTTGGTCAGCGCGTCGTACAGTTCGCGAACTTTGTGCTGCGCTTGCGCCACGGCCATTCCGTACCCGGGAATAATCACAACTTTGTTGGCCGCCGCCAAAATTCCCGCAGCCTCTTCCGGAGTGGCGCTCTTCACCGGTTTCGCTTCTTGCACACCGGTGGACTTCGGCGCCTCTTGCCCAAACGCTCCGAACAAAACATTCGAGAACGAACGGTTCATCGCCTTGGACATATTCACGGACAAAATAAATCCAGAAGCTCCGTCCAGCGCGCCGGCAATGATCAAAAGTTTGCTGTCCAGCACAAAACCCATCGCCGCCGCGGAAAGTCCCGCGTACGAATTCAAAAGAGAAATCACCGTGGGCATGTCCGCGCCGCCGATAGGAATAATCATCAGCACGCCAAAAATCAGCGGAATCGCCAGCATCAGCGGATACAGCCCCATGTGCGCCGGGTTCGCCACCAGCACGCACGCGATAATCACGGCGACGCCGAGCAGGCCCAGATTTACAAAGTTCGCTCCCTTGTACGTAATCGGGCGCTGCGGCAAAACTTCTTGCAACTTGCCCGCGGCCATCAAACTTCCCGTAAACGTCAGCGAGCCCAAAATCACTTCCATGGAAAGGACCGCCATCATGAAGCGAGAAATATTCGGCGCGCGCAAATAAAATTCCGCGGTGCCCACCAGCGTGACGCACAGCGCGCCGAACGCGTGGCTCAGCGCGGTCCGCTGCGGCACCGCCGTCATCTGCACTTTGCCCAGCGGCACGCCGATAATCGTGCCCAGCACCAGCGCAATCGCGATCCATTTGTAATCGACGATTCCGCGATTCAGCAGCGTGCCAGCGATGGCCAACGCCATGCCGATTTCGCCGGCCAAAACGCCGCGGCGAGCGGTGCTCGGCGAACTGAGCCACTTGAGCGAAAGGATGAAAAGCGCCGTCGCCACCAGGTAGGTGATTTCGATTCCGGTGTCCACACCGAAAACGTGGGTCATGATTTTTTCGGTCCGCTGGATTTAAACATGCGCAGCATGCGGTCGGTAATCAGAAATCCGCCGACCACATTGCTCATCGCCGCGACAATCGCGATAGTGCCCAGCACCGTGGAAAGCGTGCTCTTGTGTTCGCCGGCCAGGATAATCGCGCCGACCACCGCGATCGCGTCCAGCGCGTTGGTCAGCGACATCAGCGGAGTGTGCAGCAGCGGAGAAACGCGGCGGATAACTTCAAATCCGATGAATCCGGCGAGCATGAAAACGTACAAACTGGTGAGGAGGTCCAGTTTCATTTTCGCGATTCCTCTCTCGCGTTGCGGGTTTGTGGCTCAAGTTTTTGTTTTAGTTTTTGTCGTTTCATTTTTTGTTTTGCGCTGCCTTCATTTTTGCGCTGCTTCCGCCGCGGCCAGGGCGGGCAGCGAGAAAAATTCGCGCAGGCGCGCATTTACGATTTCGCCGCCGCGGGTGAGCAGCGTGTCGCGCACAATTTCGTCTTTGGTATCGAGCGCGATTTTTCCGTCCTTCACCAGGTGCAGCAAAAACGCGGTCACGTTTTTCGAGTACATTTGGCTGGCGTGGAACGGAACGGTGCTCGCCAAATTGAAACAGCCAATAATGCTGACACCGTGCTCCACATTTTTTTCGCCGGCGCGGGTGAGTTCGCAATTTCCGCCGCGCTCCGCCGCAAGATCGACGATCACGGAGCCGGGCGCCATGCCGGCGACCATTTCTTTCGTCACCAGCACTGGCGACTGTTTTCCGGGAATGACGGCGGTGGTGATTACCACGTCGCTCTCGGCGACAACTTTTCCGAGGAGCTCGCGCTGACGTTTGTAAAAAGTTTCGTCTTGCGCGGTGGCGTATCCGCGAGCGTCTTGCGCGTCTTTTGCTTCGATGGGTAATTCCACGAAGCGCGCGCCAAGACTCTGCACTTGTTCTTTCGCGGCGGGGCGAACGTCGTATGCGGAAACGACCGCGCCGAGACGGCGTCCGGTGGCAATGGCTTGCAGGCCCGCAACGCCGCAACCAATCACCAAAACGCGAGCGGGAGTGATGGTTCCCGCCGCGGTGGTAAGCATCGGAAAAATTTTCGGCAGTGTGTCCGCGGCCAGCAAAACCGCTTTGTATCCGGAAAGCGTGGCCATGGAAGAAAGCGCGTCCATGCTTTGCGCGCGAGTGGTGCGCGGCATCAATTCCATGGACATGGCGGTGGCGCCGCTGGCGGCAATTTCCTGGATGGTTTCGCGTGAACCGAGCGGCCGCAAAAATCCGATGAGAACTTGGTCGCGCCGCAAAAGCGCGACGTCCGCTTTGCCGGTTTTGTCGTTTGCACCGTAAGACAATATTTGCACGATGATGTCGGCGGCGCGAAAAACTTCGGCGCGCGAAGGCAAAACTTTTGCGCCCTTGGCGGAATATTCGGAGTCAGGATATCCGGCTTCGATGCCGGCGCTTGCCTCCACGATTATTTCGAGTCCAGCTTTCGCGAGAATTGGAATTACGGCGGGCACCAAGGCGACGCGGCGTTCGCCGGGATAACTTTCGCGCGGAACGCCGACGATCATGAAACGTCCTCATAGGAAAAAATTGTGATTGTTTGCGAAACAGAACCAGCCATCGAGAGGGACCTCTAAATGCCGCGCAGCGCCGGCAGCATTCCAGAACGGTTTACGAGAGACAGCATACACGCTGGCGGTATTTTGTGGAAAGGATGAAGTAACGAGATAGCGAAGCAAAGAAGTAATGAAAAAAGCGGTTTTGCCGTGGTATGGATGTCGGCAGCTTTCAAAACTGGGTTCATTGGTGGAGTTTGTTGAGGCTGGGTGGGGCGGATGCTATTCTGCAGAGATGCCGGACCCGGTAACGCTTCCGCCGGAATCGCCGCTTTCTGCGCCACTGGAACATTCTCGCCGACAGCTGGAGGCTTTGCTGGAAGTCAGCGAAGCGATCGCGCAGCAGCGCGATTTGCCGGCATTGTTTCACGATTTGGCGGAACGGCTGCACGCGGTGGTGGAATTCGATTTTCTGACGCTGGTTTTGCACGATCCCGCGACAAATGTGATGCGGCTGCACGTGCTGGAAACGCGCATAGAGACGGAAAAACCTTCGTCCGGGGCGGAATATCCGGTGGACGAGCATCCTTCGGGCTGGGTTTGGCAAACGCAACAACCTTTTGTGGTTTCGGACACGGAAAGCGATCCGCGTTATCCGGAATTTTTGCATCGCTTGCGCGATTTTGGAGTGCGAGCGATCGCGATGCTGCCGCTGACCAGCGCGCAACATCGGCTTGGCGCGTTGGCTATTGGACGGATCGTTCCGCAACGCATTACGGATGCTGAGTTGCAGTTTATGTTGCGGGTGGCCAGCCAAGTGGCGGTGGCGGTGGACAATGCAATCAATTTTCAATCGGCGCAAGCGTATCAGCAGCAGTTGGCGCAAGAGCGCGACCGGCTGCAGGTGCTTTTGCAAGTCAACAATGTGCTGGTTTCCAATCGCGAATTGCCAGAACTGTTTCGCGGAATTGTTTCCACGCTGCAGCGGGTGATTCATCACGATTACACAAGTCTGGCGCTGCTCGATCCGGCGACCGGCTTTCTGAAAATTTATGCGCTGGATTTTCCTGGACGGCAGGGACTGCTGAAATCGGAAATGATAATTCCGCGGGACTCCTCGCCGGCGGGCGCGGCGATTACGCAGGGGCGTCCGTTGATTGCGCGCGGGGCAGAGCTGGACCGGTATCCAAGCGAAGTGGTGCGGACGTTGCGCGCGGAGGGGCTGCAAACGATTTGCTGCATTCCGCTGATCAATCACGGACGGGCTTTTGGAACGCTGAATCTGGCGAGCAGGCGAAGCGATGTTTTCACGCCGCAAGATGTGGAGTTACTGCAACAAGTGGCGGCGCAGATTGCGATCGCGGTGGAAAATGCGGTCGCGTTCAAAGAGATCGATGCACTCAAAGATAAACTTGCGGTGGAGAAACTTTATCTGGAAGAAGAAATCCGCAGCGAGTTGAATTTTGAAGAAATTATCGGCGATAGCCAGCCATTGAAGAAAGCGCTGGCGCAGGTGGAGTTGGTGGCTCCGGCGACCACTACCGCTTTGATTTTGGGCGAAACCGGGACCGGGAAAGAATTGATTGCGCGAGCGATTCACAATTTGAGCCCGCGAAGGGAACGCACTTTCGTGAAGATTAATTGTGCGGCAATTCCCGCCGGTTTACTGGAATCGGAGCTTTTCGGGCATGAACGAGGGGCGTTTACCGGGGCAGTTACTAAAAAAATCGGACGATTTGAATTGGCAGATGGGGGCACGCTTTTTCTGGATGAAGTGGGCGATATTCCGCTGGAGCTGCAGCCGAAACTTTTGCGGGTTTTGCAGGAGCAGGAATTCGAGCGGCTGGGCAGCAACCAGACGCAGCGGGTGGATGTGCGGGTAGTGGCAGCGACGAATGGCGATTTGGCGAAACTGGTGGCGGAGCGGGCTTTCCGCAGCGATCTGTATTACCGGCTGAATGTTTTTCCAATCCAGATACCGGCGCTGCGGGAGCGCCGAGAAGATGTGCCGCTTTTGGTGCGTTATTTTGTGCAGAAATTCAGCCGGCGGCTGAATAAGGCAGTGGAGTATGTGCCGGCGGATGCGATGGATGCGCTTACGAACTATGCGTGGCCGGGGAATGTGCGGGAACTGGAAAATTTTATTGAGCGAGCGGTTTTGCTTTCGCCGGGGAAAGAATTGCGGGTGCAGATTTCGGAGCTGAAAGCCAATGTAAACGCGGGGAATGTGGGAGCGGCTTCTTTCGAGAGGGCTCCGGTTGGGGCTTCAATTTCGACATTGGAAGAGGCGGAGCGACAGCATATCTTGCGGGCTTTGCGACAGACGGAGTGGCGTATTGCGGGAGCGAAAGGGGCTGCGGCGATTTTGGGGATGAAGAGGACGACGTTGCAGGCGCGAATGAGGAAGTTGGGGATTCGTCGGCCGATTTGATGGTTGGTTGCGTGGGAGCGAAGGTCAGGGTCAGCCTGCAACGAGCGCTTACAAACCCCTCGAAATCAACTTCGCGTAGGCGCGCGGGGCAAAACCAACCGTCGAGCGAAAGTCATTGATCAAATGTGCTTGGTCGAAGTAACCAAGATCGAGCGCGAGTTGCGCCCAATCGGGACTTTCTCCTCCGTGAATTCGTTGCACAACCTCATGCAGGCGATAACGGCGGATCACCCATTTCGGACTTATGCCGACGTATTCGCGGAAGATGCGCTGCAGCGAGCGTTTCGATATGCCGGACCGCACAGCCAAGTCGTTCACGGTTCGAATGCCGGGATTGTGAAGAATTTGGCGGACCAGTTTGGCGGCGATATCCGCGGTGGGGTCGGCAGCTGGGAGCAGCGCGCGGAAAAACACGTCGCAAGCGGTGCGCTTCGCGTTGTCGTTGCGGGCGGCAAATACGGCGCGTCTCAGCTTTTCGATAGCTGGGCCAAAAATGCGGCGAGCGGGAACAACTCGATTGGCCAGCGCCGAGACAGGGTCGCGCATGAACGGGCGAAACTTGCCGGGCGCAAATTTCACTCCGAGTACCTGGGAGCGGCCCCGCAGCGAGCGCGAGAATTTTCGAGTATGTACGCCACGGATGACGCAGCGACGACCCTCAAACGTGAGGTGCACACTGGAGTCTGGCAGAGTTTCAGCAAGATAGGTTTCGCCAGCCGGCAAATCCCAACTCACCGACCAATAGTGAGCAATCCAGGACGCGAGGCCGGCAGCCGGGCGCTTGCGAGAATGTTCAATTACGCCGCGATGGAGAGGCCGGGTCAATAAGCCGCGCGCTTTGCCAACTTCCGCATCGTAGGTTCGGCGGATTTTTCCGAGCACCCGCGGTCGCGTTTTTCCAATCATTGCGGCTGATATTAGCTTAAATTTGCACAACTATGAGCAAGACAATCAGCGAAGTCAGTTTGACAAAGACGTTCAGCAGAGCAGCGACGGAAATCCGCCACCGAGCGGCGCGCATCGGAGTCGCGATCGCAATACTGTGCGTTGTATTGGGAGCGAGCTGTCTGGGCCATGCGGAGAGGTGGGCAGCGTCACAATCAAGAAGCAAAGGGGAACTTATGAAACACCATGCGCGGGGAACGTTTGAAGTGAAGATGACCCCCCTAAAGCCGGACAGCGCGGAGGCGGAGGGCCTGAACCTAGGAAGAATGCGGGGCGACAAAGACCTTCACGGAGACGTGGAGGGTACGGGCAAGGGAGAGATGCTCAGCTTCATGTCGCCAGCTGCGGGATCTGGGGGTTACGTGGCGATCGAGCGCATCACTGGAACGCTGGCAGGCCGCAACGGAAGTTTCGTACTACTGCACAGCGCGGTAATGGCAAAGGAAGTCCCGCAGATGTGGTCGGTCGTCGTCATACCGGACTCTGGGACGGAGCAACTGGCGGGCCTGGCTGGGACAATGACGATCGAAATCAAAGGGGGCAAACACTTTTACGATTTCGAATACACGCTGCCTGAAGATTGAAACCGCACTTAACCTGAGTCGCTGGCTCCAGGCGTGGACGGCCGAATACACGACTTGATTAACTGGAAACGCGACCTAGACCGGCACCGTCCTATCTGCGGTATGGAAGAATTCCTTTACGTGGAGATCACCATGAAACAAATCATCGGACTCGTACTGACAAGTCTTCTTTTTGTTTCCTCGCTGCTGGCCCAAGATAAAGGGGCTGCGGCTCTTGCCGCGGCTGGGTGCGGACCGAGAGACGCGCAGTTCAACGTGAAGAATGATGGGAAACAACATCCTCTGCCCCAGCCGGAGCCAGGAAAAGCTACGGTCGTGGTCCTCTCGCAGTTTGGCGTTTGCATTGGATGCAAAAACATCCTAAGAGTGGGAATCGATGGCGCGTGGGTAGGAGCGAACAACGGCCATTCTTATCTGTTTTCCTCAGTCGAAACCGGCGACCATCGCGTATGCGTAGCTTATCAGTCGAGTCTCAAGCGACGGGCAGAAACCGCTTCAGCGCTTACGGTCACGGCTGTGCCTGGCACTGTGTACTACTTATTGGTAAGGCCGTCTAGCGACGGGTTGAAACTGAAGGCGGTGGACAGCGCGGAAGGACCGATTCTCACTAAGTCTGCCGCGCACAGCATTTCCGAGCCAAAGAAACCTGCGGCATAAGTGCGGGTCAGCCGATAGTAACAGCCTGCCGACTGCCTTCTTTACTTGTTCTATTCAGAAGCTCCTGTCGATTTTCGGCCAGAGCAGTTTCACAGCCTGCTTTAATTTAGAATTTCTAAACTAAAAGAATGGTCGCAGGGCCCGATTCGAACTGACGAGCCTGCGGTTCCGACCGAATGGTTGAAAAATATGTTGCGGAGAAAGGACTTCCAAGAGATGACTCGTCGGGCTTGGGGGCGGCAGCCTTGGGATGACGGTCTTGCGGTGGTTGGCTCGGTGGGAGAGGTGACGGGCAACCGAGTTGCGATAGATCGAACGTAGTGAAAATAGGATGCGCGGAGGCGCTACTCTCCCAGAGAGCGCCTCGCGCGCATCGTTCCCAGCTAACGGCCGAAGGCGCAGATATCGACGTCGCTTCGCGATTCGAGGTCGCTAGGCTTCTGCCGGCTACATCGACATGCTGGCCTTCGTCCTCCACTGGGTTGTGGACGGGGTAAAGTACAACTGCAAGGTAGTGCCGGCTGGATGGAAATCGTTTCAGCCCTCGCAAAAAGACTTGTAGAAAGCTGGACGATACCGACGGCCTTGCCTTGCGCGCAGACGGCAACCTTAAAAGTGAAAAACCACGCCAGCGGAGAATCTTGGCTGATTCTGAGTACCGCCGCTGAAGCGCGTTACCAGGTAATCGAATTGCGCGGGCCGCAGGGAAATGAACGGCAACACTTTAATATCGATCCCCGCACCGAAAGCCACGGCAAAAGAATTTTGTGTCGGCCCGGAAACGAGTTCGCCGGGTAGATTTGCGGCGCCGGTCGATTCGTGGGCGTCTCCAATCAGCGCATGCGCAAAGGGCGAAATCGGGCCGTGGAGACGAATCTGTGGGCCAAACAAATATGTCTGCAGATGCGCGCTCGCTCCCCGGAACGAGCCATAATCACCGGCAAAATCGGCTTTGAATGCCAAGGGTCCGGCGATTCGATACGCCGCGGACGCTTCCCAGCCATTCAAGTTCAGATCGTGTGCGGCCGTGAAACCGCACGCGGAAACACAAGGCACGGTGAACTCAAAAAATGTCACCGGCGAACGAACAAAAGAGTATCCGCCATACACTTCAATTTTGTCCTGTGCTTTCGACGTGCTCACAAAGCCGACAAAAAACAACATAACAAGGAACAAAAATTTACGCATGAACCTGACCTTTCCTAACGGGATTTAGTTGCAATAGACGGTGGGATGCGTTTCTACGGGGGCTTGTTGCACTGGGTGAGCAGGATTGTGCACAAAAGTGCAACAGGTCGCGGCTTATTTTTCACAGGAGAAATAAGCCGGGAGAGGATTTACCGAATAGATTTAGAGATGGGCCTGTAAGTTCACGCCGACGTGAAAGGAAGTTTTTGTCGGGTATTTTGTGCACTATGCTGGGCTGGAGTTCATCTCTGTAGAAATTTGCGTTAACACGCCAAAATCGATCCATCAGAGACTAAATACAGGGTGCAAAAGAGAAACGGCTTAGCCCTTTTTGTGCTTGAAGAATTCCACTTGTTTGAGACGTTTTTCGGCTTCTTTTTTGCTTTTGTAGGGACCGCCTAGATTCTTCCCTTTTTCCGACAAAACTTTGTAGCCGCCTTCGACTTTTTTGATCATGGAAGTGCTCCTTGCTCGGGAACCGCGACGGGGATTATTTTCACAAAGTTTAGATGAGGCGATGGTGGATGTGGATTGCAGGGAGCGGAGAGAGGATTTTTCGTTCGCGGCCACTGCGAATTCGAGAATTGCGAGCGAACAATTGCGCTCGCTTTACGTCTCGGCCAAACCCTTTTGGAGGATTTCTTCATCGCTTAGCCAGAGATCGGGGATATTTGCGGAGCCAAAGCGGAGGATATCTTCGAGGGCGCCGCGCGATTCTTGGAGTGAGAAATCGACGCCGATGCGTTCGAGCAATTCGATGAGAGATTGCGCACCTTCGGCAAGGACGGGGCGGGGTTTGGGGCCTTCGGCGTCGAGGCGATGGTAAGTAAGAACATACATGGCGCCAGGGCCGACGCCGTGCCGAGCGATATGAAGAAAGCCACGAGTTTTCGCTGCTGGAGGAGCGAGTTGCGCAGCCGTTGCCGCGCCGGAAGAGGATGCGCTCATCGTCTAGTGGCCCTCTGCTGTGGCACCGCGGTTAGCTGCAACCCGAAGTGCTGCCGCAATTGCCGCACTTGAAGCACGCGCCGTTGGGCACCATCAACATGCCGCACTCGGAACAAGTGGGCGCGCCTTCGTGCGCGTCTCGCTGTTTCGCGCCGCCGCCCACGGGGGTGGCCGCGAGCATGGACTGCATCATGGCCGGGGCGGGTGACACCGCCGGAGCGGCCGCAGCTGCGTCTCCACTCAGCTTCAAGTAGTCCGAAGAAATAAATCTGCCGCCGAGCCAGCGCGCGATGTAATCGAGCACCGAAGAAACAAAGCGAATGTTGGCGTTGGCGCTGATGCCCGAAGGCTCGAAGCGAGTATTGACGAGTTTGTCCACGAACACTTTCAGCGGCACACCGTATTGCAGACCGAGAGAGACGGTGAGGGCGAGACCATCCATGACGCCGGAAAGAGTGGAGCCTTCTTTCGACATCTTGATGAAGATTTCGCCGGGGCGGCCGTCTTCATACATACCGACAGTGATATAGCCTTCGTGGCCGCCGACGCTGAATTTGTGAGTGACGGAAGCGCGCTCGACGGGCATTTTTTCGCGCTGCTGGCGTCCGAAAAGTTCGCGCTGCACGGGAGCGAGAGCTTCGGTTATGGCGGTGGCGACGGCTTTGTCGTCTTTCTTCTGGCCGGCGGCGGAGAGCGGTTGCGAGCGCTTGGAATTATCGCGATAGATGGCTACGGCTTTGAGGCCGAGCTTCCAGGACTCGATGTAGGCGAGGGAAACGTCTTCGACGGTGGACTCTTCCGGCATGTTGATGGTTTTCGAGATGGCGCCGGAAAGAAAGGGTTGCGCCGCAGCCATCATTCTTACGTGACCGGTCCAGGCGATGGAACGGCCGCCGCCGGGAGGAGTGAGCGAGCAATCGAAGACGGGAAGATGTTCGGGCTTGAGATAAGGCGCGCCCTCGATGCTGCCGCGTTTATCGATATAAGTGACGATTTCGCTGGTTTCTTCCGGCGTGTAGTGGAGATGCATCAAGGCTTGCGGCACGGTGTTGTTGACAATTTTGATGAGGCCGCCGCCGACGAGCTTCTTGTGCTTGACGAGAGCGAGATCCGGCTCGATGCCGGTGGTGTCGCAATCCATCATGAAGCCGATGGTGCCGGTGGGAGCGAGCACGGTGACCTGGGAATTCTTGTAGCCGTGCTTTTCACCGTGTTGCAGAGCGGTGTCCCACGATTCCTGGGCGGCCATGAAGAGTTCGGTCTGAACATGATCGGGCTTGATGCCGCGCATGGCATCGCGATGCATGCGAATAACGTCCAGCATGGGTTCGCGATTGACTTCATAGCCGGGGAACGGGCCCATGCGTTCGGCGATGCGGGAAGATTGCGCGTAAGCTTCACCGCACATGAGCGCGGTGATGGCGCCGGCAACGTCGCGGCCTTCGTCGGAATCGTAAGGAAGCGCCATGGACATTAACAGGGCGCCGAGATTGGCGTAGCCGAGACCGAGCGGGCGGAAAGCGTGCGAGTTGTCGGCGATTTTCGGCGTGGGATAGCTGGCGTTATCGACCAGGATTTCCTGTGCGGTGATGGTGACGTTGACGGCGTGGCGGAATCCGTCCACGTCAAACTGGCCGTTTGGGCCGAGATACTTCATCAAATTTAGCGAGGCGAGGTTGCAAGCAGTGTCGTCCAGGAACATATATTCGGAGCAAGGATTGGACGCGTTGATGCGGGCGGTGTTCTTGGAAGTGTGCCAGCGATTGATGGTGGTGTCGTACTGCATGCCGGGATCGCCGCAGCGCCAGGTGGAGTCCGCGATTTTGAAGAGGAGGTCGCGAGCGCGAAGTTTTTCGTTGGGCTGGCCGTCGGTAACATTGCGGGTCCACCAGTCGCGATCTTCTTCGGCGGCGCGCATGAAGTCGTCAGTGACGCGGACGGAGTGATTGGCGTTCTGGAAGAAAATGGAGGAGTAGGCGTCGCCGTCGATGGCGGAGTCGTAGCCCTGTTCGATGAGAACGTGGGCTTTGCGCTCTTCCTTCATTTTGCATTCGATGAATTCGACGATGTCTGGATGGTCGATATTGAGGATGACCATTTTGGCGGCGCGACGAGTTTTGCCGCCGCTCTTGATGACGCCGGCGAAAGCGTCAAAACCCTTCATGAAGCTGACCGGGCCGGAAGCGATACCGCCCCCGGAAAGAGTCTCGCGGCTGCCGCGCAGTGTGGAGAAATTGGTGCCAGTGCCGGAACCACACTTGAAGAGCATGCCTTCGGTGCGAGTGAGGCCCATGATGGATTCCATGCTGTCGGACACGGAATTGATGAAGCAGGCGGAGCATTGCGGCTTGGGTTGCACGCCAACGTTGAACCAGACGGGCGAGTTGAAGCTCATTTTCTGCTCGACGAGGAGATGAGTGAGCTCGTCGCGGAAAGCGTCGCGGGAGGCGCCGTTGGCGAAATAGCCGCCTTCTTCGCCCCAGCGCACGATGGTGTTGACCACGCGGCTGATGAGCTGGCGGACGGAGCCTTCGCGCTCCGGCGAGCCGGGCTTGCCGTGAAAATATTTACTGGTGACAATATTGGTGGCGGTCTGGGACCAGTTTTTGGGCACTTCGACATCTTCCTGACGGAAGATGGTGACGCCCTTTTCGTTGCCGATGAGGGCGGTGCGCTTTTCCCACTCGACGGCGTCGAAAGCGGAAGCTTTGCCGTCGGTGAAATGACGATTGAAGAGGAGACCGGTTCGAACGTCCGTCGAACGATGCTCCGCGTTCATGGTGTCCAATGCTTTGCCGTTCAATGCTTGCTTCACAGTTGCCATCCGACCCTCCAAGTGCGAGGGCAGCCTCCCCCGAAGGGGCTACCCTTAATTCTACTCCAGCTACCGATTCCGTGTTTCTTTCGCGAGACCGACCAGAACCGCAAAGATGTTGCACTCGGTGGAATGCAGCTTCGTTGCGAATCGAACCGGCTTGCCGAGCGATGCCCAAATGCTGGCCACAGAGCACTCGACAAAAATCATAAAATGCAAAAAGCTGACGCAGCCGCCCGCTTAACGGGAAGCTCCCCGGCAGCTTCTCACGCCGCGCTGGAGCGGAGTGAGTTGTCGCAGTTCTAGATTTTTGTTTGGTGGCCGTGCGGGCTGCGTGGCTCGTTCGCTGGTCTCTCCGACTACTACGAATCCAGCGTGGCGCTCACCACGTTCCCCCAAAGTCAGCTTGCGCAGTATCAACCTCGGCAAAAACGGTGTCAAGAGAAATCACAACTTGTAGCGTTTAATTTTGTACTGCGTCTAGGAGTAGTGGTGGTCTTTCCACAGAAAGCGCACAGGATTTTCGACAGGAATATTTTACGGCGGAGCGGCCTGGGGAAAATTCGCGATGAATTTTTGCGGACTAAATCGTTTGGCTGCAACGTGGTGGGAATTATTTTGTACGGTAGCGGACACTTTGTTGGGAGATCCCAGTGTGGAGGAATGCGCATAGAGGTGCTTCGATCGGGCGGGCCGCGCCGTCGAGCCGAAAAAATAAATTTTAATTCCATTTCGCCCTGCAAATGGGAGGTGGACGTAGCCTTCCGGCAAATAATTATGGAATTTTTCGCATCCGCAGAGCGAGCGTCCGCCGAAAAAGTTCTCCCGCATCACTCGTTGCTCGCCGGAATTTGCGTTCGAGCGGACTGTTTGCACTGCCGCTCAGCGCGAGGTACCGATACGAAGCTAATTTGCCACTGCGAAAAATATACAGCGAATTTATTTGTAGTACTTCGGTACCAGCGCACCTGTCCCTAGGGTCCATTCCCCTGAACAGGGCGAATCTCTATTCTTCACGGGAAGTGGATTCTGTTTATTGAGGGCTTCCGTGCAAGTTGGACGTTACCAAATTCTTGAGATTATCGGCGCCGGAGCGCATGGGAAAGTGGCGCGCGCGCTTGATCCCATGATCGGGCGCACCGTTGCGATTAAATTGTTTCCGCCAGCGCTTGCTGCCGGTGAAGCGCGCCAGCGTTTTCTGCAGGAAGCGCGAGTGGTTGGGCAAATTTCACATCCTTTCATCATTACGCTGCACGACATGGGCATCGATGAAGCGACATCGACTCCGTATCTGGTGATGGAATTTGTGGAAGGGCAGCCGCTGGATCGAATTCTGGAGAAGGGCAGCGTGCCGTTTGCCCGAGCGTGTGCCTGGGCTGGAGATGTGGCGTCAGCGCTATCGGTGGCGCACCGCAAGGGCGTGATCCACGGCGACGTGAAGCCCGCGAATATTCTGATTACTGAAGACAATCACGTGAAATTGATGGACTTCGGCATGGCGCGGCTGGCGAGCAAAGACGCGAAAGATACGCCACTGCTGGGCACGCCGGCTTATTGGTGCCCGGAGCAAATCATGGGCAAGCCGCAAGACGCGCGGTCCGACATTTTCTCGCTGGGCGTGGTGATGTACGAGATGATCACCGGCCGGCGACCGTTTGACGCGGACTCGCTGCAGGGTATTTGTTCGCGGATTTTGTCGTCGACGCCGCTGCCGCCGTCGCACACCAATCCTTCGGTGCCAACGACGTTCAATGAAATTGTGGCGGCGTGCCTGGCGAAAGACACGGCGGCGCGCTTTGACATGGCTGATGCGCTGGCCGAAAGAATTTATCCGTTTGCCCGGGCAAAAGCGACGTTGGCGAATGCGGCGCCGACGCCGGCAACGATGCGGGAACGGGCTGCGCGATTGTTGCGTTCCGCATAAGACTTTTTCTTTCAGATGTTTACGGCCTAGGTGTCGCTACAGGAAACTGCTTAGCCCGCGAGGGCTAGGTGAATTTGAACCATTCGGCACATTGTCCGCAGCAGTGGGGTGCGGCATCCTCGGCGTGCGACCTGGACTCGAGCACGGTCGATAAAAACCAAGGAACTGTCCCGCTTATGCAAAAGAAGCGCTACGAAATTATCGAAACGCTAGGATGCGGCGCAACCAGCCGCGTGGATAAAGCTCGCGATTCGATCATCGGCCGCACCGTGGCCATCAAGACTCTGGTTCATTCCTTCGGCGCCGCGCCGGAACAAAAGCAATTTCTTCGGGAAGCGCAAATCATTGGGAAGCTTTCGCATCCTTGCATCGTAAATCTTTACGACGTGGACATCGAAGAAAGCGGCATGGGCTATCTGGTGATGGAATACGTCACCGGAAAGACGCTGCAACATCTGATTTCGGACGGACCGATTCCGGTGCCGCGCGCGTGTGCGTGGGCCGCGGACTTGGCGTCTGCGCTGGGTTGCGCGCATCATGCAGGGATTATTCACGGCGACGTTAAACCGGCAAACATTCTGGTTACGGACGACGGAAGCGTGAAACTGGGCGACTTCGGGATCGCGCGATTCGCCACGCAGGTGTCGGGCTCCGGCCGGCTGATGGGTACGCCAGCATATCTCTCGCCGGAACAAATTTTGGGGCAGCCGCAGAACACGCGCTCGGATTTATTTTCACTTGGCGTGGTGCTGTATCAAATGGTCACCGGAACGCGTCCGTTTGACGGGACATCGGTGAGCGCGGTTTGCGCACAGATTCTGTCTTCTCAACCGGTGCCACCGTCAAAGCACAATCCAGCGCTGCCGCCGTTGATCGATCACGTGGTGATGCGTTGTTTGGCGAAAGATCCGGCGGATCGCTACCCGACCGGCGAAGCTCTCGCGGCATCGCTGTATCCGCTGGCGAGGCGCGCTCCTATGCCGTTGCCGCGCCGCAAGGGTTCGTGGATCACGGGGCCGATACGCCCGCTAGATGCGTGGATCTTCGCGGCGTTTGCCGCGGTCGCGGTGCTGGGAGTTACCGTGACGCGATCGGTTTCCGCGCGATTAAAAGTTCCCGACGCGCCGGCGCGCGTGATGATGACGCCTGCGGCTCCGAAGGATTTGCTGGGGCATTCCAACACACAAGTGCCGATCGACGCGGAATCAGAAGGGCAGGCCGCGACAGTCGTTAAAGCGCGAGCGCCTCGTGTGATTTTGACGGCGGCTCGCAATCAGCCATCCCATCCGAATGCACCGGTAAAGACGGAAGTGCCGACGGTTCCACTGAGTGGCACCTTGGCCCTTTCCGCGGCGCCGAGCGCTCCTGCACAGCCTGCGGTACAACACACGGCGCTTAATGTAGACATCGATACATCGGTAAGTGAAGGAACGCTGGCGGTCTTCGCCGATCATGAACTGCTGATGCGGGCGGACTTGCATGGTGGAACGCCAGAGATGCCGATTCACCTGGAGCATTTGCTTCCAGTAGGACCACATCAATTACGAGTGGCGTTGTACCGCGCCGACAAGAGCCTACAGACGGAAAAAGAAGGGCTGGCAGAGATTTCGATGGGAGCTGCAAACATTTTGAAAGTTCGCGTCAGCCGCAAGGCAAAACTTCTGGTGAAGCATGAGACATCACTGGAAGTGATTTGGCCAGTGGCAGGAACGGTGTCGACACAGGGCGGAGCGAGCGTACCGTATTCAGCTTCTGTAAAATAAACGGCAACGGATTTAGGAGTATCAGTAAGACGTTATGGGCCGCAAAAAAAATTGAGCGGCTTTATTCGTAGCGCAGTGCTTCCACGGGATCGAGGCGCGCGGCCTTCATGGCCGGCCACACACCGAAGATCAAGCCGATACTCACACTGACAATCATGCCAGCGGCGACGGCCCACCAGGGGACGCTGCCATTCCAGGAAAGCGTAAGACGAATCAATAACACCAGACCGTTGACGAGAACGAGCGCAATTAGCCCACCGGAACCGGTGAGGGTCATGGCCTCCAGCAAGAATTGCCAGGTGATGTCTCCGCTCTTGGCACCGATGGCTTTGCGAATACCAATCTCTCGAGTGCGCTCGGTCACGCTGACCAGCATGATATTCATCACGCCCACGCCGCCAATGAGCAGTCCGATGGAGCTGAGAACCACGGTGGCGACCGCCACCACTCCGACGATACTGTGGAATATTTCGACTTCTTGCTCTGGGGTTTGAATCGAAAAATTATTCGGCGCCGAATATGCGACATTGCGGCGGCGGCGGAGCAATTCCGTGGTTTGATCGACGGCTTGATCGAGTTGGTTCGGATAGGCCTGAAGACGAATACTGTTTTCGTATGCGGCCGGATAGATTTTGCGAAAAGTATTGTAAGGAATCAGGACCCGGCGGTCTTCATTGCCGTTACCAAATCCGCCCTTAGGTTTTTCCACCACACCGATGACTTGAAAATCTTCGCCATCGATCATCACATCCTTGCCGACTGGCGAACCTTGCGGGAAAAGCACCGGGCCGACGTTTTCACCCAGCAAGACGACTTTTTCGCGATGCAGGTCGTCGCCTTCACCGATGAAGCGTCCCTCCAAGGTTGCCGCATTGGCATAAACCTGGCCGAAGTTAGGCTGCACTCCGCGGAAATCGACTCCAGTGACTTCTCCGGCCTTGGTACGAATGGTATGCGGCTTCTCCCACCACTGCAAAAACACAGTGACATTTTTCACTGCGGGGCAACCGTCTCTGATAGCTTCCGCGTCTTCCAACGTGAGCGGCTTGCGCAACCGCTCTTCGAGAGGCCGGTTTCCGTTGGAAGGGCCCTGTTCCCAGCGGGAAACGAAGGCGGTATCAGCGCCAAATTGTTTGATGTTTTCCTGGATTTGCGCGTCGAATCCGGTAAGGAGCGCGGCCACCAGCATGATCACGCTGACGCCGAGCACCACACCGAACACGGTGAGACCGCTGCGAAGCTTGTGAGCGCGCAGCGTTTCCATGGCTTGTTTTAGATTTTCGCCGTGTGCTTGTGCCATGTGTCTTACTCAGCTTTCTGCGCGCAGCGCTTCAATCGGATCGAGATTGGCTGCCCGCATGGCCGGATAAATTCCGAAAAATAATCCGACGCCGGTAGATACGCACAGCGAAAGGATGATGGCGCTCATGGGCGTCTTCATGGGGATGGAGGTGATCGAGCGCCCCAAGGTGACCAACAGATAAGCAACCGCGATTCCGATGATGCCGCCGATGGAGGCCAGAACAGCGGATTCCGTCATGAACTGCATCATGATGTGTTTTTTTCTGGCTCCAAGCGAACGCCGGATTCCGATTTCGCGGGTGCGTTCGGTGACGCTGGCGAGCATGATGTTCATGATCACAATTCCGCCGACGACCAGGAATACGGCGGTAAGTCCGACGGCCACCGCGAACAGGTTTCCCGTAATCGACTTCCACAAATCCATGATGGAATCGGAGCCGAACACTGCGAAATTGTCTTCAGCTTTCCACGGAATATGCCGCCAGGCTCGAAGAAGCATGCGTGCTTCATCTTCCGAGGCAGCCATGAATTCCGTATTCTGCGCCTGCACGAACAAAGTGAGCGACTCGGTGGGCCTCCGCCATTCTTTGTAATAGGTGGAAAGTGGAATCAGTATGTAATTGTCTTGCGATTGCCCGAACACATTGCCGAGGGCAACGGCCGTCCCTACCACTTCATACGTGTGGGTACCCGCGCGGATGGTCTTTCCGATGGGATCCACATTGGCGAAGAACTTTTTCTCGACATCGGAACCGATGAAGCAGACCGGGGCATGGTGCAGATCGTCAGCTTGCGTCAACATCCGCCCGGAAGCCACGTTCACGCTTCGGACGTCGCCATAGTTTGGGGAAACGCCGTTCACGGAAGTGTTCTGAAGGAGAATGCCTTTGCCTTCGGAACGAATGTCAATACTTTGCCCGCCTTCGGCGGCAATCGCGCTGGCGGTCTTGAGATTCTCTTCCAGGCGTTGGTATTCATCGAGGGTAATGACCGGGCGCCTCTGTGCTTTGAAAAAGGCGTCGGCGCTGGTGATGATTCCAAAGCGGTCAATCAGATAGACGTTAGCACCGAGATTCGCAACTTTGTCGGCGACGTAGAAATTCAGACCCGCGACGACGCTCATGACCGCGACGAGCGTGGTTACGGCCAGGATTACGCCGAGCAACGTCAAGAAACTGCGCAGTTTGTGAGCCCGGAGGGCTTCCAGGGCGAGGCGAAAGGTCTCCAGAATGGTGACCCCATCGCGAAACTTGCCGAGGACGGGGATGGAGCGCGCGCGGACTACCGCCGGTACCGGGGGAATCCCGGTCAGGCCGTCCATGGAGCCATCTATTGGGGTGGTGCCCAAACCGACCTCCGCCTGCACAGTAATACGGATAATCTCTTCGATTGTTTCGTCCCGCTGTTAGACGGGCGAGAGAAGGCTTTGCTTTAGATGCTGTAAGGTGTACCTTACCGTCGAACTAAAGGTGTTCCCATTGTACCGGGTTTAGGTGGGTGCAGGGGCGGATTCAGAATCGGACTGTGTCGCGAATCAACCTGGAATAAATCTGGAGGAGAGCTATTATGCTTCGCAACATGCTGTGTTCACTGCTACTTGTTGGTTTTTCTGCCATCTCGCTGTCGGGCGTGGCTTCTGCCCAAGATAAGCCGGTTAGCACGGCGGCGACGGCTGCTGCGCCCACGGCAGGGGCTAAGGCCGAGTTTCTCGATGAGGTGGCGTACTACGAGCAGCGATACACCCGACTGGCTGAAGCGGTTCCGGCCGATAAGTATGGGTGGCGGCCCAGCGAAGGGGTTCGTTCGATCGGCGAGGTCTACGCGCACATTACGGCGGCAAATTATGGCATCGCGCGCTCTCTCGGGACGGCGCCGCCCGCTGGGCTGGACATGAAAGGGATCATGGCGACTGCTGGCGACAAAGCGAAAGTGGTGCAGGGACTGAAGGATTCTTTCGCGCATTTTCGCAAGGCGATCGCCGCGATCAACGATTCGGACGTGGATAAATCGCAAAAAATGTTTGGCAGCCAGACCACCGTGCGCGGCGCATTTATCAAGATCACCGGGCACATGGGCGAACATCTAGGGCAATCGATCGCTTATGCGCGGATGAATGGAATCGTTCCGCCGTGGACGGAAGAAGCTCAGCAAGAGCAGAAGCCCGCCGAAAAACCGAAACCCTGATTTTTTGCGCGTTTGCGCCGGCCTTCTTTGTGGCTGGTTGGCCGGTGCAACAATCGGGCGTGGTGGTGAATCCAACTTATCTGGCGAAGCTGGAGCTTTGCCTGCGACCATGCGTGGACAAATTTCGTTCCTATTGGCGGCGCTGGTTGGTCTAGCCGTTTCGCCTCTATCCTTCGCGCAAAATCCTCCGGTTGTTCCTGCGGTTCCAGTTACAACTCCAGAGACGCGTACGCTTCTGCAGCGCGTGATTGTTAATGTGAAGCGGGATGAAGCGGCTCTGCTGGTGTATGAGCGATTGCAGCGGCAAGAATCGCGCAGGAATGCGACTGCTCCCCCGGATGTAAAGTTCACCCGCGTCATTCCGGCGGGAACGGGAAACGATCAGATCCCGGTTGGACCTGACGGTGTTCCGGCAGACCCCGCGGCGTATCGCGCTGCTCTGGAAAAGCTGGAGCACTCGCTGGCGTGGGCTGCGCAAGATGGGCGGGCTCAGCAAGACGCTTACGACAAACTCGCAAAAAAACAAAAAGACCGCTACGAAATGGTGGAGGCGACGCACGGCGCGTTTGTTTTTACATTCGTAGCTCGCGAACCGCGCGGAGACCGGATGCTGACGAAATATCGCATGCAGCCAAACCCGGCGTATAAGCCGACGTCGCGTTCCACCGCGCTGTTCAGCAAGGTGCGCGGATATGTTTGGATTGACGAAGATGCCGCGGAACTCGCACGAGTGGAAGCAGAAATTACGGACGACATTTCGTTTGGAGCGTTCGTCGCAAAACTGTACAAGGGAAGTTTTTTTATGCAGGAACGGTATCCGGTTGGCGCTGGTCTGTGGCTGCCCTCTTATTCGCAATATGATTATGAGGGCCGGAAATTTTTCAGTACTTTCGTGGTGCATGAGCGGAGTTTTTTCTCGCATTACCGGCGAATTGGCGCTCCCAAAGAGGCGCTGGCTACGATTCGCGCGGAATTAAATGCTGAGCCATCGGCAAATGCCGATCCTTGATTGAATACGGCGCTACGGCTGTGATTTGTTGCCGGTGAGATGCTTAGACCCCGGCCTGTTGATAAATATCGTTACGTTATGATAACGTAACGGAGGGTTCATCCTTTCCTCTGAGGTTAACTAATGTTTTCCAGCCTGCGGCGATTTCTGTGCGCCGCGCTTTTCTTGTGTGCTTGTGGCGCCGCCGCGCGCGGCGATAAGTTGAAAATTGATAGCGTTCCGCCCGGAGCAACCGTAGAGATCGACGGCGTGAATCTTGGCACGACTCCGCTTGAAAAAGACTACCCGGGCGGATATTTTCACCGTACGGTCACCGTTCTTGGCAAGCGGCTGGAACGGCCCATGGTGCTGCGCGTGACCTTGGAGGGCTATACCGCTCGCGAAGTGCAACTGACCCAGGGCCCAATGAATTGGATCGGTCATAATGGGCACAATCATGGACAGTACTGGACCATTAAAAGCGATCACATTCAGGTCAAACTAGAAAAACTTTCTGAAGTCTTTACGGGGAACGTGTCGGCAAAGGTTTCGTCGGGCGAAGCGGTGGAGCTCGGCCGGGAAATGCCGCTGGAAGATTTGGTGGCGTACGCGAAACCCGCAGTAGTGTATTTGAAAGGGCTGGAAAAGAGTGGCACTGGATTTTTCGTCAGCGACACCGGCGTGATTGCGACCAATGCGCACGTCGCCCGCGGGGAAGAATCTCTGTTGACTGTCTTTGTGGGCGGGCAGCAACTGAGCGCGAAGGTTGTGTATGTGGATCCGGATTTCGATATTGCACTGGCAAAAGTGGACGGCAGCGGCTTTCCGCATCTCACGCTTGTGGATGCGGCAAATGTGCGCGACGGAGAAAATGTGGTGGCGATTGGTAATCCCGGCGATGCGATGCCGTTCAGCGCGACGAAAGGAATTGTCAGCGCGGTAGGGAGGTTTCCAACTGCGGGACCTGGAACGTGGATTCAAACCGACGCGCCAATCAATCCTGGCAACAGTGGCGGGCCGTTGCTGAATTCGCAGGGGGAAGTCATAGGGATCAACACGCAAAAGTTAGTGAAGAAAAATGTCAATGGGATCGGGTTCGCGTTGAGCGCCAGCGATTTGCTGAATGTGCTGCATCGGTTTTATCCGGATATTGGGTCGGTGACGGAAAAGATGTCCGCACCGGCAAAAACAAGCGCAAGTGCTTCTGGAGATGGCGGTTCGCAGAGTGGCTTTGGCACAATCGTGGTTTCTCAGCCGGAAGCGGCTGAAATCTGGATCGACCACAAGTTCGTAGGCAACGCACCGGCGACCTTGACGTTGGCGGCCGGCGATCACGTTGTCGTAGTCAGAGTACGTGGTCGCGCCGATTGGATTCGCAATCTCAACGTGCTGAAAAACAGCAATGTCAATTTAGCTCCACCGTTGGATTAAGACCTGTAAGCCCGCGTACGCAGCAAGTCGGAAAGCGATTTCCACGCGGAGCGAAAGCTTTGCGAAGCACTCCCGGGTGCAGCCAAGTTCGTTAGAGTTCTCAGTGCAAATTTCCAAATGGGTGTGCTAGCATCCGCTCGTTGGAGAACGGACCAGGGACAAAGTTCGCAACACCTTCGCCCTCGCCCCCAGCGAGGACCCAGGTAGAGGCCACGTTTTCCACTCTCAGCCAAAAATGAGTTCAGGCGCAGGCCCGCGCCGATTTCCATTGCACGGACCTCCGCCGGTCGACCGGAAAACGGTCGAGATGGAATAAGGAGGCCTGTATGAAAAGCTATCCCACCAAGGACATTCGCAACGTAGGCATTGTCGGCCACGGCGGCACCGGGAAGACGCAACTGGTGTCGTCGTTGCTCTTCACCGCGGGAATGACGCCGCGCTGGGGGAAAGTTGCGGAAGGCAGCACCACCACCGATTGGGACGAAGAAGAAATCGCACGCAAGATTTCCATTCAAACTGGCTTGGCGCACGCGGAATGGCCCTGCACGCTGTGCGGAGGGCAAAATGTAAAAATTAATCTGCTGGATTTGCCGGGTTACTCCACTTTTATCACCGAGACGAAGGCTTCGTTGATCGCCGCCGATGCGGCGCTGATTGCGGTGGACGCGCACGTCGGGTCGCAAGTGACCACCGAAAAAGTTTGGGATTATTGCACCGAGTACGATATCCCGCGCGCGTTTGTGCTCACCTGGATGGATCGCGAACTTGCCAGTTTTGAGCGCTCCATGGAATCGCTGGAAAATGTTTTTGGCCGCAATGTGGTGCCGCTGCAACTTCCGATCGGTACGGAGCGTGGCTTTCGCGGCATCATCGATTTGGTGGGCATGAAGGCACACATCTATAAACCCGATGGCGACGGCAAACCGAGCATCGAAGAGATTCCAGCGGCGCTGGCCGACGAAGCGAAAGAAGCCCACGAGAAACTGGTCGAGATGGTGGCCGAAGGCGACGACGAGTTGATGGAGGAATTTTTCCGGGAAGGCACAATCCCGATTGCTGATTTGATTCCCGGTGTGCGAAAGGCGATCGTCGCCGAGAAAATCTTCCCGGTGCTGCTGGTTTCCGGCGCGCGCAACGTCGGCACCGCGAGTTTGCTGACCTTCATCGCGGATGCGTTTCCGCATCCCGATGAGCACTCGCAAGTCGGCTTCAAGGAGCCGGGCAACAAGGGCGAGCGCATCGAACGAAAGTATGATGATACGCAACCCCTATCCATTTTTATGTTCAAAACGCTGGCTGATCCTTTTGCCGGACGCATCAATTATTTTAAGGTGAAAAGCGGCGTGCTGAAAAACGATGCCACGCTGCTCAATTACAACCGCGGAATTCCGGAACGCTTTCAGCATATTCAAGGCATACAGGGCAAACAGCTCAGCGAAGTGACGGAACTCCGCGCTGGAGATATTGGCGCAATCGCGAAATTGAAAGAGAGCACGACCGGCGAGACCTTGGGCGACAAGGCCGCGCCGATTTTCTACAGCCCCGCGCAATTGCCTGAACCTTCGATTACCTTTGCGATCGAACCAAAAACTCGCGCCGACGAAGACAAAATCGGTGTAGCCATCCACAAAATCCTGGAAGAAGATCCCGCGCTGCGCTTTTCGCGCGATCCACAGACCAAGGAATTTTTGCTGGCGGGTTCCGGACAGCAGCACATTGAAGTGGTCGTCGCCAAATTACACAAACGCTATCACGTGGATCTTACGCTGAAACCTCCGAAGGTTCCGTATCGCGAAACCATTCGCGGACGCGCCGACGTCGAAGGCAAACACAAGAAGCAGTCCGGCGGGCACGGCCAGTTCGGCGTGTGCCGCATTAAGATGGAGCCGGTGGAACGTGGCAAGGGCATCGAATTTATCGATGACGTTTTTGGCGGCGCGATTCCGAAGAACTGGATTCCCTCCGTGGAAAAGGGAATTCGCGATGCAGCGGCGCGTGGGTACCTGGCTGGATTTCCGGTCGTGGATTTTCGCGTAAGCCTCTATGACGGCAAATATCATGACGTCGATTCTTCGGACATGGCCTTCAAAATTGCCGGCTCGCTGGCCTTCAAAGAAGCCATGAAGCAAGCCAAGCCCGCTCTGCTCGAACCGGTGATGCATGTAGAGGTTTACGCTCCCGATCAATATTCAGGCGACTTGATGGGCGATCTCAGCGGGCGCCGCGGACGCATTGCCGGAAGCGAAGCCCGCGGCCACAACGTAATCATCAAAGCGCAAGTTCCTTTCGCCGAGATGCTCACTTACGCCAATGATCTGATCTCCAAAACGCAGGGACGCGCCAGCTACTCCATGGAGTTTTCCCATTACGACTACGTGCCGAACGAGCTGGCCGAAAAAGTGGTCGCAGCGCACAAGGCGGCCCACGGCGAACTGGTTCACGCGGAAGAAGAAGCGTGAAAACTCAACGGTGACCACAATCCGCCCGTAGGGCGCGCATTTTCTCCGTGAAACGCAGCCACCCCCGGCCGCATCTTTACCCGTCACAAAGTACAGGTTACGCCCCCTGCACGAACTGGACTTTGGTACTTTTGACGCTCACCAACCCGTGTGCTAACAATCGTAGTCATGAACCAGGAAACCCTAACCCGTGCGTGGGAAGTTTTGCAGGACGCCTATCAAGCCCAGATGGAAGGAGACTTCGAGCACGCCGCCGAGCTCTACCGCTCGTCGCTGGACCTTCATCCCACGGCCGAGGCCCACACCTTTCTTGGCTGGACTTACCACTTCCAGGGCCGCTTGGACGACGCTATAGCCGAGTGCAAACGGGCCATCGAGATTGACCCGGAATTCGGCAATCCCTACAACGACATTGGTGCGTATCTTATTGAAAAGGGAAGGTTTGAAGAGGCAGTCCCGTGGCTGGAGCGAGCCGTCGAAGCCCGCCGCTATGAACCACGTCATTTCCCCCATTACAATCTGGGCCGGGCGTATCTGGGCTTGGAAATGTATTCACGCGCCGAGCGCTGCTTTCACGAAGCGCTGGAAGTCGAGCCGCAATACGGACTGGCGCGCAAGGCTCTGGAATCTCTTCGCCGCATGGTCAATTAGGCAGTTTTCAGGCTAGTGTCGTTCTTCGCGACAAACTTCTCGTAAAGCAACATCAGAATAGTTGTCGCAATTCCGACACCGACAATGACCCACCACATCGACTGCGGCCGGCGTCCGACTTCGCCGTAGTGATGCACTAGTCCCCCGCCTAATGGACCGGCAATGAAATATCCAAGCGCGATCGGAAGGAACGCGTAGCCCATGTAAAGCCCCTGCTGCCCTGGCGGGGCAAGCCGCGAAATATAATCATAATAACGAGAGACTTGTGTGACTTCGCCAACCGCTACCAGAACCAACGCAACGGCGAACATCGGAACTGAAGGATGAATTGCCGGTATGACCCAGGCTAGGCCGGTAATCGATATTCCCAAGGTCATTGCACCTAGCGCGGACATTTTTCTGGTGAAAAACGCTACTGCAATCTGGAAACAGATCACCACAATTGGATCAACCGTGAGTAACAAATCTGTGTTCGCATTTGGGTCGATATAACCTCGAATAAACAACGGAACAGAAATATACTGTTGCCAGAACATCGCGAAGAATCCGGAAAAAATAACAAGGAACAATACAAACCGAAAGTTGCTCAGCACGACGAACATATTTTTTAGCGCGATCCAGACGCTAGTGACTGTTCCTCCTGCCAAGCGTGAAGGTTCTCTGTAAAAGAAAAGCGTAGCCCAAAACATCAAGAAAACACTGCCGGCGGACACTCGGAAGACATTCTCAATACCCCAACCCATTTTCTTGCGTACCAGAAATGCGACAACCGGACCTATTGCTCCGCCAACGTTGACCAAGGTGTAGTAGATCGAATATCCGATTGAACGAACATTTTCCGCCGCTGCCCTCGCTGTCGTCCCGGCAACGCACGGTTTCACCACACCAGGCCCAAGTGCAGGGATCATCAATATGGCAAAAACAAGCCACTTGTCGCCAAGTGCGTGGCGCACGTTAGACATCCATGGAACGGAAAGCGAACCCAGCAGGAAATAGCCGACCGTCATCACCAAATAGGCAAATAGCAGTGACCGCCTAAAACCAAATCGGTCGGCCAGTGTCCCGCCCAAAATCGGCAGGAAATAAACCACCAACCCGAACGTACCCACCATCCATCCGGTTAGTTGGTCCGAAAAATATAGCTGTTCGTGAAGGTAGATCGCCAGGACTGCCGTCGTTCCATAGTAGGCAATCCGTTCGAAAATTTCGCAAAAGTTCGCCACCCAGAATGAGGATTCAAATCCGTCCCGGATTTCCTGCAGCCTGCCGCCAACGCCCATTCCGCCTCCAAGCCCGCGAGGCGGGATGATAGCAGAAGACGGGCGTCTTGGAACGATTCAGTCGGTGAGAAATTAACTTTCCGACGCCTGAGGCGCGGCTACGGATTCTGGCTCCGCTGGACGCAGCGATGCAGACTTTAGGGGAATGGTGATTTCGACCAAGGTACCGGGGTTGCCTTTGCGAAGCCTCAATTCTCCGCCAAACTCCTTAATTCGTTGCCGCATGCCGCCGATTCCAACCCCGATTTTGTCCGGCTTAAACTGAGCGACGTGATCCGAAACGCCCTTACCATCATCGCCCACCGTGACCGAGATGTGGTTTCCGCGAATTTCCAGATTGACCCAACCCTTGCTAGCCTCCGCGTGGCGGAACACATTGGTCAGCGCCTCTTGCACGATGCGAAAAATTGCGGTCTCCACTTCCGGGCCAAGCCGCGGAAATTCTTCGGGGTCCACTTGTATTTCGGTTTTCAAGCCGCTGCGGCTGGTTAGACCCTGCAAATACCATTGGATTGCGGAGTGCAGACCGACTTCGTCCAGCAGCGGCGGATGCAAGAGGTGAGAAATGCTGCGAACCTGCTGAAGCGCGTGGCCAATCAGCGTGCTGGCTTCCACTGCCGCCTTTTCTCTCCACTCGATCGACTGATCTTTGCGCAACATCCCATCGACCATCATTTTTGCGCCGCTAAGCTCTTGTCCTAAGCCGTCGTGCAGATCCCGCGCGATTCGCCGCCGTTCGTCATCCTGCGCCGCAATCAAACTGTTCGATAGGCGGCGCAGCTCCAGGTTCAGCAATTCCAGTTGCCGGGTCTTGCGATGCAGGTCCACAAAAACGATAACTTTCGCGCGCAACAATTCCGGATTAATCGGCACGGAAATATAATCGACAGCGCCGTGCTGATAGCCCTTCAGGCGATCCATGTCGGTAAGCAAAATCGCAGAAATAAAAATGATCGGTGTTTTCTGGAAGCGCGGGTGCTGGCGAATCATCTCCGCAAGGTCGAACCCGTCGAGCTCCGGCATGCTGACATCCAGCAGCACCACCGCGATCTCGGTCCTCAGTAAATGGTCCAAAGCTTCGCGCGCGGAATTGGCTTTGATCAAATTTTCGCCGAGGTCCGCCAGAATGGCTTCATAACTGAGCAGTTTGCCGATCTGGTCGTCCACCATCAGGATGTTAACTTTTTCTTCCTTACTCACCGTATGACCTCATCCGAAACCATTTCGCGACACACCATCCAAATTAGCTCATTCGCTCCTGCATCGCCAGACGTCATCGATGCAGCCACATGCGCAGCGCTGATAACAATTGTTCTGTGTTTACCGGCTTGGCCAAATATTCCGATGCGCCGGCCTCCAGGCACTTTTCGCGATCGCCCTTCATCGCTTTCGCCGTCAAGGCAATAATCGGCAAGCGGCGGAACGAAGGATTTTGCCGGATAACCTGCATCGTTTCGTAACCGTCCATCTCCGGCATCATGATGTCCATCAAAACGATGGCGAGGTCGGGAGTCGATTCCAGCGTCGAAATTGCCTCGCGGCCCGTTCCGGCCGTCAGCACCACCATGCCTCGCCGCTCCAAAACGCTGCTGAGCGCGAAAATGTTTCGGACGTCATCGTCGACCACCAAAACTTTCTTGCCAACCAGCGCGTCGTCCGACCGGTGCAAGCGGTCAAGCATTTGCTGTTTTTCCGGAGGCAGTTCCGCCACCACGCGATGCAAAAATAGTGCGGTCTCATCCAGCAAGCGCTCGGGCGATTCTACTCCCTTTACAACGACGCTCCGCGCCAGGGTGTGTAGTCGGGCGTCCTCTTCGAAAGACAAATCCTTGCCGGTGAAAACCACCACCGGCAAATCGCCCAGCGCCGGCGTGTCTCGCAACCGCTCCAGGACGTCGAACCCGGACATGTCCGGCAACTTCAGATCCAGCACCATGCAATCGAATGGCTCGCCGGCAAGTATGGAAAGTGCCTCCGAGCCGGTAGCCGCGATCGAAAGTTCGACGTCTTTGTGTCCCAGTAGTTCGCTGATACTCAACTGCTCACCAGGATTATCTTCCACCACCAGCAATCGCTTTAGCCGCTGCGTGGAATATTTTTTGATGCGCGAAATCGCCGCTTCCAGCCCTTCCGCCGTGGTCGGCTTGGTAACGAAAGCGAATGCTCCGCGCGACAATCCGTGCTGGCGATCGCCATCCAGCGTCAACACCTGCACCGGAATGTGCCGCGTAGCCGGATCTTGTTTCAAATGGTTCAGCACCGTCCAGCCCAGCATGTCCGGCAGGAAAACGTCCAGCGAAATCGCCGCAGGACGGAACTCGCGCGCAAGCGCCAACGCCTCCGAGCCGCGCGTCGCCACCAGCACCTTAAATCCCTTTTCGCGAGATAAATCCCGCAACAAACACGCGAAGTGCGCATCATCTTCGACAATCAGCAAAACCGCGTCGTCATCCTGCAAGGTTTCGCGATCATCGGCAATGTGCTCGATGAAGTGATCCGCGGTGACCGTGTTCACCAACTGCAGCGCGGAAACCGGCGCCGTTGCTTTTTGCTCTCCGCGATTTACCGGCGTGGAAGCTCCGACATAAGACTGTGGCAAATACAGCGTAAAGGTGCTGCCTTTTCCGACTTCGCTGCGGAGCTGAATTTCTCCGCCCAGCAAACTGGCCAGCTCACGGCTGATGGCCAGGCCGAGACCCGTGCCTCCGTATTTGCGGCTCGTGCCCGCGTCAGCCTGTTGGAAAGCTTCAAAAATGATGCGCTGCTTTTCCGTGGGAATTCCGATACCGGTGTCTTCCACTTGGAACGCGATTACCGATGGTGACGCACGCAGCACTGGATGATCCTCGCTCCATCCGCGTTCCGCGGCGGAAACTGACAACCGCACGCTGCCTTGTTCCGTGAACTTGAAAGCGTTCGACAGCAAATTTTTAAGCACCTGCTGCAAACGCTTGGCGTCCGTAACCAAACTGCGCGACAAACTTGGATCCAATTGTGTTTCAAATGTGAAGCGCCGATTCTCCGCCTCATGCCGGAACGGCCGCGCAATCATATCCAGTAAGCTCGCGAAGAACACTTCTTCCGCCTGCACGGAGACCGTGCCCGATTCGATCTTCGAAAGATCCAAAATGTCGCTGATCAAATTCAGCAAGTCCGTGCCCGCGCCATGAATGGTGCGCGCAAACTCAACTTGCTTGTTGGTCAGGTTACCGTCCGGATTGTCCGTAAGCTGCTGGCCCAAAACCAGAATGCTGTTAAGCGGCGTGCGCAGCTCGTGGGACATGTTCGCCAAAAATTCAGACTTGTATTTCGACGTGAGCGCCAATTCCTTGGCCTTCTCTTCCACCGCTCGCCGCGCCTGATCGATTTCCTGATTCTTGCGCTCCACTTCAACGTTCTGTTCGGCGAGTTGCTGCGCTTTCTGCGCGAGTTGCTCGTTGGTCTGCTGCAACTCTTTCTGCTGGGTCTGCAACTCAGTCGCCAATTGTTGCGACTGCTTCAGCAAACCTTCCGTCTGCATCGTCGCTTCAATACTGTTGAGCACGATGCCGATGCTGGCCGTCAATTGCTCCAGAAACGCTAGGTGCGAAGTCGTGAACGCTCCCAGTGATGCCAATTCGATGACAGCTTTAACGCGGTCTTCGAACAAAACCGGCAGTACGATCACATTCAGCGGCACCGCCTTAAACAACCCAGAACGTATCGGCACCGCATGCGGCGGCAAATTCGTAATCAGCATGCTGCGTTTTTCCGCCGCGCACTGTCCCACCAATCCTTCGCCCACTCGCAACTGATGCGGATGCCCTTCTCGCGCATCATCCGCAAACGCGGACAGCAACCGGAGGTCGGCCGTTTCTTCCGCCTCCATTTGATAAATCACGCCTTGTTGCGCGTTCACCAGCGGCGCCAACTCAGACAGCAACATGCGACCGACGCTGGTCAGATCCCGTTGCCCCTGCAACATGCCGGTAAACCGCGCCAAGTTCGTCTTCAGCCAGTCTTGCTCGTTGTTGCGGTCTGTGGTCAGCCGCAGGTTGTCGATCATCGTGTTGATGTAGTCTTTCAGTTCCGCGACTTCGCCGCTCGCTTCCACCTGCACTGACCGCGTTAAGTCGCCCTTCGTAACCGCCGTCGCAACTTCCGCAATCGCGCGCACTTGGTTCGTCAGGTTGTCCGCCAACAGGTTTACGTTTCCCGTGAGATCTTTCCACGTTCCCGCCGCGCCAGGCACGTTCGCCTGTCCGCCCAAGCGCCCTTCCACTCCGACTTCGCGCGCCACCGTGGTCACCTGATCCGCGAACGTGGCGAGCGTGTCCGTCATGTTGTTGATGGTTTCCGCAAGAGCCGCCACTTCGCCCTTCGCGTTAACGGTAAGCTTCTTCGTCAACTCTCCGTTCGCCACGGCAGTGACGACCTTCACGATACCGCGCACCTGCTCAGTCAGGTTCGCCGCCATAACGTTCACGTTGTCGGTCAAATCTTTCCAGGTTCCTGCGACACCCGGCACTTTAGCCTGGCCACCAAGCTTTCCGTCGGTACCCACTTCGCGCGCCACGCGCGTTACTTCGGCAGCAAACGCGTTGAGTTGATCCACCATCGTGTTGATGGTGTCTTTCAACTCCAAAATTTCGCCCTTCACGTCGACCGTGATCTTGCGAGACAAATCGCCTCTCGCCACCGCCGTCGTAACTTCCGCAATATTTCGCACCTGGCCGGTCAAGTTTCCGGCCATCGAGTTCACCGAGTCCGTCAAATCTTTCCACGTTCCCGCAACTCCCGGCACGTTCGCCTGTCCACCCAGCCGCCCTTCGCTTCCTACTTCGCGCGCCACACGGGTTACTTCTCCGGCGAACGCATTCAGCTGGTCCACCATCGTGTTGATGGTTTCTTTCAGCAGCAAAATTTCTCCGCTGACGTTAACCGTGATTTTCTTCGAAAGGTCGCCGCTCGCGATCGCCGTCGCCACTTCCGCGATGTTTCGCACCTGGCCGGTCAGGTTGCTGGCCATCGAGTTTACCGAGTCCGTCAAATCCTTCCACGTTCCCGCCACACCAGGCACCTGCGCTTGTCCACCAAGTTTTCCGTCCGTTCCCACTTCGCGCGCCACGCGGGTTACTTCCGAAGCGAACGCCCGCAACTGATCCACCATCGTGTTGAGCGTATCCTTCAACTCCAAAATTTCGCCCTTCACGTCGACCGTGATCTTGCGGGACAAGTCGCCTCTCGCCACCGCCGTCGCCACTTCCGCAATGTTTCGCACCTGGCCAGTCAAGTTGCTGGCCATGAAGTTCACGTTGTCCGTCAAATCTTTCCACGTTCCAGCGCCGGGCACTTGCGCTTGCCCGCCCAACTTTCCTTCGGTGCCCACTTCGCGCGCCACGCGCGTTACTTCTCCGGCGAACGCGTTCAACTGGTCCACCATCGTATTAATGGTGTCTTTCAACTCCAAAATCTCGCCCTTCACATCGACCGTAATCTTGCGAGACAAGTCGCCTCTCGCCACCGCCGTCGTAACTTCCGCGATGTTTCGCACTTGGCCGGTCAGGTTGCCGGCCATCGAGTTCACCGAGTCCGTCAAATCTTTCCACGTTCCCGCAACTCCAGGCACGTTAGCCTGTCCACCCAACCGCCCTTCGCTGCCTACTTCGCGCGCCACGCGCGTTACTTCTCCGGCGAACCGATTCAACTGGTCCACCATCGTGTTCAGCGTTTCCTTCAGTTGCAGAATTTCTCCGCGCACATCGACGGTAATCTTGCGAGACAAGTCTCCGCTGGCAATCGCTGTCGCCACTTCCGCGATGTTTCGCACCTGACCGGTCAGGTTGCTGGCCATGAAGTTCACGTTGTCGGTCAAGTCCTTCCACGTTCCGCCGACACCAGGCACCTCTGCCTGTCCGCCCAACTTTCCTTCGGTTCCCACTTCGCGCGCCACGCGCGTTACCTCTCCGGCGAACGCATTCAACTGGTCCACCATCGTGTTGATGGTGTCTTTCAACTCCAAAATTTCGCCCTTCACGTCGACCGTAATCTTACGGGACAAGTCTCCTCTCGCCACCGCCGTCGTTACTTCCGCAATGTTCCTGACCTGCGCCGTCAAGTTACCGGCCATCGCGTTAACCGAGTCCGTCAAATCTTTCCACGTTCCCGCCACGCCGGGGACGACCGCCTGTCCGCCCAACTTTCCGTCCGTGCCCACTTCGCGCGCCACGCGCGTCACTTCCGAAGCGAACGACCGCAACTGATCGACCATCGTGTTGATGGCTTCTTTCAGTTGCAAAATTTCTCCGCGCACATCGACGGTAATCTTGCGAGACAAATCTCCGCTGGCCACCGCGGTCGCAACTTCCGCGATGTTTCGCACCTGACCAGTCAGGTTGCTGGCCATCGAGTTCACCGAGTCCGTCAAATCTTTCCACGTACCCGCCACTCCCGGGACCTGTGCCTGCCCGCCCAACTTTCCGTCGGTGCCCACTTCGCGCGCCACGCGCGTCACTTCCGCCGTGAACACGCCCAACTGCTGAATCATCGTATTAACAATCGTCGCCGCGCGAAGAAACTCGCCTTCCAGTGGACGTCCATCCACGTCCAACCGAACTGTCTGCGCCAAATTACCTTTGGCCACCGCCGCAATCGCCCGCGTAACTTCCGTCGTCGGCCTCAACAAATCATCCACTAGCGTGTTCACCGAAACTTCCATCTCGCCCCACGCGCCCTTGGGCTGGTGAAACTGCGCGCGCTCTCGAGTCTTGCCTTCTTTTCCCACCACCTGTCCAACACGCTTCACTTCATGCGCAATCTGCTGGTTCGAACTGACGATTTCATTGAAAGTATCGGCAAGCTTCCCCGGCAAACCAGTCCAGGTCCCCGGCAGACGCACGGAAAAATCCCCGTCGCGCATGGTCTGTAAGCTCGAAAGGATCAAACTCAAATCCGTCGCGGTGATCGGAGCGACATCATGGCCAAAGCCGTTGCTCTTCGCCTTTGCGCTGGGCGCGACTCCCGCTTCCATCGTTCCTGTGCTTCGGTCAACCTTCTTCATACCCGACTCCAGACTCGTGACTCCGACTCCCTGCCGCTCAATCTTTGAAGTTTCCAAAGCGCGGGTGGTCTTGCCGAACTTGTCGCGATTTTTCAATGTAACGCTTGCTTAAGCGCCGTACAACCGCATCGTCCCGACCTGAAATTGGGAGGCTAGTCTAATTACCATAAGAACCCTAGGCCCGCTCTACAGTGTTTCCTGTATCCAAGAGAATTGGTTCGTAAGAATAAAGATGCCCGAGTTCCGCGCGCGGGATGTTTGAATTCGATTGAGGGCTATGGCGAGGACAGTGCGCGTCTTGTTCTAGATTGACAGCCACCTGAAATCTAGACGGCAGATTTTGGAGGCCCAGCAACAACGCTAGCAGGCATAATTTCCTTCGCGGGCAATGCCGCCAGCACCGCCGGCAAATCCACGCGGAATACGGCACCGCCTTTCTGCGAGTTGTAGCACATGATTCTTCCGCCGTGCTCTTGCACGATGCCAAAACAGATGCTCAAACCCAATCCCGTTCCCTTGCCAACCGGTTTGGTCGTATAAAAAGGATCAAACACCCGATCCGGGTTTTTAATTCCCGGCCCGGTATCGGTAAACAGCACCGCAACATTCCCGCGATCCCGCATGGTTTTCACCGTCAGCACTCCGCCCTCCGCCGACTCCATCGCATCGATCGCATTGCTGATGATGTTAAAAAACACTTGCATCAATTGATTCCCGTCGCCGCGCACTCCTGGCAGTACCGATTCCGGCTGCAATTCGATCCGCGTCGTACCCGAACGCAAATCCAGCGCGCGCAACTGTATCGCGTTGGTGATCACCGTATTAATGTCCAGCAGAGACCGTTCCGTCGGCACTTGCCGCGCAAAACTCAATAAATTCCCAACCAATGTTTTCGTTCGCCGCGCCTGATCCCGTATTTTGCCCGCCGTTGCCCTCGCCTTTTCCGGCAAGGTTGCGTCGTCTGCCAGCAAATCGGAAAATCCCAATATCGCCGCCAGCGGATTGTTGATTTCATGCGCCGCCCCTGCCGCCAATTGACCCAACGAAACCAATTTCTCCGTTTGCACCAACTGCGCCTGCAGCCGCTGCAAATTTTCGATGGATTGTTCCGATCGCGCCAGCAATCGCGCCCGGTCCGTTTCCGCGAAATGCGTCCGCATAAAAACCAGAATCACCAGCGGCACCGCCGCCACCAGCGTGGTCATCAAACGAAAATCGCGAACCGGCAGGGAATCGTGCGAATAACGCAGCGTATAAATCGCAAACAACGGCAAGCTGATGACCGCAGCCATCGCCAGCCGCGAAGCCCACGCGCGCTCCGATCCATATTTATCCTGCTCTGTGCTCGAGGTCCCATCCGCCGGCAATTCCATCTCATCTCGCAACTGATAAGCCACCACGCCGGCCACTCCACACCACAAGAACGACGAGATCAGCGGCAAATCCAGCGGGCTTCCGGTGTAATACCGTTTTTCGTTGATCGCCACGTCCGCCACCCAAGACGCCACCATGTACAACGCGATCGCTCCGCACAAATTCGCGTACACAATGCGCCAGGCTCCGCGCGCTTTCACCGCCAGAAATCCCAGCCAGCCCACCAGAATCAAATTCTGTGCATTTGTCACCAGGTTGTAGTTGAAATTGTATTGCTCGGCCGACGGCGTCGCATACAGCCACGGCAGCACCACGAAAACATAAAGAAATGTCCACCAGGTAAGCAGCAGCGCGAAATCCAAATACCCAAACTGCATCTGCAATTCAGAACGCTTGCGGTGCGGCTGCAGCGCCAGCGCCGCCATTATCGGTATCCCTCGCAAGAAATACACCACGTCCCCGGGATACGGATCCGGCATCGGCTGGTGAAGATAAACTTCGAAGTACGTCCATTCAAACTGCCCAATCATCCACAGCGTGCAGCCCATCGCCAGCAGCATCCAAAAAACATTGCGCCGCCAATGCGGAGTTCCTGCGTTCAGCAACAATCCCGCGTTCGCCACCAGCGGAACGATACATTGCGTTAGATTTCCAAAAGTCGAAAGCGCCTGCCCACCATGCGGGAAAATCAGCGACATCCCGAAATACACCCCCAGCACTCCGACCCAGACACCAATACACCATCCGATTGTGCGATAAGAGGACATGGCTGCTTCCTGCAATTGTAAAGGGAAGTGCTGCCTGAGTTGTGGCCCGTCCGCGCCACAATTGCGTAACGATTATCAAATCCCGAGCGCCATGTTGGGATTCCGGCAATATCGATGTTTTGTCTCGAAGATGCGGTCGAACGCTCCGAGCGGTCACTGCCTCGTTTGCCGCACCGGAACACGCGTGTCTTCGCTTCCAATCCAGACGCCCGGTTTCCAGTTGTTGAGCAAAATCACTCGTTCCACAAAACAAAAGGCCGCCTTGATTGCTCAAGACGGCCTTTAATTCTAATCCTGGCGACGACCTACGTTCCCACACAGTTACCCGTGCAGTATCATCGGCCCTACGAGGCTTAACTTCCGTGTTCGGGATGGGAACGGGTGTGACCCTCGCGGTTTGATCACCAGGAAACCCTGGAGGATCGAACTTGATTCCGCGCTGTTACGCGCAAAATCCAAATTCGACACTCACGATTTCAAACTCGCGCCGATAACGCGCGA
Organism: Candidatus Acidiferrum sp.; assembly: GCA_036495905.1. Taxonomy (GTDB): domain Bacteria; phylum Acidobacteriota; class Terriglobia; order Acidiferrales; family UBA7541; genus Acidiferrum. The sequence continues at coordinate 36,914 of DASXMB010000075.1, forward strand.
GTGATGACAACAGATCCGCGAACCGCAAAGCGGCTCGCAGAAAATTGGCTGGCATTACAAGTTCAACTCTCGTTGAACATTACTATTAAAAACGTTGGCGTTTTTAGTTCGATGACCTGAATCGCAACCAGCGCTCAGATTTCAAGTCACTAATTGCTGTTTATAAGTCACCGCTTTTTGCTCTTCCCCAAAGACGGTTTGGGAAAGTTTTATGATTAAGCCGAACGGGCGATTAGTACTGGTCAGCTTCACGCATTGCTGCGCTTC
>DASXMB010000076.1:0-51577 GCA_036495905.1 Candidatus Acidiferrum sp.
TGAAGTCTACCCGTTTATTACGGCGACAAATTTCGGCACGAACAGGATGGGGAAGCCAGCCAACGGCGGACCGTCCGCCAATTACGCCGATGGCGACAAGCCTGAATTCGTGGCCGGTCTCGTTCTGCAAGCCATCGAAGAGCGCTCTGCAACCTCGGAAATCGTCCAAACATCTTAGTAACAGCGGTTCGCACCAGTTTCCAGCCTTAAAGCTCTTGTTGATTTTTTCAGCCCGGCGCAAAAAGGGAGACCTGTACCGTGGGACGGTGCTGTCTTCGCGGCACGGCCAGTTCGGCTTTTGCCGCAGTCTGCGAGACTTATAAAATGATGGGACGATTCCTCTTCGCAGCGTTGTGCTTCGCGACGGCCTCGGCGGCTCTCGGCCAGAACATCCGGCCAGCCTTGGCGGAAACACCCGAGCCTCGTCCCATCGCCAAAACGGAGGGACGCAAGATTCTGGCTAGCATTCCGACGGCAGACGTCGAGTCAGAGTCCGAAACGGACTGTTCCCATTTAGTTCACGGTGTTTACGAACAGGCGGGCTTTCCATACGACTACGTAAGTTCGCGCGAACTCTACATCGGAAGCACAAATTTCACACGCGTGCGCGTGCCACAGTCAGGCGACCTGATTGTCTGGCGTGGCCATGTCGGCATCGTCATCGATCCCAAACAGCATAGCTTCTTCAGCTTCGTGCGTTCCGGTCCTGACACGCAATTTTATGACTCGCCCTACTGGCGCTCGCGCGGTATCGCACGTTTCTTCCGCTACGTGACCGAGAAGCCGCTCCATGCCGGTCGCACGCTTGAAGCTGCGGGCGAAGCGGAACACAAACCTCTTCAGGAAGAAAGCGGCAGCTCGGAAAATCATCCGCCTTCCAGGCTGTCCAAGTCGGCGCCAGACCGTGCGTCGTCGCACCCTGTCCCCACGGTTGACGTCTCGAATCCAACGACAGTTGAAACTTCTCGCGAAATCATTCTTCAAGTGGCGGGGAAAAATCCTTCCCCGGAAGAATTAGTAGTCGCATTTGTCGAAATGAATCAGGATGCCAGTGACTCTCTCCGGACGGGCAGTCTGAACAATCTCGGCAAATCCATAATCGTTTACCAGGAGCTGCACGCTTCAGAAGTTCAAATTAAGGGCAAGCACGGAACGGCGCTGGTTCGAATCGAGTCTCTAGGCACCCCAGCGAATACGCAACCGAGCGCACGGCCTCGCTGGGGAGAACAGCCTTTGGAATTCGAGAAGACGAAAAGGGGCTGGGTGATGAGACCCATCCAGGACGCAGCTTACGTCGAGCGTGAAGTTGCGTTGAAAGCTTTGTCCTTCCGGCTAGCGGACCTCGCGAAAAACACGGACGCCAATCCTGAACAAGAACGCGAGCAGAGACAGATCATTCGCTTCCTGAATTCTATCGTTGCCTACGATTCCGGCACCACCTCAGCACAGAGTAATTGAGGCGCGCAGAGTGTGCAGACTGTCACACTCGGGGCCGCTCCCTGGCAAGAGCAAAGGCATCAAATTCCACATAGTGAGTGCCGACGCAGTGACCGCAGTGAAAACTCTGAAAACCACTTGTGCAATTGCTGTCAACCCGGGTCTTGAAAAAACCCTTGAGCGACTTCGGGGCGAGTGGTAACTCCGGACGTCAGAATTAAGTTAGGAGATCTGGCGGAGAGAGGGGGATTCGAACCCCCGGTACCGGTTTTAGCCAGTACAACGGTTTAGCAAACCGCCGCCTTCAGCCTCTCGGCCATCTCTCCGCGGTTTCGTTGCAGCATCTTACCACACTGCGCTACTGAATTTGATGCGCTCTGGTTCACCAGGTGCACCGTAGCCCCATGAGATGGCCGGAAAAAAGGCTGGGTGGTCCAGCGAGAACTTGCCAACGTAAAGCTTGCGGGGACACTATTTTTTAGCTGTCTGTTCGGTCCCCGGCCCAATCATTTCCATAGCCCATATCGCCGCAGGCCTCATGTACATCGATGCGCGATAGTTGCCGGTAATATCCCACGCTTCCGGAGTGCGAAACCAGTAGCCCTTGGTTTCGTAATTCACGTGATAGATCCCCCAGGCAGTATCGTAGGCTTCGTCCTTCAGGCCATCGCTGAGCATCAATGCGGCGAGAGCCAGAGTGGTTCCGGTCCACACTTCCTGCACTTGCTCGTTGGTGGTTATAAGCGAGCCGTCGGGAGCGATGCCATTCACTGCGCCCATTTTGCCATCGCTAAATTTCTTTACGTTGAATGCATAAATTTTGCGTAGAGCGCTGAGCTGCATTTCCCGCGGCACGATATCGCCCAGCCCGGTCATGTTTGCATACCATTGTCCCGCAAGCTGATCCGCTTGAATGCTCTCGCGATATTCGCTCGCGGTGTCATAGCGGAAGTATTCCCCAGTCCAAAGTTTCCTGATATAGCTGGCCTGACCTTGCGCAAACAAATCGTGATACCGCTTTGCTTCCTGAGCTGTACCAACTCGCTTTGCCATTTCTTCAGCAGCACGTACGGCCGCGAGCCACAGACCTCCGCAATAGGCGCTTTCGCCCTTCACAATCCAAGTGTCGTAGGTTTGGTCCGGATAACCCTCGTTTTCCGGCAGGCCGTCGCCATCGCGGTCGAATTTGCGGAGATAAGCGATGGACTCCTGCACAGCCGGCCAGGTAGCTCGCAAAAATTCCGTATCGTTCCTGCCGGTCAATATGAAGTCGCGATACACCATCAAAACAAACTTTGAATTCAAATCCTTCCAACCATTGTTGTCTTGCCAACTGGATTGATTCACCTGCACGAATGGATCTTCCCGCGGCACGCCGACATCGTGAGGAACAGCCCCTTTGGCTTTCCGAAGACGAAAAACGGGAGTCTTCTCTTGTTCGGTTTTCCAATTCCAGAGATATTGTCCGGACCACTCTCGCGGAACAGTATCGGCGTATTCGCGAAGGACTTGCTTATCTATGTCCGGCCAAAATTTGGCAAGAGGCATCGAGCCATAGAAACGAACATCCAGCGTTTCGTAGTAAGGATAATCAAAGCATTCCATGAACGAATAAGTGGGCCCTTTTTTTGGGTCGGAATGAACCTGCCGTCCCCAGAAAGAACCACTGTCGGCCAAAACATACATCTCGTTGAACAGCATCCCGCGATACCAGAGCGGCTTGGCTTCGTCATTTATATAGGGTGATTGCCAGGCGTCGATTTTGTCGCTCCACGCCGACGCGTTCCGCAATCCATCGCGGGCGATGTCCCAAGCCTTCAACCCGGTCGTACCGTAGAAATCGGTGTAGCGGCGATTCCACTTTCGTCCTTGGCCAAATTCAACAATTGGAAGATCCCACGCAATGGCCATGGGGATGACGCGGCTCTCCCCCGGATTGAGCGTGAAGCGTATGGTGATGGCCCCAGCTAGACCTTCGCCGCTGCTAAACCACGTTTGATTGCTATTGCTTAAGCGGCCATCCTTGGCGAAGGGAGTCCACACGGCGCTGCCATCGCCATCGGCTTGAAATGTTGTCTGGTAACTGACTTCGGTTCCGGGAGCTTCTACCGTTGCGATGGCGAACTGTCCGTCCCACTCGTCTTGCACTGCGCCAACGTGATTGCGCTCAAAAACGATACCCTTCATAGTTCCCGTGCCCGGAAGAGTTTCGGCCGCTGAACGGTTGTGATTGCCTTCACTGATGGCTCCGTTCAAATTGTGATTGAACGTGCGAAACCATCCGAGCATGTTCTCCCAAGAAAGCAGAAGGGAGACAGTCACACGGCGACTAGTGGGATTCGAAGCATGCCAGCGATAAACGGCAACAGGGTAGCTGGTTTCGCGGTAGTTGTTTGGAAGAATGGGCGAAAACTGTTCGAGAACCACATGAGCGGGAAACTGGTCCAGACGGTAGTCGAACCAGGATTTCGGGTATAGCGCGTAGTAATCTCCAGCGCCCACCGGATAATCCCATTTCCAACTGCTTAGCTGGCCATGATTTGGATGATCGGTGAACAGCACTCGCGCGACTCCGGCAGAGTCTCCTTCGAACTTTTGATACATCGCGAATTGATTGGCATAAACAGTTTGATAAGTATGTACGCCACCCTTCATATGCCAGCGCGCGAAATCCCCACGGAAGGTTCGAGAGAAAGTTCCGGCGCCGAAGCCCCCGACTGGAGCGCCTTGCCAGAAACCATCATCGATGTGAGCGGCATCCAGCGCCGGCTTTTTTGTTCCAGCGTTCGCGAGCGGTTCCCCAATGGGGCGCTTCCAGGCGGCTTTAGGAATGTCGTCGCCGGCTCGGACCGCTGGCGAGACTGCTCCAAGAAAAGTAATGCTCGCTACCGCAAGAAACTTGAAGATTTTCATTGGGCCTCCGCAGAGCCGGGAACGCGACCTAAGTACTGCAATTGACGACACACAACGCGCAAACCTAATGGTCGAAGGAGCCGCTGCGAAGCAGCAAGCACAATTTCAATTGCGCATGCCCACGGCCTGCGGCCAGCATCGGCGGAAAGTGTTTGCCGCTTTCCGCCGATGTCAGTCAGGCCAAATGCGCAACCCGCGCCAAATTCTAGAACAACAGCTTGAGCGCGAATTGAATTTCTCGCGGGGTGTAGTTTGGATTGGTGACCACCACTTGTCCAAAACATGTACAAACGGTGCCCGCGGCGATTTGCGCAGCGGTGGGCGTCTCGTTGGTGGTAGCGTGATCATTCTGATTATTGGGAATGAAGAAGCTCGGAGTATTCGTCAAATTGAAAATCTCCGTGCGGAACTGCAATTTCAAGTTTTCCCGCAGAGTGAAATCCTTAAACAAGGAAAATGTGAAGTAATGATAGGCCGGGCCATACAAGCTAGTCCGGCCCGCGGTGCCGATCAGCCCCAGCGTCGGAATCTGAAACGCATTGCGATTGAAAAATTCATCGTTACTCGGATTCGAGAGGTGCGGATTGGCTATCTGATCAGGCCGAGTGGGACCACCGCCGATTCCGTTAAATACGGAATTGCCGAAGCCGGTGAAATTGTCCGTGATGCTGAAGGGCATGCCGGAATTCAAAACCAAAATTCCGTTCACCTGCCAGCCCGCCAGCGCGATTTTCTTGGCACCTTCAAAATGCTTGCCGAATGGCAATTCGTAAGTAGTGGTAGCGACGAAACGGTGACGCAAGTCCAGATCGCTGCTTCCGGTCTCAAATCGCTTGAGGTTGAAAGGATCGGCATTGCCAAAGCCTTCCTGACCTTCGAGGCTCAAATCGGAAGCATCGTCGATGGCATGAGAATAGGTGTAGTTCGCGGCAAAGGTCAGCCCGTTCGCATAATGCCGCTGGAATGACGCCTGCAAACTGTTATAGCTGGAAGTGCCCTCGCTGAAATATTCACCGACGCCACCGAGTCCCGGCAAGAGCGTCGCCGTCGGCCTGACGGTGAATCGCAAATCACATCCGGCGGTCGGAGTCACGCAGTTCGGCGCGGCGAATCCCGCTGTATTGGCAGCAGTGTGAGGCGTCGTTAGCGGATCGGGAACGTTCACGTCGTTAACGACCTGTGGCAGGTGTCGGCCAAGCTGGCCAACGTAGCCAACGCTGACCACGTTCTGACCGAACTGTTTCTGGACCATCAGATTGAACTGCTCGACATACGATGTTCTGAAGTTCAGCGCGACGTTGTCCGGAAGGGCCAAGTCAGGGCTATTAAGCGCTTGAGGAGTCGGCACGGGAATGCCGCCCGTCGGGCCACCGAGTGTCGTGGTCTGTCCCATGGCAGCCTGGCAACTGGGCGGTATTACCGGCAGCTTCGCATTGGCTTCAATAACGCTGGCGAGTGGCGACTGACACCCTGTGCCCGCGATACTCGGAGCATAAATGCCGTTGAACGGAGCATTTTTCAGCGAGGCGTTTGAGGTGTAGTTCCCGGGGAAGTTTGCGATGCCAAAGCCGCCGCGAACGACGATGGTGGGCCGCAAAGTAGCAGCGAAACCAACACGGGGCGCAAAGTTCGAGTAGGTGGTGTTTAGGCCGGCTGTTGGAGAGGATGCGACAATCCCGGTGGTGTCAGCTCCCAGTGCCTGCAACGCCTTCACACCATTTGCCGGCACTAGAAGTTGATTGGTAGCAGGATCGAAGTTCGAAAGGAATCCGTGCACTTCCGTAAACGGCGTAAAAATATCGTACCGGACGCCGTAATTGACCGTCAGCCATGGCTTGACCTTCCAGGAGTCTTGCACATAGAAGCCAGGCTCCCAAGTCCGGTAGTTCGGCGTAAACAAATCGGTGTTGCGGCCTTCTCCGGTGAACGCACCCACCAGGAAGGTCGCCAGATTGTTATTCGACGCTTGCGCCGTGGAACCGCTGTCTTCCGGCAAACCAAAATTTATGTTGCCGACACCGTTGCTGCTCTGCACGTTGCGAGACTGACGACGAATGATGGAAGCTCCGGCCAGGATGCTGTGCGATCCCCGGGTATAGCTCACCGAACCCGAATACTGAAAGGTATTGCTGATGTCCACGATCGGCACGAAGTTGCTGTCACCGAGCGGGGCAAAGCCGGAGATATTCAGTAAAGGAAGACCAGAGGCATCCAGCGGGCCAAAATTAATATTGCCGGGGAAGCCCACGGCCGTCGCTGCGTTCGTTCCGGAGTTCGGCGAGTTCGAAGAGTTATCGATGCGCGTGTAAGCCGCTTTTAGTTCAAGGAAAAGATTCGGTCCAAAAACGTGAATGAAATTTAATTGCGCGTTATAGGCGACGTCTTTGGCGGGCCCGGCAAATCCAAACTGGCCGCTTCCGGGATTGATGGTGACGCCGTTGATCGCTACCGACGGCAGATTAGTAGGGATGACCGTGTCGACGTTATTCGAAGTAAATCGCGCGAAGGCGACGTTCCTGGAATTGAATCGATGATCCACTCGCGCGTTATACACGTTGCTGGACTGGGTCTTATTCGGATCGAAAATAAAATTGTTGGTCACTTGGTCGGGTCCGCCGTTATTGGGCAGCGGATATAGTTTGAAAATGTTCGCCGCGATCGGATCCACCGGCGTTCCGGCCGGAATGTCCTTGTCCGCCGCGACGATACCTGCCGGCCCTAGAGCCTGTTCAGCCGCGGTTGGCACCGTACTGAAGATTGGACTGGAAACTCCTGATATCTGGCGGAATCCCTCATACGCAAAAAAGAAGAATGTTCGGTCACGGAAGATCGGCCCGCCAACGCTTCCTCCAAAATCATTCTGCCGCAATTCCGATTTAGGGCTGGGCGGAACGTCGAAGGGATTCCTGGCATTCAGCTTGTCATTCTGAAAAAACTCATATGCCGAACCGTGGAAATTGTTTCCGCCAGACTTCGTGATCACGCTCACCAATCCGCCTGGCGTCCGTCCACTCTCCGCCGTGTAGTTATTGGTCTGCACTGTAACTTCCTGAATCGCATCGATGGGTGGTTTCACTCCGATCGTGCCAATGATTCGTTCATTGTTGTCCGTGCCATCGATCTGTTCATTGTTTAGCTCGACGTCCGAACTGTTCACCGAGAACGAACTGCTCTGCCGCCGGTCGTCAGGCCGCTGCCCGCTGCTGAGCGAGTCCACGCTGGAGCCTTCGCTGGCACCGGGCGTGTAAATCACCAGATCCGTCAAGTTGCGAGTGGCCAACGGCAGGTCTTGCACCGCTTGCTCCGTCACGGTATTGGAAATGTTGGAACTTTCGCTTTGCAGCAACGGACTCTGTGCTGTCACCTCAACCGTTTGGCTCGTCTCGCCCACCTGCAGACTCGCATCCACGCGGGCGCGATCGCCGGCAGACAACGTCAAGTCCGCCACCGAAAAGGTTTTGAAGCCAGGCGCCTCCACGCGGATCGAATAGTGCCCGGGGAACAGGAAGGGAACATCGAAGTCACCCGTTGAAGTCGTTTGCGTAGTGCGCGATTGGTGCGTCGCCAGATTTTCTGCCGTCACCTTGGCGTTCGCCAAGGTTCCTCCGGAATTGTCCGTCACTGTGCCGACCACGTCCGCAGTGGTGGACTGTCCTCGGGCCGGAAGACTGCCCAAGAGCAACAGACCAAACAATGCCAAAATACTGATTGCACTACGAATTTGAGTTAGCAAAGCAGGCTCCATTCTCTCGCATGCTGGAGTTACACCGCGATTTGAATATCGGTTTCATTTCAGGGCCGCCTTAGATTTGGCCGGGTTCGATCGCCCAGGTTGTCGTTCTCGCAGTTGTCCACCCCTGGCCAACCGCAAGCGCAACAATACCGGTTTTGTTATATACAAAACCGCTTCTCTAAGGACTGCCGCACATTAGGCGGCATTCCGCTAATACTGTCAAGCAGAATAATTCATAATCTGCGGACGACTCGCCGGCTGGGTCGCAGGGTGATAATTTCTTGGCGTAGGGCGGGGAAAAGCCAAACATATACAGCAAGACTCAAAAAGCCGAGGGGACCTCTCTCCCCACCGCATTATTCGGATCCGAACGCGGCAACCACCTCGCTCTTTCCTCGTCAGCGAGGTTTGAACCTGGCCGTGGATTCGCGAATCACCAGGTCGGGTTGCACCACGATTTGACTTGGGAATTCTTCTCCGTTTTCGATCCGCGCCACCAACGTCTTCGCGGCAATTGCTCCCATCTTGTGAAGCGGCTGCCGCACAGTCGTTAAGCTCGGAACCAAATAAGGCGCGTCTCGAATGTCGTCAAACCCGACGATAGAGATATCGTCCGGCACTCGCCACTCGGTTTCTCGCACCGCGCGGATGGCGCCGATCGCGGAAATATCGTTGTAAGCAAAAATCGCCGTGAAAGATTTTTCCCGCACCAGCAGCTCTCGTATGAGTTTATAACCCTCCACCGGGGAAGGTTCAGGAGCGCGCATTTGTACCGTCAACGCCGGACGGATGGCAATTCCTAATTCGCTGGCCACTTCACAAATCGATCGCCAGCGCTCCGCTGAGTCTGAGCTGAAAGGTTGGCCCCGTATGAAGGCGATTTCTCGATGCCCAAGATCCACCAAATGCTGCAGCGCCACTTGTGCCGCGTGGCGATGATCCAAAATTATGCTCGTGACGCCCTTGATCTCCGCGTGGCCTGCGACCGCTACCGTCGGCACTGGCGGCGATTTCGTCAGCTTGGTATCCACGGTGATAATTCCTTCGATCCCGCGGGTCAAAAGAATGTCCGCATAACTTTCCAGCAGGCGTGGATCGTGCCGGTGTGCCACGGTAATGAAAAAATATTTGTTGTGGCTTAGGAAGCGTTCAATGCCGCTGATGACCATGCCTCCGTACGCGTCGCCAATTTCCTCGGTAATAACACCAATGGTGTGGGTGCGCTTCTTCACCAGCGTCCGCGCAAAAAAGTTCGGCCGGTAGCCAAGTTCATTTGCCGCCGCAAAAATGCGATCCTTGGTTTTTTGCGGAATCGCCTTCGCCGCAGGCGATTCGTTCAAAACCACCGACACAGTTCCTTTCGCCAACTTCAGATATTTCGCGACCTCTTCTAACTTAACTGCCTTGTGGGAAGTGGCCCGCTCTTTCTTGCGTCTCGACATGGGGCTACATATTGAACCGACTTTTATGGATGTGTCTAGTTCTTCCATGGCGCTGAGCAGGTCAGCTCGATATTTCGGAGACACGCGGCCACCTCTCCGCGGCATCCGGGCGAACTGGTCGCCGGACGACGTAGTACAACATTGCGAATGAAAAGCAGAAGTGCATCTTGGGAATGTAGGGCTTCCGATCGGCGTAGCGGCCAAAAGAGTTACATGGGGGGCTTGCCGTATTTTAAGCGGGATGTGGGTGTTTCTGCTGTCGCGGAAGAGATTTGTCCGTCAAACGCATTAGGCTAGGCCCGATTACCGGTCCGGTGCGTCCGGAAGAGGTGACGTCTTTCTTTTGCTTGGATTTGAACTTAAACTAGGAAGCAGGGTTACTGCCGCTTTGCGAAGCGGTCTCCGCTTTCGTCTACTGCTTAGCTGGTTCGTGGGCGCAATCCCTGGACGGCAGCAGTAGATCTGACGGCATCACATTCGATCGGACATGAGAGCCTCCGATTTTGGCGAAACATTTGGGCTGGCTAAGGCGTAATTAAGGTAGCGGTATGGATTTAGGAACGGTGCACCCGGCGCAGGTGGGCGCTGGGGAGGATCGAAGGGGAATCGCATGAAAACGTGGCAAAAGGTCGGAATCGGAGTGGCGGTGGCCGCCGGGCTGGGCGGAATCGTCTTGTATAGCGTCAACCAAGCCAGCAAGGGCGTTATTGAGGTACAGACGGCAAAGGTGGCGAAGCAGGACAGTTTGGTGTCGACGGTGACCGCGTCTGGCGAAATCAAGCCGACGACATACACCAACGTTACGGCCCAAGGGTTTGGCAGGATTACGGCGATTTTGGTTAAGGAAGGCGATCACGTCAAGAAGGGCGACCGGTTGCTGCTGCAAGAAAATGTGCAAGCCAACGCGGACGTGGACGCACAGGCGGCGGCGATTAACTCGGCGGTATCGGGCGTGGAAGCGGCAGATGCGAGTTATAAGGCTGCTCAAGCTGATCTGGTGCAGCAACAAGCGAATATGGACCGGGCAAAGCTCGATTGGGATCGCGGCCAGGGGCTGTATAAAGATGGGCTGATTCCGAAGCAGGATTTCGATCAGCGGAAGAACACTTACGATGCGGCCGTGGCGCAGGTGGATTCGTCAAAGGCTCGGGTGCTGTCGCTGAAGGCGCAACTAGATCAAACGCGCGCGCAAGTAAGCCAGGGACGCGCGGTACTGGTGCGGACCAGGGACATTCTGCAGAAGACGACGTATACATCGCCGATTAATGGAATCGTGAGCTATCTTCCGGAGCGGGTTGGCGACTACGTTGTGCCGGGCATACAAAATTCCAACGGCAGCTTTTTGATGACTTTGTCGGACATGTCCACGGTGACGGCGGAAGTGAAAGTGGATGAGACAGATATCGTGAATGTGCGAATGGGGCAGGATACCGATGTAACGATCGATGCGGTGCCCGGGAAAATTTTTAAGGGCAAGGTTACGGAGATTGGTTCCCAGGCGGTGCTGCGGACGTCTGGACTGGCAACGACGCAATCGACGACGAGCAATCAGGAAGCTAAGGATTTCAAGGTGGTCGTAACGATTCTGGATCCTCCTGATAATGTGAGGCCCGGACTTTCGACAACGGCAAAGATAAAGACTGCGGAACGAAAGAACGTCGTGGCCATCCCGATTCAAGCGCTGGCGGTGCGAACGCGGAAAGATATTGAAGACGCAGCGAAGGCCGCGAAGGAACGCTCTTCCGGATCTGCGGTTACCTTGGCTGCTCCGCCGCCGGCTCCGGCAGGCGGACCGAAGAAGGAAGAGATTCAGGGCGTGTTTGTGGTCAATGGCAAGAAGGCGATATTTCGTCCGGTGGAAACCGGAATTTCCGGCGTGACGGATATTGAGATCACCAAAGGCTTGCAGGCGGGCGACGAAATCGTGATTGGAAGCTATAAAGCTTTGCGCACGCTTAAACCAGAAGCTGCAGTGAAAGTTGACAATACTGCGCCGAAAAAGCCCGACGATCAGCAAAGTTAACCAGGCGAATTGAATGGAGCGGGCATGCCCCTAGAAACCACAACTGCGCAATCGTATCGCGAGGACTTGATCACCGGCGGAATTGTGATCAAGACCGAAGCGCTGGCCAAAGTGTATGAAATGGGCTCGGAACAAGTGCATGCCTTGCGTGGCGTCGACGTAGAGATTCGCAAGGGCGAATACGTGGCGATTATGGGGCCGTCCGGCTCGGGAAAATCCACGCTGATGAATTTGATCGGATGCCTTGACTCACCGAGTTCGGGGAGATATTGGCTGGCGGGACGATTGGTCAGCGAATTGGACGACGACGAGCTGGCGTACATCCGCAACAAAGAAATTGGATTTGTTTTTCAGACTTTTAATTTGTTGCCGAGAGCGACCGCGTTGCACAACGTCGAGCTGCCGCTGATTTACAACGGCACGCCAGCCGAAGAACGTGTCGAACGCGCAAAAAAGGCGCTGCAGCGTGTCGATCTGGTGGACCGCATGAATCACAAGCCTAATGAGCTGTCTGGAGGACAGAGGCAACGCGTCGCAGTGGCAAGGGCGCTGGTGAATTCACCGTCCATCGTTTTGGCGGACGAACCGACTGGGAATCTCGACTCTAAGACCGGCGACGAAATTATGGCGCTGTTTGAAAATCTTTATCAGCAAGGGAATACGATTATTCTGGTGACGCATGAAAACGATATTGCGCAACACGCGCACCGGATTATTCACATTCGAGATGGAAAGATCGCTTCCGATCAGGCGGTCATCAAGAAGTAGGGCAGTATTTTCGTTCGCGGTTCGCGATTAGCCCTAACGGCTTTCAACGACAATTCATTTGCAGGAGTTTATTTGCGAAGGCTAGCGAGTGTGCGCCACGCTCGCTACATCGAGATCAGCCTGGCTTTCGTCGGAGCTGAGATAGGTACGCGACAATCGATCGTGCCAGGTCAAGGCGTCTTCGTCCCACCATACCCAGAAAAATCCCATGAAGAATGTGCCGGCAGAGAGCACGTAGCCAAAACTGCGCAGCAACATCTGGCGCGGCGTAGGCGCTTCTCCAGTGAAGCTGACCACTTGGAGGCCGCGAAACATCATCCCCGGAGTGGTGCCGCCGAAAACGGTGAACAGAGCAAAATATTGCAGATATACGATGGCAAAGGTAATGACGCAGATTGCAGAACTTAGTTTGCTTAGCGTGAAATGTCCGCCCATCGAGCCGAATAGCGTGAGAAACCCGCCATAGGCAAACAACAGGCATGCGAAATCAATGATCGCGGAGAGCCTGCGCTCTTCGAGAGGCGCGGCGGGATAGAGGCCCGCATAGCCCGATACGTCGCTAGCGACGGAGCTATCGGTGGTGGAGTTCGGGTAGAGCGGAACGGAAACATCGATCAGCATGCGTGCATCTTGCGCGGCTCGGCTAGGCGCGCAACGGCCGATCGCGATGGTGAATGAGAAATCGTCGTCCACGGATGGATTCGCGGTTGCAACCGCGACGGCGCGAGGCTCGGCAGGTGGTTCTGGAGGCGGGTCAAATTGAAGCTGAGACTGACTGGAGCCGGGCACGACTTTTTTTCGACAAGTGCGGTACGCTTCCACGCGTTCGGCGAGTTCTCCGCGCCAGACAACGTCTTGCGCGCTGCCGAGAGCGTCGTCCGCGGCAGCGAATGAGGCTGCGGGGGCAAAAGTCGGCCCACTATAAGTTCGTCGCTCTTCTGTTGGAGAAAAGTCGAGAGAAACAGATGAATCGCAAAAGTTGCAGGTGCGTACGCTGTTCGGCAGTACGGCACCACACTGCGAGCATGTTTTTGTCACCGTTGAGTTTTGCGCTGCGGACGCATCCACTCCGGTGAGGAGGGTACGAACGAAGTCTAGCACTAGCGGAAATAATTTAAAGAGGCTTTAGTGGTGAATGTGACCAATCGAACAGCGGAATATCGTGTAGTTAGGTGTCGATTTGCTGCGCGAGCAAGGTGCGACTGAAGGCGATACGGCGGTCCAGCGCAACGGCGGCGAAATAGGTGCAGTGCGCACGTTCCATTTCCGTCCAAACCCCTATCGAAGGAGCGACGATGGCCAAGGTGGCCTTCACGAAGTTGAGCAGGCGAAAGTAGGCGCCAATGGCGCGAATTTCTCCGCGATCTTCCGGCCGGTCTGGGCAGAGGTGCAAAAGTTGAACCACCCGAGCGAAGTCTTCCCCCGAGGTCGGCTGAGCAAGACCTGTGACATCTTTAACTTCCAGGGACAATGGCTGCCTGACGGAGGCAGCAATCAGCGACCGACAGTAGGAGACGAAGAACTGCAAGAGAATCACGACGGAGCAGACCAAAATGATGCCGGCAATCATCGGGGCACGACCGCAAGGCGTGAAGGCGCGAGCCGCGCATCCTCAGGCAATCGCCAAAAAGCATAAGCCCAAGCCATGGGCAGAAGGCATCCGAATATTGGCGGCAGATATGCCCAGACGGACTGAAGGTCCGGGTAGAGATTGCGCAAAGCGTAGGAGGCCGCGAAAACGCTGAAATAGATGCCTAGCGACAAAACCAGTTGGATGAGGCGGATGCGGGTTTCGCGTAATTTCAGGATCGCGCCCCAAAGCACATAGGTGAGAACCAATCCCACAAAGTACAGGTTCTGTGACAGCTCAAAAAAGAAATGCGTCAGCATGCGGTGCGAAGACTGCTGGACCACTTGGTAGGAAAACAATGCGGTTCCCATCAATAGCAGGACGGCGGCAGCGCGCACAAATTTTTCAACTTTCATTTCGTCGAAAACGTGCAGATATAACGTAATCAGCGCGAAATACAAGAAGATGGTCAGGAGCACATCGGAGTATTGATAGAAGTAAGCGTACTGAAGGGAGCGGAAGCCAAAACGCTCCAAGACCTCATACCGGCCAATGCTGACCAAGAAAGAGGCACCCATATAAAGGTTTAGGAAGAGATACCGCCGGAAGGAATGTTTCGTGAGCGCACACACCACCACGCCCGCTTCCAGGAGCGTGCAAATGATCCAAATTGCGTATCCAAAAAGACCGGGCACGTCCGACCTTTCTCCGCGCCCCGTCCCGACCTGATCAACTGCGATCTAAGGCTGGATAATCAATAGGGCATCGGTGGAACTGGCGCGCCACCATTGCGATACGGCATCGGTGGTACCGGCGCTCCACCATTTTTGTACGGCATTGGTGGAACTGGCGCCCCGCCATTCCTATACGGCATTGGTGGAACCGGCGCGCCACCGTTTGCCATCATTACGGTATTGTCGCCGTGCGTGGTAGCGATCGTTTTCAGGCCCATGGCCGCTGTCAAAACCAGCATAGCCAGAAACACAACTGCGAGCTTACGTGACATTTGGTGCCTCCGAGGGGTTTATGCCCCGGACGCACTTTATCTTCTAATACACAAATGTCAAGTGGCTCATTGAACGAGCCTGTGCCAAATCGATACACACCGATCCGCCTTGTCCTTTCGCCAAGCCTTCGCCTGACGACGGCAGGCCGAATCGTTCGACCTCGCGCAGAATAGATTTTTGGACATGTTGGGTCAACGGTACCTCAGTACTAGGGCGAATAGGACTAGGATCGCAGCGGAAGTCGAGAAAGCCCGTCCTAGAAGTCGCGATTGGTTGAGAAGAAATCGGGGAAGGCGCTAGAATCCGAAGCTCTTGACACCTTTGGCAGCGAATCCGTAGCATGAACAGTTGGTTCTTGCCGGCGTAGCTCAGTGGTAGAGCGAGGGTCTCATAATCCCTAGGCCGTGGGTTCGATTCCCTCCGCCGGCACCAGTGTTCAGCGCACCATAAAATCCGTCTGATATTTCTTTGCTAGATTGTCGCGCTAATTCTTCATCGATACACTAAATCGATTTACTTCTAAACTGTGCGTCGGAATTCGTGGTTTCCGGCCTGCTTGCTCTCCGGTAAGATACGTTGATATGAGCTGGAGACCCCAGTCTTCTCCCGATGTGGCGTCCTTACACTGGGTTATGCGGAGCGTTTGGTGAAAGGCCGCAAGCTTTCACGCCGCGAATGGTTGCATCATGCGTCCTGCCTGGCCGCAGCGCTGCCGTTGGGGTTTTCGGCGGTATCGAAAGCGTCCGCAACGGAGTTCCAGCAAAATCCGCCCGCGCAAAATGTCACTCCGCCACCGCCGAGTGGCATCGCGTCTCTATTCAACGGGGATCCCACCAAATATCGCTTCACCCGCGAAGAGGATAGGTTTTTGGAAGAAATGGAGCGCGCTGATTTTCAATTCTTTTGGGATGAGGTAAACCCTTACACCGGATTGGTGAAAGATCGCAGCCAGGCTGGCGGCCCAGATTCGCGAAATGCTGCCAGCATCGCCGCCACCGGATTTGGATTGACGGCTTTATGTATCGCGGACAATCGCGGCTGGGAAGATCGAAAAGTGATCCGCGAAAGAGTGCGCAATACATTGCGTTTTGTGGAGGCGCACGTACCGCAAGCGCATGGTTTCATTTGTCATTTCCTCAATATTCAGACGGGCGAACGAGTTTTTCAATCGGAAGTATCTTCCATCGACACCGCGATTTTTATTTGTGGCGCACTGACTTGCAGAGCATATTTCAACGACCAGGAAATCCGCGATCTGGCGACGCGGCTTTACGAACGCGTGGACTGGAGTTGGTTGCTGCAAGGAAAGAAAACCCTTTCCATGGGTTGGACGCCGGAACACGGCTTCATTCGCAGCCGTTGGGATAGCTACTCTGAGTTGATGATGGTTTACCTGCTGGGGCTCGGTTCTTTTGCCAGCGCCATGTCAAAAGAAAGCTGGGACGCATGGGTGCGCCCGTATTTCGAGTTCAACGGCATACGCTACATCGGCGCGCACGCGCCTTTGTTTGTCCATCAGTACTCGCATGCCTGGTTTGACTTTCGGGGCAAGCAAGACAAATACGCCGATTACTTCACAAATTCCGTGATCGCGACCAAAGTTCACAAGATTTGGTGCCTGGAGTTGGCTCAACAATTTCCAGATTATTCGGAAGATTTGTGGGGCATTACCGCGTCCGACTCTGCCCGCGGTTACTCCGTGTGGGGCGGCCCTCCAGCGATGGGGAGAATCGATGGCAGTATCGTGCCGTGTGCAACCGCTGGCTCGCTTCCCTTTATGCCCGAGGAGACAGTCCGCGTGCTTCGGAACATTCGCGACAAGTACGAAAAACGCGCCTGGCGCAAGTACGGTTTTGTCGACGCCTTTAATCCGCTCACAAACTGGTACAGCGCCGATGTAATCGGCATCGATACCGGAATCAGCTTGCTGATGGCCGAAAATGCGCGAACTGGATTTGTGTGGAAACAGTTTATGAAGAACGATATCGCGATAAATAGCATGGCTCGCGCCGGTTTCCATCAGATTACGACGTCGGATATTCAAGCGCCGCCAGCGAACAATCAAGCTCCATCCGCAAAACCATTGGCAGTGCCCAGGGGCTATCCGTTCTGGACGCCAAGCTAACCGACTTGATTGTTGAATACCTGCAGGATTTTATTTCAGTTCGATGAGAGCAAGCGCGTGCGGAGCGAGGTTCAGAGTCAATGCGCCATTCTTGATGGCGACGGTCCGCGTTAGTGGCAGCTCCGCAGCTTTACGCAATTGGTCGATCTGAGCGAGAGTAGGCGAGGCGGGGCTGCCCATTTTCTCGAACGCGGGGAGTGGCGAGCCGTGATCCTTATCGACAATCGTCACGCGCGCAGACTGTGCCGGGCCGATTCTCTTGAAGTGCAGGGTAATCGTTCGCGGCGAACCAACTTCTTCTGGCGCGAAGTAGTTCCATGCAGCGATTACTAACGATCCGTCTTTTCGCCGCGTGACCAACGCGGAGTCGGAGCTAACGTCCAGCCGACGTTCACCCAATCGATGCAACAAGGTGAAATCGTTGAAGCCCGCCTTGGGAATGTTACGCTCCGCTAGAAGGCCGAACCCTCCGTAGAACGGAGTCTTCACCACGCCCTGCTCTTCGAATACATCCGAAAAATCCCAGTAGCTCATCATTTGCGTCATGCCATCGCATTCGCGGATGGTATTCGCGAGAAACGGGCCCATGTAAGCGCTGTCGGTCACGTTCGCATGGTTGCCGTAGTCCGCGTTGTATTCGGACCAGATGAGCGGAATTTGCGGATAAGGTGAGGCGGCAATTTGATCGTGAACTTTCTTAACCGAGCGGCAGACCATTTCACTTCGCGGGATCGTTTCGTGGGTGCCAAATACGTCCTCGGCTTTGTCGTTTCCATAGACGTGGGTAGAAACAAAGTCGACTGGGACATTCTTGTCTTTGCAATGCGCCAGAAAACGGTCGGCCCACGCCGCTTGGGCGGTCGATGGACCGCCAACGCGCAGACGAGAACTTACGCGTTTAATGGCGCGCGCGGTGTGATCGTAAAGTTCGTAATACGTGGATTCTTTCGGATTGCCGACCCAGAAATCGATGTTTGGTTCGTTCCAGACTTCGAAATACCACTGCGCAACTTCTTCTTCGCCATAGCGTTGCACCAGGTGGCGGGCGAAATTCTCGATCAGCTGCTCCCATTTGCCCCAATCCTTCGGTGGGGCGACGTTTTGCTTGTACCAAAAAGCGTGGAGCGCGTTGGCATCCGAGGTCAGCTTTTTGGGCATGAAACTTAATTCGACAAACGGGCGAACTTTATTCTGCAAGAGCCCATCGTAGATTTGATCGATGTAAGAAAAATTGTAAATGGGCTTGCCATCTTTGTCTTCGTCGTAGAGGCCCACTTCGTCGTGAAAGATGGCGTGGAAGCGGACGTATTCAAAGCCCGTGATGCGCTTGGTCTCGCGCAAATCGTGGATGTAACCTTCGCGCAAGGAAAGAATGGCACGGCCGGAGCCGAACATTTGCTCCCAAAAATGCGGGAAGGAGTGGGACGGAGCTTGGCCGTCGATTTCGATGGCTTCGGCTAGGTTCTGCGCGCGAAGGTCTTCGCCAGGTAGGAGTCGGACAAACGCACACAAGGTTAGCGCGATTCCTACGCGTAGAACCGCGCCGTTAAATCGCAGTTTGTACATTAAGAAGCTCCGGGACAAAGGAGGAAACTAGGAGGCTATCCGAGTGACAGATAGCCTCCCTCAGGCAATGGCTTTGCCTAAAAACTTAGCCGGAGTTGAAATTCAATCACGCGGCCCGACAAACCATCTGCGGGTCGGCCGAATTGGCCAGTGTTAATGATATCCGTTGGCGCCGTAGCTGGAGCCAATGGCTCAAGATTCAGGATATTGAGAGCGTTAAAGAAGTTGGCGCGAAACTCCACTTTGCCCCCGCTTCCCAGTATGCGGTTTTCTGGAATTCCAAAGTTCTTGCCAAAAGATAGGTCCAGTGACGTGTAACCCGGGCCGGTGAAGATATTACGGCAACGGCAGCCAGGACCTTTCGTTGTGACATCGAATTCGGTTGAAGGATTTGGGAAAATCCCATTTTCAAACTGCTGCTTGCTCGGATTTTGAAGCACGCCCCCGAAATAAGCAAACGGAAGATCGGGGCAGGTACCATCACCGTTGCGGTCATTGTTGGTATCGCAACTTCCAATCAACGCGCTAAACGGAAACCCGGAATGCTTGTCGAAAATACCGCCCAATGTCCAGCCGCCTAGCACATTGCCGACAAAATCATGACGCGTTCGAAACAGAGGGATTTCCCAAAAGGCTGACAATTGCAAGTGATTGCGGACATCAAAATCCGAATCACCTCGGTCAATGGCTTGGTTGAAAGGATCTGTCTGCTGGAATCCGATTTCGAAAGACGAGGTGTCGATGGAATGGCTTAGGGTGTAGATGCCGCTAAACGTTACGCCGTGCGAGAAACGATGGGTCAGCTGGGCAATGAACGCATCAAAGCTGGCGTTAACGTCCGGAAGAGGTACAAAGACTCTTCCAAACCGATTGTTTCCCACAACGATAGGAGCGAGACACGCCGAATTCGTCGGACCACAAGGAATGCCATCAGGACTGGCATTCTCAACTTCATCGGCGTTACCGCAAACCTTGCCAGGAACAACCGGATTGCAAGGATCGAAGGTCTGCCCCGGTTGAAAACGATTTAGGTCGATAGTCCGAATCAATTTCCGGCTTCTACTCCCCTGATATCCCAAGGTGACTTGCCAATTGTTAATAGGCTCCAACTGTGTCTGTAGAGAAAAAACGTAAACGTACGGCGTGGGCTCATTAGGCAGAGAACCGAAAATGTCAACTTTGGTTGCGGTGTCGCAGGCAGGATCTCCACAAAGCGCTCCGTCCGGCGCGACTCCGAACGCAAAGTTTGGATTGGCCGGAAAACTATTCGCCTGGTTGCTTGTGCCAATTGCGTATTGGATGTTGGAACCTGGAGGCGGACCACTAATCATGCCCGGATCGAAAAAGCAGCAACTGCTGACTTGAGCTGTAAACGGAGTATTCTGGCGGATGTTGGAGAAAATAGTTCCGAAAGGCCGATCAAATAAGACGCCAAATCCACCTCGCAGCACCGTCTTTTTGCTCCAGAGATTTGGACTCCATGCAAGGCCTATCCTCGGCCCAAAATTGTTTTTGTCTGGGTTGGAGAGCTGAGTGATGCTCTGTACGCTTCCATCTATGAAACCTTGGGATCCCCCGAGGTAGTTGCTCATCAATCCTTGATTGTCGTATATCGGCGGAAAATATTCCCAGCGCAGACCCAAGTTAACCGTTAAGTTCGGCCGAAGCTTCCAATCGTCTTGCACAAACAATGAGTAGGCAGCGGTTCGGAAAGAACGTTGAGCATTCAGTGGTCCGCCCGTCGGGTTCACGGCGACACCTTCAAAGAAACAACAAGCATCGTTGGCGAAATTTAGAAGTCCCCGAAACTGATAGTTCGGACGTTCAAAGCCCGGTTCGTTGTCGTTGTTTTGCTCACGGCTGATCTCCGCGCCAAACTTAAATGAATGATTGCGGTGGATCCAGTTCACGGTATCGCGAAATCCGAACGTGTTTTCCGCAAGATTTCCGGGATTGGTACCCGTTTGCGGTATCCCCAACAGGGTGCCGAGGTCTCCTAAGCCACCCGCATCAAAGTCAAACAAACGAATCTGCGGAATGCCATAGTCGGTAGCGCCTTGCGGTTGTGTTTGGTCAAACGAAAAGCGCGTGAAGTTCAACCGAGCTTCGTTAACCAGCAGCGGCGATATACTTCGCGTCCAGCCCAGAGTGCCGACATAATTCGTCGGAGCCAAAGTCACATCTTCGATCGGTCGGTTACCGCCACTGAAGTTGTGAAATTTCACGATGTAGGTGCTGGCAAAAAACTGATTCTGACCCATGGTGTAGTCGACCCGGCCGTTATATTGGTTGCCGCTGCTGGAGTTCGGCAAGGTAAGATCGAAAACACCCCAATCCGGAATGCCGTCCGGGCCGTTTCCAATGGCTTGGCCTATAGCTGTGCCGGGCTGATACCACGTTCCAAGCGGGTGAGTCGCAAGATTCAGAGAGCAGCAATCCTTCTCTGAAATCGTGTTAGTGATCCGGGCTTCGATCCCTGGCGTGCTAAATATCTTTGCCGCGATGCTGTTCGGATTTACCTGCTTCACGTACTGCTCAAATGCGGGCGTTTCCAGAGTGACGTTCCGGCTGACGGTGGTATTGCTCTGTCGCAAGCCTTCATAGGAGAAAAAGAAAAAAAGTTTATTGCGGATAATTGGACCGCCAAAACTGCCAGCAAAATCACGATACTTCTGATCGTCTCTGGTCGGGCAATGCTGCGCGACAACCGTAAAGGATCCGCCTTCGCAGGAAATCGAAGTCAACGGGACATTGTTCGCACCGTAAAACCTATTGAAAGCGTTTAAGCCTTTGTCATTGAAATGAATTAGACCGCTGCCGTGATAGAGATTTGTGCCGCTCTTAGATATGGTCTCTACCTGTGCCCCGGAATTACGCCCCTGACCTGCATCGTAAGAAGCAGAGGTCACAACAATTTCTTGCACCGATTCCTGGTTTGGAGTAATCACCGCTGAACCGCCATTGCTCAAACTGTTGACGCTCACACCGTCGAGCGAATAGGTGTTGGCCGTTACGCGCTGGCCGTTGGCGGCAATTTGAACCTGATTTTCCGTCTGGAAGATTTCGCTGCTCGAACCCCCAGGGCCGACCTGTTGCGGCAAAGAGAATGAAATACCGCTGCCTTGTCGGGAACCGTCACCGAAAACACCAGGGGAAAGGCGAATCAACTCGTAAGGATCTCGTCCGAACTGTGGCAGCGTGAGCACCTGCTGCGAACTGATGGTCGTAATATCGCTCGCATTTTCGGTCTGCAAACCTTCACTGGTCGAGGTGACTGTTACTTGCTCATTGACGGAGCCTATTTGCAGATTGACGTCGAACCCGCGCGGCTGTTCAGCGGCGACAATAATGTCCTTTGATACTGACTGCTTGAATCCGGTTGCCTCGACCGTTACCGTGTATCGTCCCGGAGGCAGTTCATTGATGCGATAAAAGCCTTGATCGTTGGTCACGGCGTCGTGACTGACGCCCGTCGCCTGGTCCGTGACCGTAACTTTGGCGCTCCCGACGGCCGACGCCTTACCATCCATAACTGTGCCTTGAATGCTGGCTTGGAATTGGGCGTTTGCGGCAACCGCGCAGACAGACAGGAGCACTACCAGCAGAATTTTCCAGCGCATTATGATTCACCTCGAAGGACAATGTCGTCAACTACAACCCGCTAAATCGATTTACCCCGTGATGAAACGATGAGACACCCGCATGCCAGTTTCTGTCAAGCGGAATGTTGTTCTTGCCCGGCCCGCAGCGGTGTGCGAGACTACGCCGCAACAATCGTTATGCCTCGCACGAAAACGCCTGCATTTGTATCCTCGCGCGGAAACGCATCCGCGCAATGCGCAAGCTTGAAGTCGCTAGCGCAGCACCTACAGCTTTCGCCGGCGACCGTCTCGCTGGTGATCAATCGCTCGCCAGCCGCGAAATCCATTCCGCAACGGACTCAAGACCGGATCCGTCTTGCGGCTCGAGAGTTGAATTACCGCCCCAATTTTATGGCGCGATCGCTGCGGCAACAGCGCAGCTTCACTATCGGCGTAGTGGTTCCAGAAATCAGCGAAGGCTATGCGGCACTGGTGATGGCCGGGATCGAAGATCATCTTTTGCAGGAAGGTTATTTTTATTTCGTGGTGAGCCATCGCCACCGCAGCGATTTAATCGAAGAATATCCGACTTTGTTGCAACAGCGCGCAGTGGAAGGATTGATCGCCGTCGATACCGCTTGCTCTGAAGGCGTTGCGATTCCTTTGGTGTCGGTTTCGGGGCATCGCGAATTGCCCGGAGTATCCAATATTGTTCTCAACCACGCGCGCGCCGCGCGCTTGGCGGTTGAGCATCTTGCGCAACTTGGTCACCGGAAAATTGCGTTCATCAAAGGCCAGGCTTTCAGCTCCGATACGGAATCCCGGTGGGAAGCTGTGAAGGCTGCCGCCATTGATCTGAAGGTGAGTTTCAACGAGCGTCTCACCGCGCAGTTGGAAGGCGAGTCTTCGTCTCCGCAATTAGGTTACGAAGCGACGCGAAAAATTCTCGACAGGCGTGAATCTTTCAGCGCGTTGTTTGCCTTCAACGATATTTCCGCGATTGGCGCAATTCGCGCATTGCGTGAGGCGGGGCGTCGCGTACCGGAAGATGTTTCAGTCGTCGGTTTCGACGATATTCAAAGCGCGGCATTTCAAAATCCCGGGCTCACCACGGTTCGCCAGCCGCTACGCGAGATGGGAGTGATTGCCGCGGAAACGCTATTGCGCAGAATTAACGCTCCTGCCAAATCTTCCTATCCGAAAACAATTACGATTGAGCCGGAATTGATTGTTCGCGCCAGCACCGCTCCGCTGAGCTAGCTCGCAGCGGCGCTCCGTCGAACATGTGGTACCGCTAAATGTTAAGGCGTGCCCTTGTGGAACAGCTTGCGGCGAATATCCGGCCAGAATTCCTTCAGCTCATTGGACGCGCCGTCATAAAGGATCAAAAATCCCAAAGTGCTGATGTTCCGCGAGGCAGTGCGGTCCTCATCCGGGTGGTAAATATTTGAAATTGCGGCGGCTGCGGCGTTACCGATGGTCTCCGAATAATTGAACCGTTCCTTGCCGGAATCCGTGCGCGTCACAAACAATCGATTCACGGCGTGGTAAGCGCGCTTCGTGAATCCACCCTTGCCCAACTGGTAGTAGCGCGGATCTTCGTGCAATAGACTTGGAAAAATTGCGGTGGTCATATACGTGCCGATGCTGTTGTCCGCAAACGACACTCCGTAACGCTTCCCATAAGCGCCCCAACCTTGTCCGTAAGAAGCTGGGTCGTTCTTAGCCTGAGCAATTGCCGCCAACGCGCCGTTAAAAGGGAAGGCCGCGTAGTCAAACACACCAGCCGTCGCAAGCCGGAATTTCTGTCCGGAAGAAATCGGCGGCAGACTATTGGCGTTTTCCACGGTGCCAAAGTTCGGCAAAACCTCAAAGATGCGATCGTTGACCGTGCCAGTTTCTTTTTCCAGTTTGCTCTTGCCGACGGAGTTCGCCTGTTTCTTGTCTTTGTCCGTGCTTTCGGGTTTCGGCTTGGCGTCTTGAGATTCAGCCGGAGGTTGCGCTGGTGGCGGAGGATCTTGTTGCTGCGCCATCGCCGGTGAAACCATAGCAACGACTAATATCAGTATTTTCGCGAGAAAACTGTTGGGGACCGCGTTCTGATTGATCATATATACGGCTAAGTATCTCCCGGGGGACGCAAATTTTGTAAAAATGGACCGGTCAAGTTTCCATAAAATTAGACTGCGACCTTAGATTCACGCAGAGCTACATTGGTTTTATGGGCTCGCGGGCGTTTTGGAATGGCATGGCAAACCACTGCAGCGGCGGATTTCGCAATCCGTCCATTTCTTAAGAGCGGCTCAGCTCTTTTTCTTCTCGATTTTCAAGTTCAGCACCATGTCTTTGCGGCCGTCATAGCTCGAAACCGTGCGCGTTCCTGACTTTGCGCCGTCCTTCTCGGCGTGAATTTCGTAGTCGGCATTGGGATCCAGCCCGCTAAAGCGATATTCGCCAGTTTCGTTGGAAATTTGACTCCGTATGGCGTTGGTTCGCATATTCTTCAGAAAAACCACGCCAGATGGAATCGGCGACTCGGATTTGTCCATCACTACTCCGCGCACCGTGCGCAATTGTGCTTCGCGCTTGGCATCCTGAGCCTGCACCGCGAACGCCACGAACATCATCGCCAAAACAATCCAGGAAAGCTGCGTCAAAACTTTCATTTCTTTCCTCCCGGAGACTCCATTCGGATGGAAATATTCTCCGCACTGGTACTGCTCTTGGCATCGATTATCTTGGACTGATCCGCAAAGCCTTTGGCGTGCACTACCAGCTCATACTCCGCGCCCGGCGGCACTCGAATCGCAAAGTCTCCACGGGAGTTCGTGGAAATCTCCCAGCGAAATTTCTTTTCGGTGGTCCGCCGAATCTTCATTTGCACGTCGGGGAACGCCCGCCCTTCAGGAGTAAAAACCGTGCCCCGGATCAAAAATCCTTCAAAGTAGCTGTGCCTCTTCTTGCCGGTTGACGTGCTGTCCGGCGCAACCGGTGTTGGCGGAGCGGTCGATTCCGGCGGGGGTGGAGGCGGGGGAGGTGGCTGTTGCGCCTTGACCGATGGAATCCAGCAAGCGATGACCAGCACCGCTGTGCCCAGCACGCCGAGCCTGCTTTCCATCTTCATCTCTGCAAATCACCTCAAGGGCCAGCACGCATACCGCTACGACAGACCGGGGTCGCGATCGTCGTTATTCCTCGTCCGCTTCCTCGTCGTCATCATCATCGTCGTCTTCTTCGTCATCGTCCAAATCTTCGCCCTTAACCACTTTTTCTTCCTCATCCTCTTCATCATCGTCATCGTCGTCATCCGAGATGATGTTCAAATGCACTGGATGTGTTTGCGATACCTCTAATTCGGACTCGCACTCCGGGCAGCTAAGAATTTCACCTTCTTCGACTTCATCTTCGTCGACATCAATTTCAGTGGAACATTCGGGGCAGCGAATCACGGCTCCATCCTCCGTAGCTGGTTCAAAAACGGCGCTCCACGATTGCCGCAGGCGCCACCGTCGAGCGTATTATATACCCGGGGTTGCAAGTCAACTCCCGCGCAGGTAAGTGCTGCTTCGCCAGCAAGGTGCGCAACCGTACTTATGCCTTCTTCACGAGAATATCCCGAACGTCCATTGGTCGGTGTTGGCGGCGTGGTCATCCGTGAGGGCCAGGCTCTGCTGATCCGCCGCGGCAGCGAACCGTTGCGCGGGGAATGGTCCATCCCAGGCGGCACGCTGGAAATTGGAGAAACTCTCCAGCAAGGCGTCGAGCGCGAACTGCTCGAAGAAACCGGACTAGAGGTGCGCGCGTTTGAGCTGATCGAAGTGTTCGATCGAATATATCTGGAAGATCGAGTGGGCAGCTCGCCGGACGTCAAAAAACCCCGATTTCACTATGTCATCGCCGACTATCTCTGCGAATGGCTGGCCGGTGAGCCCCAGGCTGGAAGCGATGTAACTGATGTTGCTTTCGCTCGCGAAGAGGAACTCATCAATTTCGGCCTAACGCCGACCGCAACCCGCATCCTTCTAAAAGCCTTCGCCATGGATCGCGGCCGCCGCGTCCAGAGCAGCGCGATCGATTGATTCTAGTTTGCTTTCACAATTTCGATGTTGCCATTTGAATTGGTGAGTTGCAGTTGACAGCCACCGCCGCCAATCGTTCCATTCAAGCTGTCGCCGCCGACGGTTCCGGTGGTTGTTAGTGGCAGCTCTGACGATACCCTTCCGAAAGAAGTTTGCGCGTTGACGTTGTAGCCGAGATTCGCCGGAATCGCCACGCGAATTGGCGAGAACGATGTTTTCAAGGAAACGTCGTGGCAAGCGCCAGCCGCATGAATCGCTCCCACGGAAATTGCGCCGTTCTGATTGTCCACGGAAATCCGGCCGCCAATCGATTCCAGTGCCACTCCTCCAAAGGACGTGCTAACCGTGGCGTCGGTCTTTATATTGTGCGCGGTCACCGAGCCATTCGTATTTTCCGCCGTGAGTGTGCCGGCGATTCGATCGGCGACGATACTCCCAAAACTCGTCTTCACATACACGTCTCCGCCGATTCCAGTGAGCGTCACCGCGCCGTTAGCCATCACCGCCCGTAACCCCTTACCGATGTTTGAGGCCTCAATCGCACCAAAAGAAGACCTCAACTCGACACTGCCACGCGCATCTTGCACAGTAATCTTGCCGTTGGATGTTTCTGCGTTCAACGAACCGCTGATGTTGTCTAGTTCGATGTTTCCAAACCCATCCCGCACGGTAACGCTGCTCCCAGTCGCCGCGCTGCCTTTCACTCGGCCGTTGTTGGTAGTGCACTTTACGGTCCCGGCCAGATTGGAAAACGTCACACTGCCAAAGGTATCGGCGATATCGGTATTCCCGCCGACCGTGGAAACTTCAACGTTGCCGTTGTTATCGCGAACGTATAAGTCACCTCGAATTTTGCTGGCTTCGATGCTTCCAAAAGAAGTCGTTATATTCGCAGAAGCCGCGTCGGTCAGCGTGACATTCCCGTTCCCAGAACTAATCGTCGCGCCTCCCTGTACATTGCGCACCGTTACGCCGCCAAAACGGTTGCGAACTTCCAACACGCCTTTCACGTCGGAAACCTGGACGGTTCCGTTCACATCGTTGACCACGGCATTTCCTGCCGCTCCAGAAAGTTCCACGCTGCCGAAAGAATTGCTCAGCCGTGTGGCGCCCGCATTCCGCACAGTCACGCTGCCATGTTCATTTCCGATTTCCGTCGCGCCGTGAATACCGCTCGACTCCACATTTCCGAAATCATTTTTCACATGCAACCCCGCATCGGTAGGCAGTCCGATGTCGTAGTTCACGGAATACGAAACCCGTTTGCCGGAAAAGAATCTCTTCACTTCATCAGGATAAACGGTACGGATGCGCACGCCATCGCCGGATTGCTCCACCTCGATTTTTATTTTGTCGGCAAAAGCTTCGGAATCCGCCCGGGTGCCGGTTTGTACGCGGATGGTTGCGCTGATTTTGACTTCGCGTCCGGTTTCACCATGCAATCGCACATCGCCGAAGCGATGATCCACGCTCACCGATTGGCCGGCGCCCAAAGTGACACTTTTCTGGAAATTGCGTTCAACCTCTTCCTGAGGACCTTTCGCGGCCTGCAGCGAAATTGCCCCGAACAACAGCAGTAAGCTGCCCACTACTGTGGCTCGCGCGACGTCACCCGCACGTTTCCACCCAGGACAATTTTCCGCGCTCTTACTATCAACTACCGGCTGACTCATTGCTTGTCCTCCAAAATTTCTTCGAGCGTGCGCTGCTTTTCCTGATACATTGCCAGCAATTGATAACGAAGATGCGTGTTCGATGGATTCAATCCCGCTTGCGTTCGTAAATCATCAATCGCACTGTTCAGCACCAGAAGCTTTTCCCGATAACTTGCCAGAAGCGGCGTCTCGGGATTCTCCATTCGCGATTGGGCGTTTCGATCCAGCTTGGCAATCGCCTGAACATATGCCGATTCCGTTCGTTCCACTTCCGACAGCGCTTTGCTTTTCAGTAGTTCAGAGGAGTCCTGCGATGGGCGGTAGAGATAAAACCAGCCTCCGCCAACGATCAAAATAAGAGCAAACGCACTTGCCGCCGCGGTCTGCCAAGGAATTCCAACCGTTTGCCATAGAGCGGCCCATCTCGTGCGTTGCTTCCTCTCCAGCGTGCGAGCAGATTCTTCCCTAAGCGACCTCTGAATGCGCTGCCAGAGCGCAGGATTCTCGGAGTAGTCGCGCAACTCCGCCGCCGTCACGCTCAAGTCCTTCCACGCCGCGATTTCTTCGGCACACACCGCGCATGTGTTCGCGTGACTTTCCAACGCTGACCATTCCGCTTCCGTTCGATCTTCAAAAACTCGATCGCGATCTTTGCAAGTTATGTTCATAAGATTTTACCGCGCTCCCAGCGCACCGCTGCCACGAGGAGCATCCAAAAGTTGCCGCAAATTCTTTTTCGCCTGAAAAAGTGTATTTTTGGAAGCTGTCTCGCTAATCGCCAGCATTTCGGCAATCTCTGCGTGACGAAATCCTTCCACCTCATACAGCAAGAAAACGTTACGCTGCTGCCGAGTCAGCGTGGCAACCGCACGTTCCAATGCCAGTCGCAACGAAGGATGCGCTCCTGGCGAACGTGGTTCCGGCGGCACCTCGTTCTCTCCTTCCACCGTAAATTCTTTCTTGCGCATCCGGCTTCTGCGCGCGTCGTAGCAGGTATTCACCAGAATGCGAAATATCCAGGTGGCGAAACTTGATCGGCCTCGGAAGGTCCCAATACTTCGCTGTAATTTGATAAAAGTTTCCTGTACCGCATCTTCCGCATCCGTCGGATTCCCAAGAAGATTTCGCGCCAGATTTTTCATTCGCGCTCCATGCATCGCATAAACGCGCTCGTACGCACGCAGGTCTCCCGACCGGCATTCCGCGGCCAGTGTTTTGTCCTCCGCTCTCAACGTGTCCGCCGGCGCGGCACCTACGTCGGTGGCGCCCGGGTGGAAAGGTTCCAATCGCCTCTCCTCTTGGTGCAGTACGGGACCGATTCTATTCGCCCAAGGCGCCATCAGCCCCATAATTCCCATGCCAAGCTCCTGGGATATAGACGATGGGAATTGGGAAAACGTCAGGGTAGGGCTTGTAAACCTTGAGGAGTAAAAGGTTTGTGTTGATGACGTCCTAAGGGCCAATCTTGGAAAGAACCTGAGACATATTGAACTACTCGAACTCTACCCCGCGACCGCGTCCGGAATTGCTCCGCGCGTGCGCTCGCGTCGGCTGAACTCTCGCACCGCGGATTGCAAGTCGCTCACCTCGAAATCCGGCCAGCGCTTCGGCAAGAAAACAAATTCCGCAAACGCGCATTCCCAGAGCAAAAAATCGGACAGTCGTTGTTCACCGCCAGTACGAATCAGCAGGTCGACTTCCGTCGATCCGCCGCGTAATACCTCCGCCAGCACATCTCCGAAAGCCTCTTCTGAAAGTCGCGTTACTTTGTAAAAGCGGCAAGCCGCCTGATAAATGATCGAACGCGCTGAATAATCAATGGCCAAGCGCAAATGCAATTGTGTCCCGTGCAGCGTGGCGGATTCGGACTTCGCGATCGCGTTCCGCAAGGTCGCGGACAATCGATCTCGCCGGCCGATTACACTCAGCCGCACGCCCCGTTCCAGACAGTGCTGCGTCTCAATCTCCAGGTATTCCTCCAACAGTCGTAGTATCTCGTTTACCTCTGGCGCTGGACGTTTCCAATTCGCCGACGAAAGCGCGAACAACGTTAGCGTGTGAATTCCCATTTTCGGCGCCGCCTCAATGACGCTTCGTGCCGTTTCGGCGCCTGCCCGATGCCCTGCCGAGCGCGGCAATCCGCGCGCCGTGGCCCACCGTCCGTTGCCATCGGAAATGATGGCTACGTGCAGCCCTTCAGGCTCCTTTGGCTCGGTTCCTACTGCAACTGGATTCATCACAATCGCCGACATTGGCCTCCTCCAGGTTGTTTACATAAACTACTCTGCACTACAAAGTACGGCGCCAAAAAAATATGTATCCCTATTTTTCTCGCGTTGCCCGAATCAGTGCTTCCATATGGTTCAAATAACGCTCCAAAGCCTTTTTCCCGGCAACCGCCAAGCGGTATTCTGTCTTCGGTAATCGTCCGTCGAACGATTTACTACAAACAATGTAATCCGCTTCCTCCAGCTTTCGAGCATGCACGCTCAGATTTCCGTCACTCGTTTTCAGCATCGCTTTCAATTCATTGAATGTCAGGGAACGATTCACCGCCAGCGCGCTAACAATGCCCAGCCGCACTCGCTCGTGAATCAGACGGTCCAGGTCCGCCGGAACTGTTTCTCTCACCGGCGCAGGCGTTGCGGGCGATGTCTCTCGCTCTCGCATCCGATGTACTGTTGCTGCCGATTGCTTACCCATAAATCCTCTATCCTCCGTGGTGCCGCGCGATCCAGAAACCAAAACCCAGTTGCACCACGCCAAATCCTGCCGCCATAAACGCGTCACCCCAGCTCATTGGAGCAAATAAGGCGCCGCCACCCAATAGCATCAAACAAAGACCCATCACAGGAATTACGCGGACAGAAAACGCTCCGCCGGTAACGATCGCGGTTCCGTAAAGCAACAGCCACATTCCGGGGAGTTCGCCAAATAATCCCGCTCGAAACAGGGCCAACGTTAGCAGTCCGCCGACCACAATGGGCGGCGCAAAACTCAGCAGGAATTTACGTCCTGGACCGGAAAATAGAGCTGCGTTCGCCCGATGCGCTTTGGTCGCTGCCGCCGGGATCGCAATAGCCACCGCCACAAACGCCTCGATCAACCAGACCGTAAGCCATCCGCGTGGATTGTGCTGCCGCGAAGCCGCGAACGCCGCAACAATCGCCGTCAGCCCCATGGCCATGCCGCCCAAGCCCGGAACCGCCGTAAATTCTCCGGCACGCTCCATGGTCTCGCGAATGTAGCGCAAATGGTCCGCGGCTCGCGCATCAATAGGAATCGGTTCGCGGTTAGCCGATCGCAGTGAGCCAGTGGAAGGCATAAAGGGAAGATAACAGTTCAGTCGAAGTCTGTCAAGTACTTTATATTGCAAAGTCTGGCGACGGCGAGGCCGGCGGATAACGTCCCGCAAGTGCGTTCCATCGGATCACGAACACATCCAGAAACATCTGCACGCTATCCCGCAGCATATTGACCTTGGTTGCCGGAGAATGCGCCCACCGTACCGGAATCTCTTTCGTCCGCAGTCCGTGCCGCCTGGCCAGGTACAGTAATTCGGGATCGAATCCAAATCGCTCGATGCGCTGCTGCTCAAAAATAATCACGCATCGCTCGCGGCGGAACGCTTTGAATCCACATTGCGTGTCTACAAATGGCAGCCTCAGAATCAGCCGCACAATCTGGTTGAAGATGATCCCCGCAAATTCGCGGAACATCGATTCGTGCACGGATATCAAGCCGCGATCCATCGCCCTGGATCCAATGGCCACGTCGCAACTATTCAGCGCCATCAATAATTTGTCGGCCTCTTCGATTGGCGCGGAAAGGTCGGCGTCGGTAAACAACACGATCTCGCCAGCCGCCTCCAGCATTCCGTGTCGTACACTGAATCCCTTGCCCCGGTTTTCTCCGTTGCGTACTACTCGCAGCAATCCGATATCGTTGCCGAAAGACTCCGCCACCGCGACCGTGCGATCCTGCGATCCATCGTCCACGACAATCACTTCCGTCCTGCGTCGGGATAACCGGATATACGCGGCAATTTGCGACAACGTAACACCCAGCCGCATCTCTTCGTTATACGCCGGTATCACGATGCTCAGTTCCGGCGCGCCTTCGCTCATCGAGACGAAGACTCCTTCCATCCATATCTACCGACCAACGGCACAAACCGGCATCCTTCCAGCGTGGTCACGCGAATCTCACCATTTCTGCGCTGCACCAATTGCAACTCCTGGCTGTCGGCATCACCCACCGGCGCAACCATAGTGCCGCCCTCAGCCAATTGTTTCAGCAGTGGCTCAGGAATTGCCGGAGCCCCAGCCGCCACCAAAATCGCGTCAAATGGAGCCAACTCCGCGAGCCCCATCGTGCCATCGCCGCAGTGTACGTGAACGTTTACATATTCCAGCCGCGCCAAACGAGCTGCTGTCCCTGTCGCCAACTCTGGCCGGTATTCGATGGTGAAAACTTCTCGCGCCAAACAACCGAGGATCGCCGCTTGATACCCGCATCCCGCGCCCACTTCCAAAACTCGCTCGCCGCCGCGCAAACGTAGCGCCGCTGTCATCGCAGCAACAATATACGGCTGAGAAATGGTCTGGCCTTCGCCGATCGGCAATGGAGCGTCTTCGTAAGCGCGGCTGCGGAAATCCAGCGGCACAAATTCTTCCCGCCGCACTTTGTTCATCGCAGCCAGAACGGACTCGTCTCTTATTCCACGACGCCGCAGCTGCGCATCGACCATCGCCTGACGCGCCACGCCAAACTCGTCTGCGTGTTGCATGATTTCGTGCGTTCGGTCCATTTCCTATGCCAACGCTGCCGCGGCGGCGTGTCTCTCCCACGCCCGCGTTTCCAAAATCTCCGCCATCTGCTCGAGCACAAAATCGCACTCCTGCTCGCTATTGTAAAAATGCAAAGACACCCGCACTCCGGCCTTCGGGCGATAGTCCACCAAAATATCTCGCGACAACAATTCGCGGCACACCGCCTTCGCATTAGGGCAGTCGATGGAAACCGTCCCGGCTCGTTCCGCTGGATTTTCTGGAGTATTCACTCGCCACCCGCGAGCTTTCGCGCCCGCCATCAATCGAGCGGTCATGCGCATGGATTTCTCGCGGATTGCCGTCATCCCCACTTTATTCAAAATGTCCAGCCCTGGCTGGCAGGCGTACAGCGCCGGAATGTGCGGCGTCCCATTCAAATAGCGAAATGAATCCTCTCGCGGATCGATTGCCCCAATTTCAAATTCAAATGGACGCTTGTGCGCGCTCCATCCCGTCAGACCAGGCTGCAGCTTCGCCCGCAAGTCTTCTCGCACATACAAATATCCGACCCCCGGTCCGCCGCACAGCCATTTCAAAACTCCACCCACCGCAAAATCCGCATTCAGCCCGCGGACGTCAATCGGAATCGTCCCCGCCGCTTGAAACAAATCGAGGATCACCAGTGCGCCCACTTTATGCGCCCGCTCAATAATTGCCCGCACATCTACAATGTAAGAACTGCGGAATAACACCATCGAAATCGGCACCAGCAAAGTCGTCCCGTCAATCGTCGCTAAAACTTTTTCCAGATCGATCCGCACGGCATCCGGACTCGCCACCGTTTCCACTCGCGCGCCCAGCCGCCGCTGCTCTTGATAAAAATATTGAATGGACGGAAATTCCAAATCCACCAGCACGATTTTGTTTCTGGCACCGCGCAAATCAAAGCAAGAGGCAATTACCGCCTGCGTCGTTGTCACATTCTGATGAAGTGAAATCTCGCCGGTCCCTGCGCCAATCAGCGGTGCGATTTTGTCGCCCACCGCTACCGCCATGTCCCACCAACCTTCTTCCCACGCTCGCACGCCGCGCTGCGCCCACGAATCCGCATACGCGCGCATCTCGTCATAAACGCGCCGCGGCATGGCTCCCAGCGAGTTGCTGATCGCATAGGTTGTTCGCTCCAGAATCGGAAACTCGTTCCGCCATTTCAATAGTTCGTCCATGCCAGTTCCTCGGTCACCAATTTCTAAAAACGTTCGCCTAGCAAAACTCTGCTATCCACGTATCATGCCGCTAGAACATTGCTTCGAGCAAACAATATGTCGCGCTTGCAACCTACCGCGCGACCGGCTCGCCAGTCACTCTCTCAAGACGCGTTCGCCCTCGCGCCGCTCCAGCGCCAAATCCAATAACAAACCGAAATCACCACCAGCCATGGCACTCCCGCCACCAAGGTAATCCGCAATCCCGGCACCCACCACGTCGAAATCAAAACCGCTGTAAGCGCCGTCAACCCATAAATCGAACTCCACGGCCCACGCGGTGCAAATCGCACTGGTTGTTCCACCAGCTTTGCCGTCCGCTTCCGAAACACCAGATGCGTCACAAAAATCATTTGCCACACAAAAATTCCGCCCATAAACGCCGCACCCAGCATGTACACATACGCCGTCGCGTGAAGCCAATGATCCATAAATAATGCCGCCACCATACCCACGCTGGAAACCAGCAACGCCGCAACCGGTGTACCCTGCCTGCTCAACCGCCCCAATCTCTTCGGCGCATAGCCGCCTCGCGACAAAGAGAACAACATTCGCGCCGTCAGATACAAATTGCAGTTCATACTCGAAAGAGCCGCTGTCAGCACCACAAAATTCATCAATCCCGCCGCCGCTGGAATTCCCACCGTCTCGAACACCCGCACAAAAGGGCTCTCTCCCAGTCCCACCTGGTTCCACGGCACAATTCCCACCACGACCGCCAATCCTCCGATATAAAAAAGCCCCAGTCGGCCAATCGTCCACCGCAACGCTCGCGGCAAAGCCACCTTCGGATTTTTCGCTTCGCCAGACGTAACCGCCACAATTTCCAATCCCAAAAAACTAAAAACTGCCATCGCGACGCCCAGCCACACTCCGTGCCATCCATTCGGCAAAAATCCGCCATGCGCCACGTAGTTCATAGCCCCGATGCGCGGAAAACCAACTCCGAAGAGCAGCGCAGCTCCCAAAATCAAAAAGACCGTAATCGTCAACACCTTGATCATCGCGAACCAATATTCAAATGCTCCAAAGCTCGCCACACTTTTCGCGTTCACATACACCAGCGCCGCGGAAAATCCTCCGATCCACATCACCGACGGCACATTCGGAAACCAATGCTGACAATAAATCGCCACCGCCACCGCTTCGCTTCCGGTCGCAATCACCTGCGCCAGCCAATACGAATACCGCATCGCAAAGCCCGCCCACGGATGCAAATACATTTCCGCGTGCACCCCAAACGACCCCGCCACCGGATGCGCGACCGTCATCTCGCCTAGCGCCCACATCAGGCACAGTGCAATGGTCGCCGCCGCCGCGTAGCTCAAAATCACGCCCGGCCCGGCCAGCTTCACGGAGATCGCGCTGCCCAAAAATAGCCCCGTGCCGATCGCCCCACCAACCGCGATCATCGAAAGCTGCCGAGGCGTCAAATTGCGATGCAGCCCAGCCTCGCGCTCCTCGATCGCAGAGGAACTCATCGCCTCTCTCGACCTCGCGCCCAAAATGTCCGCCATGGCCCGGCATCGTAACAGAGCACGCAGCCCCTTACCAACGTCGGGGCCCCGCAAACAGCTTGCTCATTGCGCGCGGCCGAGGCAGACTCACCGACGAATGCTCAAACGTTTGTACCGCTGGATATTTATAATTATCGCCGCGGGATTTGTCGTCTTGGCGGCCTACGCTCTCTGGCCGCCCTCTGCAGCGCCTACTGTCACGGCGGACAGGGTCGACGTCTTCAAAGCCGAACACAAAATGCTGCTGTCACGGCGCGGACAGCCTCTGAAGACCTATACCGTATCCATCGGACGAAGTCCTCTCGGACCGAAAACCCGCACAGGCGATCATCGCACTCCCGAAGGGAACTACGTCGTCAACTGGCGAAATCCAAAAAGTAAATTCCATCTTTCTTTGCATGTTTCCTACCCAAATGCCCACGACGAGGCCATAGCCAAACGAGATGGAGCATCGCCCGGCGGCGACATCATGATTCACGGTCTGCAAAATGGACTCGGCGCACTTGGCCGACTGCACAGACTCATCGATTGGACCGACGGCTGTATCGCCGTAACAAATTCCGAGATGGATCAAATTTGGCGCGCGGTGCCTGACGGCACGCCGATCGAAATTCATCCCTAGACATCGTTCTTCACTGAAATACCGCTCCCGGCGCACCTGCACCCAAGTACAGTAAACAATCCGGCATGCCCGTCCTCCGCTGTGCCCCCTCAACCCAGATTCCTTTCCTACAATCGCAAAGCGGACGAATATCGCTCTAGTCGGTGGAGGAAGTCATGAAAGCGGTTTTGGCGTTGGTCGTAATCTACGTAGCAGCATTCTTGGTCGCCATTCAAGGCGCATCGCCAAGT
The DNA here is from genome assembly GCA_036495905.1 of Candidatus Acidiferrum sp. GTDB lineage: Bacteria > Acidobacteriota > Terriglobia > Acidiferrales > UBA7541 > Acidiferrum. The sequence goes on from DASXMB010000076.1 coordinate 36,306, forward strand.
TCCGCGCAAGCGCAATCCCCAGCTGCCGGATCCGCTCCCGCACCGGCTGCTTCCATCGATCCCGCCAAAGAAGCCGACATCCGTTCTCTCATCGAGTTGCTGGGCGTGCATGACGCCGTTCAGGAAGCAGCTGCAAGAAACATCGAACAATTTCACGACAACCTGCAAGCCTCTGTACCCGACAACGATCACGGCCGCAAATTCGTCGCCGCCTTCATCCAGGACTATCAGGCCAAATTCAATGCCGATGATCTCGCCAACCAGCTCCTCCCCATCTACGACAAACATTTCACCGAAGACGAAATCAAGGGCCTGCTCCAGTTTTATGGCTCTCCGCTCGGCCAAAAGCTCGCTTCGGAAATGCCCAAGCTAAATTCCGAAATGCAGACCGCCAACCGCGCGGCCAATACACGCCTCGCTAGGGAAGTACTGCGGGATTTGCGCCGTCAGTATCCCGTTATTGTCGCTGAGGCCAAGCTGACCAAGCCACGCTCCGGTCAAGCCGATCCATCGCAGCAGCAAGCTTCGGCCACACAACCCTAAAACCGGCCCGTCGCGTCTTACTCCGCTGCATTTGATTTTGCGCAGGCTTTAATTGCGCTCAATCGACCAATTATTTGGCGTAATTTGTTCTGGACATATCTCTTGCCAGTGCGAAAACTACTGGTCAGCGTCTCTCAATTCGGAGGCATTCATGCGGAAGTCAATTTTAGGAAGCGCACTTCTCTGCGCCACACTATTTCTAGTTGCGCAGTCTCCTTCCATCCACGTTCGTGCCGAAGCAGCCGCGACCGGCCAAGGTTCTTCCACTCGCGCGCAATCGCCCGCACCCCCTGCCACCAACTCTTCTCACCGCGTCGAGCCAGAAAAAGAAACAGATATTCGCCATCTCATGGAAATCACTGGTGCCGCTTCCGTCGGCCAACAACTCACCAAAGCCGGGCTCGATCAGCTTCGTGCCTCCGTCATGGAAGCTCACCCCGACGATCCGCGCAGCAAACAGTTCATGGACGCTTTTACGGCCCAATTCCAAAAACACTTCGACTCTAAATCGTTAGCCGATAACGTCCTTCCCATTTACGACAAGTATCTTTCCTCGGAAGATGTAAAAGCCCTCATCGAGTATTACAAAACGCCTTTTGGTCAGCGCATGCTCAAAGTCCTTCCGGACTTAGCACGCGATTCGCAAAACACCAGCTTTGCGCTCGTCCAAAAAGCCGCCCAAAAAACCATGGAAGATTTGTATTCGCAATATCCTGAATTTATTTCGGATCCCACGGAAGAGCCCAAACCGCCGCTGGCGCCGCCTAAGGACAACTAGTCGCGCAACAATTCGGTCGCCTTTAACCTCACGGAAAGCGCTTCTTGATAATCACGTCGATTCCAAACGTTCCGTTCTGATCGCGCAATGCCACCACCGAAACATTTCGATTCACGTTGTATTCCACTTGAATCACTTGCTGCTGCGTCGATCCCACGTTTGAAACATACGTCACCGTCAAATTTCGCGTCACCTGTTGCTGCACCGTCACACGCGCCGCCGCGTTCTGTTCTGATCCTGTCGTTCCCACGGTCGCCAGTCCCGGATCGACGCGCAAGCTCGTAATTCCAAACAATTTTTCCAGTCGCCCACCCAATTGACTCGACACCGCTTCGGACAAAATTGCCGATGCGCCCACCGAGCCGCCAGAAGCCTGCCCGGTTCCTCCGCTCCTCACGGTTGCTTCGGAGCTCGTCTGCCCCAGCGCCAGCAGCGTCACAATATCGTTCGCAGGCAAGGGTGGATCGGATCGATATGCCAGAGTCAGTTTGCTCGCCGCCCCATTAAAATTCAGCGTGATCTCATACTGCTGAATCGTTGTGCTCGCTTCCACGTTCACCACTGGATCGAGACGGAACGGATTCGCAAAATTAATATCGCCGCGCGCCACCCGGTAGCGGTTTCCGTGGAACAACAGATCGCCAGACAACACGTGAATATGTCCCAGCAAAATCGGATGCTCCCACGTTCCGCGCACGCGCAAATTCGCTTCCGCTTCGAGTTCCGCACCCGGCCACTGCATCCGCGCGTCCGGAGTCGATACCGCCTCGATATCAAACTGCAAGTTTCGCAGAAAAGGCGAACTCGTCGACGGCCCGGAAATTCCTTCCTTCGTTGACACCAGCACGCCTGCCACTTCCAACCCTTGCGTCAGCGTCACTCGCTCCACCGTCACCCTTCCGGCAAGCAATCCCGCATCTGTCGTTCCGGTCAGCCGCAGCGTTCCCGCTGCCAGCCAGCTCATCCCTTCCGGATAACGAATGCGCACCTTGTCCGTGCGCGCGGTAATGTCATAGCGCAGCGGACGCTCCGAATAGGTCACGCTTCCCGCCATATGCAGAGTTCCGCCGCCGGCCTCCGCCGTCAAATTATCGAAAAACAATCGCGTCGCATCAAAAATAAAATCGCCTTTGATGGCGCTCAATCCCGTGGGGAAATCTGCCATTCTCGCCGAAGCACTATCGATATGAATTCGCCCCGTTATCCGCGGACTATCCAGCGTGCCTTCAAATGACGAGTTCATCTGCGCGCTTCCGCTGGCACTTAGTCCCGGAAAAATTCCCGCCAGCAGCCGTAGATCGACCGCTCCATTCACCCGCAGGCTCAGCGCCTTCCGGCCGGAAAAATGCACCGAGCCGTCCACTTTGAAATTCGTGTCCGTGCCCTGAAACGTCGCCGGCTCAATCTGTATTTCTTCCTTAGACCATCGAAAATGCACCGGACCTGAATTTTCCAGTCGCACGTTCGCGTAGTTCAGCACCAGCCGAGAAAATTGTGCATCCGCCGTCACCCCATCCAGATGCTTCAGGTCGCCCTTTACCGCGATTTCCCCATCCGCCTGGCCGTGCCCGTTCAAATCCTTCAAATGCAGTGCCGCCAGCAAAAATGGATCGAGGTCGATATTCTTGATCGTCACTTTTCCATCCAGCGGAAATGGTTCAGCCAGGCCGACTGTAATCCCGCCGGAAATTTCTCCGGTCGTCATGGCTGATCCCAGCCCCAACTTTGCCGAATAGCCATCCGAATTCAGCGATCCATCAAAACTTCCGATTACCGTGGACCCAATCCTCAAATTCACTACCCGGAATGTGCCGTCGCCCCGCGGCGCCACCAACGGCCCGTTCGCCTTCAGCCGGAAAGACACTTGCCCGCCCACCGGCAGCGTCGTCGTCTGCAATTTCCCAAAGTCTTCCAGCGGCAGCGACGCACCCACGAGGTCGGCCGTGATTGACCGTCCCACGAAGTTGTATCCCACTGTTCCCGTAATAATTCCCGCACCGCGCCCAATTTCTTTCCCTGGCGCAAAAATTCGCAGCTCCGCGTCCGCAATGCGCACTTCGTCTCCAGAAAAATTCAACTGCCCCCGCAGCCGGTTAAACTCCATGCCGTACGCATTCGCATCCGCCAAATCGAAGAGACCACTCACCGCCGGATTTCGGCGTGTCCCCTTGCCATGAAATTGTCCGGACAATTGTCCGTGCACCGGATAGCTCCATCCAAACGTTTGCTGAATCGAATCCACCGATGTCGCATCCAGATTCGCGTCCGCCGACCACTGGTTATCCGGCCCAAAACTCCAGTCCGTCAGCGCCAATGTCAGATTGCCGTCCGCTTTTGTCGCTCCGTGCTGGATGTGCGCTTTTGTCAGTGCCAATTCCGTCGGCGAATATGTCAAATCGCCATCCAGATAGTCCAATGTCACGTTTTCATACCGCACTTGTTCGCCGCGTATATGTCCCGCGAACGTGGTGGCAGAAGTTCCGCTGATCGTTCCGTCCCACTTCGCGCTTCCGCTTAGCACTTTGATCTCGTCCGCCGACCCCGGCGCCGCGCCGCGAATCGCATTGACGAAATCCCGCTCGCTCTCCAGCGCGCCCGTATCGAATTTCAAATCCAGCGCTGTCTTTCGCGTCGACAACAAACCGGAAATCGTGCCGTGCGTGGACGGCGTATCAAACTCTCCCGACGCTATATCCAGAATTTCGCCGTCGTACTGATATCGAAAATCCCAATCGCCATCCACCGGAATGTGCGCCGCGGCCAGTTCATCCGGAGATTCCCAATGCATTTTCGCGGCAATCTTGAAATGCGCGAACGGCCCGCTCCACGTCTCCGTGGAATCTGCTGACAGCATCCCGTCCCAATGCAACCTGTCTGCCGGAAATCCGTCGTGATCGATGGACGGCAACACCCGCGCCAGATGCATATCCTGAATGTGCGTCTTGGCGCTGAATTCCAGCCCCTTGAACTGCATCCGCATCTGCCCTTTCACCGTCCCGCCAAACGCTTCCGCCAAAAAGTCCGGCACCACGAAACCATCATTGTCCATCTGAAAACTTCCGCGGCTGGAAACTCCTGCCGCGTGAAAAATTGGCTGATAGCTCAGCTCCACATCTCTTCCCGAATAAGTTCCAGTGCTTCTAAATTTTCCGTTAGCCAGTGTCCCCTCTCCGCGAATGTCGGCTCGGCCCGTCGGAGTTTCCGGTGATCGCAGCGTATAGCGCAAATCCACCAGATTCACCCATCCTCGGTATTTAAATGTCCATGCGGGACTCAAGAAATCCTGCATCTCCGCCTGCGCATCCAGGTGCGAGTGCTCCGCCTCCACCACGCCTTGCTCCAAACTGAATCCGTCTGGCCGCAACGTAAACTTTGCCGACACACTCACCGGAGCCGGATAAAATGTTTTCGCCGTAAACAAAATCGACTTCCAATCCAGCATTCCCAAATACAAGGGACGCGCCGCTGTCCCGCTCGCGTCCAACGCAAAATGTAAATCTCCGCCTTCAACCGCCAGCGGAGTTCTCACATCGTTGTAAAGCAGCCAGCCATCCTCTAACCGCACTTTCCGCACTCGCAGATCGAACAGCGCCTTATCCCCCGGTTTTCTACCTCTCGCCGTTTCTATCACCGGCAAATTCGACGATCCGTTCTTCTCGATTCGAATATGCACCTGCGGCCGTCGCACGGATAAATCGTCTAGCGACACGCGCCGCCCCCAAAACGAATCTACTCTCAGCCCAACTCTCACTTCATCCGCCGCAAACAACGGCTCCGTGGACGCTGGCTCCTTGCCATGCAACACCAATCCGCTCAGCGTGAGCCGCAGCGAAAACCACCCAATCGAAATTTTCTCCAACTCCACTCGCGTACCGGTCGCTGCTTCCAGCCGGTAAACGATGTACCGGCGAATAATCGGATTCCCCGAGCCGCTCCCGAAAAAAATCACAACGCCCACCGCGCTCAGCGTAATCACCAGCGCCACCACCCAGGTGACGTGCCACCACCATCGCCATTTCTTGCGGCGCGTCGTTTCCGTCATTTCGCGCCTTCATTCAATAGTTTGTCGACGTGTATCCGCGCTCGCGTCTCGTCGAGCCAGCGATTCGCCTGCTCATCGATTCCGCGCTGCACCAGCGCTTCCTGAATCGCCTCCCGCGATGCGTCCAGCGACGGCGGCTCCTGTCCGCGCGCCTTCGCTCGTGGCACCACCGCTTGCTCGTAAAAATCATCCACTTGCTTGGAATCCACTTGCACCGCCGGACGGAATTTCGAATCCAGGTAATTCCCCAAATAGAGCCGCGCCCCTACCAATTTCTCCACTTCCGCATCGCTCAGCCCCGCTTGCTTTTTCCGCGCCTCATACTCTTCGGGTGTCGCAAACGATTTTCGCAATCGCTCCACGTCACGCTTGACGTCCGCGTCCGACGGATGCGGAAACCTCGCCGTCTCCGCTTCGTTCCGCACGATCCACTGATCGATCAGCCGATCCAAAATCTGCGCATCGCTCTCGGATTTTCCTTCCTCCAGCATTTGATAACTCGACAGCGCCCGCACATCGCTCAGTAAAATGACGTCGGTCTCCACCCGCGCTACAATCCGGTCGATAACTTGTTGTGCGCGCAAACTCGCCGTGCACACCCGCGCATCGCCCATGCCGCTTCCCAGCAGCGCGGCACAAACTAACACCCGCAGCGCTCCGTGCCTCAAAACGTCGATCCCAAATTAAAGAAAATTTGAAAGCCTGGCAGCCGCGTGCCTTTGAACCCCAGCGATCCCGCGGGACAATTCGGCGTAGTACTCGGGCAAGCAATCGGCACCACAAATTGTGGCCGGTTCAGTTGATATCCCAAATCAATCCGTATCGGCCCCACCGGCGTCGAGTATCGAAATCCCAGTCCCACCGTGTGCGCAAAATAATTCAGTTCGTTCGTGCAATTAAATTGGCACTGCAAAGGATTCGCCGGGTTAAAAACCGGCGTAGGCGGCGACGTTCGCAACGTAATCCGGCTCAGTTTGCTATACACGTTTCCGCCGTCGTAAAACAGCGCTCCGCCCAGCGCGTCTCCAATAAACGGCAGCCGCATCGGAAACCGTACTTCCTGATTCAAAATCAGTAGCGCCTGCCCACCCACCGGAAATCCGGTAATCGCATCCCGTGGTCCCGCCTGATTCAGCGCAAATCCCCGCAGCGACGTTCCGCCTCCCGCAAAAAATCGCTCCGGCAAAGGAATCAACTGCGGCAAAGGCGTCGACGTTTGCGTCGGAAAACTCAACGACACCGTATCCTTATACGGCTCCAATATCCCAATGCGCACCGACCGCGCAAAACTAAATCGCCTCTTGAACGGATAATAGGTCGAGTTCTGATAAAAAAGCCGCAAAAAGCTCGCGCTCGATCCAATCGACGTATCCGCCACTCCGAAATCCGCGCTGTTAAACGTTCCCTTAGTCGCTTCCGCCGGATTGTCTCGCGTGTCCCGCACCCACGTAATCCCAACTTGCGAAACCAGCGTCGGCGCATTGAATAGCGGCACTTCCTGCGCCGGAATATTCAAGTTAGACACCAGCACTTTCCGAAACGTATATCGATACAGCAGCGACGTCCTTGGTGTCACCTGATCCGCCAGTTGCACCGACCCTTCATACCGCGACTCCGTGAACGTATTTATGTCCTGCGTCTTCTCCGTATACGCCGTCGCCTGAAACGTAAAATGTGGATTCGCAAATGTATTCGGGTCCGAATATCCCAGCAATGCGCGATCTTCAATCGTGCTTCCCCGCACCTTCAAGGACAGCGAATCTCCGCGCCCCGTCAAATTCAGCTTGCTGACCTCAAAAATTCCCCGCACCGCCGCCTGCACTTCGCCCGCTGCGGGATTCGTCGTGCTCGCTAGCCGTTGTACTTCAAATCCACCGCCATAGCCCAGCGTGTAGCGCTTCGCTTCTTCCACCAACACAACAATATCTTTGTCCGGATCCGTCCCGTTCGGATTCTGCCGGTCAATCGTCACCCGGTTAAATATTCCCAGGTTATACAGTCGCCTCTGCGACTCCACCACATCGCCTTCCCGCAGCGGCGCATCTTCCTTCACATTCACAGACCGCCGGATCACTCCCACTCGCGTGTGCTGGTACCCGCTATACAAAATCTTCCGCACTCGCGTTTGCGGACCTTCCACGATGTGGTACACCAATTTCACCGAATCGCCCTGCGGAACCTGCCCGCCACTTTCCTGCTCCGCTTTCGGAGCCGCGCCCGCCGCTTCCTTCCCCGCCACCACCGGCGTCGCATTCGACGTAAACGTCGCCTCCGGGAATCCCTCGTTAAAATACAGCGCCAAAATATTGTCCCGGTCTGTCGTCACGTTAAAGTCCGAGTACGGCTGCCCCGGCGTCGAGCCCACCACTCCCATCAAATAATCTTCCTTGAACGCATGCACTCCATCGATCGCCAGCGACGCCACCCGCGTCTGCTTTCCTTCCACAATCGTGAACCGCACCTGCAAATTCCCTTCTTTTCCCCCAACGTTGTCCACCACTTGCGCGTCCACTTTCGCTTCCAAAAATCCGTTGGAAAGATACAGGTTCTGCATCGATTCCCGGTCAGACTCCACCAGCCTCCGGCTGAATCGCGGACGTGCTGCGATATCCCCTTTCGCCAGTTGCAATCGCGCCCGCAAAACATCATTGCTGAAATAATGATTCCCTTTGATCTCCGCCCCCATGAATTTGTGGCGGTCTCCCCGCTCCACCTTATAAGTGATCACTTCCTCTTCGCCCTTGGCGCCCGCTCCCTTCGCCGGCTCTGATGTCGTCGTATAATCCACCTCCGCATCGAAGTACCCTGCGCGCTCCAATCGCTCCCGAATGTTCCGCTTTCCTTCTTCCAGTAAATCCGCGTCCACTGCCCCTTCCTGATACACCGGAACCATTTTCTTCAGATCGCCATTCGAAAATTTCACTCCGGTCACCGCGATTCGTACCCGCGGACCTTCCGTCACCTCCACATCTAGCGACACCGAATTCTTCGCCGTCTGAAAATCTCCGCGCCGCACCGTAGCCCGCGCGTTCAAATGTCCCTTCTTCACCAAAAATTTCCGGATTCGCTCCGTGCCTCGCCGAATTTGCGCCGATTTAACTTCCTTGCCCGCTTTCAATTTCAGTCGCCCCAAAATTTGCCCGTCCGGATATTCCGTCCCGTTCTTCAAATGGATTTCCTCGATGTGCGCCCGTTTCCCGGGCTTCACATGCACAATCACATCCATCTGATGGGTATCCGGATGCTCCACCGTTTCCGCCGATACTTGTGCGGCATACAGCCCTTCGTCATGCAGCGTATCTCGCAGCCTTCCCACTCCTTCTTCCACCGCAGCTTTGTTGTAGGGCGCTCCCAGCGTCAACTGCATCGCTGCAATCGCCGTCGCATCGCTCGGCGGCGAAACCAAACCCACAATCACCACTTGGTTAAAGAACATCTGCTCGTGCGCCACAAAATCGATGCGCACTCCGCCATCCACCGCCGTTTCCACCGCTCGCAAATCCGAATAATTTCCCGTTCGATAAAGCGCGCGAATGCTGTCCGCAACCTCCGCTCGCTCCACCGTTTTGCCCGCTTGCACCGGAATATTTTTAGGAGCTTCCGAAAGAACTCGCCCGTCCTCGCTCACAATCCGCACGGAAACAACCGTTGCGCCGTTCTCCGCGATGGCCGGTCCCGGCGCGGTTTGCGCACGCGCCAGCGACGCTCCGCAAAGCATCGCCATCCACACAAATTTTCGCCCCAAAGAAACCAACATTTCTCCTCTGACGAAGCGTAGCACAGCGGCGTTGCCTCTCCGCCGAACTTTGGCGCTATCATATTTACTGTATTGGCCCGCAGATTCGCGCGATGCCGCACTTTATGCCCAACTACATCAGATGAACGACTCGCTGCACGAAAAATATTCCCGCCAGATGCTCTTCGCCCCCATCGGCGAAGCTGGTCAGTGCCGCCTGCTCGCTTCCAGCGCCGTCATCGTCGGCTGCGGAGCCATCGGTGCCGCTGCCGCCGGACTGCTGGTCCGTGCCGGTGTTGGCCGCCTCCGCGTCATCGACCGCGACTTCGTCGAGTCGTCCAATCTTCAGCGCCAAACGCTTTTCGACGAATCCGACGCCCGCGACTCGCTACCCAAAGCTGTGGCCGCCGAGCGCAAACTCCATTCCATCAACTCCGAAGTCGCCGTCGAAGGCCGCCTCGCCGATATAAACCCGCAAAATGCCGCCGCGTTGCTCTCCGGGTTCGACCTAATCCTCGACGGCACCGACAACTTCGAAACTCGCTTCCTGCTGAACGATTTTGCCGTGAAATCCGCCATCCCCTGGATCTACGCCGCCGCCGTCGCCAGCTACGGCCTCACCATGACCATCCGTCCCGGCATCACTCCCTGCCTCGCCTGCCTGCTCGAAACCGATCGGCGCACCCTCGGCCTGGAAGAAACCTGCGACACCATCGGCGTTCTTGGCCCCATCGTCAATCTTATTTCTTCTTTGCAGGCAGCCGAAGCCTTAAAGCTCCTCTCCGGCCACCCGGAAGCTCTTCACCAGCGCTTAATCTCTTGCGATGTTTGGACCGGACACTTTCAATCTCTGCGTATCGCCCGTAATCCAGATTGCCGCGCCTGCGGCCACCACCATTTCGCTTACCTCGAAGGTCACGCCCAGCCGCACATCACCATGTGCGGTCGTGATTCCGTCCAAATTCACGAACGTACTCGCACTCTCGACCTCACCGCCCTCCGCGAACGCCTCGCCCCCACCGTCGACGACGTCCGCCACAACGACTTCCTTCTCCGCTTTCGCGTCCCTCCGTACGAAATGACCGTTTTCGCCGACGGCCGCGCCATCCTGAAAGGCACCCAGGATCCCGCCGTAGCCCGCTCCCTCTACGCCCGCTACATCGGCTCCTAACCGCTGCCATCCCGCTTGCCCCGGGCTACCACAAATGAGACCTGGACAGCTCCCGTCCAGCGCCGAACTCTTCGCCTGCGGAAAGCGAGACCGCGAAACCCCGAAAAACGACTGCGCCACGACTACTACACCAAATCATTCGAAACTAGTACCAGTAAGTAATATATTGACAACGTAACCGTTCCATGCTATCTTGACCCATGACCGTCCGCCGCCACTCCTCTCTATCCCTGCCACAACTCCGTCCCGCTCAAAAAAAATCCCTTCCCACCCCTCCAAACAAGCCACCCCTTCCTTTCCCCCGCCTCTTTCCTTTCAATCACTTACAAACCCCTTTTCCCGCAACCCCTTTACTTTGACATCCTTACAAATTGCCGGGGGTGGGTGGGTCCCCGTCCTCAAAAATCTCAAAAATGGGAACACACCACAGCTCGGCGCCACGCCCAAACGCGCGGCACTCCAGGATTTCAACCCATATTGGGACTCTACCGATTGCCAAACAGGAATTCTTCAAGCAGCAAGGACGCCAAACGCGAAGCGTTGTGCCGAATCACCGCATGTTGTTCCAGCAGATTATCCAGAATCACCCGGCAGCCCAGCTTATGCAATTGTGGCAAATCAATTTTCACTGGCTCCGCCCCTTGCCGGCTATAACGCCGCGCTACCTCCGGCGAAATCGCCTGCCGGTTCGCCACCACCCAATCTACCACGCGACGCGGCGTGTGCTTCTGAATCGCTCGAATGTGGTCGGCCAGCGCGTACCCGGACGTTTCCCCGGGCTGCGTCATGAGATTCGCAATGTACACCCGCGGGGCCTTCGCTCTCGCAATCGCTCCGGCAATTTCTGGAATCAGCAAATTCGGCAAAATGCTCGTATACAGCGATCCCGGCCCCAACAAAATCAGATCGGCTTCGTTGATCGCCTCCACAGCTTTCGCCAGTGGCCGCACCGACCGCGGAAGCAGCGCCACCTTGGCAATTTTCGCCCGGCTCGCGGTAATTCGAGTTTCGCCGTGAATGCGCCGCCCATCCTCAAGCGTGGCCACCAGCGAAACGTTGGAAATCGTCGACGGAAAAATCCGCCCGCGAATCGCCAGCACTTTGCTGCTAACCCGCACCGCTTCCGCAAAATCTCCAGTGACGTGGGTCAGCGCCGCCAAAAAAAGATTGCCGAAATTGTGTCCGCGCAGTCCGCGCCCCGCGTGAAAACGATATTGAAACAGACGGCCCAGCAGCGCCTCATCCTGAGACAGCGCAACCATGCAGTTGCGAATATCTCCCGGCGGCAAAATGCGATTTTCGCGCCGCAAACGACCGGAACTTCCGCCGTCGTCGGTAACCGTCACAATCGCCGTCAAATCGGAGATCGGCCGTCCCGCCTCGGCGCCTTCATCGCGCCGCCGGGTCACATGCTCTTTCAGTCCGCGAAGAATCGTGGACAAGCCGGTGCCGCCGCCCAGAGCGACAATGTTAAAACCTCGCGATATTTTCTCGGATTTCGATTTGCGTTTCTTCATTTTGCGAATGCGCCGGTACTGCACATGAAAATAAACACACCGGGCAAGAAGCTGGTTTTTGTTTCCCGCTCAAAACGAAAACGGTTAGCGGCCGTCTTTCTCCGGATACAGCATTTCCGTAAATCGAGGATCTTCCTGCAGGAAAGCGAAGTCTTCGTCATTGCGGGCGTGGTATCGATTTTCCGGGCGCAGATCGATCGCCACTTTCAGATTCTTCATCGCGGAATCGGCTTCGCCGGTCAGGCAATCGAGCGCGGCCAGCGCGTAATGAATATGGTCTGCCTTCGGCGCCGCTTTGCGCGCTTTGTCCAGACTCTCGCGCGCGTCGTCCCAGCGTCCGATGTTCATCATCGCCACGCCGCGCTGATAATGTTCCTCGGCCGTGCGCGGATTCTGCTCGTGGCCGGGTTTCATTCGCTGTTCGGCGATTTTTACGTGCATGCGCGCGCGGTCGGCAAGCTCTTTACTGGGGCCTTCGAGCACTTTTTCCAGTTCCTGCTTGGCGCGTGCGAATTTTTGCTGATGAAACAGAGACAGCGCCTCGTCATACAGCTTCAATTGGGCTTGCACCAGCGGATTGACCATTTCCACGCCACCTCGCTGGGATGGGTGGACGGGACCTAAAGGTTTTTTCTTCAATGGTTTAGCTGAACCGCGAGAAGCGTTCTTGTTGCGGCTGGAGGCGGACGAAGAGGGTTTGTGGGCTTTTGCCATGGCGCGAATGTAGCAGAGCAAGTATCGCACGTCAACGAGGCCCCAAAATGCGCCTACGGCAAGCCTGGCGGAGGCCTCGACGAGGGTTCTGCGGGTTTGGGGGCCGTTGCGGGATCTTGGCTACTGCGAGCCTGCGGCGACGGTGGTCCGTGGCTACTGCAAGTTCGGACGGCTGCCGTTCGGGCCGCTGCCAGTTCGGGGTCCGCGCGGGGGGCCCCGCGTGGTGATGTTAACTTGTTGCCGCAGGCCGCAAAAAATCTTTTGGCCGCTGCGGGAGAATTCGCGGACACTAGACGTGCGCATCTCACAGGTATCCTGCGGGCTCGAATTGGCCTGCTTGGGAACGTGTGCTATAAATTCTGTGGCGGAACTCGGACCGACGACAAGTGCCTTTCATCAATTTTCCTGCTCGCGAAATCAACTGTAAGCTGGTGTATTACGGTCCAGGTCTGGGCGGAAAAACCGCCAACCTGCAATGGATTTACGATCACACTGGACAAAATCAAAAAGGAAAAATGGTTTCGCTCGCCACCGAAACCGACCGTACTTTGTTTTTCGATTTTCTGCCGCTGGATTTGGGAACGGTGCGCGGATTCAAAACGCGCTTTCATTTATACACGGTGCCCGGCCAGGTATTTTACGAAGCCAGCCGCAAATTGATTTTGAAAGGCGCGGATGGAGTGGTCTTCGTTGCCGATTCGCAGGAAGAACGGCTCGATGCGAATTTCGAGACCATGGATAACTTGCAAGAACATTTGAAGGAACACAATCTTAAGTTCGACACCATTCCGTACGTCTTGCAATTAAACAAACGCGATTTGCCGAATGCACTTTCGATCGCGGATCTGACCAAGCAATTGCAGAAAAAAGGCGAACCGGTGCTGGAAGGCGTAGCCGTCACCGGACAAGGCGTCTTCGAAACCCTGAAAGAATTAGCAAAACTAGTCCTCGCCGAACTAAAAAAGAGCGGGTAGCAAACGCAAGGACTTGTTTTTTCACTGCAATACTTTTCAACTTTTAACTTGAAAAAAAGTGCAGGCGCTTTAGAAATTCTTGCGCGCACGTTTCAGGCGCAGACTGGAATTTGCGCGAGTCCGAGCGAAAATCATCGACGCGAAATCACCGGCGCGAGATTGCCGCGCGCACTAGTTGAATTTAGCGAGGGCGGCGGATTCGGTTTCAAAGGTGGGGATGGCTTCGATCAGGCGAGTGACGGTGAGCGAATCTCTTACGCGGCCCGGACCGCAGACCAGATGGACGGCGCCGCCTTCGCGGGCCAGGTGAATGGAAACGCGAACCAGCGACGAAATTCCGGAACTGTCGATTTGCGGAACGTTGTTGAGGTTGACCACAACTTTGCGGCCTCCGCGTTTTACCACGGCCTGCAAAGCGTCATTCAGTTGATCGCTCGGCTCGCCAATGGTCAAACGACCGCGCACTTCGAGCACGTAAACATCACCCGGAGATTCGCGAACGGTAATTTCCATGGGGGCATGGTCAGTCATCAAATAATCTCTCTTACGAAGTTGTTGTGCCGTAGCGGCGATCGGAATGCAACGAACGCGGCCCGGCGTTTTTGCTGAGGGCATTATACGATACAGCGCGGCGAGAAAATCCAGCAGTTGCAAGAAGTGCTCTGCAAGAATGACATGCCAATGTGGACATCGCATTGAAGACGGAAGAGACAACGCAAGCGCGCGGCGGTAAGATATTTCGGTCAGGATAAGGAAGCAGCGCGGAGCTGCGATGGAAACAGCAGCAACGGCCGCGTACAAGCAGTCGCGAAATTAACGGAAGGCAAGTTTCCACCAGTCGAAACTTCGCAGGGAAATGCAAGGTTCCATCACACCACTATCGGTACTCGGCCCAGAAGCCGAAAAAGAACGGCAACGCATCCGGCAGGAGTTCGAGGCCGGGGCGAGCGCACACGCAACGCTGCAGGCGCTGTGCGAACTAGCGGACAAGAATATACGGCAAGTTTTTGAAGAGGTGCTGCGGGTGCACGACGCAACGGCACAGGGATTGTGTCTTTTCGCGCTGGGTGGGTACGGGCGGCGGGTGACCGCGCCTTACTCCGATTTGGATTTGTTGTTTTTGTTTGGAAATGAAAAAGCGGAAGAAGAATTTCGTCCGCTGATCGCGGATTTTACGCGCACGCTGTGGGATCTGGGTTTTCGAGTGAACGCGGCGGGCAGCACACTGGAAGATTGCAAGCGCATCAAGGAAGATAACGCGGAATTTCATCTGGCGCTGCTGGATCGCAGGCTGCTGGCGGGCGACCGCGAATTATTCGAGAAGGTAGATGCGCGAATTTTGCCGGCGTCCGAAAAACACTGGCGCACATTTTTGCTGGAACAATCACATGCCTTGACGCGAGCCAGACTGGCTCGATACGGGAACACGATTTTTCACCTGGAACCAAACGTGAAAGAAGCGCCAGGAGGTTTGCGCGATTATCAGGTGGCGGCGTGGATGCGGTATCTGGCCGGGGAATCGAAGGATGCACTGAATGTAAGCGCGGCGGAAGAAGAACTGGCGACCAGCGCGGTGGATTTTTTGACTGGCATCCGCTGTTTTCTGCACTACAGTCACGGACGAAACGACAACACGCTGACCTATGACATGCAAAGCGGAGCAGCGGAGAGATCGATCGGGGTGGTGATTGGCGGTCCGATGGATGCGGTGGAATGGATGCGGTTGTATTTCCGCCACGCACGAATTCTCAACCGGCAATTGCTACGTTATTTGGAGCATCGCACGCCAGTGCCAAG
>DASXMB010000077.1:0-60484 GCA_036495905.1 Candidatus Acidiferrum sp.
CGTAATCGCTTCGCTCCTCGCCATGCGCGTCAAGCCAGACTCCGTCGCCCGCGCCGCGGACTCCATGCTCGTCCAGCTCAAAGAGGGCTGGACGTACGTCTCCGGCTTCGCGCCAATCCGCACAATTTTATTACTTTTCGCGTTGGTTAGTCTGATGGGTTGGCCGTTCACCGTGCTCATGCCGATTTTTGCCGGCAACATCCTTCACGGCGGCCCGCACACCCTCGGCTTCCTCATGGGCGCCGTAGGAGTCGGCGCGCTAATCTCTGCGATTTCGCTCGCCGTCCGCAAATCCGTACTCGGCCTCGGCAGAATGATCCCCATTTCCACCGCCGCTCTCGGAGCCGCGCTAATCTGTTTCGGGTTTTCCCGCGTCTTTCTGGTGTCGCTGCTTTTCATGCTCATCTGCGGTTTCGGCATGATGCAACAAATGGCCGCCAGCAACACCATCATTCAAACTATCGTCGACGACTCCAAACGCGGCCGCGTCATGAGCTTTTACACCGTAGCCTTCGTCGGCATGGCTCCGTTCGGCAGCCTCTTCGCAGGAGCCATGGCCCACGCCATCGGCGCTCCTCGCACCGTAATCATCAGCGGCATATGCTGCCTCGCAGGAGCCGCCTGGTTCGCCACTCGCCTTCCCGCCATCCGCAAACTAATCCGCCCCATCTACACTGACCTCGGCATCCTTCCGCCCAACACCACGGTGATCCAAGACTCCCTCGGCACCTAACCCTCCGCCGCCATCACCGCGCCTTCCGCAATCCCATCAATTCCAGCGACGCCAGCACCGCGAACTGCGCTCCATCCACCAAGTACCGCTTCCATAGCCGACGCGGCTCTTGCCACAATCGAAACGCCCATTCCAATCCGTTCTCTCGCATCCATTCCGGAGCCTGCGTCACCCGACCCGTATAAAAATCGAACGCCGCGCCCACTCCCACCAACACCGGCGCGCGCAATCGCCCTCGATGTTCAAACATCCAGCGCTCCTGCTTTGGCGCGCCCAGTCCCACCCACACCACATCTGCCTCGGACCGCTCAATCGCCTCCACCGCCGCCGCATCTTCCTCCGCCGTCAACGCCCTATAAGGAGGACAAAAAGTTCCCGCCACCATCACGCCTGGAAATTTCCCCGTCAGCCATTTCGCCAAGTCTTCCGCCACTCCCGGCGCTCCTCCATAAAAATAGTGACGATAACCTTTCCCCGCACTCGCCTCGCAAAAACGCAGCATCAGCTCTGGCCCATAAACCCGCCGCCGCATCTTCGCAAATCCCCGTCGCCTCCCCAACCACACCAAAGGAAACCCATCCGGCACCACCAAGTCCGCCGAGTTCAACACTTCCTTGAACTTCGCATCGTGATGCGCCTCCATCACGCTGTGCATGTCCGTCACCGCCACAAAATGACACCCAGCCCGCTCCCCAATCCATTCTTCCATCCGGTCCGCCACATTCCCAATCTGCACCGCGTCCACCCGCACCCCCAGCACTCGGTAGCGCCCTTCGTCAAAAAGTGCAGTGTTCGTTGGTTGCATTGTTCGACTCTTCCCGCCGCGCCATAATCCTAAAATTAAGCATCGTCCCGAAAGCCCGATTCACCCGCAACATAGTCTTCGTCCGCCCCACCGCATACCGTTCGACCGTTGTCGCGAATCCCTGTTCCTTCAGCGTCTTCGCGATCACCCCGTCGTCGAGACCCGTTCGCGCATGGTATTCAGCCAAATCGCCATGACTGACCACAACTCTGTCGTGCTCACCCGAAGGCGTACCTTTCAATTTCTTCAAGCGCCGCACGATCCCAGGCAGCAGGTCTCGACGATCTCGAAGAACTTTCGCCAGAATCGTATCCAAGTTATAAAAAAACGCGGTGAGCTGCCGCGAAGAGGGAAGTACCGGATCGAAATTGGAATAAAAAAAACCGCCTGGCTCCACGTGTCCGGCCATTTCTCTAACCACGTCCGCTGGAGCATATAAATGATGCAGCACTGAGCTGAAACTAATCACCGAAAACGTTTGCCGGCTCGCAGCCAGGAAATTCTCCACCGAATCGTTCACAAATTCAGCCGTGAACCCGCGAGCGTGCACCTTTGCCTTCGATAGCTCCAGCATATCGGGCGACACATCCACCACCGTTACCTTCCATCCCCGTTCCAGCATCTTCAGCGTCAGATTCCCACTGCCCCCTCCGCAATCCAGACACCTCACATCTTTACCGGCCAACAACGATTGCATTTTGTTCAAATCGCTTTCCAGCATTCGCTGGTGGAACTCCTCCGACGCGCACGACTCATACTCATCATACTTCCCGGCTATTTCCCGGTAGAACTCCACGTTCGCGGAAATTACCTCTTCTCGAATTGACTCAGCCCTTTGCATCAGCGTGCCCGTTCTAAGGCGCGTTCATATACCTTCATCAAGTTCTCATAGCCACGTTCAGCCGTATACTTCGCCTCATATTCCGCTCGTGCAGCGCGTCCCATCGCTTGCATCTCTTCCGGATGCGCCCAGGCCCACTCCACCTTCGCCGCCAAATCCCGCGCATCCCCCGCCGTAAAATGCAGTCCCGTCTTGCCATCCTCAACAATTTCCGCCATCGATCCCAACCGTGACGCAATCACCGGCACCCCGCAAGCAAACGCTTCAATAATCGCCATGCCAAATGTTTCGTAGCACTGGCTCGGATACACAAGGAATGCGGCGCCACTGATCACTCGCATAGTGCCATCGGTTTTGAGATGCCCAAAGAGTTCGACACTCTGAATCCCGTCTCTTGCCAGTCGAAGCTCAATCTCCTGCTTAAGAGGGCCGTCGCCTACTATTCTTAGTGGAATTCTGCACCCTAAACCGCTCCAAGCGGCAACCAGAATTCGCACCCCCTTCTCTTCAGCAAGCCGGCCTATAAACGCCACATATCCCACTCCCGTCCGCGCGGCCACAGGTTCTGAAGTCACAAAATTGGGTTTTACCGCGATACGATGCGCCGGCAAACCGCCTGCAACGAACTTGTTTTTTGCAAACTCGCTAAGAGCGATATAAACACCTACTTTCTTACGCCAGGTTCCCATTGCTCGGTGCATCGCAAGCATAGTCGCAACTGCCGCACTCGCGATCGTGTCGTCCCGATAGCATGCGTGAACGACCCCCGGCCACGGTACGCCCCGTCCTAAGCATTTTTCGCAGATTTTCCCTTCCCGTAGCAACGTCGCGCTGGGGCACAACAAACGATAATTGTGCAAAGTCTGCACCACTGGCACGTTGGCTTCTGCGCATGCGTAATATGCACTCGGCGAGATTAGCGGCAGCGTATTGTGAAAATGAGCCAACTCAAACTTTTCGCGTTGCAACAAATCCCTTAAGCGGTCCTTGGTGCCTCGGTCCCAGATGGTCCCAGGCCCAAGCACCGCCCGCTGCAAAAGGCTGTAATCCCGAATTTCATCGTTACTGCGAGTATATTCCGTCACAACGTTGCCGCGTGATTGCAGCAACTCTCTTTCGCGGGCATATACCGCGTCTTCTCCGCCGTGATGCTCGTAAAAGTTATGGACCAGCAGTATCCTCATCCCATTCATCTCGCCATGGTTGGTTACTAAGGCCCGGGTACAGGCATATCCGGCCTAGAGGTTTGTCGGGCGTCTGAAAAAAATTCCATCGCATTGCAAAAGACGCCCGTTTCGATCGTCAATAAAGCCTGGTACTAGAGACCATAAGTCGAAATTGGAATCTCTAAGCCGTTCCAACATTGGTTCAAAAAGCGCTTCGCCTTCATATAGCGAGACCAGCGATAGCTCGAGCTGCAGACCTGCCGCCCTCTTCAAGAGGTGCGGAGCGCCGTCAAGTACTTGGCTTTCCGCTCCCTGAACATCCACTTTAATGAAAAATTCTTCGTCATCGCCCAAAAAAACTTCGGCAACGTCGTCCAGCCGTCTAATCGGTACCATCTCGCTAGCGATAAAATGAGATCGAGGAGCAGCATCACGATGCGCGTTGAGCATAGGCAAAGTTGAGCTCGAAACTAGGTTTTCGGACACGTGGATTTCCACCCTTCCCTCGCGGTCACCGATAGCCATTCTCTCAGGCACATTCCACAGGGGATCTTTGTCGGCGGCACGCGAAAGATGCGTGTGCGCCTCCAAGACCGGCTCAAATGACACAATTTTCCCCTGGAAGCCGCTATCCCTAAGACTGCTTGCATATTGTCCGGTGTTCGCCCCGATATCAAATACAGTTCTGACATCGTGTACAGACAACATTTGTTTCAGTTGCGCCCACTCCGACGCCTGCGGGCGAAAACGCGTTAATTCCAACCCCGCTTTTCGCAAACTTTTCCGCAAGAGCCGCTTCATCGGGTTGCCTTCACAACTCTCTCTCGTCCGAATATCGGCATCTGCTCTAACACTTGCTCTAAGTAGTAACCGCGCAGCATCTTCTCTGAATAGCGAAGCATCCCTGCGCCTAACCGCAACGCGCCAAACGCCAACCTCCTCGATGTTTCATTTTTTAGTCCCTGGATCGCTTTGGAGTAGTGCAGAGCTATTGCATAGTGCTCCGCAAGGTGTTTCCTTGGATCCAATTCGCTTTTGCTCTCTGAATGCCACCTGAAATCTGCGAGCAACTTGGTTTCATGTTTGAACCGGTACCCTTGATGCGCCAGTCTCAAGAAAAATTCAGAGTCCATTGCGTAGTGATAGCGCATGTCCACGAAATTTCCTTCATCGAAAATACGCCGGCGGAAGAACGTTGCTGTTGATGGAATATATAGCACCCGATGGTAAGACAGGATGAACAGGCTGAACTCGATTTCGCGCCGAATCTTGAGAACACGTCCGCTTTCATCTATCCACGTGTAGTCGCCGTACAATATATCCATATCAGGATTTTTCCTAAATGCCTCATCTACCGCCGCAAGGCATCCTGGCCGATACCGGTCGTCCGAATTCAGCCAGCCGACGATGTCGCCCGAGGCTGCTCGGAATCCTTGATTTAGCGCGTCGCTCTGTCCGCCGTCAGGCTCGGATATCCAGCGAAGCTCCTCCTCCGGGGCTTCGCTTGAATACTTCTGGAGGATTGAAACTGTGCCATCAGTTGAAGCGCCGTCTCTTACAATGTGCTCAATATTCGGAAAATTCTGTAGACGTACGCTATCGAGGCACTCACCGATAAATTGAGCTTGATTAAATGATGGTGTGACGATCGAAATCTTGTTTTGTCGTATCACTGGGCCCGATTCTCCGTTTGCCTTCCTCAGCTAGGCGTTTACAGGCGACCTTAGAGCCGGTCCGCGTAATCTTTGTGCAGACAGTTCCACTCCGCGACGTTCATAAAGGATCGGCAAAATCGCGCACAAGCTCCAAAAAGTGATGCCCAGCGGTCCATAGCCGAAATCTCCACCGATGGAGCCAAATAGCAATGCTGTGATAAATAGCGTCGATGCCGCAAAAGTCGTCGACGCTCCGCGCCCCGGCAATAATTTAATTGCGTAAAACGCCCCTACTGCGCACAGCGCGATTACAAATGACAGGGCTACTAATCCTCCGCCTATAAATGCTTCGAAAAACATGGAGTGTGCCGTGCCGAGACCTTCATTGTATTCCGGTCCGTAGATTCGCGACGCGGAGTAGTATCCCAATCCGATCCAAGGGGATTTCTGAAGAGTTACGGCTGCCAAATACGCCCATAATCCAACCCTGTCACTAAGTGAGAAAATGCTCTCTGTATTCCGGTATGCTCCGAGCGACGGCACAAAACCTATAAGCAAGAGTGCCGCGACCGAAGCCGATACCAAGTACGCGTAAATCCGTTTTTTAGCCTTCCACAAGTACATCGCCAGAAAAACGATGATGATCGCATACGCGGTCCGCGACAGCGATGCCGCTAGCAAAATTCCAAAAAACGCGAAAAGAGACCAAAACCAAAGCGGTGATGGCTTTCTGGCTCGCGCCACAAGAAGGATCAAGCCGAAAGACGCCACAATTTCGGTCGGAGCAATCAATTCGCCTCTTAGCCGCAAGGCTTCCGTTTCAGTAGCAAAAAGCACCATATCGGGTGCTATGAAAACACAGATCGCAATTGCTGCGCACAATAAAGTTGCTCCGACGAAAATCTTGCTTAAACACTCATCGACTCCGTAAATGCCGACGAACGTCGCGGTGAAAGACAGCGAAATCAGCATTTCACAGACCTTGAAACCGGTCAGGCTTGGTGATGCGGAAACAAACACAGACACTGCAAGGCATGCCACCAACGCCAAGCCCAGCCCCTGCAGAGATGTAATAGCGAAAGGCAATCCCCGCATTCCCGCCTTACGCCGTGTACGCCATTGATAGAGCAGCCACATCCCGCCTATGACCAGAACAATCAGCCGAAGAACGACTACATAGTCGATCGCTCCCTCGAGCGATTCGTTTGGATCCCGCATTCTGAACATCGGCGGACCTGAAAAAAGCAGGAGAAAAATCACAGTTGTCACTACAGTCGGTTTAGATGAACTGGCCTGCTCCCCAATGCCTATGTCCGTCGCTTCTCTGTTCTGCAACATCTCTGCGTTCCTTCTCCCGTCTCCATCGCGGTTCTAACTAGAGATTTTCAACGTCTTCCTGGTCGGCAGCACTTCTTTCATTAATTCCAAAAGTGTCACGCCTCCTCTCTCGGTGAAAAATGCCAAGGCCACATACGACAACAAGAATGTGGCACCGAGAGCCGCCAATCCTATAAACGACGTGACACGAATGGTGCGCCCCGCCAGGAATGCACATCCCATAAAAGCAATTGAGACCAATACCGCGCTGCTCAGCCTTTGACCAAGTGCCTCTTCAATTGTCATCGGGCACAACGCAAGCAATCGACGGATAATATAGATCGCGCCGAGCAATAAGCCCGCAAACTCGCTGGCCACCGCGCCATATAAACCCCAACGAGGAATTAACAAATATGCTCCGAGTGCGCACACCGCGCCCTGCAAGAACGCACAGATCATCGCTGCCCGAGGCTCGTTCAGTCCTTGGACAAACAAATATGAAGGGATCGTCAGTACATTGAACAACCAGCCCAAAGAAAGCAGCGAAACCGCAATTGCCACCATCGGCAGGTCCTTGCCGACCCATACCCGAATAATAGGCGATGCTAAACCGGCAAGTAGAAGAAACGACGGCACTGCAGAGAGCCAGAGAACTTTCATCGTGCGTGAAAACAGCTTTTGAAGCGTCCGCCTGTCGACCATAAGCAGCGATGCTGCGGGAAGAAGCGGAGCCAAAACATTTGCAAAGAGTGTCCTAGCTTGCAGCGGTATTCTGGATGCCACCTCGAAATAGGAGACCAGTTCCAGATTCCCGAACCGTGCCAATAAGGCCTTCACCGACGGTTCCATTAGCAGGGAGGAGAGCGCCGCAATATAGAGAAACCCTCCAAAACCCAAAAGAGATCGAAGTGAGTTCCAGTTTGTACGTGGCCAGCCAAGCCAGCCGAGCCCTGCTGACCGTCGTGCCACCAGAGAAGCCGCTAACCATGTTCCTAACGCAGCTAACAGATTGCTGAGCAGCAGGCCCCCGAAGCCTCCACCAAGCTTGATCGTCAACACGATCCCTGCTGCGTTGATGACCGATGCTCCTATCTGAATCCCGTGGACCCAGTCTGTCCGCTGTATTCCACCCAGCAACGCCGTGTAAACGCTTCCCAATAGCGAGATCCAAATAACGCCCGCCATCCCGGGCAAGAGCATCGCGGCGTCGGACACCAGCTCTGGACTGATGCGCAGCCAGCGCACTATCACGCCTCGCAAACAAACGACGAGAACGGTCAACAATGCCCCTAACACCGTGAAAATAATTGATGCGGCCCCCGTCAAGCGTATAAGCCGCTCCCTGTCCTTCCCTGGCTCCGATTCCGACACCAACTTAATAAGCGCATTTGAAATTCCCAAGTCTCCAAGCGCCAAATATTGGCTTGGAATGCATAATAACGCCCACAGTCCGAATTTTGCCGGTCCTAAAGATCGCAGAAGAAACGGGTACAGGAACAGGTAAATGGCAGTGACGGCTCCGAAGCGGAGTATCCCCATCAACGAATTCACAGTTAGCCGCTGCTTGAGATAGGTTTTTACTTCCTTGGGGGTACCACTTTCATTAACTTCACTCGTCACGGTTTTCGCCTGCGCGCCATTATCAGCATATGATCGCCAACCGAAGGCAAACTCACCTGAATCCGAAACTTCGAAGCGAATCCCAATTTTTCGATCGTCCAACCCACAACAAACTTGAGCGCCGACTTTACAAGGTCAATTCCCGCTATCGGATGATGGGTTACCGTTTCTACGTGTACGTCCTCAAACTCCGCTGTCAATAAGGTCCGCGCGGCCCTTTCGGTCAGGAAAGAAACGTGTTCGGCACAGTGTAGATACGACCAGTGGCGTCCCAGTTTCCGAGCCGCTCGACTATCTAGATTTCCAGTCATAATAACAAAACGCCCGCCCGGTTTTAGCACGCTGGCGACCTTGTGGGTCCACGCGGTTAGGTCTCGAATGTGCTCTGCGACATCAATTGCCGTTACCGCATCGAATGATCGCAAAAACCGGGATTCCGCCAAAGTGCCTTCAGCGACAGTCTTAACGCCCCTTTTTTCCGCAGCCGAACGCGCGGCCTCCGACAGCTCGACCCCATACCTGTCCGCCGCGACGGGCAATAACGAAAGAAATTCCCCCGTCCCGCACCCCCAGTCCAAGACACGTAGGGTTCCCGCCCGATTAAGTGCTTCAGCGATTGACTGGTATCTAGAGGTGTCCGCGTCATGCGCGCTATGATAGTTTCCATTTAGTCGTCCGTAGTAGGCGGCATAGAGCGCTGGCTCAAAGGGCTCGACAAAGAGATACCCACATTCAGTACATCGAAAAAAGGAGCGCACAACGCAAGCGACGCCGTCGTTCGCGTAAGGCCCATCAAGCACAGGTAGTTGGAATGCGAAACATGGATCGCCGGCCCCGCAGATTGAGCATGTCGCCGCAGAATTAACGGGGTTTGTACCCGCAACTCCCCGTTCCGCCTCCACTGCGCTATCCACAGAGACCTCGAAGCTCATTATTCCTCTTGACTTATCTATACTCGTCTGCTAACATCACTCGTGATTCCAGCAAAATCAAACCGCTTTGCTTGCCCCGACCTTCGAGGGATAGAATCACGCGTTGCCCCCGGTTTCCCAACTGCTTCAAATTACAAACTGCTTTTCTCGCAACCCTTTTATAATCACATCCTTACAAATTGCCGGGTGGCGGAGTGGAACTTTAGTTCTCAGGCCCCATCCGCCCGAAACACCGCCGGTACCGTTTTCAGCAAAATCCACGCGTCCAGCCCCAAGCTCCAGCTCTCGATATATTCCAAATCCAGTTCCATATTCGTCTCAAACGACGGATCCCTCCGCGCCGTCACCTGCCACAAACCGGTGATCCCCGGCTTTACATCCAACCTCCGCAAATTCTCTGGAGTGTACCGCTCAAAATCGTCCACCGGATGCGGCCGCGGCCCCACCAAACTCATATCCCCCCGCAAAACATTCACAAGCTGCGGCAATTCGTCCACGCTGAATTTCCGCAACCAGTGCCCCGGACGAGTGATCCGCGGATCTTTTTCCATCTTGAAAAATGGTCCGTTGCGCTCATTTTCACAGCGCAGAGTATCTTTATGCGAGTCCGCGTCCGCCACCATGGTCCGCAATTTGTAACAACAAAATTTTCGCCCCTTGCGGCCCACTCGCAGCGCGGAATAAATCACCGACCCGCGCGAATCGCAGCGAATCCAGATCGCCGCCGCCGCCAAAATCGGCGCCGACAAAATTAACCCGACGAGCGCCAGCGCAAAATCAAAAACGCGCTTGACCGCCTGGCCCAGGGCAGGAATCGGCTGCCAGTGCAAATCCATTACCGGAAAATCTCCGATTCTCCGTAGCGGCGCGGCCCAACCCAAACCGTCGTAAAGTTCCGGAACAACTTTTACGTCCAAGCGATTTTGCCGCGCGGAAAATGCAATCCATTTCACCAGTTCCCGCTGCGACGGAATAGTGATAAAAACTTCATCCACAAATTGCGCCAGTGCAACGCGGGGCAAATCTTCAATTTTTCCGAGGACGCGGGGATCGTTGCTGCAATTTCCATCCAAAAATCCTACGAAGTGATAGCCGAGCAATTTGTCGCTTTCGAGCTGGCGAGCGAGCGCTTGCCCGACGCGGCCGGCGCCAACAATTACGGCGTTGCGCGCGCCGATGCCTTCCTCCACGCGATGAATTACGATACGGAATTTTGCGTAGCGCCACGCGGAAAGCGCGACGATATTCAAAAACAAGCTAGTGGCGACAATTAAACGAGAAACGATGTGATCGCCCGCTAAGTAAATAAATGCGGCCAATAGTAGCGTGGCGAAGAAAACCGCCTTGATGACGGCGAAAGCTTCTTTGGAAAAAGACCGGGATCGCGGAGTGCGATACAGATGCTGGCTTTGACAGAACAGCAAAATCAGCGCGACGTACAAAAGAAGAAAACCGCCATAACGCGAAAGCGGTTGTTGTGTTGCATTGATTAAATGTCCGGTAACAAAAAGGCGGCGCAATTCTTGCGGCGAAAAGCGCAGCATAAAAGCAAGAAAGCCATTTAGGGTGACGCAGCAAACATCGATGAGCGCGTAGGCAATTTGGATCCAGCGTCCACCGACAAAGTGGGGAGCCGGGCGGCCGCCTTTGCCGCGGCCATTCATGCTGCCGGGATTCAGCCACTCCGCGCCAGACGAATCTGGAGGAAGCGTTTCAGCGGACGCTGGCTGGTCGGCAATGCCCACACCCGTAGCGAGGAAATACGGGCGCGGTACGCTTTGCGCTTTCGCAGTCATTTACTTTCGTGACCTCTCCGCAATCGAGTGTTTCTCAAACTCTCGCTTCATTCGTCCGCTTCATTTGCTGCTGCATTTGCCGCAACATTTGCCGTTCAAACTTTTACAGACTCCTTGGCGCCGCCGGCATCGGGGTCCGGACTAATTTCCGGAACGCGTCCATTGCCGCGGAACATTCTGCCGATACGAGACAGAACATTTCGCCGAGTGGTTCCGACCGGCGCGAGGCGTTGCACTCCCGAGCCAATCGACGTGGCCACTTCCAACGCCAAAATCCGTCCCGGATCGTTGGGGTCACCTTCGTCCCATCGCTTGCGAGAAAAAATGTAGCCGATAGCGCAAGCGACGATGAGGACGGAACCGCCAATAGAAATCAGGATGCGATTCGGAAAAGATTTTTTCGTGGCGACTACTGGAACATCGAGAACCTTGACGCTGGGAATTTCCTTGGCTTCCTGAACCTTGGCCAACTCGTATTGCTGAGTCAGCAGCTCGAAGACGGTTTCCTGAATTTTGGTGTCGCGGTAAAGTTCCGCGTACGTGACACCGAGGACGGGAAGTTTGCGAATAGACGGATAAATAGAATCGATGTTCGACGGCTCGACCGCCGCGTCGCTGCCGCCCAGTTTCTGAAGTTGCTGTCGAAGCTCCGCGATGCGCGCTTGCAGGGCCCGAACGCGAACGTTGTTGGAGGTATAAATTTGCTCCAAACCACGCAGTTCGGATTCAGCGGCGATCAATTGGCCTTGCAGCAGCGCGCCAGCTTCCACCATGGCGCGGCCCTGGGCGGGAACATCGATCGCGGTATTTTTGCTGGCAAATTCGCTAAATTTCTTCGCGGCGGTGTCTAACGCAATGTTTACCGCTTGTAAGCGGCCTTCGAGGAAGATGCGTTCGCGGCGAGCGGAAGAGGTGCTGACTTGGGCGACCAGTTTGTCGAGTTCCGCGACGTAGGCTTGCGCCATGTCGGCGGCGCGATGAGCGTCATGATCGGTGACGGTAACTTTCAGAATGCCGCTTTTGCGGTCTTCCGTGATGTCGGTACGAGCGGCGAGTTTGTCCCGCGCATCTTCGAGTTTCGATTTGTGATAAACGTGACGGAGCTGAAATTGTTCGATCAGGCGATCGGCGACAGTACGGCTTTGCAGAACCCCGACGAAAAGAGCGCCGGTATTTTTCGCACCGAGCAAATCGCCGGCCAATGCTCCGAGCCCAGATCCGCCTCCAGAGCCTGAGCCTTTGCCGGTAAGCGCAGAGAGCATGGCCATGCCCGCTCCTTGCATCTGGTCTGGAGGCATCAATTCGGCGGTGGATTCGTAACGAACTGGAATCAGGTACGCGGTCAGTGTGCTTAGGAGGATGGCGACGAAGGCTACGCGGAACAGCAAGGCGCGCCGCTCCCAAAGGAGGCGGAACGCGGCGATTCGTTTTTCGCGGGATTCCGGAGACTCAGACGGGTCCGGCAATCCAGAATTGTTGTCTTCCGGATAGGCGATAGGGATGCGGGCAGGAGCGCTGCTCGTATAGTTCATGGCCGATCACCCGCGTTCACGGTATTTTGTCGCGAAGGGATGTGTAACCAAGCTTTTTGTGGTTCAAAAAGTATTTCAATGGAGCCCGAAACGTTTTTGGACTCGCCGGGCTGAATCACCGGAAAGAGCCAGCGTTCATGCTGGACGGTAGCCGAGAGCGTGATACCCGGGCGAATGGTGTAATCGCCACGAACGCCAACATCAGTCAAGGTTCCTCCTCCGGGGATAAAGTCCTGGCTAACTTTCTGGTGCCGAAAATTGAACTGCAGTCGATTTCGCGGACTCAACCAATAGTTGGTCCAGGCTTGAGCGCCTTGCCCTTCGCGGCCAATCCAGCTTCCAATCAGATTTCCCGCGTTGGTATAGCCATTAAGGAAGCGGTCGTTGAAATAAAAGAATCCGTGACTCAATGCACCTCCGGCAGGCAGATCGGTGTAGACGCCCTCTACGCGGAAGTCGAGCTTTTGAATACCCGGAGTGTGCGACAGATAGAGTCCGCCGCGAATGGCGGAACGATCCAGATAGGCGATGGGCGAGACCTGATCGTCGGTGAACGCGTCGCCATAAAATGTGAGCCAATCGCGAAGCTTCGGTACGCGATAGGACCAATCCATGCCGGAGCGGCGGTCGCCGGGATCAGAGGATGTGCCCGGATTACCGTTGCCGAGGCTCAGCGCGCTCTCCAAAAAGGAATGAATGGTGAAAGGAACGCCTTCGCCCGCGAACAGGGAAGTGCGCGAAAAACCGAATTCAAAATGTTTGGTGGGTTTGAAACTGAAGCGCTCGCCATGAATCATGGGCTGCGGGTTCAGCGGAACGCCGAACGTGCCGATAAAGCCGGTCGATTCCGCAAAGTCGAGTTGCTGACCGCGCAGTTGTCCGATGAAGAATTCCAGCCGCATTGGGCCAAGCCAGCCAAAGATGCTGGGCAATTTCAAGGGCGACACGCGATTGATGCGAAACATGTCGATGGGTGCGGCGTTGTCGCTGAACATCAGCGGACTGCCGTCGCCGGGCCCCCACCAAAGACTTTGCCGGCCAAAAGTGAATTGCCAGTTTGACAAGGTGAGCCCAACATAAGCATCGAGCAATTCGAATTGACTGGTCGCAGGCGCCGTAGTGCCCGGGGGAGTTTGATTCAGAAAATCGACCGCGCGAATCGTTTGCCGGGCAGTTAGCGAGAGAGCCGGAATGGCCGGCGCGGTTTGCCATTCTCCGCGAACATAGGCCACCCACGGGCCGCTGGTTGCGTAGGCGGAACCGCCGTTAATGGTGTTCCAGCCTTCGCCGAAAGGGCGCCCGAAGTCGTTTATTTGGGTCTGTGCGAAGTGGTAGCCATCTTGAAGAGGCATGCCGGAAATGTATTCGGTGCGACTG
Organism: Candidatus Acidiferrum sp.; assembly: GCA_036495905.1. Lineage (GTDB taxonomy): Bacteria > Acidobacteriota > Terriglobia > Acidiferrales > UBA7541 > Acidiferrum. Next base: position 13,775 of record DASXMB010000077.1, read on the forward strand.
TAGACAGACTCTACGCGGAAAGTAGAACCCGCTCCCTCATCGTTGTCGGTGGACTCGAGTTGAAATTCTTTTTGCAGCGAATCGATTAAATGCATTGCTTCGTGGTTGTCATCCGCAACCTGATCCGCGGCTTCGTTGACCAGCCGCTCGCATTCGAGGCGAGTCCAAGGACGCTGTCCGGCAAATCCGCTGTCTACCAGACCAAGTCCAGCCAAGCGATCGATAGCGGGATAAACCCAGCTATCGAGCGGCACATAGGGAGAGCCAAGGTCGCCAGGCGTGTTCCAGCGATCGCGGAAAAACCGTCCGACGGAGCGCCACTCCGAGCCGCCGAGTTCCGGATTGTAATGACGGCTGTAAACATCCTGCGCGATGAACTGGCCCATCAAACCGCCAATGAATACGTCCGATGGAAAATGTTGGCGTGCGCGAATGCGCGAATAACTCACGAAGGAGGCCAGTCCGTAAGCGAGGATGCGCGGAATCGGCCCAGGATATTCATGTGCGATGACGCCCGCCACGGCCCAGGCGGCTGCCGCATGTTCAGAAGGGAAGGAAGTACCGCCACTTTGAAAAAACGGCCCGCTGCCATCGCCTTGGAAGGGACGGTCGCGGCGCAGCGTGTATTTCAGCGATTCAACCGCAACGAGGGCGTCGATCGCGGATTCGCCAGCCAGGAATCCAGTCTCTCGCCAATGTTCGTTGTGCGCAGGATAGCTGAGCAGCCACATGCCGGCAGCGCCGCCGATCAAAGCCGCAGCGCCACCATCTGAAAAAGTTTTGTAGTGGCTAAGCGTTTTGGGAGCGGTGGAAAGATGAGAGCTGACGTCATGATCGGTAACAAAGAGTCCCGCGGAGATACCGGACAGCGGCACCAGCCACTCGGTATCCTGCCAGCGAATCTTGGCGGGACTAGTCCAGATTTGTTCCTGATCTTTCAAAAAATCCTTCCCTAAGCCTTTAATGCTGTGATCCGCAGTCGGCGCTTCATCGCTGTCCTCGTGCTTTTTTGCGCGGTCCGCGTCCTTCTTTGCTTTTTTCGCTTCCTGCTCGGAAGTTTGCGGCGCTGAAGTGCTCTCCTTTTCCTGACTTTGTTGCTGGGTCTGGCTAAGCAGCCGCGCCGGAATAAACGCAACTGCTGTGACCCACACGCATCCCATCAAGAAAAACCTAGCCCGCACTGGACAGCTCCCGTCACGGATGAATGTAAGCAACCGCCAGCGCTGCCGATGCGGCTAGCTGTCCTGCCTGGAACAAATTCTGCCAGTTACGACCGCCAACCTTGGGCGCCTTTTCCGGCACAACAATGGAGTCTCCGGGGCGCAAGGTGGTGGACAAAGGATCGCCAGAGAACCAACCGGAATTATTCTTGGAGGCGATTACCGAACCATCGGCGCGAATGACAAACGCCGCGTCTTTATTGGCAAGTTGCGTCAAACCGCCAGCCTGGCTGAGGTACCACTTGGCGCTCCGGCCCGGTCGGTAGCTGACTGCCGTCGGATTGAAAACTTGTCCGGTAGCGGTGATGTAGTTGGCCTTCTTCGGGATAACGAGAACGTCGCCGTCGACCAAAGGAACGTCGGCGACGGTATTTCTCCAAGCGTGAACGTCGGATTGGATATGGATAATGACGCGACCAATCGGAAGATTCGCTTGCAACTGGTCGAGCGTGGTTTGCGTTTCCGCGATGGCGGTCAGTTTAGCGTTTTTCTGATCGACGTCATTCTCCGGCAACGTCTTCATGAACACCTGCTCCATTTGCACGCGGCGCACGAGTTCGGTGCGGGACGTCATTTCCAGTTCGCGAACGTCGCGCCGCATCAGCACTGCGCCGTACGGATAGGCGTCTGGACCAAAGCCTCCCGCACGTTCAATGAGCGAGCTAAGTCTTTCTCCGGGACGAATACCGAACTGGCCGCCGTGCTGGATTTCGCCGCGCACGGTGACGGAAGCGGCGATATTGTTCCAGCCGGCTGTCTGGCGAATGGTGAGCACATCGCCATCGCGCAAAAGTTTGTTTTCGTTGGGATCGCCCTCCAAGGCGGCGGATAGCACGACCGGCATGCTTTGCGTGGTGGCTTGCGCGGGATCGCCTTCGGCATAGCGGGTGAGATCGGCGTTCACCGGATCGGCGCTGCGCTTCAGTCCGCCAGCGACACGGATCAAATCTTCTATGTGCATGTTGGTGGTCAACGGATAGCGGCCAGGCTTAGCGACATCGCCTTTGGCGTAGACGGTAGTTGGATCTATTTTGGCGAGATTGCGATGGATAAGCAGGCGGTCGCGCGATTCGAGCAAAATATTGTCGCCAGATTTTCCCGCCAAAGCATCGCCAAGGTGCACGCTCAGAATTTTTAGCGTGCCGTCGGGTTGGGTGCGGAAAAGCTGCGCGGAATCGAGTGAAGCGTCCGGCGAGAGTCCTCCGGCCAGGTAGATGGCGTCGCGCAGTCGAACTTGTCCCGAGGTGCGGTATTTGCCGGGAGCGCGAACTTCGCCGCCAATCCAAACTTCTGGAGCAGGCTCGAAATCGAAGCGTCCGAAAATGCGAACAGTGTCGTGCGCTTGCAATTTCGGAGCGGTTTCGGGGTTTGCCAAAGCGGCAGTCAGGTCGAAGCTTTCCACGCTGGGCCGGAAGTCCGGTGCGTTGAGCCGCACAATTTCCGCGTAATGGCCGGCGGGTTCCGGCAAAAGATCGCCATAGGATTTGATGACATCGGTGAGCTTCATGCCTTCGCTGTAGGAATAGCGGCCGGGACGAAGCACATGGCCTTGCAGATAGATGGCGCTTTCGTTATAGGGAGCGATGGGGAAAATGTGAATTTGATCGCCGTCCTGCACTTTGAAGGAGGCCAGTTGTTTGTCGATGTCCGCGGTATCTGAGTTGGGCGAAATGTCCAGGCTTAGCATGCTGCGTTTGGTGTGTGCTTCGAGGCGCTGGACTTCGATGTGTTGCAGGGCAGCGGCAGGCAAGATTCCGCCGGCCAGATCGAGAACGTCTTCGAGCGTTTTTTCGCCGTGCAATTCGTAGATGGCGGGACGGCGAACCATGCCTTCCACGGTGACTTGCGGCCCGATGGGGGTTACGAGCAGCGTGTCGCCGTTGTCCAGCCTGGCCATCTCGCCGCGAACGCCGTGCAGGAGCAGGTCGTAGGCGTCAACTTCTTCAAGCAGTTGCTTGCCACGATAGTGTTTCAGGGAACGCAGAGAGCCGCGTTGCGTGACGCCACCGGCCACGAACAACGCGTTCAGCGGCGTGGAAAGGGAGCTAATGTCGTACGCGCCGGGCTCGGCGACATCGCCGACGATATACACGCGAATGGTGCGCAAGCGGGAAAGAGAGACATCGGCGGAAATATCACGGAAATTCACGCGCAGCACTTGCTGAATGGTTTGTTGCACATCGCCAAGACTGTGACCGCTGACGAGTACGGGGCCGGACTCTGGCAAGGAGATGCGGCCTTCACGGTCTACAGTGCGAGAGATACGCTGCGAAACGCCACCCCATAGATCGATGGACAGCCCATCGCCCGGTCCGACGATATAGTCTGCGCCGGCGGGCAGGTCCATCGGAAAGATGTCCGGGTCGGCGCTTCCGTTTCGGAAAATGTCCAGACCGAAGCGCTCCGGCGTGGTTTGCCGCGAAGAGGCTTGCACGTACATATCGTAGAGAGCGGGAATATCGGCGTAGGGGTTCGGCCGATGCACCATCGAGACGGGCATCAAGTCTTCGGGTTGAGCGCGGCGGCGAGTGTCGCGAGAACGGAGTGCGCGATCGGCCAGACTTTTTCTTGCCGCGTCTTCGGCGACGATGTTTTTATCGGGCACTTCGCCGAGGCTGCTTGCATCGAGCGAGAGCGGAAAGTAGGAACCGGAAGCCATACCAGACGCACCGGTGTTTTGCGCTGCCATGGATCGGGCGAGCAGGGAGTTTTTCGGGTCCGAGCCAGACATTCCGTCTTGGCCGCCGCCACTTTGCTGACCGGCCAGTTGCTGAAGAGCGGAGGCAAAATCGGGCGAGCCGCCGCCGGTGGAGTCCGGGGACGAATTATTGGCACGGAGGATCGGGGACGAAGGCATCGGAGGAAGTTCCGGTGCGAGCGGAGTGCTGTTTTGATCGGGTGAGGGCGCGGCGGCTGGGGCACTGGTCTGGCGTCTGGATTTGGAGGGAGTGGATTCCGCGCAGCTATCTTCGCGGCCGTTTTCGCAATTCTGGGTCTCTTGCTCGGTGGCGGCGCGACGAATTTCCGCATTGGCGGCAGCGTCTTCTTGCGCTTCAATTTGCACCTGGCGGCGCGCGCGTTCACGGATGACAAATTCCTTTTGTTTGCCGGAATCGGAATCGGGATTCACCGTGGGCAACAAGTATCCGTAGCGCTGGACCAGACGGGTGGCGATGGAGCGAAAAGGGATATCGCTGGTGAGGCGTTCGAAGATGGCCTGGTCGGTTAGCGCCGAGTCTTCAATAATCTGGCCATTGTCGGCGGCTTCTTTGGCGATCCAACGCTTTAGTTCGACGAGAATGCCGGGGTCCTTCAGCAGCACGGTTTGCAGTTGGGCGGCCGTGGCGGCGACGCGATCCAGGTTATCTTTGGCTAGTTCGGAGGAGTCTGGCAGACGAACGCTGAATCCTGGGTCGCGCGAGGCGGACTGGCGATTGGGGTCTTGGGCGTGCGCGGGCAGGCAGATAGCGAACATCGAAAAGGATGCGATGGCGATGGCGAATTTTTTCGTGCCGAACATGTTTACAACTCCTCTTCAATAGGTGCGATCATGAAACCTCGCCGACACCGGCTGCGGTAATGTTGCGTACCGCGTTGAGAATGCCTTGTTCGGATGGCTCGATGTCGTCGGAATGAATGTCAAAAGTGGCCCAGTACCGGACGCTGCGATTGCGGTCCGAAGCTACGGCGATAATGCGCAGGGTTGGGTGCTTGCGCAGAATGGCGTCGCAGATGAGCGGACGCTTCTCGGGCTCATCAAGAGCGATGAGCAGCAAATCCGGCGAGGTTTGCTCGACGAATTCTGGGATGTCGGAGTCGTCGGCAACTTCACCGACGATTTCGATGCCGGGCTGATCGGCAAGAGCGGTGAGGATCAGCTCGCGGATTAACTTCGGCCGGTTGGCGACGAGGACGCGAATGGCCTTATCCATGGGAATCTCCTTCGATGGAATGAGTATTCGCTAAGTGGCGGGAAAGGGTAGGTCCAATGATGGGCTAGAGTTACGAGGAGGCGAGGCGGAACAGAGTAGGACTGGCTGGTGCACCGAGGGACCAGTTGTGGACTACTGCAAGGACCCAAAAAGGACTACTCTGGCCCCCGAGACAGCGCGAAGGCTCAGGTACATTTAAGGTGTTCACCCGATATAAATGGTCAAGTTCTACATTGGATACGGTATTGATTGACAATTAGCGTCCTCTATCCTATCTTTGGGTTGCGTCGGCAACTCCAGCCTTCTGCGGTTGCATCAAACTGCGAGTTGATCACCCCCCGGCCAGGTCAGGGGTTCCAACGAACGATGGAAGAGACAAAGGCTGTCCCCTTTGAAAACGTCTATCTAATTGCGGAACATCGGCTCCTGCGGGAGACGCTGGTCCGTCTGCTGGGCAAAAAACCCGATATAAGGGTAGTGGGCGAAAGCCGACACCATGATTGCGCTGCAGAACATATTATTGCGTCGGAATGCGGTGTGCTGCTGCTGGACTCGGTAACCTCGCCCCAATCATTGCAGTTGCTCGACCAACTGTTTGAACAAGCTCCGCAAATCAAAATTGTGCTTTTTGGAATGGACGAAGATCCGGAGATTTTTCTTCGTGCGGTGCGCTTGGGTGTGAGCGGGTACGTCGCCAAAGATGCTTGCGCTGCGGAGATTGTGGCGGCGGTACGGGCGGTGTCTCAGGGCCAGGCGATGTGTTCGCCGCGGCTGTGCATGGCGTTATTTCAGCACACGTCCATGGAATATCGCAGGAAGCCTGCTATCACTGATCGCGAGGCGCGTATTAAGTTTGGATTGACGCATCGGCAAAGCCAGCTCGTAGCGTTGGTGGCGAGGGGGATGACCAACAAAGAGATTGCCGCTAACTTGAATTTGTCGGAATTCACCGTAAAAAATCATCTTCGCCGCATCATGCGCCAGGTTGACGCCGAAAGCCGCCACGAAGCCGTCGACGTGATCCGCGCGAACGGATTCTTGCCGGTTTAACTGCGCTCCATCAACTCGTGCGGTTACTGGGGCTCCGCCTCCGACGTCACTTGTGATACAAACCAGACGGTACCTCTGCCCCAATCAAGCGGTCTCGATGCCGCCAGGCGCACGCCTGAGGCGGAAGGCTAAGGTGTCCGTTCTATGACTGCGGGCGCACTTCGGATAAAATCTTCGGCAACAGCTCATTGACTCTTTGCCGGATATCATCCCGCACCGTGCGAAACACTTGCCGTTTTTGTTCAGTCGAACCGCTGATTTGCTCCGGGTCGATCAGGCTCCAATTCACAATATTCCGGGAAAATGGCCAAACGGGGAATCGCTCTTTCGATGAATCGCAGACGGTAACCACGTACGAAAAATGTTCTTTCAACGACTCGGCAACGTCCTTGGGGCGCTGAGTAGATATATCCACACCCACTTCGCTCATGACCTCTTCCGCAAGCGGATCGGACTCCACGGACAGCACCGCCGTGCTGACTGCTATCAATTCGTTTCCCGCCACACGCCTCGCGAAACCTTCGGCCATCTGACTGCGCGTCGAATCGCCGGTTGAAAAAAATAATATTCTGGGTTTATGGTCCATGATTTCCTCCCTTATTTTCGTCGCATCACCAATAACGTGAATCCGCCTGATCGGCTATCGGGCGTATAAGTTAGGAATTCCCTGTACGACGAATGGCAGTCGAAGTGCCTCAAGAATGCAGCTGCGATGGCATACTTCTTTTACGCAACGCCTTGTTTCTTAATAGTATACGGATTCAGATCCCTATCGTAGACGCCCCGTTTCTTGCAATGAGGCCCTTTTCCACAGGTCGCCCAACCAAAGCTCATGCTTCACCAATTTTTCGCTACCTTGTAATCACCCATCGCGGTAAGCTTCCCGGCCCCGACCGCTAAGGAGCGACATCGCATGACTACAGAAATGCAAAAACGAGCACTGGCCGCCCGCGACGCACACATGGCTCTGCTCGATCTAAAAAGGGTCGTCGATGAAGCCGCGCAAAACACGCAAGAGGCCGAACGGGAAGCCGTCCATCTCGCCATTAGCCCGCGCCATACCGGCAACCCGGCTGCTACTCTGCGCGGCGTGGCGGAACGCCTCGAATCTTCAAACTTTGAAGCCGCCCTCTCCAGAGTCCGCGAAAAACTACACACCGCGATGTTCTGAGCCGTCGCTATCATCCGAATCATTCCAACGATCGTCCATATTCTGTCTCTGAGGAGATGCTCATGAAAGCCACTCGGACATTCCGAGCTTTGAATTTGTGTTTCGGCGCGCTCCTATTATCTGTGGCCTTGCCGGCTATCGCTGCCGCTGCGGACGCCACCATCGCCTCGCGCACCGCCACCGTCCAGGGAGTGAAACTCCATTACCTCACCGCCGGCCATGGCCCAGCGGTCCTCCTGTTACACGGCTACACACAGACTTCGCGCATGTGGAGACCACTCATTCCCCGCCTCGCGGAAAAATTTACCGTGATTGCCCCAGACCTCCCCGGTATCGGCGACTCCGAAATTCCAAAAGACGGCCTCGACATGAAGAGCGCCGCCATCCGCATCCATGAACTCGTCAAATCACTAAGAATTGAGAAAGCTAGAGTCGTCGGCCACGATATCGGCCTGATGGTCGCGTACGCCTACGCCGCCCAATTTCCCGCGGAAACCGAAAAGCTCGCCGTCATGGACGCTTTCCTTCCGGGAGTACCTGGCTGGGAAGCTGTCTATAACGACCCCAGCATCTGGCATTTTCGTTTCAATGGCCCCACGCCAGAAGCGCTGGTGCGCGGACGCGAACGAATTTACTTCGATTATTTTTGGAATGATTTTGCCGCCGACAAAACGCACTCGATTCCCGAAGCCGATCGTGCCGCCTATGTCGTAGCCTACGCCCGCCCAGGACGCATGCATGCCGGCTGGCAGTATTTCGTCTCCTTCCAACAGGCGGCAAAGGATTTTGCCGAGCTTTCTCGCAACAAGCTGACCATGCCGGTGCTAGCCATCGCTGGCGAGAAAGCTAGCGGAGCCGTGCTCGGTAATCAAATGAAATTGGTGGCGACCAATGCCACCGTCATCGTCCTCAAAAATACTGGGCATTGGGTGCTCGAAGAACGGCCGAAGGAAACCTCCGACGCGCTCGTTAACTTTCTCTCGCAACCCTAGACTGACGCCGCCGCGAACTTGACGACGTCGCGCAGGCGCATCATTTCTTAGGCACCAGCCACCACGCCATGGCCGCGCTTCCCACCGCCAGCCCTGCGCACGAAATCAGCACCAGCCGAAAGCCCGCAAGAAACGATTCATCCACCGCTCGTCGCGCCGCCGCCGCACTCTGCGCATTTAACTCCTTCGGCAATTCCATCCCAGCCAACTCGATCTCTTTCGACCGAATCTCCTGCATCGAGTCCGTCGCCAACGAAAGCCCCGCCAACTCTCGCTCCAAATGCGCCGTGAAGCTTTTCAGCAGCACGATTCCCAGCACCGCAATCGCCAGCACTCCCGCGAGCCGCGATACCGCATTATTGATTCCAGACGCCGCTCCCGTGTGATCGCGGTCCACCGAACTCATCACCACCGTCGTCAACGGCGCCACCGTTACCGCCATCCCTAAGCCGAGTACCACCAGCGCCGGGAAAAAAGTCTTCCAGTAACTCCCGCCTCGCGAAAGCCAGGCGAACAAAACAAATCCCGCCGCCACCAGCAGCGGTCCCGCGACCAAAGGAATTTTTCCGCCATACCGCCGCACCAATCCGCCTGACCAGCGCGACATAAAAAACATCAGCAAAATTACCGGCAAACTAGCCGCACCCGCCACCGTCGCCGAATATCGATAAACCTGCATCAGCGTAACCGGAAACAAAAAAAAGAAAATACTGATCGCCGCGTACAGCAACAAGGTCAAAAGGTTCGCGCCCAAAAACGATCGCGATTTAAATAGTGAAAACGAAACCATCGGCGACGCCACCCGCCTTTCAACCCACACAAATAGGCCGAACAACGCCGTCCCCCCGATCAGCGCTCCATACACCAAAGCGTTCCGCCATCCCAAGCGCGACGACTCCAGCAGCCCCGTCACCACCGCGCCCAGACTCGTCGTCGCCAGCAACGCCCCAACCCAGTCCAGCCTCTCCGCGCGCGAACTCCGGCTTTCCGGTATGTGCCGCAGCGAAACCAACACCACCACCGCGGCCAGCGGCAAATTTAGAAAAAACGCCCAGCGCCACGATGCATGCTCGATCAACCATCCGCCCAGCACCGGACCCAGCGCCGTCGTGATTGCCGTGAAGCCAGACCAAGTTCCAATCGCCTGCCCGCGCGATTTTTCGTCGAACGAAGCGCTGATAATCGCCAGGCTGCCTGGCACCAGCAGCGCCGCTCCAATTCCTTGCACCGACCGCGCAATCACCAGCACCTCAATACTCGGTGCCAATCCGCATGCCGCGGATGCCGCCGCGAAAACTCCCACGCCCAGCAGAAATACCAGCCGCCGCCCCAGCCAATCCCCAAGCGCTCCGCCCGCAAGAATCAGCGCCGAAAGAAAAAGTCCGTAAGCCTCGATCACCCATTGCACGTCCACCACGCTGGCGTGGAACGCGCTCTGAAATTTTGCCGCAGCCACATTGACGATAGTTCCGTCAATAAACGCCATGCTGGAGCCGAGAATCGTCGCCGCCAGAATCCATGGCCCGGATTTCTCGGCGCATTCCGCCGCCGCCGCGCCGGAACTTCCCGAACCGATCGACAATTCATCGCAAGGTGCTTTCATCGCGCTACGCTCTCAGCAGGGAATTCGACGCAACCACGAACTATTTAGCCATCGGGGACCAAAATCCCCGCACTGCATCTAACTCTTTGTGCCGGGAACTCACATCGTGACACATCGGGGAGAAAAACATGCTAGGGGATAATGTAGCGGTCGCTACCATTGCTGTAAAAGATTTGTCAGCCGCGAAGAAATTCTACGAACAGATGCTAGGGCTCAAGCTGTCGGGCCCCGCGGAATCTGCAGAAGTGGCCACCTATCAAGCCGGCAACACCAAGTTGCTCGTTTACCGCTCGCAATATGCCGGCACTAACAAAGGCACGTCGGTCACCTGGATTGCCGGAGAAGAAATCGCCGATCTCGTCAACAGTCTAAAGACCAAAGGCATCAAGTTTGAGCACTACGATTTTCCTGGCGCCAAGCACGAAGAAGACGTCCACATCATCGGACCCATCAAAGCCGCATGGTTCAAAGATCCCGACGGCAACATTCATTGCATAACAAACAACTGAATTTTCCCGCAGTTTCTTTGCATTTGGGTGGCCCAGGGGCCGACTTTGCACCTGGGGCTTTTGCCGATTTTTTTGAATTCACAGCCCCGCCACTCTACTTACTCTCCTCCGCCGCGCGAAACGCAGACTTCCGCTCAATCCGCGCTCCCTTACAATTTCCCTTGCGTACCGGATGCGCTTCGAACATCGGCCTCCCCGCAATATTCAAATGTACCGGCTGATCCGCGCGATTGGGCAGCGCAATCACCGACCCCGGCTTGATGTTCAGCAACTCTCGCACCGACAACGGACTCGGCGGCAAACTCAAATCCGCCACAAAATAACTGTCCAGAATACTTTCGCGAATTCGCCGCCGCATATTCCGCGATGGAATGCGCTCGACAAAAGACCGCTGCGCCGCCAATTTCCGCAGCAGCGCGTTGGCCACCACGCCCGGCACCGCGATGGTCAGCGCGCCGCGCAAATCCAGCAACCGCACTTCGAAATTGAGCGATAAAATTTTCTCGCTCGGCAGCATCAATCCATGTACTTGCCCCAGCGGCTGCCGCTGCTCGAACTGAATCTCAAACGGAACAATCGGCGCCCACGTCACCTGCAATTCCTGCGCGATTAATCTCATCACCGTTTCGATCACTTGCTCTTCGATTTCCGTCATCTCCCGCGCCACGTCCGCCGATTCCGCCCCAGACCCTCCCAGCGCCAGGTCCAGAATCCGGAAAGCCAGTTTGCAATCCGCTTGAATCAGCGCCCGCGCATCGATCGGCTGCACGTGCAGCGACGCCATGTACGTCAGCTCCGGAATTCGGCTCAAAAATTCTCCGAATCGCAGTTGCTCCACCGACGTCAAACTCATTTCAAATCCCACTCGCAGATACGTAAACAAAGAATCGCCCAGCCGCCGCGCCAGTGATTCGTGCAAAGTATTTACAATCCGCACCTGCTCCACAGACATCGTCTTGGACTTGCCCAGGTTGCAAGTTTCCACTTTTTTCTTGGAGCTGACGTTCCCCGGCTTCCCGCCCGCGTTGAATAACGCGTCAATCTCTTCCTGACTTAATTCCGCCACCAAGGCACCTCCGCCGGTCCGCGCACACTCGGACCGGCAAAAGTACTGCAAGACCCGCACCAATAAGCAATTTCTAATGTTCGTCGAGCCGTTCCCATTCGGAACGCTCGCCGTGAGTGATTTTGTGTGTGCGGTGAGGTTGTGGGTGGTGCGGGGGCTTGTGGGTGGGTTCGGCCGTGGGGTTCGCTGTGGGTCGGGTTCGGTTTGGTTCTGGGTGCCCCGTCCTCGGTTTTTGAGGGCGGGGCCTTTGACTCTGCTGTTGTCTGTGTTAAAAGCGGGGTGCCGCACCCTACGTTTTTCAGGGTGCGGTTTTTGACTTTGCCCTTCCGTTCAATCCGACAAACCGCAAATCTCAAATCCTCACTTCCGTCGCCAACTCCCGATACAAACACAAAGCATTCGCCAACTGCATCTGCCGAGGACTCCTGCACTCCGGCTCAAACAATCTCGGACTCCCCACCAAAATCACCGCGGTCTGCGCTCGAGACGTCGCTACATTCAACCGGTTCAAGCTATACAAAAATTCCATCCCGCGCGGCGCATCTTCCGCCGAGGACGTCGTCATCGAATAAATCACCACCGGCGCCTGCTGCCCTTGAAACTTGTCCACCGTTCCAATCTTCATCCCCGGCAAACGTTCAGACAAATCCGCCACCTGTGCGTTATACGGAGCCACAATCAAAATGTCCTTTGCCTGTAAAATTGTGACATTGCCTTCGCTCCGATACCACTTCACATTTGGTTTCAGCAATCCCTCCACAATCCGCGCCACCACTTCCACCTCTTCCGCCGACGAGTTCTGATTTCCTTCATGTTCCACCGGTACAAACCACAATCCCGCTCCCTTCGCCCATTCGTGCCCTTGCAAAATCCGAGGCCGCGCCAGAGCATGTGAACCTAATTTCCCCTCATAAAATAATTGTGATGTGAACTTGCAAATCTCTGGATGCAGCCGCCAGCTCTCCGGCAGCAAAAATCCCATGTCCTCCGCAATCGTCTTTCGTCCGTTCAGCAAATGTTCCAGCGCCGATTTTCCTGCTCCGTCCGGATGACTCCCCTTGGTCGGCCGTTCCAGCTGTTGGGGATCGCCCAGCAGCACGATCTTTTTCGCCGCTTGCGACACTGCCAGCACATCCGCCAGCGACATCTGCCCAGCTTCGTCGATAAACAGCACATCCACGCACTCGAACGCCTCGACCGGCGCCCACAGCCAGGACACTCCACCCACCACGTTGGCTTTGCCAGAAATCAGTGCGCCCCACGCTTCTTCGTTCTCGCCCAGCGCTACCGCTACGCCGTCGCTTTCTTCTCCTTCGCGATGCTTGTGCAGGCAGCGCAAGTTCGCTACGTCTTGTTCCCGCGCCGCTGCGACCACATCATCCAGCAACTTCCGAATCACCTTGTGGCTCAGCGCGGTCACGCCGATTTTTTTTCCACGTTTCACGAGTTCGCAAATCATGCGCGCGCCCGTGTACGTCTTTCCCGATCCCGGCGGTCCCTGAATCGCGAATATCGATTCATCCAACGCCAGCACAATTCGGCTCGCCGTATTCGCGGGAATTTCCGAAGCTAGCTGCGTCAATTGTTCGCCGTCCCGCAACCTCGGTGGCCTGCGCAAAAGCAAATCTCGTCCCGCGCGATACCGTCCCGGTACATCAATTCCATTCGCAACCACCCAATCGCCAATCCGGCACAGCGCGCCTTCTTGCTCTGCCACCTTGAATGGCCGATCCCATGCGTATATTCCCGCAGGATGTTGCTCCGCGGTTTTCCTGGTCTTCTTGATCGTGATGGTTCGCGTAGACCAGTCCATTTCCACGACCGATCCGAATTTGTCGCCCCTGCAATATACGTCATCGCCCGCACGCACTTCCGTTTCCTGCCGCTCAAATCCATAGCAATCCACGGGAATTTTCGATTCCAACCGCAAACGCCGTTTAAATGTAAGTCCGCTCAAGCCCACCCGTTCGTCCAGCAATTGCTGTTCATCCAAAACTTTTAATCTGAAATTCTCCCAGTACGTCGCTTTATCTTCTCGCCGATACCAGTCCAAAAGCTGCGCCAGCAGCCACCGCGCTTGCTGTTCTTCGTTCCGCTCGTTCATGTCCACGGGTACCTGCGCCGTCAGACTTTCAATCAACGCCGCCACCCGTTTCTGCCGCTCATCCAATTCTTTTGAGGGTTCAGGATCGCCGGCTACAGGTCTCGGAATGCTCTCCCCGCTCGCAAGCAACCGTGCCCGTTCGCCTTCCAACCAATCGCGCAGTCCCGCCGTGGAAAAACAATCCTCGGCGTTGTATCCCTCCATGCTCGCCCGCATCTCGTCCGGCAACTCCTCATCGCCCCAACCCAGCTCCAGCCGATGCTCGATATACCTCATCGCCGCTCGCGACTCTTCCGGCGGTGTTTTCCGCGCAAATCCATAAAACGCTTCTATCTTTTTCAGCGAATATTCTTCCACGCTAGCCCGCGTCCCTTGTTTGAAGGCCTGGTGCAAGTCCACCATTACGCCCGCTCGCAGCATGCGGTCGACCTCATCCTCACGCGTCGCATACATTCCCATCAGCCGCTTGAGTGCGCTCGGTTCGTACGCCCCAAAGTGATAGACATGCATCTTCGCGTCCGCACTCCAGCGGCGCGTGACTTCATCGATCAGCCACTCAAAACCTCGCTTCTCTTCCTCCATGGTCAACGCCCAGCGTTTTTCGTAACTCAGCTCGCCTGCCGCGTTCCTGTAAGCGAATCCGAAAAGATATTGCAGCCCGTACTCGCCAACAAACGGATCGCCTTCTAAATCCAGAAACACGTCGCCACTCGCAGGCTCCGGCAAACGGCAATAACCCGCGCCAATCGCCACCGGCAAGATTGCCTCGTGCTTCAATCGCTGCTCCGTCCGCCCTTCCACCTGCACGCGAGCCTGCTCTCGCGCACGCTCCATTCCATCACGCGAGCCGTGCCTCGGTCTTTGCGCCAGCGGAATCGGCATCTCCGCCAACTTGGCCATTGTCGCCACATCCCACGCCACCAATTGATCCCGCTGCTGCCGCCGTATTCCCGCCACCAGCGACAAGTGATCGTCGCTGCGCCGCGCTGCGTCGCACTCGCGGAACCATCGGCACACGTCGCAATGCGGCACTGGCTCCGGATACGTCTCCGCCTCGCTCCGCGCCACAGCATCCAGGAGCCGCTGCTTCACGTAGCGGTAGTAGGCCGCATACTCCGCAACACGATACTGCTCTCCCAAAAAATCCCGCCTGCCCGGAATCACCCACAAAAATTCTGGCGCGTCGCCGTGCTGAGCCGCTGCAAGCAGCTCCGAATACAACGACAACTGCAAAATCGTCGTCGCCTTCGTCTCCTTGGTCAGCTTCGTGTCCTGCACTTCGTAAGACCATGCCCGCCCACCCCGCGGCTTCTCCACTCTCAGCAAAATATCCGGCCGCCCAAACCATTGCTCATTGCCCAGCGCGCCCTGGGCAATCACCGCAGCGCCCTCCGCCATCAAACGCCGTGTCTCCGCCAGCAGTGCGTCCTCGTTCTTGCCGCCCTTGGCGTCCATCCTAGAGAGATTTGCGATGACCAGGCCCTTCTGCTCTTCAAGAAACTTTAAGTACGCCTTTTCATGGCGTTCGCCAAGTTCGCGAAGCACTTGCAAATCCGGGGCAGCCCAGTCCGGCGCAGTCGCCTCGCCCCGCGCCACTCGCAAATCAAGCCCAGTAACGTGCCGGCAAGCCAAATGGTTGCTAAGATCCGTCGCCGAAAGCCGCAAATGTCCCAAAACCACTCTCATTTACCTTTTCCCCGCTCCCAAAGTGCCTCTTTTCCTTGGCTACAACGCTCGCGCGCCTCTGTTCCGGGCTGCGACGCAGACGCCTTCCCCGGGCACGCCGATCTCCCGATCGGCATTTTTTGCCTAGCCACCGCAGGGTCGATCACCGATCATCGCTTTTGCCGCGGTGCCACCATCGGCGCTTTCTTGCCGCTCGCGCCACCACTGTGTCATTCTGGGGGCCGCGCCCTTCGCGGTCCGAAGAATCCCAACGATACCGCCATCTCCACCGCTCTGACTTCCTCGCTCCCTTACTTATAGACCACTTCTACCCATCGTGCTTGCTGCGATAGCCTCGCGATCCTTAGAGCAGTCTCCTCCGCCGCTCTTCTGCCACTTGACCTGACGCGCCTGTCCATAGAGGATAGACAGAACCGCAATGAAGCCCCTCAAGATACTCTTCGCCGGCGTTTCAATTCTGCTTCTTGTCGGAGCGCCGCTGTGGTGCGTTCGCGCGCAAGAGCCGAAGTCCGGCTCCGCAAAGCCCACGCCATCGCAAGACGCCCAGGTCGCCCGCGTTACCGTGGAAGTTTCTGGCGGCGATCCGGAAAAGCCGGTGGAAAACGCCAGCGTCTATTTCAAATTCACCGAAGAGCACAAACTAAAGAAAGATAAAAAGTTGGAACTGAACGTGAAAACCAGCCGCGAAGGCACCGCGCACATTCCAGACGCGCCCATGGGCCGCATCTTGATTCAAGTTGTCGCGGACGGCTGGAAAACGTACGGCCGCTGGTACGACATCACCGATGCCCAGCAAACCATCAAGATTCACCTGGAAAAACCGCCGCACTGGTACTAATTTGTGACGAAGCGCCGGAAAATATTTTCGCGCTGCTTTCAAAAATCGTTTATAGTCCGCACAACTCACCTGTCGTCAAAGAGTTAAAAGTATTTCGCAAACTGTTCCGGTCTGGATGACAATCTTCGTTGCATTGTCGAAATATTTTGCACGGATGAATATTTTTGCCAAAAGTTTTTCAGCCGTCGTTGAAAATTATTTCTGCACGGAAATTGTGCAAACCGCAGCAGGCTACTGAGAACCGTGTAGTTAGCCTTAGTGGAGTCCACCTTTTCCACAAACTTATCAACACTTGTGTTGAAAACTTCATGGAACAGAAATATTTCGCCGAGACTTCGGCCTCACGCGTGCTCCCATTTTTGACCGCGCCCATAAACCGATGATAACGTTACACTCGTCGCTGTCGCATACTGTCGAACGCTGTCGAATGACTGAATTTCACGCGCATGCCTGAAAATTACGACGGTCCATTTTCTTTATTTCAAATGTTTTGGGGCAACATCGTCGCTCGCCCCTTGCGCTGCGCGCTCAGCGTGATCGCTATCGCCATTCAGGTCATCCTCGTTCTGATGATCGTGGGTCTCACATCGGGAATTATTTCTGAATGGGGAAAACGCGTTGAAGGTGTTGGCGCGGATATTCTTGTTCAGCCGCCCAACTCTTCTATTTTCTTTGCGTTGTCCAGCGCAGTAATGCCCGAAGCCCTCGGCGATCAGTTGGATGATTTGCCCGGCGTGGACGCGGTAGCGCCAACTCTCATTCTCACCGATCCAAAAAACTTGATGATGATCTACGGCATCGACTACCAGCGCTTCAATGCGCTCAGCCGCGGATTTTTGTTTCGCTCCGGTCGCCCATTTCAAGGGCCGGACGAAGCTATTGCCGACGACATCATCGCGCAAACGCGTCATCTGAAGGTCGGAGATCCGGTAACCCTTTTGGATCATGTGTTTACCATCAGCGGCATCGTCGCTCACGGAAAGGGCGCGCGTTTTTTTGTTCCGCTGAAAACCGCGCAGCAAATCAAGCAAATCGAAAATCGCGTCTCCATGTTTTACGTCCGCAGCAAAGGCGACACCGAAGGCACCCGCGCGGAAATTGTGCAGCTTGATCCCGGGGCCTCCGTCCGGTCCATGGCTGAATACGTCACGCTGATGAGTTCCTCTAATTTGCCGGAACTGAAACCGTTTATTCGTTCCATGGTCGGGCTTGGCATCGTCATCAGTTTTCTTGTGGTTCTGCTGAACATGCACACTTTGGTGATGGAGCGCACGCGCGAAGTCGGCATCCTGAAAGCGCTGGGATTTTCGCGCTTCGACGTTGTGAAAATGTTGCTCGGCGAAATGCTGTTTCTTGCTGTGCTCGGCAGCGGCGTTGGCATTGCGCTCACTTTCACGACTGAATTTATTCTGAAAGAAACCAGTCCCAGCCTGATGATTTTGATTACGCCCGGCTGGGTTTTCACTTCCGTGGCTCTCGCCATGGTTGGCGCCGCTGCCGGCGCCGCGTATCCAGCGTTCCGTGCCGCCGGTTACGATCCCGTAGTTGCCCTCGCCTACGAATAATTGTTTTGCTGTGTCACTGCCTCCCACGTCCCCCAATCTTTCCGCCTCTTTTTTCGCACGCCTCGCGGAAATCGTTCGCATTGCTTCCGTCTGCGTAAACTGTAAAAATATCCCGCGACGCTGGAGGCTGCGAGCATGCTGCCCACGATGGAAAAGCACTTCACCGCAAAAATCATTGAACGCAAAGATTTGTGCGAAGACTTGTGGCTGATTCGCGTCGACCCGGGTGGACCATTTCAATTTAAGGCCGGGCAGTACGCCACGCTCGGCGTCGACCATGAAGACAAACGAATCGAGCGGGCTTATTCGATTGTTTCCTCACCTTACGAAGAAGGTTTGGAATTTTTTATCGAACTTGTTCCGCAAGGCGAACTGACGCCGCATCTTTACAAACTAAAAACCGGCGACACTTTGCTGTGCCGGAAAATTTCCAAAGGCCGCTTCACTTTGGATTTGCGCAGCGGCCGCACGCATCATTTATTGCTGTCCACGGTGACGGGAATTGCGCCGTTCGTGAGTTACGTCCGAACTTTGTACAAAGACTGGAAAGCCGGCGGCAACCCGATGCCTGGCGAACACAAACTTTACTGTTTGCAGGGCGCGAGCCGTTCCTGGGAATTCGGCTACCGCGAAGAAATGGAACGCTACGCGGCGGAAGTTCCGTGGCTGAAATTTGCGACCACGATCAGCCGTCCGTGGGAAGACGCGAACTGGAAAGGCGAAACCGGGCGCGTCGACGATTTAGTTCGCAAGTACACCGCGCTTTGGGGACTCGATCCGGCGGCGACGACCGGGTATTTGTGCGGTCATCCGAGCATGATCGAAAACGGGCGCGGAATTTTGCAGCGCGCTGGCTGGCCAAAGGCATCGATGTTCGAGGAGGTTTATTTTATTCCGGCGAAAGAAGCCGCCGAATAAAATCGCTCCTCGATCAGTTATGCAAACCTTTCTGTTCTAAACTGCTCTTCCAAAACTACTGCTGGCCGCACGCACAAACTGCACGCTCAAATTTTTCGGTCAAGCCTTGATGCTGCTCGCATTGGGTGGTGCAAAACCTTTGCTCTAACAGACGCTTGTGCGATTCTCTCTTTCAACTACCTTTCTCCTCGGCTGCACAAAATCAGGCGCTGGGAGCTTTGGCTTGCAGCTCTCCGGCAATATCTTCGATGGTGGCTAGGGGACAGTCGATGTGAACGTTTTCGTCCGGGCTATGGACGTCGATCAGGATTTTGCCGCCGCTGGTGCGGATGTGGACGGTTTGATTGGGGTCGCGCACTTCGACAAAGTTGGCATCCGGGTATTTGCGGAGTTCGCGAGTGAAGGCGCGCAGCGTGGGCAGCCAGGGACCAGCCTCTCTGAGCCCGTCGCGGAGTTTATCGGCCGGAACGAAATGCAGCACCATGGGCGCGAGAGCGGCCGGTACCCAAACGTGGACGTGCGAGCCGCCGTGATTTTGTTCGTCCACCTGGACGTTGAGCATGCCTTCGCGGCAGGTATATGCGCCTGCCGCGAGAAGGGTTGCGCCACAGCCGATAGCTACTTTTGCGAGCAAGAACATTTTCGCCTCCTGAGTTAGTTTGATTCGTTCTTGTTGTCGAGCCAGACGCGGACGGTGTTTTCTTCGTCCTTGACGGAAACGAGTTCAGTGTCGCCTTGCGCGGAAAGAGCGTGGAGGGCAGCGACGAGGTCTAGTTCATCCTTGCCGGCGGAGAATAGCGCGTCTACGACTTTCATGGGGACTTTTACTTCGACTTGCGTTTTTTTGCCGGAGTGGTGGCCGCTCTTGTCGAGCACGTGGACCAGCAAGTAGCCATTCTGCTTGGCGACACGGACGTCGGAGTCTTTGGCCTGCACGGTGACGAATTCGCCGTCCTTCGCGGTGCGGACGGCGTCCATGATGGCGTGGAGATCGACGCCGTGGGTGTCTCCGGTATCGAACTTCACTTTGCCGTTTTCAAGGCGATGCTGATTGATGCTGGGGAGAATTTTTTCCGCGAGTTCGAGAGGGACGTTGACGCGAACGACTTCTTCTTTGGAGTCGCCATCGACGCGAACGTGGAGCCAGCGGTCGTGGGTGTCGGAAGAAGTGCGAACAACCGCCGGGCGGACTGTGGCGGGCTGCGGGGCGGTGGATTGCGCCGGAGCGGATTGCGCTAGCGCGACAACGGGCGCCAGGAAGAGCACGGCAGAGCAGAGCGCAGTGCGCACTGGCGAAACGGCGAATTTCGATGGAGCGAAGGATGTCATCAGGAACGCCTCCCTGGCATTTGGAGAGAGATACGAGGGTAGGTGGGGAAATGTTTCGTGGAAAGCAGGAATCGGCATAAACGCAGAGACGCAGAGGGCGCGGAGGGTTGCGGAGCGGGAAAGGATTTGAGGGTGGCGAAGAATTTGTGCCGACGTATGGCGGCTCGCTCCAGACCGGGCGTGGCGTTGGGAGCGGACTTCGTAAGCTGTTGATAACAGGACGTTGGATGAAAACTCGGAGAGAGGAGGAGCGCACGAGGGGGCCGCCACCCCGGCAATTTGTAAGGATGTAATTCTAAAGGGGTTGCGGGATTGGCAGTTTGTAACTGCAGATGATAAAGGGTTTAGAGGAGGCGCGGGCAAGCATAGGGGCGCGGGTGTGAGAGGGCGATGCGACGCGTAACGGGTCGTTATAAGGACTAGGGGCGCGGTGGGAATTGTTGCGAAATGAGGGGCGGATGGTGATTTGGTGGACACGGAGAAGTGCTTTCTCCTCCGCGCCAGTAAACAATCCATACTTTAACTGATTAGATACCAAAAGTCAAGGTCTTTTATAGGTTTCGCGTTATCGGGTCAACCGGTGATTGCGGACGTTCTCTCTTGCAGGGCGCTGAGGCAGCGTTGCATCGTAGTATCAGCGTCAGGGTTAGGAGATTGCTTGATTCCAACCGTGATCGGGTAACAGAGAGGTAGCGGGATGAATTTGCCTGACAACGCAAAATTCCTAGATGGGGTCATCTACTTGCGTCCTTTGGGCCTGGAGGATGCAGTGGAGCATCTGGCGGGAGAGGATGAGGAGATGGCGACCTGGGTCAGCGGGGGACGTAGCACACTCGCGAATGTCGAGGTGTTCCTCAAGAACTGCGAAGAGAACTGGAGGGTCGGCGGCCCACGGAGAGTATTTGGGGTGTGCGATTACGCCACAGGGACGTTGATTGGCTTTATTGAAGTGAACCTGACATTCCAGTCCGATCCAGAGAACGTGAATATCTCGTACGGAATTTCTCGGCCGTGGCGAGGGCGTGGTCTAGCATCGCGAGCGATCAATTTGATGGGTGAATATTTGCGGACGGAGACGGAAGTTCGCCAAATGGTGCTGAGGATTGCGCCAGCTAATGCGGCGTCGCTTAGGGTTGCGGAGAAGTCTGGATTTAGTTCGCAGGGTATTGTCGAGGAGACTCAGGGCCCAATGATTCGTTGGGTGCGCGACTTGCGGGTGCAATAGTTGCGGGAACATCGAGGACGGCGATGCGGTCTGACAGTTGCGCGTATGGCTGGCATGTGATTTGACGCGGAGCACAGTCGACGGGGAGAAGAGCAGCAGTCATTGCCCGCGGCAATTAGGGCGAATGGCGAGATTCTGGGCTAGATGTCCGAAAGTTGATTGCAGCTCGTTGCAGACAGCAGATTCCGGGGCTGGCCTGCCGAAGTACGGCAGGCCAGCCCCGGAATGACAAGTTTATGGTATGGATGGATTAAGTGGCGTGAGATTGGTGGCGGGAAGAGATTTGACGCGGCAGCGAAATGAAGGATGGAGGGCGCGTTTACTACCGGCGGCACCTCAGGACGCAATCAAAGATTCGGGGCTAGATGACCCAGGGGCTAGCTTCAGACAGCAGATCCCGGGAGAAAGGACGCAGGCAATTCCCGGGATGACAGGTTTATAGTTGTGCGGGCCACAAGCTAATAGTTTGCGGCTTGAGTGGCGTGGGATGCGGGCGGGCGGAGAAAAAATTTAACGCAGAGACGCAGAGAGCGCGGAGAACGGCAGACTTCGCTGGGGACGCTTCCGGGCAAATGCTTGCGTCGGCTCGGCATCGGGAAGCTTGGCGTGGGGAGGCTTGGAGTGAGCGATAGCAGGGCGATTACGCGGCGGGAAGTGATACGGGGAGTGGCGGCTGGGGCGGTGGCCGTCGCGGTAGCGATGGGGGCGGAAATTTTGGGGGCGGCGGCGAAGACGAAGGCGCCGAATATTGTTTTTATTTTGGCGGACGATTTAGGTTATGCGGATGTGGCTTGCTATGGGCGGCCGGATTTGAAGACGCCGAATATCGACCGGATTGCGGCTCGAGGGGTGCGTTTTCTGCAGGGCTATGCGAATTCCGCGGTGTGTTCGGCTACGCGGACGGCATTGATTACGGGACGCTATCAGTATCGTTTGCGGCTGGGGTTGGAAGAGCCGCTGGCGGGAAATGTGAATGTGGGATTGCCGCCGGAACATCCGACGTTGCCGTCGTTATTGAGGAAAGTGGGCTACAGTTCGACGCTGGTGGGCAAATGGCATTTGGGTGTACCGCCGAAGTTTGGTCCGCTGAAGAGCGGCTACGACCATTTTTATGGATTCCGCGGCGGCGCGGTGGATTATTTTTCGCACATGAACGGACAACCCCGGGAAGATTTTTGGGAGGACGATGTTCCGATTCACAAAGCGGGATATTTGACGGATTTGCTGGGCGGGCACGCAGTGGAGGTGGTGAACGGGTATGCAAAATCGGAGCGACCGTTTTTGCTGAGCTTGCACTTCAACGCGCCGCATTGGCCGTGGGAGGCTCCGGGCGACGAAGCGGAGTCTGAGCGTTTGCGGCAGCCGGGTAGCGGGGGCTTGATCGACTTCGACGGCGGATCGCAGAAAACGTATCAGAAGATGATTGAAGAAATGGACCGGCAGGTTGGGCGGGTATTGGCGGCGCTGGATGCGAACGGCTTAACGGAAAATACGATTGTGATTTTTACCAGCGATAACGGCGGAGAGCGTTTTGCGGACACGTGGCCATTCACGGGGAAAAAGACGGAATTGCTGGAAGGCGGTTTGCGGATTCCGGCATTGATTTGCTGGCCGGCACGGATCGCGCAGGGCCGGACGACGGAGCAGGTGGGGATCAGCATGGACTGGATGCCAACGCTGCTGGCGGCCGCTGGTGGGGAAGCGGATGCGGCGTATCCGCTGGATGGTATGAATCTGTTGCCGATGCTGACGGAAAATGCCGCGCCGGTGCCGCGCAAATTATTTTGGCGATACAAGTCGAACGAGCAGCGAGCGATGCGCGATGGGGATTACAAGTTTCTGAAGATTCGCGAGAATACGTTTTTGTTTAACGTGGTGGAAGATCCCTTGGAGCGGGCGAATTTGAAGGAGCGGCGGAAGGAGATCTATCAGCGGCTAGTGCGGGAGTGGAATGAGTGGAGCTCGACAATGTTGCCGGAGATTAAGGAAAGCTATACGCACGGATTTGATGGGGAAGAGCTAGCGGATCATTACGGGGCGAAGAAGCCGGATTGAGGCGGAAGAGGGGCGGCGACGAGTCGCCGCACTCCAAGTGGGTCCCCACGCGATCAAATTCTCGGCGGGCGTTTAAGCGTAGTCGAAGAGGGTCATGAAGCCGAAATCCATGTGTAATTGCTGATGGCAATGAAAGAGGGTCAGGCCGGGATTATCAGCGACGAAATCGATTTCGATTTGCTGGTATCCACCGACCATTACGACGTCTTTCATGATGCCGGAAAGAGATTGGCCGGCAATTTTAGTCAGCTCGAAACTGTGGCGATGAAGGTGGACGGGATGAATGTCGTCGCTAGCATTGCGCAACCGCAAACGATAACGGCTGCCCAGACGGAGATGATGGGACGCAGCCATGGGCATGGAATCTTGCGGGAAAGATTTTCCGTTGATGGTCCAGAGATTGAAGCCTCGGTCGGCGGCGTTTTGCTTAGCAAAAAGCATATCGATGGTTTCGTCAGGCGGTGAAGGGGCCGCAGAGGTTTTGGCAAACCGCGCGTAGTTCCAATGGAAAGGTTTGGGCGTGGTCCAAAGCGGTTTGCCTTTGTGGCCAGCATACTCGACGACGATGCCCATCCCGTGAGCGCGATCGTCGTCCGCCAAATCGCCCATGATCCAAACACCAGGCTGATTCATGTGCACTACGGCGGAAATTCTTTCCGCGGTGCCCAGCCATAGGGCGGGGAGATCCGCAGTGGTGGGAACCGGGTTGCCATCGAGCGCGACGACTTTGAAAGTGTGGCCGGGCAGGGCGAGGCTGCGAATTTCCGTGGCGCTGCCGTTCAAGATGTGAAAGAGCACGCGTTCACCTTGTTTCACGCGTAGAGGATCGCTGTGCCCGAGCATGCGTCCGTTGACGGTGAAATAGCGGTAGCCGACTTCGTATCCGTGAGGCAGGCCTTTGGCGAGCGATGCTTTCATGGCGGATTCGCCGGAGTCTTCCAGTTCCTTTACGCGAGCGGCAGGCGCGAGAAAATTCATGTCCATATCCCCGCCTTGGCTGAAGGAAGGCTCGAATTCCTTGAGGACGAGAAAAATCTCGCGGTCGAAATTACCGGGGTCGTCTTTCGGCTCGATATAGACAGGGCCGACTTGCGCGCTATATTGGCCGGCGTGAAGATTGGCTCCGGCACGATTGTGGGTGTGGTAGAAACGCAAACCGGCGGGACGCGGGGTGAATTGAAGGCGGCGCATACCGTGGGCTTCGATAAAAGGCGTGCCTTCCTCGGCGGCACCATCGACATCGGTGGAAACTATTTGTCCATGCCAGTGCAATTGTTCGGGAGTGCTGGTGTCGTTGTGGACGTCGATGATGACGGGGCGGCCTTCTTTGAAGCGCAAGAGGGGGCCGGGAAATTGTCCGTTATAGGTGATGGCGGAGACGATGCGATTGTGGGCGATCTCGATGGGGGCGGACTGGATGCGCAGGCTGTAGTCGGCGACGGGTTCGCTTTGCGGCGAGACGGGCGAGGCAATTTTGGGGGAGTCGATCAGGTTGGGGAAAAGGCGGAGTGATGGGGAGGCGAGGGTGGTTCCGGCGAGAAGCCCGGCATTGGCTAGAAATTGGCGGCGAGACGGGAGCTTTGGAGTCATAGGGCCCGACTAAAGGTTAGTTTAGCCGAACGGCGGTGTGAGGCGCGGGTTTTGTGAAAGCGAAGCTATGATTTCTTTTTTGGTTTTTTGGTGGGTTTGGGCTTTAGGGATTTGATGTATTCGTAGCTTAGCTGGAAGTAGGGTTGCAGCTTTTTGGTGTCTTTCAGCAGGGCGTCGGGAACCTTCACGTATTCCTTCATTACTACACCGTAGGCTTCGAAGAGCGTGGTTTTGTGGGCGAGCAAGAATTTTTCTCTCTCTTCTTTGGGGAGTCTGAGGGCGAGCGAGCCGGAGGGGTTGAGATAGGTGAACATGTGGCCGTTGAGCGAGGTGTAAGGGTTGGCGGCTCCCTTGCGTTCGAGCTTGGGATTGGTTTGGACGAGTTTTTCGTAGAGAGCGAGCTTGTCCGCGGGGATGTTGTTCTTTTTCGGTGTAGGCATGATGAATTCCCCGTTTGACGCGCGGGGGAAGGTATTACAGGCTGGCGGGCGAGTCAAGAATATATGCGGCGCGCTCATTGGGGCGTCGTGGAAGAAGACGAGCGCGAAGAGACTTAACGTAGAGACGCAGAGGGCGCGGAGAAAGTAAGGTTGGGCTAGAACTAGCGTTTGTCGGCGAGAGATTTGACGGCATGCGAATCGAGGATGTCTCGGATTTTGCGCATGAGGGCGCGGCGGGTGTAGGGCTTTTGCAGGAAAGCGAGAGTGTCGTCCAGCTTGCCGTGGACGCCGTCGCGGACGATGCCGTCGGCGTAACCGGAAACATAGAGGACTTTCATGTCTGGGCGAGATTCGCTGAGTTTGGTGGCGAGTTCTCGTCCATTCATTTTGGGCATGATGATGTCGGTCAAGAGAAAATCGATCTGGCCGGCATGGGAGTGCGAAAGGCGCAGGGCCTCGTCCGGGGAAGCCGCGGCGAGCACGGTGTAACCGCTGCTGTGGAGGAATTCGGCGGTGACTTCGCGGAGCGAGGCGTCGTCTTCCACCATCAAGATAGTTTCCGAGCCTCGAGGGACTTGGTCGGTAGGCTCGGCATATTGGGTGCCTTCGGCAGCGGCCATGACCATGGGCAAAAAGATTTTGAAGGCGGTGCCGTGGCCGACTTCGCTGTAGACCCAGATGTAGCCGCCACTTTGTTTGACGATGCCATAGACGGTGGCAAGGCCGAGGCCGGTACCTTTGCCGAGTTCCTTGGTGGTGAAGAACGGCTCGAAGAGGCGGGCTTGGGTTTCCTGGTCCATGCCGCAACCGGTGTCGCTGACGACGACCTGGACGTAGCGGCCGGGTTTTACGACGGCGCGGCGGTCGGCATAGGCTTCGTCGAGCACAAGATTGGCGGTGGCGATGGTGAGCTTGCCGCCATCGGGCATGGCGTCTCGCGCGTTGATGGCGAGATTGACGATGACTTGTTCGATCTGGCCGGGATCGGCTTCCGTGCTGCACAATTTTTCTTCGGTTTGAAATTGGAGCTCGATATTTTCGCCGATTACGCGACGCAATAATTTTTCGAGGTCGGCGAGAACCATGTTGAGATTGAGCACTCTGGTTTCGAGGACCTGGCGGCGGCCGAAAGCGAGCAGCTGGCGAGTGAGGGTGGCGCCGCGACGGGCGGAGTCTCTAATCATTTCCAGGCCGTGAACACTAGAAGGATCTTTGGAGCGATCGAGCAGGATTTCACTTTGCCCAAGGATTACGCCGAGAAGATTGTTGAAATCGTGGGCGACGCCGCCCGCGAGCCTGCCGATGGCGTCCAGCCGCTGGAGTTGGTTGACGTGGAGTTCGAGGCGTTTGCGTTCGCGGCGCTCTTCGGCGTCGCGAAGTTCACGCTGGACGGCGGGGACCAGGCGCTGCAGATTGCCCTTGACGAGATAGTCGTGAGCGCCGTTGCGCATGGCGTTGACGGAGGTTTCTTCGCCCATGGTTCCGGAGACGAAGATGAATGGAATATCGGGACGCTTTTTTTTGGCGAGACTGAGCGCTTCGATTCCGGAGAAGTGAGGCATGGCGAAATCGGAGACGATAAGTTGCCAGTCTTGCGAGTCGCAAGTGGATTTGAAGGCGGCGGCGGTTTCGACGCGTTCAAATTGCACGTCGTAGCCACCGCGGCGGAGTTCGCGGACGAGGAGATCGCTATCGTCTTCGGAGTCCTCAACGATGAGGACACGGAGGGGCGTATTCATTTACTTTCTCCTGGGAGGCGGTTCGTTGAGGACGAGCCAATAGAGGCCGAGTTGGCGGGCGGCGTCGACAAATTGTTCGAAGTCGACGGGTTTGCGGACGTAACTGTTGGCGCCGAGGGAGTAGCCATTGATGCGGTCTTGCTCTTCGTTGGAAGAAGTGAGGATGACGACAGGGAGAAGCTTGGTGTGTTCGGCATCGCGAACCAGACGGAGGAGGCCGAGGCCATCGAGCTTGGGGAGTTTTAGATCGAGCAGCATCATTTGCGGGAGCAGGCTCGCGTCGCGGCCGGTGTACTTGCCGGTACCGGTGAGATACTCCCAGCCTTCGAGGCCGTCTCTAGCGACGACGACCTCGTTGACGATGTTGTTCTTTTTTAGAGCGCGAACGGTGAGCGCTTCATCGTCCGGATTGTCTTCTACCAGCAAAAGGACTTTACCCATCACGTTACTCTCCCTTATGAAGGCGTTTCCGCCAGCGTGAAATAAAAAGTTGCGCCTTGATTGAGCGCGCTTTCCGCCCAGATGCGGCCGCGGTGGCGGCGTACGATGCGCTGCACGGTGGCAAGTCCTACGCCGGTGCCGGGAAATTCGGTGGTGGAGTGGAGCCTTTGGAAGGCGCCGAAGAGCCGGTCGGCATAGTTGGGATCGAAGCCGGCGCCGTCATCGCGAACGAAATAGGCGCAGGTGCCGTTGAACTGGGCGCGGCCAAACTGGACGTGTGCCGTGGGGCGCTTGGAGGTGAACTTCCAAGCGTTGCTCAAAAGATTTTCCAGCACGATGCGGATTAGGTTGGGGTCGGCGACAGCATGGATTCCGTCTTCGATGCAGAGCTCCAACTGGCGTTCGGGCTGAGCTTTGCGGAGGTCCCCGGCAACGGCGTGAGCCATGGCGCTGATGTCGAGATTTTGCGTATGCATCGCGCCGCGATTGACGCGGGAAAGATTCAGCAGGTCGTCGATGAGGATGCCCATGCGCTGAGTGGCGGCACGGATGCGGTGCAGATAATCTTTAGCGTTGTCGTCCAGGCGAGCGGAGTAGTCTTCGAGCAGGGCATGGCTGAAGCCATCAATGCCGCGGAGTGGCGCGCGGAGGTCGTGAGATACGGAATAGCTGAAGGATTCCAACTCTTTGTTGGCTTCGATGAGGCCGGAGTTGGAGAGAGCGAGTTCTTTGGTGCGTTGTTCGAGGCGTTCTTCGGCTTGTTTACGTTCGGTGATGTCTCGCGTGACTTTTCCAAAGCCGCGGAGTGTTCCCGCTCCGTCGTGAAGAGCGGTGATGACCACGTTGGCCCAGAAGCGGGTTCCGTCGCGGCGGAGGCGCCAGCCTTCGTCTTCGCAGCGGCCTTGGGCGATGGCGATTTCGAGTTTGCGTTCGGGCTTGCCTGCTTGAATATCCTCTGGGGGATAAAAGCAGGAGAAATGTTGTCCGATAATTTCTTGCGAGGAATATTGTTTGATGCGCTGCGCGCCGGTGTTCCAACTGATGACGTGGCCGGTTGGATCGAGCATTAAGATGGCGTAATCCCTGACGTCGGAAACCAACAACCGAAAGCGTTCTTCACTGTCGCGTAGTTTTTCGTCGTTTCGCTTGCGCTGGGTAACGTCGCGAATGGCGCTGGAGATTAAGACTCCATCGAGAGTTTCGATGGGACTTAAACTAATTTCGACCGGGAATTCGCTGCCGTCTTTGTGGAGGCCGTAGAGTTCCAGGCCGGCGCCCATTTCGCGATTCCGCGGGGATTGCAGGAAACCCTGGCGATGCTGTTCGTGTTTGCCACGAAATCGTTCGGGCACCAGCATGTCGATGGACTTGCCGAGAACTTCTTCGCGGGAGTAGCCGAAGAATTGTTCCATTTGGGCGTTCACCAACTCGATGAGTCCGGCGCTGTTCACGATGATCATGGCGTCGGGAGCGGCTTCCAAGAGGGCGCGGAATTTGTGATCGTCGCGCTTGC
This sequence comes from Candidatus Acidiferrum sp., assembly GCA_036495905.1. Taxonomy (GTDB): domain Bacteria; phylum Acidobacteriota; class Terriglobia; order Acidiferrales; family UBA7541; genus Acidiferrum. The sequence continues at coordinate 42,761 of DASXMB010000077.1, forward strand.
GCAGGGTGATGTCACGATCGCTTTGCAAGATTGCGATGGGTTTGCCGGTGGCGTCCTTGCGCAACGCCCAGCGGCTGGAGACGGTGAGGGCGGTTCCGTCGCGCCGCTGGTGGATGAGTTCGCCCTCCCAATAGCCTTCGGCAAATAGTTCCATTTCGATCTCTTTGAGAGGCTTGGGGAAAACGGTTTGCAGGAGGGCGTGGGTCGTTTTGCCGAGGACTTCGGCTCGCTGCCAGCCGTACAGTTTTTCCGCGGCTGGATTCCAGAACAAAATCTCACTCTTGAGGTTGCGCACAACGATGGCGTCGTGAGTGAGGTTCAGAAATTCAGAGCTTTCGCGCTGGCTCGCGGCGTCGCGTTGGATGATCCACGCGCCCATGACGGCGGTGAGCAGCCCGAGGAAACTTCCGAAAATGAGTGCCATTTTGGTACGGCGCATTGGCACGTCGGTGCTTTGGGCTCGTTCTTTGAGCAGGCGATTTTCTTCGGCTTCCATGTCGTGGATGATGGAACGATATTCGTCCATGAGCTGTTTGCCGTCGCCTTTTTGGACCTGGTTCGCGGTGGCGGCCAGACCGACATTTTTGCGTAGGCGAATGACTTCATCGGCATAGGCGACTTTTTGCTTCAGCAAGCTTTCCAGAATTGGGAAACGTGGTTGCTGAATGGGATTGTCTGCAGTCATACCGCGCAAGGTTTCTTCTTCGCGTCCCGCATCGGAAATACCGATTCGGTAGGATGCGAGGAAGGATTCATCGCCGGTGAGGGCGTATCCGCGGTAGTCGGTTTCGATATTTTCCATGGCGGCGAGCAAGGTTTGCAGATGCTCGATCACCTGATGGGTGTGCGTAACCCACAGTTCGCTGGTAGCGGAGGCTGTAAGGCTGCGGTAGGAGATGATGCCCACGAGAAACAGCAGGGCAAGGGCGAAACCAAATCCAAACTGCATCTTGCGAACCAGAGAAAAGGTTGTCGTCATCTCATGTCAAACCCAAAATGGAACAGCTGCGAGCTGACCTGGACTTAATAAGCATGGGAAGGGCCAGTCCATTTTCGCTCTTTCCGGCGGTGCCACCATTGCGTCGTGGTGTCTGCGCCAACTACATCGAAAAGGCAGCGCCCGGGTGAGTCGGCGCGCGGAAGCTCGACAAACACCCGACGCGTTGCAACTAGTCGATTAAGGAAATAACGCGGAATCGGGTAAGGGAAAGCGGCCGAGACCGTTTTTACGTTTTACGAAGGCCGGAGCTAGACACCGAAGGCAAAGATTAGGTGACTAATGTAAGTAGGATACAACTCTGAATGCATGTCAATGGGGAAGCCGATGAATTGTGCGGTAGCGTACAATGGGATAACTCAGAACGTAGCGCGCATAAATCGGTATTCCGTCGCCACGATGGAATGTCGCGTAAGGTTTGGCCGCCGAGGAACTCTATCCATGTCGGGGGGGCGTGCCACTATTCCCCGGACAAATCCCGCGTGGCGTGCATCCAACCGGCAGAAGCAAGCTAAGAAAATTGAGGAATTATGACAGCAAGCAAATACATCATTTTGGGCGGCGGGATGGTGGCGGGTTACGCCGCGAAAGAGTTGGTCGCGCGCGGGCTGAAGCCGCGCGAGTTGACGATTATTTCCGCCGATGACGCGTTGCCGTATGAGCGGCCGCCGCTTTCGAAGGGTTTTTTGTCGGGGAGAGATATAGACATCAAGTTTCAGCGTGTGGTGGCTGCAGAAGGAGCGGGTTATCGCGGCGTTCACCATGAAGCGGCCGGAAGAGCGAGAAGTTGCGCCGGAATGGATTAAAGAGCGGAAGGTGGTGGCGACGAAACGCCTGAGCGATCAGGGCAGCGCGATTCGTGATGCCGCGAGACTTTCCTAGCGATTTTGCGCTCGTATAAAATGAAGACATGCGAAAAGTGATCGTGGCAATCGGTGGCGGCGAAATAAGAACCAGGGGCACTGCAGTGATCGACCGAGAGACCATCCGGCTCTCAAACAAAAAGAACCCGAAGCTCCTTTTTATTCCAACCGCCAGCTCGGATTCCGAAAGGTATTGGAACCGGGTCCAAGAATATTTTGGGAAATTTCTGAAATGTAAGACGGATGTTCTGTTTCTCGTCAAGGAACAACCTTCGCGAGAGCAGATTCGGAAGAAGATAGCCTGGGCGGACATTATCTACGTCGGCGGCGGAAACACTTTACTCATGATGCGGCTGTGGCGCCGCTTGGGCGTAGACAAACTGTTAAGAGCCGCTTACGCAAAGGGAACCGTGCTTTCTGGCATTAGCGCGGGAGCGATTTGTTGGTTCACTTCCGGGCATTCCGATTCGATGTCTTTCTATAGTCCACGAAAATGGGAATATATAAATGTAAGAGGTTTGGGACTCATCAAAGGAATTCACTGCCCACATTACAATAGCGAGACGAGGGGAATCCCGCGGCGAAAGCACTTTCGGGGCATGATTCAAAAAACCGGGGGCTTCGGAATCGCCATTGAGAACAATTGCGCGATTCAATTCATAGACGGCCATTTTTACAGAGTCATCAGCTCCAAGAAACGCTCGCGCGCTTACCGGGTGTATGGGCGTTCCGGTAAAGTGATTGCAAGGCAGATACGGCAAGAGACCGCGTTTGCGCCGATCGACTCGCTCTACGCCAGCCCGAAGGATTGATCACTTCCGGTATTGGTCGGCGGTAACCTGCTCAAGCCATTCGACAACTTTACCGCCCAGCTTTTCTTGAATGGCGATGTGCGTCATGGCGGTGGTCGGCGTGGCGCCGTGCCAGTGTTTCTCACCGGGCGAGAACCAGACCACATCGCCGGGCCGAATTTCCTCGACCGGTCCGCCACCGCGCTGGGCCCAACCGCAACCAGCGGTGACGATGAGCGTCTGACCGACTGGATGCGTATGCCAGGCGGTTCTCGCGCCCGGTTCGAAGGTTACGCTGGCGCATTGAACGAGCGCCGGGTCGGGCGCCTGAAATAATGGATCGATGCGCACCGTTCCGGTGAACCACTCAGACGGACCTTTGGCGGAAGGTTGCGAGCCCACTCTCTTGATGTCCATGTGCTTTATTCCTCGCAAGGCAGAAACTCGCCGGTGACGAGAAAGTGTAACCTGCTGGGCTGTTCAGGTGCTCGCGTATTGTGATTGAGACGCGTCAGCGTCCATCGAATCATTTGGAGTGGAGCGAGGTCAGGGAGATTACTGCGCTTCGAGTTTTCGTCGTGCGGTCACCGTTTGGTCTGCATCGCTGACGGTCATCACGACAAAGCCAGCGTCCTTCACAAAGCGGATGCGCACCGACGGGGCACCGGCCGGGTAAAACGCATGGTCACCGAGGTGGAAAAGCGGGCGAGTCATGGCGCCGGCACGCGTCCAATTTAGTTGCGGAGGGTGCGTATACATTTTGTTGTTCGCGTACATTTTCAGGTCCGCGTTGACTTCCACCTGTTGAGTTGCACCTTGGCCGAAAACATAGGTCCCCACGAGTGAAGCCGCTTCGGCGTCAGGAAGCGAAACGGGTGGTTCTGCGTCGGCGTCTCCCAACGATTGCAAAAATTGGAATGCGGGCTTCGCAGCTTCGCCGCCCATTCTGGCGTGGGCAAGCAGGCTAATGCTGTGGGGGCCGCGAATGCGCTGCACGCCCGGCTGCGCGATCACAAACGCCTTAACCACATCGAGTTGACCGAGCATTGCCGCTGAGAACACCGATGGCCGTGCTCCTTGGGCAGCCAGGTATTCGGCAATCTTCCGATTTCCCATGTGTGAAGCGGCGCCCAAGGGCGTTTCCCAATCGCCAAATCCCCAGTCCCAGGCAGCGTTTGCCAGCGAGGTGTGGGCATCGACGATTTCTTTGACGCGCTTAAAATCGAAATGTGCCACGGTGACAATTTCGCGAATCAGGTCCGGCGGATAGGCAGGGAAGAAGTCGCTAACAGGAATATGCTCGCTCCCGACATTCCGGGGCGGTGAACCGAGCAGTCCGGCGGATAAGTTGACTGCACTTAGCGGAACGCCGATCGAGGCGAGCTTCAGCAGGGTCCTTCGCGATAGACCGTCGGACATCGAGTTACCTCCGAACTTGGCAGCCGACCGCAGAGTGCGGGGCAGAGCCTGTTTTGGCAAGTGAGTTCAAGGCGGCGCGAGCGTAGAAAAAGATTAAGAGCTAGCTATCGAGGATTCAGCGATTTGCGGGCGGAAGCGGGACGGCGTGGCTCGGGTCCGCCATGATTCGCGGCGATAACTCTGCGGCAATTTTGTGAGCCGCTTCAGATTCCAAGCTGAGCGGATCGTTGAGCGGGCGGTCCAGGCGCGCGACCCAGATGTGCGTTTGATCAGGCAAACGGATCAGATGAGCGAGGATGCGGATTTCAGTCCCGTTGGATTGCACCTGGCCGAGTACGACATACGCAGCCTGCAGCGAGGTTGCGACAGCTTTTAGATCGCGCTGCTCGCGGGGGAGTCTGAGGATTTGCGCATTGCCGATAGTGCGATAGCGGTTGCCGCTCTGAGAGGTCAATTGCTCGACAACGTCGTCGGTGAGCGCATCGGCGAACCGGCTCATGCCGGGGTCGCCGGTCTCGTTGTCGAAGCGCAAGACCGCGAGGATGGGCGGCTGCTTCGCGCTTTGGACAGATCTGGAACGATAGGCGAGGACGGAGAGCGCGGCGATAATGGCTAGTCCGAGGGCCAAGGCAGCGCTTCGCGCAGTGAAAGCAGGGGATCGCACGGGTTCGTTGTTTGGTAGCGCTGGCTGCTGGATCGATATACGTTGAACCGGTGCTATAAACTGATACCCCTTCTTGGGAATTGTGCGGATGTAAGTGGGCTCGGCCGAATCGTCTTTGAGGGCGGAGCGAATCTGCGAGATGCAGAAATTCAGGCCACGTTCGAAGTCGACGAAGGTTTCGTCGCTCCAGACAGCTTTGCGGAGATCATCGCGCGAGACGACTTGATCTGCACGCTCGATCAGGCAAGCGAGAACTTGGGCGGGCTGCGACTGCAGGCGGACGAGGGCGCCTTCGCGACGAAGTTCACGGGTTACGGCATCGAACTCGAAGAGACCGAAGCGAAAACGTTCAGGCTCCATTTTGGCCTCGAGCGATTGTCGCACGATTTCGCGCAATGGAACGGCAAGGGCTTGTCAGGGGTCAGTTTGTTCCTCGTTTGCCTTTGCAGCTCAGCGGCCCACGGTTTTTTGCATTTCTTCGGGGTAGCGCGCGCCTTGCACCGCGATTTGTGAGGCGGCGAGGTCGATTTGGCGGAGATCTTCCGGCGTCAGCTCCACCTTGGCGGCTCCAAGATTTTCTTCCAAGCGATGCAGTTTCGTGGTGCCGGGAATGGGAGCGATCCAGGGCTTCTGCGCCAGCAGCCAAGCCAACGCGATTTGCGCCGGCGTGGCTTTCTTCTGACGGGCGATGGCGCTCAGCAGATCGACGACAGATTGATTTGCTTTTCGATTTTCCGGTGTGAAACGTGGAAGGTTGTTGCGGAAATCATTTTTGTCGAACTTGGTATTTTCGTCGATTTTACCGGTGAGAAAACCTCTGCCAAGCGGGCTGAACGGAACGAACCCGATTCCCAGTTCTTCGAGCGCAGGCAGTACCTCTTTCTCCGGCTCTCTGAACCAAAGCGAGTATTCGTTCTGGAGCGCGGCAACCGGCTGGACGGCGTGCGCGCGACGAATGGTTTTTACGCCAGCTTCGGAAAGCCCGAAATGTTTTACCTTGCCTTGCTGGATCAGGTCTTTCACGGTCCCGGCGACATCTTCGATGGGCACGTCCGGATCAACGCGGTGCTGGTAGAAGAGATCGATGACGTCGGTATTCAGTCGCTTGAGCGAGGCCTCGGCGACTTCTTTGATGTGCGCGGGCCTGCTGTCCAGCCCGGCCTGTTTGTTGGTGTTGGGATCAAATTTGAAGCCGAACTTGGTGGCGATTACAACCTTGCTGCGAAACGGAGCAAGCGCTTCGCCGACGAGTTCTTCGTTTGCGAAGGGACCGTATGCTTCCGCGGTATCGAAGAATGTTACGCCTTGCTCGACGGCGGCGCGAATTAGGGAAATGCCTTCCTTCTTCTCGAGTGCCGTACCGTAGGCGAAACTCAGTCCCATGCAGCCGAGACCGATTGCCGATACTTCCAGATTGCTTTTTCCGAGCGTGCGTTTTTGCATGGTGTCTCCTTGCGAAATAAATCCTCGTTGCGATGCTGCCGTTGCGCACCGTTGCGACAGAACAGTCAGACGGTCAGGGAAGTATTACTCAGATTTAAGAGAAGCCATGTCGATGGAAAAACGATACTTTACATCGGACTTGAGCAGCCTCTCGTACGCTTCATTCACCTTTTGGATGGGGATGACTTCGGCGTCGGCGGTGATGTTGTGCTTGCCGCAGAAATCGAGCATTTCTTGAGTTCCAGGGAGACCGCCGATGCTGGAGCCGGAAAAACTGCGGCGGCGCATAATCAAGCCGAAGGCAGCAACACTGAGCGGCTTGGCCGGTGCACCGACAATCGTAAGGTTGCCGTCGCGACGGAGCAGATTGATATAGGCGTTGATGTCGTGGTCGGCGGAAACGGCGTCGAGAATAAAATCGAAACTCTCGGCGTGCTTTTGCATTTCATTGGTATTGCGGGAAACGACGACCTCGTCGGCGCCGAGGCGCAGCGCGTCTTCCTTTTTGTTTGGCGAGGTGGTGAAAACCACCACGTGACTTTCGAAGGCGCGGGCAAATTTGACGGCCATGTGGCCCAGCCCGCCGAGCCCAACGACGCCAACTTTTTTACCTTTGCCGACATTCCATCGCCGCATCGGCGAGTAAGTGGTGATTCCAGCGCAGAGTAGTGGAGCGGCTCCGGCAAGATTCAAATTCGCGGGGAGCCGCAGGACAAATCTTTGATCCACGACAATGCTGTCGGAGTACCCGCCGTAAGTTACGCCTCCGAGGTGCTTGTCCGGCGAATTGAAAGTGAGCGTGAAGTTCGGGCAAAACTGTTCAAAGCCGGCGCGGCATTCGGGACAAGTGCCATCCGAATCCACCAGACAGCCGACGGCGGCGAGATCTCCGGACTTGAACTTGGTGACTGCGGAGCCGACTTTGGTTACGAGGCCCACAATCTCGTGGCCCGGAACAATCGGATAGACGGTGGGCATGAACTCGCTCCACTCGTTGCGCACGGAATGAAGATCGGAATGGCAGATGCCGCAGAATAAAATTTCAATCTGCACGTCGTGGTCGGTGGGCTCGCGCCTCGGAATTGTGGCGAAAGCCATCGGTGATGTGGGACTTTTGGCGGAGTAAGCTTTAGCGCTGTGCATATATGCTAGATGCTCGTCGAGTATTTTGGTTGCAGAGGCGCGCGGGAATGGATGTGAATTGCGCCGAGTTCCGGCGGAAATCTGGCCGAGGCTTGGGCAAGAAAATTCGCTCCGCGAATCTGGGGTTCGCATCGTGGCGACAATTTGCTTATACTCCGCTGATGCGACAGAAAATCTCGATTGTTGCGCGCTTGTTAATTTTCATCGCGCTGACTGCGGGTGTTGTCTTCGCCCAGTCGAACCCTCCAGACTGGACTGAACCGTTCCCTCCATTTCAAATTGCAGGCAACCTGTACTACGTGGGCAGCAAAGGCCTGGCGAATTACCTGATCACCACTCCGCAAGGCAACATCCTTATTAACAGCGATCTGGAAGCCAACATGCCGCTAATTCAAGCCAGCATCGAGAAACTTGGATTCAAGTTCAAGGACACAAAAATTCTTCTCATAAGTCATGCGCATTGGGATCACGACGCTGGGAGCGAGATGATCAAGGAGTTGACCGGGGCAAAGTACACGGTGATGGATGCGGACGTGCCCGTCGTCGAATCTGGCGGGAAGAACGATTTTCAGTACGGAGCAACTCCTAGTTCTCTCTATCGGCCCGCCAAAGTGGACCGAGTATTGCACGATGGCGACGAAGTGAAGCTTGGCGGCACGGTACTTGTCGCGCACCTCACTCCCGGGCATACCAAGGGCTGCACCACCTGGACGATGAAGGTGACTGAGCACGGTAAAACGTTTGACGTGGTGATCGTTGGCGGCCCCGGTGTGAACGCCGGTTACAAACTCGTGGGCAACACGGCCTATCCACAGATCGCCGGAGACTATGAGCGCATGTGGCGCGTTCTGAAATCATTGCCATGCGATATTTTTCTCGGCGCCCATGGCAGCTATTTCGGGCTTGAAGAAAAATATCCGCTTAGGAAAGAGGGCGGCGCGAACCCGTTCGTGGATCCCGAGGGCTACAAAAAGCTGGTCGCCGACAAGGAACAAGAGTTCCGCACTGAATTAGCAAAACAAAAACTCCTCGTCAAATGAAAGCCTGGGCAAACGGGAGAGGCAATGATGCTCATCGGATTCCTCGATAACCGTGAGACTTAGTTCGACCCCGCAGTGTGATCCTTTAGCCGTGTGTATTTATTAATCCAGTTCACTTCCCAGGTCTTCCCGCCATCGTTTGAAAAAGCCTGCTCGGATTGAGCGGATTCTGGCGACAGCGACTGGAATGTAAAGCGAACTAATATGGTTCGACCGTTAAATTGTTCCTGATCATAGAATTCTCCATGGCCATTCTTGAATTCGCCGATACAAGGGACGCTCAGTGCGCCGACATTGCTGGTAGAGAAGTTGACGTTCCATTGCCGAGCTTGCGGATCATAGAGGCGAAGCGCCAGTAATTCGAGGTGACCTTTCGGCCCGTCCGATTCGAGCACCGCTAGATTGCCGCGCCCGTTCCAGACTTTTTCGACCCTCGTAATCCCCTCCATATCGAACCATTCCTTGGAGCCGGTCAGTGGATGTATCAGGCGCGAAGTATGCGTCTTCCATGCTCCAAAATCGAAATTGAAATCGCCCGGTCCGTCGGAGTTGGCTGTGGAGGGGACCGTTCCGGAATCTTCTGTGGTCGCGGCAGCCTGCGACCCTGACGGCTTGGCTTCGCGGGTCAAATCCGCAAGGAAAGCCGCACTCCAAGTTTTACCGCCATTATCCGAATACGACTCTTCATAGCGGTGCGAATCGGAATTGATATCCGACCATACTCCATGAACCAGAATCGACTTGCCATCTACCGTGTCTTGCGAGAAGAGTTCGCCGCGGCCGTCTTTGAACGCCCCGATCAGAGGCGTCGTTAAGACTCCCTGCTTGCTGTTTGCAAAAGTCTGGCTCCACTGATGTGACTGTGGATTGTAGAGGAACAGGGTCAGCCCTTCCCAATGTCCATTGGGACCCTCGGCCTCAATTTCCTCGAGTTGCGCGCGGCCGTCCCACACTTTGCGCACGGTAACGGTTCCGTTCAGCTCAATCGAGTGAGTCGAGCCGGAAAGCGGATCAAGGATTCGCTTTATGTGTGTGTGCCAGACTCCAATGTTGAAGTCGAAATCGTGCTGTCCGTCTCGTACTGCGGCTGACTGCTGCGGTCCGGCGTCAGATGTAGCTGGAGGGAAGGGGAGCGCAAAACTTGCCATACAAAAAACCGCACTCACCAAGAGACAGATAGCGGCCCGGCTTAGCCGTTTTGTGATAGCTTGCCCGTCGACAAATTTCCTGCATCTTATTGCATTCGGGATATCGGTGCGATGCGTCCACGAGTCGCGAGAATACGCGTCACGAGAGCAAGAAACTGGTGTTTTGTATTTGACCATGCGGACAGTGTAGGCTGGTTTTTCAAAAGTACACCTATTTATGGCACACGGATTTTCAAAGGAAAATCAAATCTCGATCGACACCGCGTACTGCTTTGGCGATTTTGAGCTCCATCCAAAGGACCGGCTGCTCACCAGGCGCGGCTCGCAAATGCTGCTTCAGCCCAAAGCGTTCGATGCACTGCTCTGTCTGGTGCGCCGGGCAGAGCATCTGGTTAGCAAGGAAGAGTTAATCACCACGCTGTGGCCTTCTGTCCACGTGAGCGAATCGAATTTGACCAACATTATCGTGGCGCTGCGGAAGATTGTTGGTCGCGACGCGATTCGCACCGTCTCCAAGCACGGGTACCGATTCGAGGCGCCCGTCTCGGGTCAACCGGGCGTGGCGCGGCCGACATTCGAGCGATTTGCGCGCGCCCAAGAACTGACAGTTCAACGTTCCGTAGAGGCGATGTACCTCGCGCAAAACTTGCTCTGGACTTGTCTGGCCGAAGATCCCACGTTCGCGCCGGCGTGGGCCTGGCTCGGCAGATGTTCCTGGTTCCTTGATAAATTTGGCCCCAGGTCTTCGGCAAATCGAGAGTTGTCGCAGACCGCGTTTCTGCGGGCGTTGGCGCTCGATCCGGATCTCGCTTGCGCTCATCAGTTTTACACGGTGGTACAGGTAGACTCTGGCCGCGCCGAGGAAGCCGTGTCCAGGCTGCTCGAGCGCTTGGAGCTTCATCCCGGCGAGCCGGAATCTCTCACCGGCCTGGTCCAGGCGTTGCGCTTCCGCGGATTGCTTGAGCTTTCCTTGGAATCTCACAAGCGGGCAGCCGCGTTGGACCCGGCCGTCGTCACCAGCGTTGCCCATACCTTGTTTTTGGCTGGCGAATACGCAGCGACCATTCAGGCTTACGGCGGCCGTGCTGCCTACTATCTGGATGCTGCAGCTTGGGCGGCACTGGGCGATTCGCGTCGCGCTGTTGCTCTCTTGCGGGAACGCTTGGGAAAGATACCCATGTCGAAATTGATGACTGCTCTCATGAACTCGCTGCTCGCCCTTCTCGAAGGCAGACGCGAAGACGCTGTACGCTTCATGCAGGAAACCGGCGCCGCGCCAGATCCGGAAATTCTGGTGTACTTTGCTCGACACTACTCGCAAATTGGGCAGGTGGAATTGGCGGTAACCGCGCTCAAAACGGCTGCTCAGGGTGGTTTCGTTTGCGCGCCCGCGACTCTAAAGTCGGATCCCTGGTTTCGCGCCTTGCGCAAGCATTCACAGTTTAAATCTTTGCTGCGCGCAGCAAAGGCGTCTGTGGATGAGGGACGATTGCGCTTTGAGACATACAACGTAGGATGATTTCTGCATGGACCTGCTCCCTCCCAGGTACGTTATCGTGGCGCAGAACAGGTTCGTTGGCATCGGCACTATCGTTGCAATCACTTCGATGCGTAGCGCTCAATGAGATCGGAGACCGCCTCTGGCTGATCGTCCACCACGTAATGTGCGCAATCGCGGATCAACCCAGTCTCCACATGAGTGAATCCACTGGAGCGGAAACCTTCGGCAATTGTCGGGATCAGCTTCGCGAACGGAGACCCATCACCCGTGCCGAAAAACAATGGCACTTCGTTGCGCCCGTGTTGCCTTGCGTTGAATTGCGCATTGGCGGGAAACGCGCGGTATATTTCAAACGCTGCGTGCAACTGCGCATCCGTTCCGTAAGCTTTCGCGTAGTGATTTATGTGATCCGGCGTGAACTTGCCGAACTGGAAGAAGTACGCCAAGTAATCGCTCTGCCGGCCGCTGACAAGTTTCTCGGCGAGCCTTGGAACCTGCATGAAGTGCATATGCCACATCGCAGGGTGACCTTGGATCACGTCCCATCCGTCGATCCCGGGAATTGCCGTATCGAGGATCATCGCGCCGCGCGTGATCTCCGGGTAACGACGAACAAGCGCATAAGCCACCTGGCCGCCGATGTCGTGGCCGACCATGTAGACATGCTCTAGTTTGAGAAGGGAAATAAGTTGGTGAATATCTTCCGCCATGGTGGCTGCATCGTACCCGCCGGCCGATGGTGCCGAGCCGCCGATGCCGCGCAGGTCGACAGCAACGACGGTAAATCGTTTCGCCAAACGGGGCATGACTGCGCGATATTCAAACCAGTCTTGCGGGAATCCATGAATCAGGATGAGGGGTGGACCATCGCCCCCGCGAACATAGTGGAGCTGCGTACCATTAGCCTGCACCACCTTCGATTCGAACCCGACGCCCAACTGTTCCGCGAAGGTCGCCGCGCCAGACCGCGCGGATTGAGCATACGCCAGCGACGCCACTCCGAGTGCTCCCGCGAGCGTGAAAAGATTCGTCATTTCGTTTTCTCCCGGAAATGAGTGGAACGGTAGGAGCTGGAAGCGCCAACCCAAAATAGCACTTTGCGTTTTCTTTTGCGCTACCCGCGCTGGAAAACCAGAAGGATGGGCGACCCGGGCGCTAAAATGACAGCAGAGGCCTGCAATCCTCCGAATTGTCTAGACATCGCGCCCGGCGCGAAAATTGCTCCGAAGCGCTGCCTATCCCCAAGATTCATCGACAATTAGATAAGGCTAACGATTTTGCAGGACACACAAATGTAACTTCATTAGACTTCAGCGGCTCTAAGTTAAGATAAGAAGAGACGACTATAAATGTTCCTGTACCTCTTGGCTTTCGTGGGCGGAATCCTGACCATCGTCAGCCCTTGTATCTTGCCGGTCTTGCCGTTCGTATTTTCTCGTGCGGATCAGCCCTTCCGGCGCAGCGGACTGCCGCTCCTTATCGGCATGGCCGCAACTTTTGCCGCGGTCGCGGGCCTGGCTACCTATGCAGGCGCCTGGGTTGTGCGTGCTAATCAAATCGGCAGGATTTTCGCCATTGTAGTCTTTGCACTGCTTGGGTTGGCTCTGCTTTTTCCAGCACTCGCCGAATTTCTGACGCGTCCATTGGTTCGCCTGGGCGGGCGCGTACAGGGACAAAACGCAACCGAAGATGCAAGCGTTGGCAGATCGCTGGTTCTTGGCATGTCGACGGGATTGCTTTGGGCTCCCTGTGCCGGGCCGATTCTCGGATTGATTTTGACCGGAGCGGCAATTCAAGGCCCCAGCGTACACACCACTTTTTTGCTCTTGGCGTTCGCCGCGGGAGCTGCAAGTTCGCTGGCGGTGGCGCTCTTGGCCGGAAAGAAGGTATTCGCATTCATGAAGAAATCGCTTGGCGCAGAGGAATGGATTCGCCGTGGGTTGGGCGCGGCCGTCTTGGTCGGAGTGGTAGCGATCTCCTTCGGTTGGGATACCGGAATTTTGCGGAGACTCTCTCTGTCCAGCACGTCCGGCGTTGAACAAACGTTGCTCGACCGCTTTCACCCCGTCGCCTACGCGAAAGCGAACGATTCGTCAGGTGAGCAAGCTCCGCAAGTGCAACTTAGCCACGAAGGCGCTTTCCCGAGCCTCGACGGCGCCGTAGCATGGTTGAATTCGCCGCCGCTCAGCGCGAAACAACTTCGCGGCAAAGTCGTGGTGATCGATTTTTGGACCTACTCTTGCATCAACTGCCTGCGTTCCATTCCGTACGTCGAGGCCTGGGCCGAGAAATATAAAAACGACGGCCTAGTCGTCATCGGCGTGCACACCCCTGAATTCGCGTTTGAAAAGGATCGAGCCAATATCGCAAAGTCTCTCACCGATTTGAAGATCACCTATCCCGTTGCGATTGACAGCAATTACGCGATTTGGAAAGCATTCAACAACCAATACTGGCCCGCCCATTATTTTATCGATGCCAACGGACAGATTCGCTATCACCACTTCGGGGAAGGGAACTACGCCGAATCCGAGGAAGTAATCCAGCAACTTTTGCGAGAGAAAAATTCGGCGCTCAAGACTGGCGGCTTTGTGCAGGTCAACGGTTCCGGTGCTCTGGCAGCGCCAGACTTAAAAGATGTCGGCTCCCCTGAGACCTACGTTGGATACGACCGTCAAGAGAATTACGCTTCTCCGCAACCCATCAAACACGACCGATCTCAATCCTATGCGGCTCCGTCGCGCCTCACCGTAAACCAATGGGGCTTGGTCGGCGCTTGGAACGTCAGTGGCGAACACGCGTCGCTGACCGCCGTGCCAGGAAAAGTTATTTTCCGCTTCCACGCTCGGGACCTGCACTTGGTGTTGGGTCCGGGAAAAAATGGTCAGGCCGTGCGCTTCCGCGTGCGTATCGACGGAACTCCTCCTGGCGACGATCATGGCACCGATACTGACGAAAAGGGCGATGGAGTAGTAAAGGAATACCGGCTCTATCAATTGGTTCGGCAAAAAGGGAAAGTCGAAGACCGCACGTTTGAAATCGAATTTCTAGATCCCGGTGTGCAGGCGTTCGCCTTCACGTTCGGTTAAATAAACGGTTGCGCCGACGTTCCTGTTTGCAGCTGGATTGTGACGTTCAAGGGGCCACTATGATTTCATCGAACATTAAATACGCCGATCAGCCCAGTCCCATCGGACGACGCTCTTTTTTAACCGCTTGCGGCGCCGCGACAATCGGACTGACCTGGTGGTACTTCGAGCGGCGTGCGCCCATACATGCGGAAGCCTTATCGGCCGGTCTTCCGCAGATGGTCACCATCGTGGACTTTACGGATGCTGGCAAGCGCACCGGCAAGGCTTCTGTTGCTCGCATCACGAAAACGGAAGAAGAGTGGCGCAAGCAGCTCTCGCCCGACTCATTCGAAGTAACGCGTCATGCTGGCACCGAACGCGCCTACACCAACGAGAATCCAAACGCGCACGCAAAAGGTGTGTTCCGCTGCATCTGCTGTGATACCGCATTGTTCAATTCCAACACTAAGTTCGATTCCGGCACTGGCTGGCCCAGTTTCTGGGAACCTATCGCGAAAGAGAACGTGTTGGAAACCACCGACAGCAGCCTCGGCATGGTGAGGACTGCCGTCTCATGCCGCCTCTGCGACGCGCATCTCGGGCACGTCTTCGACGATGGACCCCGCCCCACGGGATTGCGCTATTGCATGAATTCCGTAGCGATGAAATTCGCCAAAGCTTCTTAGCAGGCGTCTCGCAAAGGCGTTTGCCGACGTTTCAAGAGTTTCCGTGCTCCTGGCTCTCCGGATCACGTTGAAGCAGTCTCTGTAACTTCGCGAATCCAGCCGGCGTCTAAGGGTATACAATCGCCGTAACAAGTTTCGCGCGCTCCCCGCATTGCGGGGATGGCAAGGAGAACTTTATGGCGCGCTTCGTCCTTCGCGACTCGATCCCGAGCAAGCTTTTGCTGATTGCTGCCTGCGCGCTCGCGTGCCTCTACATCCAAGCTCCCGTTGCAATGGCGCAGCGCGCCGGTGGAGGTAGGCATCCGATTGGTGGCGCGCACATGGCCTCGCCACCCCGTATGGTTGTTCCGCCACCTGCGCGCAGATCGGTCTCTCACCCTCGTTTTGTCGGTGGTCCACACGCAGCCCCACTCGGCGCACGCTTTGCCCTTCGACCCGGCCGGAATAATCTATTTCGCCGCCGCTTTTTCTTTGGAGCTTCCTTTTTCAGGTTTGGCCCGCCCTTTACATTCAATGTCTTTTGGTCGCAGAACTGCAATCCAGAGTGGGTGTGGGACTACTACTGCAACGGTTTGCCTTTCTACGGGTCTGGATACGGTTTTGAAAATTATGT
Organism: Candidatus Acidiferrum sp.; assembly: GCA_036495905.1. Classification (GTDB taxonomy): domain Bacteria; phylum Acidobacteriota; class Terriglobia; order Acidiferrales; family UBA7541; genus Acidiferrum. The sequence continues at coordinate 58,140 of DASXMB010000077.1, forward strand.
GACCGTGCAACCGTACCAAGCCCCCATGTCTGCCTCCGCGATGCGCGACTTAGTGTGGCTCTATCTGAAAGACGGCTCGGCGTTTAGCGTGACCGACTACTGGTTCGTCAACAGCGACGTGCATTTCATCGCCATGGACGCGGGCGGCGCCAAATCCGCCGAGCAAACTATTCCGATGGGCGATCTTGATGTGCAGAAAACGATCCAGGTTAACTCGCGCCGTGGATTCCGCATCGTCAACCGCGACCAACCGCTCGAACAGTACATGCACGATCATCCCGATCTGACACCTCCGCTGCTTGAGCCTTCCCCAAGAAACTAACGGCACCTCGCCACCTCTGCTTCTCGTTTCGGATATGCAGACCAATCGTCTCGGGAAGCTGTTCTTTGTCGCGATAAGTTTTCGTCGCGCTTTCAGCGAACACCCGTGTCACAAGGGGACTTCAACTATATTTCCTTTTTAGGAGACCCCAAAACTACGGCGCTATGTCCTCAGTCCGCACGTTTCTTGATTCTGATTTCTCGGACAATGCCATCTAGATCGACATCGGCTTGCACCGAGCTCCTCGCCGCCTGAAGCTGTGGCAAATCGAAAGGCGACACCGTCTTTCTTCCAGGATTGCTGCGAGTGAAAAAATATTCTTCACCTAAGTGACGGCGAACCGATTCCTCGCTGGTCTCGTATTCAGGCAAGTGCCAGTCTTCAGGAGTGTCACTCAACTGCAGAATGTAACCGCCACCACATTGGTCAGTTCGGAAGACAGGAGCACTGACCCACCGCTCGTCGCCTATCAAGTTTCTGTACGGTCGGCCGAAGAAGTTCAACCAGTACAGTCCAGGCAAGTATTTGGAGATGTCGACGCCAATAGCTCTCAAGCCGCCGCCTTCTCTAGACATGTTCTTCGCGTAGTATTCCTCAATCGTATATGCGAACGCGAAGAACGGATCCAAACTAGAGCACCAATGAGCGAAAGATCCCTCGGCCCAATTTGAAGCTTTCCGGCCCTCCACTACAGGGCTACGCATTTGTACGTCTAAGCGATTGCCAGGTATCCAGGCCTGCCCAATAGGGCAAAACACCCAATCGTCAAAGGTCAAGACGATGGTCAGTTCTCGACTAGCCCCACGGAGTTCAATTGAGCCGAACCGGCGAGTTGCGGGCCGCGAAACGTCAAGTTGCTGCAAGCGCCGATAGAGATCTCCTCGCTCTAGCCCCTTGCTGAAGACAACGTCCCGAATCGCGCCAGTGCGTTTCACGTCAATTTCCAGCCGAGGCTCTCCGACGCGTTCCAAGTGCAACTGGGATGCCCATTCAGGCCCAAGTTGAACGAGGCTCTGCTGAAACTGGTCCAGCGTAGCCCCGGTAAGCAGTGAAGAGCTCAAATAGAGCGTTAGATCAATGCTCGTGCTTCGCTTGTTCAATTTCATCGCCGGGTACCGCATTGCCTCACGGTTTTAGTGAATGTGCGGGTTTTGAATTTTCCTAACCTTGTCGACTCTTGGCTCATAATCCACCGGCAAAACAAAAGGGCTGGGTCCTAGCTCCAGCCCATCAATTCGCTTAATTGGTTCCGGGGGTCAGATTTGAACTGACGACCTTCGGCCACCCAGTGCCGCGGGTTTTGCAGGACTGGCATAAAGACGACAGCCCGGTTTTCGGCTCATAACCTCGCCAAAAGGAAAGGCCGGACGCCTGGGTCCGGCCTCACATATCTTAGAATGGTTGCGGGGGTCAGATTTGAACTGACGACCTTCGGGTTATGAGCACGTACAAAAACAAGCCCGTTGATTCAGAGCTTCTTCGGCCATGTGCGACCTGTCAGGGCAGCGCCCTTCTAGAATTCGTCCTTACATCGACTAGACGGGCTATGGGTGGAGGCCTCGCCTGAACATGAGAGACATACTTCGCGACATCAAACGCTTTCGCTGTCTCAATCGCTGTCTAAGCGCCTTCACAACAGCCAACGTTAACGGAGTCCAGGCGGACAGCCTCAAGCGGATTCCCGCCAAGCTGTTTTTCCTCAATCTTTAGAATAGCCTGAAAAGGTTCTTCCGAAAGCTTCTTCTCCGATAGCAGGAGTTTCAGATAGGGGTCAATGTCGAGGTCAGACGGCTGGACCCTGTTCTTGAGAACATCGCCCGCAATGGTCCGAGACCATCCGTCCTGGTCATTTGCCCAGCGGGGCAAGATCGCCTGTGAGGTCCGTACCACACATTGAGGATTCAAGTAACGTGAGAAATTCCTCGACGTCGGTATCTACAATGCCGAGTGACTCAAGTTTTGTGTGAATGTTCCGGACGTAATCTAAGCAGGCGCCGCTCGTTGCAACGCAGCGACGTGGACA
>DASXMB010000078.1:0-3319 GCA_036495905.1 Candidatus Acidiferrum sp.
TTTTATTCTGGCGGAAGAGCTTGACCATGGTGTCTTCCACCGCGCGGTTCAAGCGCATGTAGTAGTACAGGTCGAGATATTGCTGGCGCGTCAGATCCTTCTTCATGCGTTCTCCGGCGACGGGCGGACGATTCACGTTCAGATTCGCTCCTGCGCAGTCAGGACTGGCTGCGCAACGGACGTACCGACATTCGTCGATTCTTCTGCTTTGCGCAATCTATCCAGCAGGTCGTCCCGAGTCACAGCATTCATCTCCAGCCCGAACACTTGACCGAAATGCGCTTTCAAGCGCGCCGCAACTTCCCGGGAATCGACTGTGCGGCTCAGCAGCTTTTCCAGTGAAGTAGCCTTCCGGCCGGCAATCCCGCAAGGGACAATAAGATCGAAGAACCGCAGATCGGTCGCTACGTTATACGCGAACCCATGCGAAGTAACCCATCGGCTGATATGCACGCCAATGGCCCCCAGCTTCTCGGCCGCATCTATTCCGCTCTGTGAACTCTGCGCCCTCTGTGGTGAATTCCCCTCGTTCCCGACCCAAATGCCGGTCTTACCCGCCTCGCGCGTAGCCAGCACGCCGAAATCGCTGGAAGCGCGAATCATCACTTCTTCCAGCATACGCACGTACCACACCACATCGCGACGAATGGCCGCCAAATGCAAGATGGGATACCCGACAATTTGGCCCGGCCCATGATAGGTGATATCTCCGCCGCGGCTGGTCTCGTAAAACAAAACGCCTTTCTGCCGCAGCACATTTTCGTTGGCCAGCAGATGCTCGCGCTTGCCATTTCGTCCCTGCGTAATGACGTGAGGATGCTCGCACAGCAGCAGCACGTCATCGATAGCGTCGGCTTTGCGCGCAGCGACGATGCGTTTCTGCAGGGCGTAAGCATCCGCGTAAGCAATCAGGCCAAGGTCGATGGTGAGACAGGTGGTCATTCGCGATCAAACGTTAATCTGTAAACCGCGCACGGACGCAAACGCATCGCCCATGCCTTCCCACACGGTTGGATGCGCATGCATCATACTCATCATATCGTCGATTGTGCCTTCGAGGTGCAGTACGGCGGCGGCTTCGGAGAGGATTTCCGTCGCCAGCGGCCCGATGATGTGAATGCCCAGCACCTCGCCGTATTTTTCCTCGGAAACTACTTTGATGAAGCCGCCATGATTGCCGAGAATGGTGGCTTTGCTGTTTCCGACGAATGGGAACTTGCCGGTCTTCACGGCATATCCGGCGTCGCGCGCCTGCTTTTCCGTTAAGCCGATGGAGCCGATCTGCGGCTCGCAATATGTGGCATTGGGAATGCGCTCTTTGACGATGGCTGGCGCCGGCTTACCGGCGATGTGCGTCACGGCCGCGATCCCCTCCATCATGGCCGCGTGGGCCAGCAGCGGCAGGCCGAAAACAATATCCCCGATGGCGTAAAGCCCTTTCTCCGCGGTCTCCATATACGGCCCGACGTGCACCGCGCCGCGCTCCACTTTAGCCTTCGATTTCTCCAGGCCGCAATCGTCGGTCATGGGCTTGCGCCCCACGGCGAGCAGCAGCTTCTCCGCCTGAAGCGTCTGCGATTTTCCGTCTTTATCCGTGAATGTGACGGTCACGCCCTTGGCGTCTTTCTTCACCGAATTCACCATAGCGTTGGTGAAGATGCCGATATTTTTCTTGCGGAATGTCTTGTCCAGCTCCGTGGAGATTTCCTCATCTTCCACCGGAACCACGCGCGGCAGAGCTTCCAGGATGGTGACTTGTGTCCCGAACGAGTTGTAAATCGAAGCGAACTCGACGCCCACCGCACCCGCTCCCACGACAATCAGCGTCTTGGGAATTTCCGGCAGCTCCAGAATGGAGCGGTTGGTCAGGATGGTCTTGTGATCCGGCTCGATGCCGGGCAGAGCGCGCGCTTCCGAGCCGCTCACCAGCAAAATATTGGAAGCCTCGATCTGCGTTTTCTTGCCGTCTTTTTCAACGCTGACGCGGCCGGGCCCTTCATAGCGCCCCCAGCCCTGCACCCATTCCACTTTATTCTTCTTGAAGAGAAATTCGATGCCCTTGGCGTGTTTTTTGACGATTTTGTCTTTGCGCGCCAGGATATTGCCCCAGTTGATCTTCAGGCCGCTGACCTCGAAGCCCAGCTCTGCGCCATTTTTGAAATGGTCGTAGACGTCGGCATGGTGCAGCAGGACTTTGGTGGGAATGCAGCCGACGTGCAGGCAGGTCCCGCCCAGAAACGGGTCTTTCTCCACCACGATGGTCTTAAGGCCCAACTCGCCGGCACGGATGGCGGCGACATACCCGCCCGGTCCGCTGCCGATAATCGCCACGTCGTACTTTGCCACGCACAGTCTCCCTTCCGGAGAGCCAGAACCTGTCTCAGAGCTAATGGGAACCAGGCTGATCGAGCGTTTTGCGGCGGACCTGATGCAGGACCGTATCGCGATGAATCACAAATTTTAGCAGCCGCCCGAGCGAGTCGCAACTTTAAGGCAAGACGTACTGCGGATGACATTCTTCTGGGTGCCCACGGGGTCTGTATATCGCTTTTTTAGAGTTGCAAGGACGGATACCGAAACATAGCAGAGCTGTTAATTTTTGCTTGACGCTTCGCTTTCTTTTCGCCTAAGGTGTATGAAACGACCGCTCGACACGCGGTGGTTTCATTGGAGGTTCACCCATGCCCCTGACGAAGCGACAGAAGGAAGTGCTGGACTATCTGGTCGTGTTTGAGACCAAGCACGGTTACGCTCCGAGTTTTGAGGAAATCGGCAAGGGCATGAAGCTCACCTCGCTCGCCACCGTTCACAAACACATCACCACGCTCGAGAAGAAAGGCTTCATTCGCCGCGGCTATAACCAAAGCCGCTCCATCGAAATTTTGCAATTGCCAAAGTCGGTGAAGGATCAAGTGATCGAACGCAAAGTGCAGGAATTGCCGCTCGTTGGCCGGATCGCTGCGGGGCGGCCACTGGAAGCGGTGGAAGATCGCGAGACGCTTTCGCTGGGAGATTTCTCCCGTGGGGGAAATTCCTTCGCCTTGAAAGTGAAGGGCACTTCCATGATAGAAGATCACATCATGGATGGAGATTTTGTGGTTTGTGAACAAACGCAGGTGGCCAATTCCGGCGAGATTGTTGTGGCGCTGATTAATGGAGAAGAGGCCACGCTGAAGCGATTTTACCGCGAAGGTCCGGGAAAAATTCGCTTGCAGCCCGCCAATTCGGAAATGGCGCCGATTATTCTTCCGGCCAACGAAGTGAAGATACAAGGCCGCGTCATCAGCGTTTTGCGCAAGTACTGACCTGACGATTCAGA
>DASXMB010000079.1:0-64225 GCA_036495905.1 Candidatus Acidiferrum sp.
TGGCGTTCACGATCGGGGGAATTCCGACGGCGGTATTCTGGGGCGTGTTGATGGCAGTTTTCTCGCTTGTTCCGGTGGTCGGTTCGGCATTGATCTGGGTGCCGGCGGCGCTGTGGCTGGGATTCAGCGGGCACTGGGGCAAGGCGTTGGTGGTGGTGGCGATAATCGGCGGCGGAGCAAATTTGCTGGATAATTTATTGCGTCCGCTGCTGCTGCGAAATCGGACGCACTTGAATGAATTGCTTTTGTTCATCAGCGTGCTGGGCGGGCTGGAAGTATTTGGATTATTGGGATTGGTGGCGGGGCCGACGATCATGGCGGCGGGAATGGGAGTTTTTCGCGTGTATATGGAGCGGCGAGATGCGCTGGCAGCGGCTAATGCGCAACACTCGACCTGAAAATCAGTGCACGGGACGGTGCGTGTGCTAGAGTACCCGGCTCAATGAGTTCGAACCACTGTAAACCAGCATCGGCGCATCAAGAACTGCCTCCGGCAAAATTGCGGTGGAGGTGCGAGCCGGCGCGGCTGCCTTTTGAAACTACGGCGCAGGCGGAATTGCGCGAAGGATTTGTGGGACAGGAGCGCGCGCTACGCGCACTGAAGATGGGGGCGGAGCTTTCCGCGCCGGGCTACAACTTATTTGTATGCGGACTGGCAGGAACGAGCCGGGGCGGCACAATCGCGAAAATGATGGAGGAATTGCATCCGCCGACGAAAGCGTCGCTGGACCGGTGTTACGTCAATAACTTTAAGATTGCGGACCGGCCGAGATTGCTGGCTTTGCCGCGCGGGCAAGCCAACGCCTTCAAAAAAGACATGCAAGCGGGGATCGATTTTCTGCGGCGGAGAATTCCGCAAGTTTTCGAGGGCGAACCTTTTCAGCGCCAAAAGGGGCGAATTGTCGAGCGATTTACAGTGCGCGAAAAAGAGTTGATGGACGATTTCACGCGGCGAATCGCGCGGGAGCAGTTTGCGTTGGGACATATGCAGGTGGGGGCGGTGGCACTGCCGGAAATTTTTCCGGTGCTGGAAGGGCAGATGGTGCCGATCGAAGATATTTCCAAGATGGTGCATGAAGGAAAGCTGGATGCGCCAGTGGCGGAAGATATCGAGCGGAAGTATGAGCAGTTCCGGCAGGAATTTACGGTGGTGTACCGGAAGACGCTGACGCTTTCGCGGGAGTTGGCGAGCGAATTGAGTTATCTGGAGCAGGAAGCGGCGTCGGTTTTGGTGGACGGAGTGATTGAGGAGTTGAAAGAAAAATATCCGGATACGAGCGTTTCGGAATATTTGGAAGAGGTGCGGCACCATCTGCTGGATAATCTCGATCCGTTTAAGGAGCGAGAAGGCGAGGGTGAGCAAGAGAGCGAGATTCCGGGGGAGAGTCCGCAGAAGGGACCGGGGACGCCGGAGCGGGATCCGTTCCGTTTGTATGGGGTGAATGTGATTTTGGCGCACGGCGATGAAGAGGTGTCGCCGGTGATTTTTGAGACCAGCCCGACGTACGCGAATTTGTTTGGGACGATTCAGCGGGCTTACGACACGCGGGGCGGGTGGACGAGCGACTTTATGGATTTGCGTGGAGGTTCGCTGCTGCGGGCGGACGGCGGGTTTTTGATTATGTATTCGATGGAAGCGCTGTCTGAGGTGGGAGTGTGGCGGGCGTTGAAACGGACGCTGAATCACAATCGCCTGGAAATCCAGCCGCTGGAAATGTTTTATCCGTTTGGAGGAAGCGCGCTGAAGCCGGAAGCGGTGCAGATCAACGTGAAAGTGATTTTGATCGGAGACCGCGAGTTGTACGAGATGCTGTACAACTACGAAGAAGATTTCCGGAAGATTTTTAAGGTGCGCGTGGAATTTGACGAAGAAATGGCGATGAGCGACAACGTAATCGCGGAGTACGCGGGGCGGTTGCGGGCGCTGTGCGAGAAAGAAAATTTGTTTCCGTTCGACCGCGGAGCGTTTGCGGCGATGCTGGAATACGGAGTGCGGCAGGCGGGACGGCGAAACAAGGTGACGGCACGGTTTGTGGACATCGCGGATTTGGCGCGCGAAGCGCACTATGCAGCAGCGGCGGCGGGAGAAAATGTGGTGCGGGCGGCGCATGTGCGGACGGCGCTATCTTCCAAGATGGAGCGGCACAACCTGATCGAGACGCGGATTCGGGAAATGATCGAGGAGAAAACGCTGCTGGTGGATTTGGAAGGAACGCGAATCGGACAAGTGAACGGATTGAGCGTGCTAGAGATTGGCGGATATTCGTTTGGCAAGCCGGTGCGGATTACGGCGACGGCAGCGCTGGGCAAGACGGGCGTGATCAACATCGAGCGAGAATCGAATTTGAGCGGGCGTTTTCACGATAAAGGCGTACATATTATTTCTGGGTATTTGCGCAGCCGGTTTGCGCAGGACAAGCCGTTGTCTTTGGCGGCGAGCATTTGTTTTGAGCAATCGTATTCAGGAGTGGATGGGGATAGCGCGAGCTCGACGGAAGTGTACGCGCTGGTGTCCGCGCTTGCGGAACTGCCTTTGCGGCAGGACATCGCGGTGACGGGGTCGATGAATCAGCAGGGAGATGTGCAAGCGATTGGCGGAGTGAATGAAAAGATCGAGGGATTTTTCGATATTTGCCGGATTGCGGGATTGAAGGGAACGCAGGGAGTGATTATTCCAGCCTCGAACGTGGAAGACCTGATGCTGCGCGAGGATATTTTGGAAGCGGTGGCGGCGGGGAAATTTCATATTTGGCCGGTGACGAAGATTGAAGAAGGCATTGAGATACTGACGGGGATGAGCGCGGGACACCGGAACGGAGATGGAACGTTTGAAGGGGAGACGGTGTTTGCGCAGGTGGATGCGCGGTTGAGCAAGATGGCGGAGCGGATGAAGGATTTTGAGTAGGGCCAATCGGATTTGTCCGAATAGTAGGGATAAGCTTCCAATTTAGCAAGCAAACGCAATGCGGGAAATTCATCGAAAGATAAAGCTGCAAGTGCGATTCGTTATTTGCCTGTTTGCCCTTCTGGCGGTTTCTTCGGCTGGAGCCAGAGCGCAGCAAGCTCCCGGGACGAGTGCTTCATCGGGACAACAAACAACTCCGGCTTCAAAGACGCCCACAACATTCGCGTTGAAAATTATTAGCGACGGAATTCTCTGCCCACGGGACAACTCTAACTGCGAAGAACAAAGCATCTGGTGGAAGCGGTTTACTATTTTAGTGTCAGACGGACACACGCTTTATCTAAGGAGAATTCCATTCCCATCTCCTGCACGGTCTAAACAGCAGTTCGATGCGGCCATCAAGAACGCCGAAAACATACTTCGCCACAACATTGAATCCAACAGCAACGGGGATCCAGTGGGAGAAAGAGCTCTTGGTGTTTTTCCGAAGACCAAGGATAGCAAAGGCTTTTCAGGCCCGCCGGACTACAAGCTGTTCTGTTTCTGGGGTTCGGATTATTGGGAAATTGACGGAGAACACCTAGAGGACGTAATAGCCCTAGAACAAAAATTAAAGCAAGAAGGTATGGGTACGGTTTGGCATTTGCGGCCAGCGAAGGTTTCTCCAATGCCCGATTAACGCGCGCAACGACGTCCGGTTAGCCGACCGATCCGGACACTGGGACGGTTTGTCCGACCGGGGGCAAGGCCGCGCCTAGAAGCGCAACTGATTCCGACAACAAGAATCCAAGAGAATTGACAGGGTTTGGTTTCCCCGGGAGTATGGTTGTGCGATGTCAGATAAAATCCAGTGCGCGACTCATGGCGAATGCGAGCAGACCTTCGTTTGCTTGCATCTTCTCGGGGAAACCTCAGGACTTGGGTTCAATGGAGATGAGCCAACGGCCGCCCGCCCGTTCCCGGACGCCTGGTGTGATGATTGTGAACTCATACGCGCCGCGCACGGCGGATGGAACGAACAATCCGAAAAGCTTACGAAGATTTCGTTGCTCTGTTCGGGCTGCTATGAACGCGCCCGGATACGCAACACGCGCGCGTCAACGACCCTGGAGGATCTTAGCGACCTACAGTGGAAGTGTGATAGCTGCGAAGAATGGCATTGCGGACCGTGTCTCGATTTTGGGTTCGATTCGCCATACTACTGGAGCGAAGAGTCTGAGAAGGCAAGCCTTTTGCCGAACTTGAGCAAGAACCGTGGCAAGACTTTCCTGGATGACGACTATTGCGCAATCAACGATGAGAATTTTTTTGTCCGCGGCCTAATTCACCTGCCCATTCTCGGCGCTGCCGAGACATTTCGTTGGGGAGTGTGGGGCTCACTAAGCCGCGAGAATTTTAACACTCTCTTAGAAGGGAATGAGGACCCAAAGCGCGTCGATCTGCGGCCTATGTTTTCCTGGTTGAGTACCCAGCTTCCGGGATATCCGGATACTCTAAACCTCAAGATGTACGCTCATATCCAAGAGGTGGGGTACTGTCCTAATTTTAGATTGGAACTTACGGACCACCCTCTTTCGCAGGAATATCACAAGGGCGTAAGTCCCGAACGGGTCAAAAAAATCATGATGGAGCGTTTGCGGCAGGTTGAATAAAAGGAGAAAAACACCGATACAAGCGTGAAGCGACTTTTGCAGTCACCGGACTGCGTATTTGGTTTCTAGTTCAGAATAGAAGCGTGCCCTCCCCAAGATGATAGAGACTCTAAAGATCATTCTCGTCTGCGTTGCCGCCGCGATCGTCTACGGGATTATCCACGACCAAATCACGGCTCGAATCTGCATTGAATATTTCACGGTTTTTCATCCACCTGTTTTCGCGACCAAATCACCCACCCTTTTAGGCATAGGATGGGGAATTATTGCGACGTGGTGGGTCGGTCTGTTTCTTGGGTTCTTGCTGGCTATTGCTACTCGCGCTGGGTCGCGCCCCAAATTGTCCGCTGCGCAACAACTGTTGCCAATCGCAAAGCTACTTCTCGTAATGGGATGCTGCGCCTTAGTAGCTGGCTTCGCGGGTTTTGTTTTGGCCACTCGTGGTTCTCTTCTTGAACCCGAGTGGATCGCTCTTGTTTCATGCTCCTTCCCGGCGTTCGTGGCCGACTGGTGCGCGCACAGTGCTTCATACGCGAGTGGACTCTTGGGGGGAATCACGCTCTGCGTTCTGCAATATCGAAAGAGGGCTCGATGTTGCGAAACGCAAGACCTGATATGACTGTGGCAGGGGTTTCCGGTAGCGGTTGTTTTTCGATTATCCGACCATCCGGGTTGGGCGTGGCAATCGATGATCACTTCAGGGGCAGAATCGCAATTTGCAGTGGCCCAAGCTTCGCCGGATCAGCGATCTTTCCGTCGTCAAGATTCTCGAGGCCAGTATTCGCCATAAAGTAGAATTTCCCGTGTAAAATTGCGCCGGTGGTCGGATTGCGAACCATTTCTGTGCCGCGCTCCAGCGTTTCGCTCGACGTCACCTGGAACCCGTCCGGCGACAGTCTCCAACGCATCACGCGATACGCACCGGTGCCATATTCAATTCCCACCACGGTGCCCTCGTACCAATACAATCCGTCAATTCCCGCCAAAGTGTCATGCGGCGCAGGCCTTAGGTCGTGTGCCGTGTTCGTCCGCAAATCCATCCGGATCACACCTAAATCGTCGGCGACGTAGAGCACGTCGCCATTGTCGGAAAGCGTAATGCCGTTGGGTTCGAACACCGGGCGGCCCAGATTCAATTCCGCAAACCGGTGCGATTCTCGATCAAAGCGAAAGACGTGGTTTCCCTCAGTATCCGTCACATAGATTTCGCTTCTGCCGCGCAAGGCCAGATCATTTAGAACGTGTTGTCCTGCTGTGGCCGGGGTATAGCGCTCCAGGAGCTTTCCTTGGGCGTCGAAGTGTACGATCTCGGAACGATTTTTCTTCCCCGGATCGGTAGCGCACCACACGCTGTGATCGGTCGGATCCACGTGCACGCCTCCAACTGGCATCAAATCGTATATTCCCTCGCTCACAAAATCCGTAACTTCGCCGGCTCGCGAAATCCTGACGATTTTGTTGTGGTATTCGCTGCCCATATAGAACATCCGTTTAGAGACGTCCACAGCCAGGCCTTCTGGGAAAAGGTCGTTTTGCTTCACCGTGAACGCAACATGAGCCCGATGTACCGACGGAGTGCGCTGTCGGACGTGTTCGACAAGGTTGTGAAATTCGGGATCGCCGCGCAAGGAAAGAAACGCCTTATCGCTAGACGGATCGAACCCCTCATCCAGTGCCGCGCATTGCTTTAGCAGGTCCAAGGGTTTCGCCGATTCGCCGAGCAGTGCGTAGTCGTGTGCCAGCAGAAAAAGGGCAGCCCCGCGATCAGCCAGCCGCGGCAGCATCTGTTCCAGCACCTTCGTTTCTTCGCGCAAGCGCTGGGATCTAGCCATGGTTGCTGGCATCGAAGCCTGTTGCGCAGTGTCCGTGACTGCGGAAGCCGCTGGGAACAAAGCATACGATGCAAACGGAACCGCCCATCCCAAGACAAGCCGTCGCATGATTCCCGCCGCCGACATATGCGCCTCCACCCTCTTCATTCATAGACGTCAGAATCGACGTGCGCGTGAGCACCCCAAAGCGGTCACGCGCGCCCAATCATTGTTATTGCCTTGCGGTTCCATAACGTTGTTACTTGGCTTCCCACGCCGTTGCGGAAACCTCGAAGCGTAGATGGTCGAGATGCTGGCCGAAGTCAAGTTCAATTGCGGGCGTATCGCTAGGCTGAGGCCAATAGTGGCATTATTTCGTGGCATGAAAACCGATGTGATAGGTCGCTTTCCAAAACTCTGGACACTTACAGGCTACTTGTTAGTGGGCGGCGCGCTATCTTCGTGGCGCGACTGATAAGCGCTCTAGTCCAATCGCTGCGGGGCGGCGACGCTTTCTTGGGCGCCGGCCGATTACCAGCCCATTTGGGCCATGCGCTTTAGGATGATGGCGCTGTAGTTGTTCATGCGGGCGGGGCGGCGCTTGAGGGGAGCGGGGAGAATGGCGGCGAGGCGGGCGGCCTGCTGGCGGTCGATATTGCGGGCGGAGGTTTCGTCGTAGTAGCGGCAGGCGGAGTCCGCGCCGTAAATGCCGGAGCCCCATTCGACCACGTTGAGGTAAATTTCCAGAATGCGGCGCTTGCCGAGGACGAATTCGGCGACCGGAACGAGGGTGACCTCCGCGCCCTTGCGGAGAAAAGAGCGGCCGGTGCCGAAGAAGAGATTTTTTACGAGTTGCTGAGTAATGGTGGAAGCGCCGCGAGTGCGGTCGCCATCGAGATCGTCTTGCGCGGCGATTTGGATTTCGTGCCAATCGAAGCCGTGGTGCTGGTAGAAGCGTGAGTCTTCGGCGGCGACCACAGCGTGCTGGAGGTCTGGCGAGATTTGGGTGAGCGGGATGAATTTGTAGCGTTCATGATAGGGCGTGCCGTGAATCCAGGATTGCAGGCGGCGCTGGATGTGGACGGCGGTGGTGGGCGGGTCGATCCAGCGGGCGGCGACCAGGAGGAGCGCGGCTAGGGACCAAAGAAGCGCTATGGCGATGACTAGCCAGCGGAGGATGGAGCGGAGGAGGCTGGTGCGACGCCGAGAAAGTTGCATTTCGGCGGGAGTGTTCGGACATTCACCGGCAGCATCAGCGTCGTTCCGCAAGCTCCGTGCCGCTTGCACGATTTGTTGCTCTGCGTTTTCGATTCCGCTAGTCTCTGCGGCCACCTCAAAATCGGTCGCCAAGTCTACCCAATGCTTCAACTCGGATGCTTCACCAGAATAGGAAAGCCAAATACGACACGCACCGGCATATGGCTGGATACGTCCTTCGACGATTTCTTTTGCGACCCATCGTGCCATCCACAAAGCGGCATCGTGCTTGGTGATGGGCACCACGACCCCAAATTCCCGCAACGCGCCGTCGGCAATTTCTGTAATGTCTCTTCTCGCAGGATTCGTAAGTCCGGCCAGGCGGCGCAAATTTTTTCCGCCATGCCCTAGCTCGAGTGCTTGACAGGCGATTTCCGTCATTTCTTTCCCGGACAGTTCTCCCAGGTACCATCTTGCCGAAATCAATTTAGCGTCGAGCACGGTTGGCTTTCTCTGACAAACAGAGGGCATTATAAGTCGGGCATCTGGGCAGAGGGCCAGTTTCTGGTTAGGCAAATAATCGGGAGTTACTACAGACGTAGCGGGTGAAACACCGTGGTCGGCTTGCGCGTATATATCTGCAGGAAAGTCTAATGCTCTATTCACTCATATTGGCGGTGCACATTTGTGCCGGGACCTTAGGGTTGCTGTCTGGCACGGCGGCGATCTGCTTTCGCAAAGGTTCGCGGGGACATATTTTGGCTGGCCGAGTGTTTGTTGTATCGATGGTGACGATGGGCGTTGGCGCGGTGTATCTGGGAATCGTGAAGAACCAGCCAAATAATGTAAGCGGCGGGATTCTGACGGTGTATTTGATCGGAACGGCATGGCTGACTGCGCGGCGCAGAGATGGAGAAACGAGCCGGTTCGATTGGGCGCTGATGCTGGTTCCTTTGGCGCTCGGTATTTTCACGTGGGTGGGCGGGATCAAGGTGGTGCGCAGCGGAGAGAGTTCGCAAGACGGAGTGCCGGTGGGAATGGCGTTTTTTATGGGAACGATCATGATGCTGGCGGCCAGCGGAGATCTGCGCATGCTGTTGGGCGGCGGAGTTTCTGGAGCGAAACGTATTGCGCGGCATCTTTGGCGGATGTGCTTTGGGTTGTTCATAGCGGCAGGATCGTTCTTTATGGGGCCGTCGAATCGGCCGCGGAGATTGTTGTCGAGAGTGGGGCTTAGCCAACATTTGTCACCTGCGTTATTTAGCATGAACATTTATTTAGTGCTCACGGTGCTTCCGCTGATTTTGCTGATTTTCTGGCTGATACGGGTGCGCTTTACGAGTGCGTATAAGGGAAAGTCGATCCCAGTGGCGTCGACGAGTGCTGACTAATGCGCTGAGCGGAGACTGATTATTGCGGACTTTTTGAACAATTCAGCGCCAAAGAAAAACCCCGGTTGCGGTGCAAACCGGGGCTTTTCTTTGTAACGTTGGAGTCGCGTTAGCTTGCGATTCTGGTTAGGAGGGCTTGGCTGCGTTGGCCGCGGGGGCGGATGCGGGAGCGGCGCCGCCTTCCTTGGGAGTCGAGAGATAGCCGGTGATTTGATTTTTGTGGACGTCGAAAACGACGAATTCATAGGGAGCCATGCGCGAGCTGCCCTTGACGTAGAACTGGACCGGCTCGCCGGCGGTTTTGTCTTTCTTTTCGATGGAGCGATCGTCGACGAAAACGGTTACGGTGTATTTCGATTTTTTGTCGTCGGTCTTGGTGAGATTGACCTGGACGGGGCCGACGCGCTGGGGAGTTTTAGTCTTGTTGATGGTGAACTCGTAGTAGTTGCGATCGCCGCGGCGCCTTAGTTCTTCGAGGTCGTCGCGATTGTGGGCGATTAGACCGCTCATTACGCCCATGTCTCCGGTGGCGCGGTCGAGCTTGCCCTTGGTGGCTTCGAGGTCGGTGCGAGTGGCGTCAATATCTTTGCGCGCGCCGCCGACTTCGGTGGCAACGGCGCCAATTTTCTGCTCGCTTTCCTGCTGGACCTGAGAAAGTTGGGCGGTAAGTTTTTGGTCGGAAGAAATTTGGTCTTTACGAATGGACTCGGCGCGGCTGCGAGCTTGGGCGAGTTCGGCCTGGGTCATGCCGACTTTGTGCTGAGTGACCTCGACGAGTCCCTTGAGATCGGCGAGGCGCGAATTGGCCTGTTCAAGCTGCGCGGAAAGAAGCTTGTTCTGTTCCTGCTCCTTGGCCAGATCCGATTGCAGGCGAGACTGGCCGGAAAATCCAAAATAGCCCATGGCGGCCAGCGCGGCGAACAAAACCACAAACAAGGCCACGATCCAGCGCGGAGTCCCAGAATTTTCGTAGTGATAGGATTCCTGCGGACTCGGTACATTCGGCGAAATACTCATGCATCCTCCTCTAAAAACGGACAAACCCCTCAGCAAAAGGCCCGGGAACGAAATTATACCTGTGAGATGCAGGGTGTCTAGTTTGCGTTTACCGGCGATTGCCCTGGCGTACACGTTTGGCGGGGCGGGTACGTGTTTCGGGGGAACGGGGAGGCCAGCGGGAGGAGACGGAGGTGGTGAGTCCGCCGCGAGGGGTGAATTCGCCGCGGACTACGCACCATTCGGGATCGATGGCGGCAACGATGTCTCGCAGGATTTTGTTGACGGCGTTTTCGTAGAAGATGCCGAGATCGCGATAGGCGAGGAGATACATTTTGAGGGCTTTCAGCTCGATGCAGGATTTGCGGGGCATGTATTGGATGGTGATGGTGCCAAAATCTGGGAGGCCGGTTTTCGGGCAGACGGAAGAATATTCTGGGAAGCGAGTGGTGATGATGTAGCGCGGAAATTGGTTGGGCCAAGTATCGAGTGGCGGCAACTTGGCGTGCACTCCGGCGCGCGCGTGCTCTGCGGTGTAATCGGGCATGACTGCTCCTGAGGGGTATTGTACTGCGTCAGGGCAGGTTGTGCCTCTTGCGGGCGAAAAGCGGTTCGCTTATGCTGGCGGAAGTTCCCGCAAGACGGATTTAAAATACGAATGAATTGCCCGGTGTGCCACGCGCACGAAAGCCGAAGGTCGCGGAAGCGGTCGCTAGTGGACTATCTACTGGGTGTGGTGGCGGTGGTGCCGTGGCGCTGCCGGAAGTGCGAGGCGCGTTTTTATGCGCGGCCGTTGCCACTGAACCATTTGCTGTACGCGCATTGTTCAATTTGCGGGAATCTGGAGTTGCAGCGAATTTCCGCGGAATACGTGCGAGGCTGGTTTGCGTTTTTGTGGCGATGGCTGCATTTGCCGGCGTTTCGGTGCGGTCCATGCAGGCATAAGTTTTTTTCGGTGCGGCCGGTGAGGCGGGGCGAGGCGCAGGTGGCGACGTCGTCGATGGATTGAGACTTGGGAGGCGGTCTGGCGGCGGGGCCAAGGCTGGGAGCTTGCACGGCTTTTTTACTCGTGAGAAAATTGCGTTCGCGCAAACGGGTTTGTGGTGAGAAGCCGAGTTTGCGACGAGATGGCGGTATCGTCTAGGGGTTAGGACGCAAGGTTCTCAACCTTGAAACCGGGGTTCGATTCCCCGTACCGCTACCAACTTGAATTGTTTCCGTGAAAATTTGACGCTGAAACTTTGCGGAGGCGGTTGGCGTTCCGCTGCAGTTGTGGATAGTGCGCTGGAAACGTAAATCCGATACTATCGCTGGCACGTGAAGTCCTCGGAGGCTGGCATGTTCAACCGGCGTATAGCGTTCCTACCTTTGGCATTATTCGCACTTTTTCTGAGTTTAATGGTGGGCGGCGGGTTGGCGTGGGGGCAGGAAAAGGGTGCCACGGCAGGCGGCGCGGCGAAACTGCCAACGATTGCGTTCGAACAGTACACGATGAAGAACGGGTTGCAGGTGATTTTATCCGAGGATCACACGCTGCCATTGGTGTCCGTAAATATTTGGTATCACGTGGGGCCCGCGAACGAGAAAGCCGGGCGGACGGGATTCGCGCATCTTTTCGAGCACATGATGTTTGAAGGGTCGCAGCATGTGGGAGCGAAGGCGCACTTTGCGTATCTGGAAGCGGCCGGCGCGACGGATATCAACGGGACGACGAATTTCGACCGCACGAATTATTACGAGACGATTCCGTCGAATCAACTGGAACTGGCGCTGTGGCTGGAAAGCGACCGGATGGGATATTTGCTGGGGACGCTGGACATCGAGAAGCTGGCTAACCAGCGGGACGTGGTGAGAAACGAGCGGCGGCAGAGCGGGGAGAATGCGCCTTACGGGTTGGTGGAAGAGGAAGTGATTCACCAACTGTTTCCGAAGACGCATCCTTATTATCCGGCGGTGATCGGTTCGCACGCGGATATTGAAGCTGCGCGGCTGGACGATGTGCGGAATTTTTTCAAGCAATACTACACACCGAACAATGCGACTTTGGCGATCGTGGGAGATTTTGATAAGTCGAAGATCAGAGGGTTGCTGGAAAAATATTTTGGGAGCATTCCGAAAGGTCCGGAAGTTCCGAAGATTACTGTGGTGACGCCGACGATCACGGCGGAGCGGCGCGCGGTGGTTACGGATCAGGTGGAGCTTTCGCGGGTATATTTTGCGTGGATTGCGCCGCCGGTTTTCAAACCTGGGGACGCGGAGGCTGGGTTGTTTGGGGAGATTCTGGCGGGCGGGAAATCGAGCCGACTCTATCGAAAGTTGGTTTACGAAAAGCAGATAGCGCAGGACGTGGGAATCGATGCGGAAGAAGCGGCGCTGGGGACGATTTTCACTTTGCGCATGACGGCAAAGCCTGGAGTGAAGCCGCAAGACCTGGAAAAAGCGGCGGACGAAGAGTTAAATGCGCTGAGGAAGACGGGGCCGACGGCGGCGGAGTTGGAACGGGCGCGGAACGTTATTGAGTCCGAGCGGATTCACGGGCTGGAGCGGACGAACGGAGTAGCTAACCGTTTGCAGTATTACAACCAATTTTTGGGGACACCGCGATACTTCGATAAGGATTTGGAGCGGTATGAGAAGGCATCAACTGCGGATGTGCAACGCGCGGCGCAGGAAATTTTCAGCACCAAGGCACGAGTGGTGGTTTACGGCGTTCCCGGGAAGAAAATAATTAGTAATGTGCCGAAGACTTCGGCGGAAGAAGACAAAAAGGAAGCGCTGTCCGCTGGGAGTGGCGGCGGAGCTCCGGATGAGCCGTGGAGAAAAACTCTGCCTGAGCCGGGCCCGACGCCAAAATTTTCGGTTCCTCCGCCTACGCGCTTTCAACTGCCGAACGGACTTTCGGTGATGCTGACGGAACGGCACAATTTGCCGATCGTGTCGGTTTCGTTTTATTCGGTGGGCGGAAGCGCGACGAATCCGCTGGACCGTCCGGGATTGGCGGGATTCACCGCGACGATGCTGACGGAAGGGACCGAGGGCCGGTCTTCGCTGAAATTTGCGCAGGACTCGGAGCAGATTGGGACGACGATCGACTCGGATTCGGGATACGACAGCTCGGCGCTGAATTTTTCTGTGCTGACGAGAAACTCGGCGGCAGGATTTGATTTGCTATCGGACGCGGTGCTGCATCCGGCGTTTGATGAGAAGGAAATCGAGCGGACGCGGCAACATCGGATTACGGCGGTTCTGCAGGAGAACGACGATCCGTTTGCGCTAGCG
The DNA here is from genome assembly GCA_036495905.1 of Candidatus Acidiferrum sp. Lineage (GTDB taxonomy): Bacteria > Acidobacteriota > Terriglobia > Acidiferrales > UBA7541 > Acidiferrum. The sequence goes on from DASXMB010000079.1 coordinate 13,232, forward strand.
CTGCGGACGGTGTCGCAAGTTTTGTATCCGGGAAGCCCTTATGGATTTACGGCGCTGGGGACGGAGGCGTCGCTGAAGTCGATTTCGCGGGAGGAATTGCGCGGAGCGTGGAAGCGGAGTTACTCGCCGGCGAATTCTGTGCTGGCGGTGGCCGGGGATATATCTGAGGCGGAACTGCGCAAGCTAGCGGGGAAATATTTTAGTACGTGGAGCGGCGGTGCGGCGTCCGCGGAAACGATTCCGGCGACGCCTGCTGCGCCGGCGCGGTCGATCAGCATTGTCGACAAGCCAGGAGCGCCGCAAACGGCGCTGGTGATTGCGAGCCTGGGAGCGGCGCGGAGCACGCCGGACTATGTGCCGCTGGAAGTGTTGAACACGGCGTTTGGAGGATTGTTTTCGAGCCGCGTGAACATGAATTTGCGCGAGGAACATGGATATACGTATGGAGCGCAGTCGTCATTTCTGTACCGGCGAGGAGTGGGGCCATTTTTCGCAGGAGGGGCGGTGCGAACGGATGCAACCGGGCCGGCTACGAAGGAACTTTTCTACGAGTTGACGAGGATTCGGGAAGCGGAGATCACTCCGGAGGAGTTGAAGAAGTCGCGTGACTCGTTTTCGAAGTCGTTGATCGGACTATTTGAGACGACGGAGTCCACAGCGTTGACGACCGGGCAGATGTTTGTGTTTGGGCTGCCGAACGACTACTACCGGAATTTGCCGGAGAAGATTGATGGAATAAGTGCGGGAGATGTGCTGCGGGTGGCGAAGAAATACTTGAGCCCGGGAAACACGGTAGTGGTGGCAGTGGGCGACCGTGCGGTGATCGAGCCGGAATTGAAGAAGCTGGATTTGGGTCCGGTGCAGGTGGCACAGTAGCGGACGGGTGGCGATGGGAACTGTTTACGCAGGGACTTCCGGGTGGGCCTATGCGACCTGGAAGCCGGAATTCTATCCGCCGAAACTGGCATCGGCGAAATTTTTGAGTTATTACGCCGGGCGATTGAATACGGTGGAAGTGAATTATACATTCCGGCGATTTCCAACGGAGAAATTGCTGCGGGGTTGGAGCGAAGCGACGCCGGAGGGGTTTAAGTTCGCGGTGAAGGCACATCAGAAGATCACGCATATTCAGAGACTGCGCGAGGTGGGAGGATTTACGACGGAGTTTTTGACGTCGTTGCAGCCGCTGGATGAGGCGGGGAAACTGGGTCCGATTTTATTTCAACTGCCGCCATTTGTGAAATGCGATCTGCAATTGTTGAGGGATTTTGTGGAGTTGCTGCCGAAGCGGTTGCGGGCGGCGTTTGAGTTCCGGCATGTGTCGTGGTTTTGCGAGGAAGTGTTTGCAATTTTACGCGGAGGGAACGCGGCGCTTTGCGTGGCGGAAAGCGAAAAATTGGAGACGCCGGATGTACAGACGGCGGACTTTCAGTATTACCGTTTCCGAAAAGAGGATTATTCGACGGCGGCGCGGAAGCATCTGGAACAGAAGCTGGCGGAAGCCCGGCGAACCGGCGATTCTTTTGTTTACTTCAAGCATGAGGATACCCCGGAAGGGGCACTGCACGCGGAAGCGTTACTGGATGGCGTGAAGAGCGTTTAGTCGGAGATTTGTGCAGACGGGTTTGTTCTGCGGTTTGCTCTAGTTCCTCTTTTGAGATCCCACTTTCATTTTCAAGAATCCACCTCCTTCTTGAGATCCTAACTTGACGTTAGTCACTATTTTGTTAGAGTGACTATCATATGTGAGTCGGGTGGGGCGATGTGCGACTCGAAAATGGAGAAATTAGCAATGCCGAGCACGAAATTGGGCCGGAACAGTGGTTCGCGTCAGAACCTTGACACGCAAGGCCGGCAGAAATCTGCAAGAAAGCAAGTGAAACTGGACGACGGTGGCGACGAGGCGCCGGCGGAAGTTCCGGGACTCCGGGAGCGGAAAAAGGCCCGGCTGCGGCAGGACATCATTAAGGCGGCGGTAAAACTGTTTCGCAAGCGCGGATACGAGAATACGCGGGTGGAAGATATCGTGCAGGCGCTGGAAATCAGCCAGCCTACTTTTTTCCGGTACTTCCCGAGCAAGGATGCGGTGCTGCGCGAAGTGGGCAATCGCGGGTACGCGTTCATCACGGAAAAATTGAGGTTGGAACTCTCCAGCGACGCGACCACGGCGGAACGCTTGCGCAGAATGTATCTGGAGATTGCGCAAGCGACGGAAGCGGACCGGCCGTTGTGGCAGGCGGTGATCCTGACGGGAGCGATGGATCCGGTGCGGTCACCGGATGTGCGGCACCGTGAAGAGGTTGCGATCAGCGTGTTGCGAGAGATTTTGGCGCAGGGGCAGCAACGCGGAGAAATTACCCGGAATTTTCCGGTAGTGCATTTGGCGGAATTCATGGAAGCGCTGCACAACACCGTGGTGCGGCAGTGGGCGGTGGATTTGACCGGGCCGCACAAATTGACGGAACGAGTAAACAGCGCGGTGGAATTTTTCCTGCGAGGAGCACAGCCGTAGGCTTTCGGGTGGACAATCAGCTATCAAGAATGAGTTAGAGGTGAGCGGGTGAAGGCTGCAGTCTTGCACGAATTCAAAACGAAATTGCTACTGGAGGACGTGGCGCGTCCGGTTCCCGCGGTGGGTGAAGTTTTGATCGCGGTGGAGGCTTGTGGAGTCTGCCATTCGGACTTGCACGTGTGCGACGGGGATTGGCCGCAGTTCGCGAAAATCGTCAAAAAGCCGCTGATTCCGGGGCATGAGATTGCGGGGCGCGTGATTGAGAAGGGCTCGGGAGTGGTTGGTCTGGAAATTGGCGACCGGGTGGGCGTGCCGTGGCTCTACTGGTCCTGCGGCGAATGCGAAATGTGCCGCGAGGGCTACGAGAATCTTTGCTCGAAGCAGAAGATCACTGGCGTGACGGCGGATGGCGGGTACGCGGAATTCATGGTGGCTCCGGCAAGTCACACGACGCGGATTCCGGAAGGACTTTCGAGCGTGGAGGCGGCGCCGCTTTTTTGCGCAGGCGTTACGGCGTATCGCGCGCTGGCGCAAACGCGAATCGTGGCGGGACAGAGATTGGCGGTATTTGGCGTCGGCGGGCTGGGGCATCTGGCGGTGCAGATTGGGCGGGAGATGGGCGCGGAAGTTATCGCGGTGGATATTTCGGATGAGAAGCTGGCGCTGGCGAGGAGTCATGGAGCGTCGCAGATTTTGAACGCGTCATCGCCGGACACAGTGAAGGCATTGCGGCGCATGGGCGGGGCGCATGTGGCGATTGTGACGTCGGCGGCGAAGTCGGCATATGACATGGCGTTTGCCGGATTGCGAGCGACGGGAACGCTTTTGATGGTGGGCTTACCGGCGGAGAGCATAGGATTTCCGCCGATTTCGATGGCGGCGGGCGAGGTGCATATTCGCGCGTCGGCAGTTGGCACGCGAAGAGATTTGCAAGACGTGCTAGCGATGGCAGCGGCGGGGAAAGTACGTTGCCAAGTGGGGAGCCGTCCGCTGGCGGAGGCGAATGAGGTACTGGACGAGTTGCGTCATGGAAAGATTTCAGGCCGAGTGGTTTTGACGCCGCAGTAAGGGGATGGCGGGTAAAGGAATCGGGATGGCGATGAGTGTGAAAACATTGTTTGACTTGAAGGGCCGGGTAGCAATCATTACCGGCGGGTCGATAGGGTTGGGCCGGCAAATGGCAGAAGGCCTGGCGGAAATGGGCGCGGACCTGGTTTTGTGCGCGAGGAAAAAAGAACGGTGCGAAGAGGCGGCAGTTGAGTTGAGAAAATTGGGCGGCAAAGTTCTGGCGTTGGGCTGCGATGTGAAGGATCCGGCGCAAGTGCAAGCGGTGGTGGATGCGGCGCTGAAGGAATTTGGACGGATCGATATTTTAATTAACAATGCGGGAACTTCGTGGGGCGCTCCGGTGGAAGAGATGAAGCTGGAACACTGGAACAAAGTGATGGAAACGAATTTGACCGGGACATTTCTATTTTCGCAAGCTGTGGGGAAAAGCATGGTGGCGAACAAGCGCGGGAAAATTATAAATATCGCGTCGGTGGCGGGAATCAGGGGAGCGGGGCCAGAGTTTCAGGCGATTGGGTATCACGCAAGCAAAGGCGGCGTGATCAGTTTTACCAAGGATTTGGCGTGCAAATGGGGAATTCACAATATTCAGGTGAATTCGATCGCGCCGGGATGGTTTCCGACAAATATGTCGCAAGTAGTGATTGAACGAAACAAGGAAGCTTTCTTGAAGAGTATCCCGCTGCGGCGCTTTGGGAGCGAGCAGGACTTAAAGGGAGCGGCGGTGTTTCTGGCTTCGGCGGCCTCGGATTATGTCACCGGACATGTTTTGGTTGTCGATGGAGGGCAGACCGCGTAAATGGGTCGCTGCGCACCGTGAAAATACCTCTCACTCCTTTGCGTTGTTTGCGTTATGCGGAACAGCAGTATCCTCACCGGACGGCCGTGGTTTGTGGAAATGAGCGATTTACGTACAAGGAATTTGCGGAGCGTGCGGGCCGACTGGCGGGCGCGCTGCGGGCTGCCGGCGTGAAACCTGGCGACCGGGTGGCATTTTTGAGTTTGAATTGCCATCGGTTGCTGGAGGCTTACTACGGAGTGGTGGAAGCAGGCGCGATTTTGCTGCCGCTGAATGTGCGGCTGGCACCGCAAGAGCTTGCGTACATCCTGAATGATGCGGGCGCGAAGATTTTGTTTCTGGAGAAAGATTTTCTGGCCATGGTGGATTCATTCCGGGCGAGGCTGCCGGAGATGCGTTTTTATTTGTTGAACGATTCGCCGCGGGCGGATTGGCTGCAGCCGCAAAACTACGAAAAGTTGCTGGCGCATGCCGAGCCGCATCGGGCGGACATCATGCAGATTGATGAAGATGCGGTGGCGGAATTGTTTTATACGAGCGGGACCAGCGCTAATCCCAAAGGGGTGATGCTGACGCACCGGAATATTTATCTGCATGCGTTGCAGGTGTGTCTGACATTTGACGCGACCAAAGACATCGCGCAGATCCATACAATTCCGTTGTTTCATGCGAACGGGTGGGGCGTGGCCCACACGCTGGCATTGACTGGCGGAAAACATGTGATGGTGCAGCGCTTCGACACTGAGAGAATTTTTCGATTGATCGAACAAGAGCGCGTGCATTTCATGTGTCTGGTGCCGGCGATGGCGATGGCGTTGATTCATTGTCCGGAACGGCAGAAATACGATTTGAGCAGCCTGGAGCGGATCAATATTGGCGGAGCGGCTTCGTCGCCGACGTTGGTGCGAGAGGTGGAAGAAGCGTTTCACGTGGAGTGCACTTCCGGATATGGGTTGACGGAGACTTCGCCGGTATTGTCGGTGTCGACGATGAAGCTGGGACTGAATTGGCAAGGCGAAGAAAAATATATCGGACAGGCAAGAACGGGATTCCCCGTGCCAGGCGTGGAACTGCGAGTAGTGGATGCAGACGATAAAGATGTGCCGGCGGACGGAAAAAGTGTCGGGGAAATTGTGGCGCGCGGAGACGGCGTGATGAAAGGTTATTGGAATCAGCCGGCGGCGACCGAAGAGGTGATGCGAGGAGGCTGGTTTCACACAGGCGACATGGCAACGATTGGCGAGGATGGATATCTGCTGATCGTGGACCGGAAGAAGGACATCATCGTCAGCGGAGGCGAAAATATTTCGTCGCTGGATATTGAGAAAACGATGGCGGCACATCCCAGCGTGTATGAAGTGGGCGTGATTCCGGTGCCGGATGCGAAGTGGGGCGAAGTGCCGAAGGCGCTGGTGGTTTTGAAGCCGGGGGCGACGGCTACGGAACAGGAGTTGCTGGATTTCTGCCGGGCGAATATTGCGCATTATAAGGCGCCGCGTTCGGTGGAGTTTGTGGAGAGTTTGCCTAAGACCGGGACAGGAAAGATTTTGAAAAAAGATCTGCGGAAGAAGTATTGGGACGGGCAGGAAACGATTCGGCCGAACTATGCAGCAAAGAAATCTTCGTGAATAACGGACAGGTTCTCTGGTGCCGCTGAAAAGGACCATTTAGGGTGGATCTGAATCTCACAGCCGAAGAGCGTGCATTCCGCGATGAATTGCGGACATGGCTAGCCGCGAATACGCCGAAGGACTGGGAAAAAAGGAGGGGCGATTCTCTGGAAGAGCGTTTCGAGTTTTTGCGTGCTTGGCAGCGAAAACTTTTTGATGGTGGCTGGGCAGGAATTTCTTGGCCAAAGGAATATGGCGGGCGCGGCGCAAACTTGATGCAGCAGGTGATTTTTTGGGAAGAGATGGCGCGTGCCGGAGCTCCGCAGATGGCCAATGTGCTGGGGCTGGGATTGATTGGGCCGACGATCATTGCGTTCGGGACGCAGGCGCAGAAGAAAAGGTATTTGTCGAAAATATTGAGCGCGGAAGAGATCTGGTGCCATGGATTTTCCGAGCCGAATGCGGGATCGGATCTGGCGGGTTTGCAAACGGAAGCCCGGTTGGACGGCGATCACTATGTGGTGAACGGGCAAAAAGTGTGGACCAGTTATGGGTGGGCTGGGGATTGGTGCGAGCTAGTGGTGCGGACGGATGCGACCGCGCCAAAACATAAAGGGTTGACCGTGTTGCTGGTGGACATGAAGACGCCGGGAGTGGAAGTGCGCCCTTTGCGGCAGATGACCGGGGAAACAGAGTTCAACGAATTATTTTTTCGCGATGCGCGGGTGCCAGTGGAGAACGTGGTGGGGAAAGTAAACCAAGGGTGGGACGTGGCCATCGGAACGTTGATGCATGAGCGCGGATCATTTGGCGCGGGGCTACAGATTATTTACCGGCGGAACATGGATCGGTTGATTGAGCTGGCTCGTGCGATGAAGCGAAACGGCAGGTCTGCAGCGAAGAATCCAATCATTCGGCAGAAGCTGGCGCAGTGTTACGCGGAAATTGAAATTATGCGGCTCAATCAGATGCGGGCGTTTAGCCGCATCAATGCAACGGGCGTGCCGGGACCGGAAGGATCGATTCAAAAGATTTTTTGGAGCGAGTTGAACCAGCGATTCCAGCAGATTGCCCAGGAAGTGCTGGGGCCTTACGGACAATTGGAGAGCGGGACGGAGTATGCGTTGGATGACGGAGCGTGGGCTTACGGTTATTTGCGCGCGCGCGGGAATACTATCGAGGCCGGGACTTCGGAGATTCAGCGAAATATCATCGGACACTTCGTGTTGGGGCTGCCGAGAAGCTACTAAGGACAGGTAATGCAATTTGGTCTGAGCGAGAGTCAGGAGATTCTAAAGAATAGCGCGCGCAAGTTTTTTGCGGGGGAATGTCCCATGGCGGAAGTTAGACGCATTATGGAAACGGACACAGGCTATGACGCGGCGCTGTGGGTGAAACTGGCGGAACAAGGTTACACGGGGATTATTTTTCCGGAGGAATATGGCGGAGTAGGACTGGGAAAAGTGGAATTGGTTTTGCTTTTTGAGGAGGCAGGGCGGGCGCTGCTGCCAGGACCTTTTTTTTCGACGGTTGCGTTGGCAGGAGCGATGCTTCAGGCGTGCGGTAACGCCGAACAACAAAAACGATACCTCGCTCCAATTTGCAACGGTTCGGCTCGCTCGACGGTGGCAATTCTGGAAGGCGACGCGAATTGGGACGGGAGTAATGTGGGACTCGTTGAGACAAACGGAAAGCTCACCGGCGCGAAGGCTTTTGTTACGGACGCAGCCGTGGCCGATCTCATTGTCGTGGCGGGACGGGGCAGAGTGTTCGTCGTGGATGCGAAAGCGGTCGGGGTCACGATTGCACCGATGCGTGGGATGGACCTGACACGACGGTTGTATTCGGTGACTTTCGACAACACGCCGGCGGAGGAATTGGAGAACGCGAGTGGGCTCGGTTCAGCATTGAGCGTGGCGACGGTGGCGTTGTGCGGCGAACTGGTGGGCGGAATGCAAAAGACGCTGGATATCACCGTAGAGTACGCGAAAACGCGCAAACAATTTGGCAAGCCAATCGGAATGTTTCAGGCGGTGCAGCATCAGTGCGCGGACATGTATCTGGAAACGGAGAGCGCGCGGTCGGCGGCTTACTATGCGGGGTGGGCGCTGGAGGAAAATATTCCGGAAGCAGCTTTGGCGGTTTCGGTTGCGAAATTGTATGCGAGCGATGCGGGCCGGACGGTTGGCAATCGAGGGATACAGATACACGGCGGCATGGGCTTCACGTGGGAAAACGACTTGCATTTGTACTACCGGCGCGCGAAGGCATCGGAAACGATGCTGGGCGATGCGATTTTTCATCGCGAGCGGCTGGCACAGTTGGCGATTGACGGCGCAACACCAGCGGCAGCCGGCAAGTAGATATTTTTGAAAAAGAAGGAAGGCTTATGAGTAGTCTTGTGGAATTGACAAAAGAAAACGGCGTCGCGGTGATTACCATCAACAATCCGCCGGTGAATGCGCTTAGCCCGGGCGTGCCGGAAGGGATTGCAGATGCGATTGAACAAATCGAGAAAGACGACAAGATCAAGGCCGCAGTGTTGATCGGCGGTGGACGCACGTTCGTGGCGGGAGCAGACATTAAAGAGTTTGGAAAGATTACGTCTGGCAAGGCACAGCGTGGCGAGGGCTTCAAACCTTTGCTGATGCGGGTGGAAGATACGTCGAAACCGATCGTGATGGCGATTCACGGCAACGCGTTTGGCGGCGGGCTGGAACTGGCGATGGCTGGGCATTACCGAGTGGCATCGCCGAGCGCACAAGTCGGGCAGCCGGAAGTGAAGCTGGGAATTATCCCAGGAGCGGCGGGCACGCAACGATTGCCCCGACTGGCCGGGGTGACGAAGGCGGTCGAAATGTGCGTCGAGGGAAATCCGATCAAGGCGCAAGACGCTTTGCAACATGGAATTATCGATCGCATCATCGAAGGAGATTTGCTGACGGGGGCGATTGCCTTCGCCCAGGAAATCGCGGGAAAGCCTGGGCCGAAGACTCGAGAGCGCAAAGATAAGCTCGGCGATGCTGGGCAAAATGGGGCGATATTTGCGGCGGCGCGGGATAACGCGGGAAAGAAGCAGCGCGGGTTAGTCGCGCCTTTGGCTGCGATTGACGCTGTGGAAGCAGCGACTACGATGTCGTTCGCGGAGGGTTCGCTGCGCGAGCAGGAATTGTTCAACAAGTGTTTGTTCTCGGATCAATCGAAAGCGCTGATTCATGTGTTTTTTGGTGAACGGGAGGTGGCGAAGATTCCGGATGTTCCGAAGGATACGGCGGTGAGCCCGGTCAATACAGCAGCCATCATAGGCGCGGGAACCATGGGTGGCGGAATTGCGATGGTTTTCGCTAACGCGGGAATTCCGGTGCTGCTGAAAGAGACGGACCAGGCGGCGCTGGATCGCGGAATGGCAAACATTCAGAAAAATTATGCGAACTCCGTGAAACGCGGACGGTTTACGCAGCAGTCTGTGGACGAACGGCTCGCGCTGATTAAGCCCACCTTGACTTACGACGGATTCGAGAAAGTGGACATGGTGGTCGAAGCCGTATTTGAGGGAATGGCGCTGAAGAAGGAGATTTTTGGCCATCTGGATAAAATCTGTAGACCGGGCGTGATTTTGGCCAGTAATACTTCGACGCTTAGTATCGATGAAATCGCGGGGGCGACAGCGCGTCCGGAATCGGTGATTGGCACGCATTTTTTTAGTCCGGCAAATGTGATGCGGTTGCTGGAGATTGTGCGAGGGAAAAAGACGAGCAAAGAAGTGGTCGCAACCGGCATGCAACTGGCTAAGAAGTTGGGCAAAGTGGGCGTGCTGGTGGGGAATTGCATCGGCTTCGTCGGCAACCGCATGTTTGGGCCGTACCGTCGCGAGGCACAGTTTCTGGTAGAAGAAGGGGCGGCGATCAACGCTGTCGATAAAGCGATGTACGACTACGGAATGGCGATGGGGCCGCTGGCAACCGGAGATTTGGCGGGGCTGGATGTGGGCTGGCGCATTCGCAAAGAATACCGGCACTTACAGAAGCCGGGATTGCGGCAGCCGATCGCGGAAGACCGGTTGTGCGAACAAGGGCGGTTTGGTCAGAAGACGGGAGCGGGCTGGTATAGATATGACGAGAATCGCAAGGCTTCCATCGACCCGATAACGGTGGAGATCGTGAGGAGTGCGGCCGATGAGGCGAAGATTCCGCAGCGCACCATTTCGGCGGAAGAAATCGTGGACCGGTGCTTGTATGCGCTGGTAAACGAAGGAGCACGGATTCTTGAGGAAGGATATGCAATGCGCGCAGTGGACATCGACATTATTTATCTGAATGGGTACGGATTTCCCGCCTATCGTGGCGGCCCGATGTGGTATGCCGACACGGTCGGATTGAAGAAAGTTTACGAGCGGATTCAGGAATTCCATCGCCAGCATGGAGATATTTGGGAGCCCGCTCCGTTGCTGAAGCGTTTGGCGGAACAAGGGAAGACGTTCGCTGAGTTTCAAGGCGAGCAGGGCGCCGCAGCCTAGCAGCACATCATTGTGTGAAGGCTTACGCGAATTCAATGGCCGAGACTTTCACTATCGCGATGCGTCCGGGTGAAGAGTTGGACGTGTCGGCTCTGGAAAACCATTTGCAGCGTTATTTTCCGGAACAGCGTGGACCACTTGAGGTGCGGCAGTTTCCCAGCGGACATTCCAACCTTACTTACAGCGTCCGATTTGGCGAACGGGAGATGGTGCTGCGCAAGCCGCCGTTCGGGAGCAAGGTCAAGTCCGCGCACGACATGGGCCGGGAATTTCGAGTGCTTTCGAAATTGCACGATGCTTATTCGCCCGCACCCAAAGTGCTTTTGTATTGCGATGACCAAGCGGTCATTGGAGCGCCATTTTATTTGATGGAGCCAATTCCAGGAATTATTTTGAGGCGGGATGTGCCTGCGGGATTGGATTTTTCTCCGCAGATTGCGAGACGGCTAAGCGCATCTTTCATTGACAATTTGGCGAAGTTGCACTCGTTGGATTACGCGGCTGTGGGATTGGGAGATCTGGGAAAACCACAGGGGTATGTCGAACGACAGGTGAAGGGTTGGACCGAGCGTTACTACGGAGCGCAAACGCACGACCTTGAGGAGGTCGAACGAATCACGAAGTGGATGCAGCAAAACATGCCGGCGCACAGCGAAGTGGCCCTTATTCACAACGACTACAAATACGACAATGTGGTCCTGGATGCAAATGACATCACGCGCATCGTGGGAGTTTTGGACTGGGAAATGTGTACGATCGGAGATCCTTTAACGGATGTGGGAACAGCGCTCACTTATTGGGTGGACCCGCATGACTCGGAGGAATTGAAAAAGCTTCGCTGGGGACCTACGAATGTGGCCGGTAGTTTGACTCGGGCGGAATTGCTGAATCGATATGCCGAGAAGACGGGGCGTGATGTTTCCAGGATGGTTTTTTATCTGACATTTGCGCGGTTTAAGGTCGCGGTGATCGTGCAGCAAATTTATTACCGCTATCATCAAGGATTTACATTGGACGAACGATTTGCGTCGATGCCGGAATTGATAAAAGTGCTGTTACGCGCGTCGTGGGAATGCGCCGAGACGAATTCGATATGAAAACTCGAAATGAGATTCATGCGGCTGCGAATACGCGGGCGGTGCTCACGAATAATAGCGGACTACCCACTCGGCTGCGCAGCAGGGTTTCTGCGATTCATCAGTTTCAATCTGGACTGCAAAAACGGCTTCCATTGCGCCGGACACTTCCTTGAGGGCGAGAAGGGTAAAGTGGGCGCGAATATTCGAGCCAGCGCGAACCGGAGAAGGAAATCGCACGCGATTTAGCCCGTAGTTGACGGCCATTCGGACGCCGCTTTGAATTTGAATCGCTTCTTTCATCAGGAAGCTGACCAGCGAGAGGGTGAGAAATCCATGCGCGATAGTGGTGCCGTAAGGCGATTCACGTTCGGCGCGTTCGCGATCAAGGTGAATCCACTGGCGATCTTCAGTGGCTTCGGCGAATTGCTGGATGCGCTGCTGGGTCAGCCGAAACCAATCGGTCACCCCTAGTTCCTGGCCTTCGAACCTTTTTAGCGCATTCAGATTTTCTAGGACGACAGTTGGCACGGAGGTTTCCTTGTTCTGGCGAATTTAGCCTTTGAGTGGCGTGGCTTGGTTAAACAGAAATGGCGGAAAGCTATGAAAGTTGCTGACAAAATCGTGGTGGTAACGGGCGGGGCGCATGGGATTGGGCAAGCCATGTGCCGACGCTTTGCTGCGGAAGGCGCGAAGGGAATAGTGGTTGCGGACATCGATGAAGAGGCCGCAGGCGAAGTGGCGCACGAGATTGGCGGCATGGCGATTCGGGCAGACGTTTCCGAAGAAAGCGCTACGCAACGTTTGGTGCGACAGGTGACGGAGAAATACGGCGGGATTGATCTTTTTTGTTCGAACGCGGGGATTATGGTTTCGGGCGGACCGGAAGCGCTTGACGCGGATTGGGAGCGCATCTGGAAAATTAACGTGATGGCGCATGTGTACGCTGCGCGCGCGGTGATCCCGGGCATGATCGCGCGCGGAAGTGGATACATGTTACAGACAGTTTCGGCGGCAGGACTGTTGACGTTGCTCGGTGCTGCTCCGTATTCCGTCACGAAGCACGCCGGATTGGGCTTTGCGGAATGGATGGCGATCACGTATGCGGATCGTGGAATCAAAGTTTCGGCATTGTGCCCGCTCGGCGTGCGAACCGATATGTTGCTGGGCGACGATTCGAGCATGGCATCATTCCTGTCCAATGGGGCACTAGAACCCGAGCAGATTGCCGACGCCGTCGTAGCGGGTCTTGAGAGTGAGCGCTTCCTCATTTTGCCTCATGCGGAGGTCGGCGAATTTTTCCAGCGCAAGGCTACGGACTACGATCGCTGGATTCGCGGAATGCAGCGATTGCAGGCCACGGTGACGCCGTCTAGGGACTTTCCCGCCGCTTAACTTCGGCCGTGTGTTTTTGTCGGCGTGAGTCGCGATTTGGAAAGCTCCAGCTTGGCGATCGATTCGATGTGCACTTCATCAGGGCCGTCCGCAAGCCGCAGAGTGCGCACGGCAGCCCAGGCGCTCGCCAAAAATGTGTCGCCGGAAACGCCAGCCCCGCCATGAGCTTGTATGGCGCGGTCGAGCACGCGCAACGCGACATTTGGAGCCACCACTTTGATCATGGCAATTTCGCCACGGGCCTCTTTGTTGCCGACAGTGTCCATCATGTGCGCGGCTTTCAGGGTGAGCAGGCGAGCTTGGTCGATTTCGATGCGAGATGCGGCAATGTCCGCGCGAATCGTACCTTGCTCCGCCAGGGGTTTGCCGAAAGCAATTCTCTTTTGGACACGGTGGCACATTGTTTCCAGCGCGCGCTCGGCGACGCCAATGCAACGCATGCAGTGATGTATTCGCCCCGGGCCCAGCCGGCCTTGGGCAATTTCAAATCCGCGCCCTTCACCGAGCAAAATATTCGACGTGGGTACGCGGACATTCTCAAAAGTAATTTCGGCGTGGCCATGCGGTGCGTGATCGTAGCCAAACACGCTTAGAAGCCGCTCGATTCTTACGCCGGGAGTGTCCATGGGAATTAGAATCATCGACTGCTGCTGGTGCGCGGCCGCAGAGGGGTCGGTCTTTCCCATGAAAATGATGATCTGGCAGCGCGGATCGCCCGCTCCAGAAGACCACCATTTGTGCCCGTTGATCAGATATTCGGGGCCTTCGCGGCGGATACTGGATTGGATATTTCTGGCGTCGGAAGAGGCAACGTCTGGTTCCGTCATCGCGAAACAGGAACGAATTTCAGCTTTGAGCAGCGGCACGAGCCATTTTTCCTGCTGCTCCGGAGTTCCATAACGCGCCAACACTTCCATATTTCCAGTATCCGGTGCGGAACAATTGAACACCTCTGGCGCCATCTCACTGCGCCCCATGATTTCGCAAAGCGGGGCGTATTCGAGATTCGTAAGGCCTGATCCGCGAGCATCATTGGGCAAGAAAAGATTCCACAATCCCGCGGCGCGAGCTTTTGCTTTCAGTTCTTCCACAACGCGCGCAGGTTGCCAGCGCTGGGCGGCAATTTCATCGTGAAAGCGGCGCTCGTTGGGATAGATGCGCTCGTCCATGAACGCCTGCACGCGACGCTGGAGATCTTTGGTCCGCTCAGTAAAATCGAAGCTCATAGAATATTTTGCCGGCCGTGACTGCGATTGTCGTTCACCGGGATACAGCAACTCCATAGAAGCGTCACTGTACGAAGACTGCCGTGAGATTTGGCGCGGCAAGCGAGATTATATACAATGCGGACCGTGCTAGACACTCTCAAGTGTGAGCCTCTATCAGTTTTCAGATGGCATGTCGTTGCGACGTCATTGTTGAGGCAAAGGCGAGAAAAACCCATCCATGCCATTTGTTGAGAACCAGGACGCCAAGATTTACTGGGACGAGCAAGGCAGCGGCGATCCGGTCCTGTTGATTATGGGGCTGGGCTGGCCTTCCTATTGTTGGTTTCGGACGCGGCCTGTTCTCGCGCGCGGTTACCGGACGATTGCGTTGGACAATCGTGGCGTGGGGCAAAGCGACCTACCGACTGGGCCGTATTCCATTGCGTTGATGGCGTCCGATGCGGCGGCGGCACTGGGCGCCGCAGGTGTCGAGCGTGCGCACGTATTTGGAATGTCCATGGGCGGAATGATTGCGCAGGAATTCGCGTTGCAATATCCAGAGAGAGTCCGTTCTCTAATTTTGGGATGTACGGCAGCGGGTGGTCCGCACGCGGTGCAGGCCGAACCGGCTGCGATTCAGCTTTTGTTCTCGCAGGGGAAAACTCCCGAAGAGTTTTCCGCGGCGATGAACCCTTTCATCTACGATTCCGCTACGCCTAAACATCGAATCGATGAGGATTTCGAGGTGCGGCGAAAATGGTTTCCGCGTCCCGAAGCTTATGTGGCGCAACTGCAAGGCATTCTTGGATGGGAATCGTATAGCCGGCTTTCGCAAATAGCCTGTCCTACGCAGGTGATTCACGGCGAGACCGACCGACTGGTGCCGCCCGGCAACGGAAGGCTAATAGGGGAAAGAATTGCGGGCGCAAAGGTGACGATGATTCCAAATGCCAGCCACATTTTCACTACCGACCAGCCAGATATAGCGCAGGGTGTAATCTTGAAATTTCTGGCTGAGCAAAGCAGCTGAACTCCAAGAATTTCGTAGTTTGCGTGACGCGCCGACGCGTTCGGTGCGGCACCGTTCACAATAATCGTCGACGGCGGAGTCCAGCCAAGATTCCCAACATGACGAAGCATCCCAGCACAGGAACCAGCAAACCAATGCGAAGGCTGCCGATTTCTGTGGAGACGAACCCCACCGCCCAGGGCAGGGTTGCTCCGCCGAGCGATGCCAGCGCAAATATTGGACCGCCAATTTTTGGTGCGCGTGAACCGTACCATTTGGCAAGCCACGCGATAAAAATGGGATAAACCATCGAGAGGCCGAGACCACCGATGAATACCCCAATGATGATTGTGGCGGGCGAACTTCCTCGTAAGAGGATCGCTGCGCCAAAAATCGCGGCGATTAGCCCGCAGACCACGAGATGGAACTCTTTCCAGATGCGAAGGAAGATGGGCGCAAGTCCACGCCCGCCCAGCAATCCTGCCCAGAAGAACATCGGGACGAGCGTCCAGAGCGTGCCTCGCATGGTGCCAGAGCGCCTTGCGTATGCGGCAACCCAGCCCGAGAGTCCAGTTTCGGTTCCAACGTATACAAAGAAAAGCGCTCCGAGCGCAATTGCTGCGAGCAAGGGGGCTTTGACGAGATCCTCGTTCGAAACGGCGAGATCGATTGCGACATCCGTGATCGAAGGGAAAGTGCCCAACACCACGAGGCCGATCAAGCCTGCAACCGCGGCGAATCCGTAGAGCAAAGCTGAGAAAAAACTGCCTTTTATGGCAGCGAATATTAGGGGTGGGCAACTAATCGCTCCGAGGCCCCACGCGAGATTCAACAGATTGAGCGCTGCAGCGCGACTTTGCCCGGCAGCCTCCGCCACAAAAAGATTTGTCGCCGGAACAACCATGCCGAAACCGCAGCCAATCGTCGCCGTGGCGCAGAGTGCGAGTGCCTCCCGATTTGTATTGAGCGCCGCCATCCCTGCGGCCATTAACACGAAGCCGGACACTAGCGCCCAGCGGTAGCCTCTCGTCGAGATCAGCAAGCTCGATAGACCGACTCCCGCCAGGGATCCGAGAAACACTATTGTGAAGAAGAGTCCCGCTTGGGCATCATCTAACTTCCAGCGTGCGATAAAGACGGGCAAGCTCGGCCCGAAGAAGGTGTTCGCTACGCCGGTGATGACGAAGCCGACGAACAGCATGGCGAAAACGAGCAGTCCCGAGGGACGCAGGTTAGATTCAGTGGAGTGCGAATTCATCGGTGGCAGTTCATTCTGAAGGACAACGTGGCCTCAGGCAATGTGCGGTGCTGCACAATTTCTGCAAACAACAGGTTCACAGCGCGAGAGATGCGACAATCTCGGCTAAAAATGTGCAAATTCCGCTACTCTGATATCGCGGCACCCGGAGTCTACATTTGCAAATCATCAACGTGGGACTGATCGGTTTCGGCCTGGCGGGCCGAGCTTTCCATGCACAAGTCATCAGCCGAGTCCCGGGGCTGCGGCTCGCAGCCATTCTGCAGCGACATGGAGATGAAGCATCGGCAGCCTATCCCGATGCAACAATTGTGCGGAGCAGCAGCGAGTTACTGGCGATTCCTGATCTTCGTTTGATCGTCATCGCCACGCCGAATGATTCTCACTACGCGCTGGCGCAAGAATGCCTGGCAGCCGGGAAAGATGTGGTCGTCGATAAGCCATTCACCGTGACGTTGCGGGATGCCATCTCCTTGGTGGAGCAAGCTAAGAAGGTGGGACGGCTTATTACTGTTTTTCAAAATCGGCGCTTCGATGGGGATTTTCAGAGCATTCAAGAGGTTCTGCGCAGTGGAGTGTTGGGCCGTGTCGTTTATTTCGAAACAAATTATGACCGTTACCGACCAAAACTTCGCGAGAATGCGTGGCGAGAAGCGTCCAGGGCGGGTTCCGGAATATTCTTCGATTTGGGGCCGCACCTCATCGACCACGCTCTGTCACTATTCGGCATACCTGTGGCAGTGACCGCCGACATTCGGGCTCAGCGAAATTCCGCGCTTGTCGATGATGCCTTCACCATCACGCTGCATTATTCTGGCGGCATGCGGGCGCAGCTCAGCTCAATCATGCTGGCCGCCGCGCCGCGGCCTCGTTTTATCTTGTACGGCACCGAGGGTGCTTTTGTCCGACAACATTTCGATGCGCAAGAAGAACGGCTTCGATGCGGCACCACGCTTGGCTCTGACGCGTGGACGACTGAGCCTGAGGAGAAGTGGAGCGTACTTTCTGTCGCCGAGGGCGACACTATTTCGCACCGCCATGTTCCGCCGGGCCCGGGCGACTATCGCGCTTTCTATGCTAACGTGCGCGATGCAATGCTAGGGCAAGCGGAATTGACCGTGACTCCGCAGCAGGCGCTCGAGGTGATGCGCGCACTGGAACTCGGGCGGGAAAGCAGTCTTCGCGGCTGTGCTTTGCCTTGGCCGAAAAATGATTAGCTTCATCGCCATTTTCGTTTCGCGAAAACATTGTCGCCTTATGCGTATAATGAAATCGTTCTCGGTAGCCAAGGAGAGCTGCGGTGATTGAACTCGCTCCATCGATCCTATCGGCCAATTTCGCGCAACTGGGCTCCGACGCACGTGCCGCGATTGATGGCGGCGGCACGCTTCTTCACCTTGATGTGATGGACGGGCATTTTGTTCCAAATCTTACGATTGGGCCGCCGGTAGTCGCGTCGCTGCGTCGAAGCATTCCCGACGTGCCCTTCGATTGCCATCTGATGATTGAGAATCCCGACGCCTACATCGAGTCGTTTGCGGCGGCTGGCGCGAATTGGATATCCGTGCACCAGGAGGCTTGCGTGCATTTGAATCGCACGCTGCATTTGATTGCGTCGTATGGCTGCAAGCCCGGTGTGGTGATTAATCCTGCTACACCCGTGCATGTCTTGGACGAAGTGCTTGATATCGTTCATCTGGTGCTGGTGATGTCCGTGAACCCAGGCTTCGGCGGTCAAAAATTTATAGAAGGGTCGTTGCGCAAGATTGAAGATCTCTCTCGAATTCGTCAGTCGCGGGGGTTGGCTTTCCGCATAGAGGTCGATGGCGGCGTCGACTTACAGACGGTGGAAGGCGTGGTGCGTGCTGGGGCTGATTTGCTGGTGGCCGGTAACGCCGTATTTGGACGAGGAGATATTCGGGAGAACGCGCGCAAACTCTTGCATGCGGCACGATCGGCGGCGCTAACGCGCGCTTAAGGCAAGCACACTTCACTGTTCCTGATAATTCCAAGTCAGCCCGCCGTCGACGAAGTATGTCGTGCCGGTCACATAGTCTGCATCCTGGCTCGCGAGAAAAGCTGCGACGGAGGCTACGTCTTCTGGTTTGCCTAAGCGTTTGAGCGGAATGTTTTCCAACACTGCTTGCAGCTTAGCGGGATCGTTCATCAATTTTTTGTTGATTGGAGTTTCGATCGCCCCTGGAGCGATGGAATTAATGGTGATGCCGAGCGGCGCGAGTTCTATCGCTAAGTTTCGCGTCAGCATCTTGATGCCACCTTTGCTCGCGCAATAAGAAGCAAAGTGTGGGAACGGAAGTTCTTCGTGTACCGAACTTATGTTAATGACTTTGCCGCCGCTCTTGGCTTGCATCCGATGGTTTACAAAGGCCTGCGTGACAAAAAATGGGCCCTTGAGATTTACGCTTAGCACCGTGTCATAGTCTGCTTCGCTCACATCCCAAAAATCGGAGCGTTTTTCCAGTCCGGCATTGTTCACCAGAATGTCGATCCGTCCGAAGTGAGCGACCGCGTCATGGACGAATTTCTGGCCGTCGGCAACTTTTGCCACGTCACTTTGCATTGCGATGGCTTTGCGGCCGGCGTTTTGAACGGCGGCGACCACTTCGTCTGCGCCGGCCTTATTGGAGTGGTAGCACAGGGCGACATCCGCACCATCTTGCGCGAACCGTTCGACAATCGCTCGCCCAATGCCTTGATCTCCACCGGTAATTACTGCAACCTTGCCTTCCAATCGATTGGGCACGAATTCTCCTCCCGCGCGCGATAGTGCTGGAAACTTCGGGGCTGTTGTCGGTAGCGAAAATGCGCGCAGTTATGAGATGCAGGACGCGGGGTCTTGACTCCCGAATGTCTCAAATGACCGGGAAAAACGCCGCGAATGCAGCGCACCGTGGCAGGGTCATTGGCGACGAATCATTCAAGCTAGGGAAGCGAAGCTAAGCGACGGTCACATCTCCGCTCAAATATACATCTTGAATTGCATTCAGCAACTGCACACCTTCGTTCATCGGCCGCTGAAATGCTTTCCGTCCTGAGATTAAGCCTGTGCCGCCAGCGCGCTTGTTGATCACGGCGGTCGTCACTGCTTCTTCGAAATCATTGGCGCCAGAGGCTCCTCCGCTATTGATCAGTCCGGAGCGGCCCATAAAGCAGTTCGCCACCTGATAGCGGCACAAGTCGATAGGATGGTCGCTGTTCAGATCGGTGTAGATACGCTTGTCGAATTTTCCGTAGCTCGAATCGCCTATGTTCAGCGCCTGGTAGCCACCGTTATTTTCCGCCATCTTCTGCTTGATGATATCGGCCTGAATGGTGACGCCCAGATGGTTTGCCTGACCAGTCAAATCCGACGATAGGTGGTAATCCTTATCTTTTTTGAAGGCACTATTCCGCAAATAGCACCACAGCACTGTTGCCATACCAAGTTTGTGGGCCTCGGCGAATGCGCGGCTGACTTCCACGATTTGCCGGTCCGCCTGATCCGAACCGAAATAGATGGTCGCACCGACGGCGGCCGCACCCATGTTCCACGCTTCTTTTACGGTGCCAAAGAAAATCTGGTCGAACTTATTGGGAAAAGTGAGAAGCTCGTTGTGATTCAGCTTTACGATGAACGGAATCTTGTGTGCGTATTTTCGTGCTACTGATCCTAGAACCCCAAACGTCGATGCAACCGCGTTACAGTTTCCTTCTACCGCCAGCTTCACGATATTCTCCGCGTCGAAATAGTCTGGATTTTTCGCGAAGCTCGCTCCCGCGGAATGCTCAATGCCTTGGTCAACGGGCAGGATCGACATGTAGCCCGTGCCGCGCAGACGCCCGTGATGAAATAGCCGGTGCAGATTCGCCAGCACGCGGACATTGCGGTCCGACGACGCCGATACACGGTCGATAAAATCCGGGCCGGGCAAATGCAGCCGCTCCTTCGATATTTTCGGCGACTTGAATCCCAGCAAAAAGTCGGCCTTCGCCCCCAGGTATGTCTCGATCTTGTTCGTGCTCGCGCTTGTAGCCATTTATCTCTCCTTGATTATTCACGAATCCCAACGGAAAGTTTCGCTCCCGCATCCGCATCGATCAACCACAAGAAGTTCCCGTTCGTCGGCTGGATCATTTGCGCGGGCAATTGTTCGGGCTCTTGCGGTCCTTCCAGCACGCCCTTCAACACCAGAGCTTTGTCTGCCCCAGTGATCATGAACATTACGTTCGCAGCTGCATTGATGGCCGGAGCGGTCAGTGTAACTCGCTCCGCGAACAACTTGCCTACCCATGTTCTCGCTACGATTCTAGACTTTTCCTGCAGCACTTTGGTGCCAGGGAAAAGTGACGCGGTGTGCCCCTCGCTGCCCATTCCTAGAAGAATCAAATCAAATCGCGGGAATTCCCCAGCTTTCAAACGAAAAGCTCCCCGAATCTCAAGCTCGTATTCTAGCGCCGCTTTCTCTGCGTCCTGATACTCGCCCTTTATCCTGTGGACCTGCTCCGTTTGCAGCGATACCTTCGACAAAAGCGCCTCGCTGGCCATCCGAAAATTACTTTCGTCGTCATCAGGACCGACATTGCGCTCATCTCCAAAAAAGAATTTCATTCTCGCCCATCGCAATTGGTCTCGAAACTCTGGATCGCTAACCAACAAATGGTAGAGCGCTTTCGGCGTCGAGCCTCCCGAGAGCGCGACGGTCAACTCTCCCTTGTCCTTCATAGCGATTGACGCAATGCGTACAAACTCCCGCGCGGCTCTTCGCGCCACTGCCGCAGCGTCCGCCAATGTCACTATTTGCCGCCGCGCTGTCATTTTTCTTGAGCAGCACTGGCTTTGTCGCGCCAAGCCACTGCGCCGCCGATATCCATATCGTCTTCACCGATGTGCCGCCACGCGCGGCCATCGCGCTCTAGCAATTCCTTGGCCTCCGGGGGGCCCCAGCATCCAGCCTCGTAGTTCGGAAACCCGCGGGCCGGCAGCGCGTGCCAGACGTCCAGAATCGGCTGGATTACATTCCAGCCCGCCTCGACCATGTCCGCGCGTTGAAACAAAGTGGCGTCGCCAGCCATGCAATCGCGCAAGAGCCTCTCATATCCGGTGCTGTGTTCGACGCCAAAATAGGTGCTGTAATCAAAATCCATATTTACCAGGCCCAGTTTCATCACCGAACCTGGAACCTTAGCTCCAAAGCTAAGCGAAATTCCTTCACCTGGCTGAATGTGAATCACTAAACGATTGGTTTCCAAATTCTTAACGGCGGTGTTTCTGAAGAGCACGAATGGCGTCCGACGGAACTGGATCACTATTTCCGTGGCTCGCTTACCAAGCCGCTTACCAGTCCGCAAATAAAAGGGCACGCCTGCCCAGCGCCAATTGTCGATTTGAAGTTTGAGGGCGACATAGGTTTCGGTATTCGAATCTGGCGCAACGTCGGGTTCATGTCGATACGCAGCAACCCTTTGGCCCTCAACGGTACCTTCGCCATATTGCCCTCGCACCATATTGGTCAGCACATCTTCCGGCCCCAGCGGCTGAATCGCGTGCAACACCTCAGCTTGCTTATTGCGCACTTCATCCGCATCAAAAGAGATTGGCGGCTCCATCGCCGTCATCGTGAGCAATTGGAACAAGTGATTCGGCACCATGTCGCGCAGAGCGCCCGCCGTCTCATAGAACCCGCCGCGATGTTCCACGCCGACCGTTTCCGCAGCGGTAATCTGAACGTGGTCAACGTAGTTGCGGTTCCACAGCGGCTCGATAATATTGTTCGAAAAGCGAAAGACCATGACGTTCTGGACAGTTTCTTTGCCCAGATAGTGATCGATCCGGTAGATCTGTTTTTCCGTCAGAACCTGCATCAGCTCGTGATTTAATTCTTTTGCGGAGGCGAGATCGTGCCCAAAAGGCTTCTCCACGATCACGCGAGACCATTGGCCGCCTTCCTCTTTGGTGAGACCTGTGTCGCCCAAGCGTTTCACGATCGGCGAAAAAAAACGCGGCGCCACGGCCAGATAAAAAAATCTGTTTCCGAGGGTGTTGTGCTGGTTGTCGACTTGATCGATTTGCTGCTGCAATCGCTGATAGGCCTCGACATCTTGAAAATCGCCCTTGACGTAATAGATGCGCTCGACAAACCAATCCCACATCTTCGGATCGATTTGCGCGCCCGAATACTTGGGAACTGCATCTGTTAACGCCTTGCGAAAACTCTCGGTAGAGTAGTCATTTCCAGCAAAACCAATAATGGCGAATTGCTTTGACAGCAAATCGTTCTGCGCCAGATTGCACAACGCCGGAATCAGCTTGCGTTTCGTCAAATCCCCGGTGGCGCCGAAGATGACCATCACACAAGGCGCTGCAACCGGGTTTGCGATCTGGCTCAGACTCATAAGGTTTTACCGGTTTTCTTTCTTTTGTATCCAGAAGATAGACGAGTTTATTGCCACTATGACTTCTTTTCGCTATGCCCGCCGAACTGAAAGCGCATTGCGGACAATACTTTCGAGGCGAAGTCGCCTTCGCCTCGCGAGCTAAATCGCTGAAACAACGCCTCGCTCAACACTGGCACCGGAGCGCCGGAGTCAATCGCAGCCAAAATTGTCCAGCGTCCTTCGCCAGAATCCGACACCCGCCCGGAAAAACGCTCCAGCGTCGGTTGATCCAAGAGGGAAATGGCGGTCAAATCCAGCAGCCATGACGCTACCACGCTTCCCCGCCGCCACACTTCCGTAACGTCGGCAAGATTGAAATCGTATTGATAGTGTTCCGGATATCTTAAGGGCGTAGTTTCGGCATCTGTTTCATGGTGCAACTTTCCCACGTTGGCATGCTTCAGTACGTTCAAACCTTCGGCATATGCCGCCATCAATCCATACTCAATTCCGTTGTGCACCATTTTGACAAAATGTCCTGCGCCAGACGGCCCGCAGTGCAAATATCCTTCTTCCGATGTTCCGCCCGTTTTTTCGCGTCCCGGCGTCCGCTCGGCATTGCCTCGTCCGGGAGCCAATGTCTTAAAAATCGGGTCCAGATGCTTCACAACATCGGTTTCGCCGCCAATCATCTGACAATAGCCGCGCTCCAAGCCCCACACGCCGCCACTCGTTCCAACATCGACGTAGTGCACTCCCTTTGCAGACAATTCCTTCGCGCGGCGAATATCGTCAATGTAATAGGAATTCCCTCCATCGATCACGATATCGCCAACATCCAACTTGCCGACCAGTTCGTGCAAGGTTGCGTCCACCACTCCTGCCGGCACCATTAACCAAATCGCGCGCGGCTTAGCCAGCTTCTGAACAAAATCGTCCAGCGAAGATGAACCCGTTGCGCCTTCGCTTGCGAGCTGCTTCACGGTATCCGCGCTGCGATCATAAACAGCGCATTGATGCCCATTTTTCTGCAAACGCCGCACCATGTTGGAGCCCATGCGGCCAAGCCCTATCATTCCCAATTGCATTCGCTTTTGCTCCTAGACAATTTTCAGCGAGTACTGCCGCGCTACATAGAATCCAGATCGCTCACGCGAAGCGCGGAGCTGTTAGGCGCGCCTAAGCCAGCGCCTGTTGCATCGCTGCGGCAACCTTCGCCAAGTCCGCTTTCACATCTTTACCTAGATGTACCCGCAAGGCTCGTCGCCCACGTTCCGCCAGCACCGCAAAATCGCCGCGAGCCTGCGCCGCTTTCACCACGCCAAACGTGTATTTCTGTCCGGGCACAGGAAAATCCACCGCATCATCGCAGGTAATCTGCAAAAACACGCCGCTATTCGGTCCGCCTTTGTAAGCCTGGCCCGTCGAATGTAAAAATCGCGGCCCAAATCCCAACACGGTCGCCACTTTTTTTCTGTCGCGGACGCCAATCCTTATGATCTGCAATGCTGCCTCATTCGCATCGTTCATTGTGATGTAACCGAGTACTCCGAAATAATCGCCAGCCTTCACGCGCGCCAGGTGCGTCTTCAGGATGTCCGCCAGTTTGGCGCCGCCCTTCAAGGGCGCCGTATTTTTCTCATCGGCATACAATTTAATTCCCTCGCCCTCAAAGAACGGGGTTTCCGGGGGAAGTTTCCCCGCTGATTCATATTCGCTCGTCAGTTTTTTCGTTTCGATTTTGCTGGCTTCGACGTCTGGCTGATTGAACGCATTGATGCCAATGATCGATCCCGCTACGGCCGTCGCGATCTCCCACCGGAAAAATTCCTGCCCCAAATTATATATATCGGAGATCGAAATTCGCACCACTGGCTGTCCAGCCCTCTCCAGGGCGTCCATCGCCGCATCTTGTTTTGTGTCTGCTCCCGCTTCTAACCTTAGATAAGCAAACACGCGGTCATCGCCATAGGCTGCTGGCGAAGCCAAATGTTCCCGGTCAACTGGAATAATCCCCTTGCCGACTTTCCCGGTCGACTCCGCAATCAACTGCTCAAGCCATGCTCCCAAATCGGAAATACCCGGGGACGCAACAATCGTGACCTTGTCCCGGCCATGCGTCGCCGCAGTTCCCAAAATCGCGCCCAGAACCACGCCTGAATTACTTTCCGCAGCAACTCCCGCGCTACACGCCTTCACCATTTCTTCGGTATTGTTCAAGAACTTTTCAATGTCCATGCCCATCACCGCTGCGGGCACCATTCCGAAATTCGAAAGCGCAGAATACCGCCCGCCAATGCTTGGTACACCCATAAAAATCTTGCGGAATTTGTCGTCCTCCGCGACTCGTTGCATCTTCGAGCCTGGATCGGTGATGGTAATAAACCGGTTGCCCACTTCCTTTTCGCCAACTTTTTCTTTAACGCGCTCAAAAAAATACTGCTTATAGATATTCGGTTCCAAGGTGCTGCCCGACTTACTGGACACGATGCAAATGGTGCTGTTCAAATCCACCTTTGCTTCAATCGCCATGATCTGCGCCGGATCGGTGGAGTCCAGCACATGCATCTCCGGAAATGCGGCAATCTTGCCAAACGTCATGCGCAGAACTTCGGGGCACAAGCTCGAGCCGCCCATACCCAGGAGCAGTGCGTGCTTGAAGCCCGCTTGTTTCACATCGGTCGCGATACTCTTCAAGGCGTCGATATGCGCAAGCTGCTGTTCTGTGATATCCAGCCACCCGAGCCACTTACCTTCGTCCGTGCCGGTCCACAACGAAGCATCCCGCCGCCACAATCGCTTCACCTTGTCGTTCTTGTTCCAGTCAGCCAGCGTCGCGGCGACTGCTCCGTCCAGCTTTTCCGGCAACTTGTAGTGCAGTGCATTCACGCTCACGCGTGCACTCCCGCCGTTTTGCCGGTAGCTTCCAATAATTGCTGAAACGCATCCGCGAACAATTTGACGCCATCCACAATCAGTTTGTCCGTCACCTCTTTCATCGAAATTCCGGTTTTCTGCAGATCCGCCATCGTCTTGGCGGCGGCATCCACATTCTCCGTCAAACTATTCCGTAGCTTGCCGTGATCGCGAAAGGCGTCGAAGGTGGCCGGTGGAATGGTATCCACGGTGTCAGCGCCAATTAGTTCTTCGACGTACAGCACATCGCGATATTTCGGATTCTTCGTGCTG
The DNA here is from genome assembly GCA_036495905.1 of Candidatus Acidiferrum sp. Lineage (GTDB taxonomy): Bacteria > Acidobacteriota > Terriglobia > Acidiferrales > UBA7541 > Acidiferrum. Next base: position 39,247 of record DASXMB010000079.1, read on the forward strand.
GTACTAGCCCACAGTAATCGCTGCGTCTGTCCTCCCTTCGCTGCCAGCGTATTCCAACGAGCTCCACCAAAGAGTTCCTGATACTTTCGGTAGGTCAGCTTCGCATTCGCAATAGCCACTTTCCCCTGCACGCTGGTCAGCAAGTCGCGTTGCTGCGGGTCCGTTACTGTCTTTAGTTTTTCGTCGATCTGTTTGTCAATCATCGAATCGATACGACTCACGAAGAAGCTGGCCACACTTGCAATCTTGCTGATGTCCTGCCCTTTCCGTACCCGCGCTTCCATCGCCGCCAAAAATCCGTCCGCCACTTGTTCGTAAGCGGATTGCGCAAAGAGCAGCGTGATATTGATGTTGATGCCTTCCTCCAATAGTTGACCGACAATCGGGATGCATTCTTTGGTGGCCGGAACCTTGATCATCACATTTTCGCGGTTGACGCTCTTCCACAGTCGCCGAGCTTCCTCTAATGTTCCCTGCGCATCCGCACCCAAAGTTGGCGATACCTCGAGACTTACATAACCATCGCGGCGCTTGGTCTGCTCGTAAACTTGCTTGAAAATATCCGCCGCGTCCTGCACGTCCCGCACCGCGATCTTTTCAAACACCACCTTGGCATCCAGTTTTTTCGCCTCTGGGGACTCTAAAATGTCCGCGTAGTCTTTACTCCCCGAAATCGCTTTCTCGAAAATCGTCGGGTTAGAAGTCATGCCCCGCAACCCGTCCTGTTGAATCATTTTCAACAGGCCGCCGCTAGTCAGCAAATCCCTCCGGATGTAATCCATCCACGGTGACTGCCCGTAATCGAGTAGTTGTCTGAGCGGATTCGCCGCCTTATTTCCACCTGCGTTAGGAATCGTCGCTGTCGTCGTCATAAATTTGTCTCCTTTGTAGCAATCTCCCCAAGATCATCGGTAGTGCTGTCAGCGGGCACCGCAGACATTAGCTTCATACGTATTCTATACAACCCGTTAACTCGCTCCGCCCGCCAGCGACTTCGCTTCAATCGCCTTTACTTTGTTCAATCGCCGCACGTGCCGCTCTTCGTTCGTAAATTTCGCCGCCAAAAATGCCTTCGTCAATTCCTCAGCCAGCGCGACGCCAATCACGCGCGATCCCAGTACCAATACATTGACATCATCGTGCTCTACACCTTGATGCGCCGAATAAGTGTCGTGGCACATTCCCGCACGAATTCCGCGCAGTTTGTTAGCTGCCACGCTTGCGCCCACTCCGCTTCCGCAAATCAGCACGCCGCGTTCAGCTTTGCCGTCCAGCACCGCTTGTCCCACCGCCTCCGCAAAGTCCGGGTAGTCCGAAGGCTTTTCGTCAAATGCTCCAATATCCAAGACCTCGTGGCCTAGCGAACGTAAAAAATCTCCCATGACTTTCTTCAATTGAAAGCCCGCGTGATCCGAACCTATCACCAATTTCATCGCACGCTCACCTTCCTAAAATGTTTTTCGCGGCAGCCACAACATTTTCGGTCTGAAACCCGAATTTCTTCAACAAATCCTTCAGCGGCGCCGACGCCCCAAACCCGTGCATCCCAATCATTTGCCCCTTTGGTCCCACGTAGCGCTCCCATCCAAATGTTGCGCCCATTTCCACCGATACGCGCGCAGTCACACTCACCGGCAAGACACTTTCCCGGTAAGCTGCATCCTGCTGTTCGAAGAGTTCCCATGACGGCATGCTCACCACGCGCGTCTTGATCCCTTCGGCCTTTAGTTTCTCAGCAGCTTCCAGGCACAAATGCACTTCGCTGCCCGTGCCCATCAAAATCACATCAGGCTTTCCACCTTCCGCATCTGCCAGCACGTATGCACCCTTCGCTACACCAACTGCCGCTCCATATTTTGTCCGGTCCAGCGTCGGCATCGCCTGTCGGGAAAGCACCAACGAAACCGGCGAATGCCGCAACTGCATGATCACCTTGTACGCTTCCAGCACCTCGTTGGCATCGCCCGGCCGCAACACAATCATGTTCGGCATCGCACGCAGTGACGCCAACTGCTCTATCGGCTGATGCGTCGGGCCGTCCTCACCCAAACCGATCGAATCATGCGTAAAAATAAAAATCGATGGCGTCTCCATCAACGCCGCCAGTCTCATGCTCGGCCGCATGTAATCGCTAAAGTTAAAAAAAGTAGCGCTGTACGCTCGCAGCCGGGTCACGCTCATCCCGTTCACAGCCGCTCCCATGGCATGTTCGCGCACGCCAAAGTGCAGGTTGCGCCCGTGGTATTCGTTGGCGTAGAAATCTCCCGCACCTTCGAACGTCAAATTTGTTTTGTTGGAATGAGCCAAATCCGCGGACCCTCCAATCAGCCACGGAATGTTTTTTGCGAGCGCGTTCAGTACCTTCCCAGACGACTCTCTCGTCGCCATTCCCTTTGCATCCGCGGCAAACGTCGGCAAATTCTTGTCCCAGCCATCCGGTAATTGCCACTTTTGAATATTCTCCAGTTGCCCCGCCAAATCTGGAAACTTCGTCTTGTATTCCGCGTACTTAGCTACCCACGTCGCATGTGCTTCTTTGCCACGCTTGCCGATTCCATTTCTGAATTGATCGTAAACGCCATCGGGCACCAAAAATTTAGCGTCCTCCGGCCAGCCGTAAAATTTCTTCACCAATTTAACTTCTTCTTCGCCAAGCGGCTCGCCATGCGCATCTGAAGAGTCCTGCTTGTGTGGCGATCCGTATCCGATGTGACTGTCCACCACGATCAGAGTGGGGCGATCTTTCGTTTTCAAGAACGTCTCATACGCTCGCCCCAACATATCCAGATCGTTTGCATCTGCCACTCTCGTCACATTCCAGCCATACGCAACAAACCGCGTCATCACATCTTCGCTAAAAGACGAAGACGCTGGGCCATCCAACGTCACGTGGTTATGATCGTAGATCCAGCAAAGATTCGACAATTGCAAGTGGCCAGCCAGCGATGCGGCCTCGCAGCAAACGCCTTCCATCATGTCGCCGTCTCCGCAAACGGCGTATACGTTGAAATCGAACATTTCGAATCCCGGCTTGTTGTAATTCGCGCCCAACCACTTGCTCGCAATTGCCATGCCGACGCTATTTCCCGCACCTTGCCCAAGCGGGCCAGTCGTCGTCTCCACCCCCGTGGTGATGTGCGATTCCGGATGTCCGGGCGTCTTGCTATCCAGTTGCCGGAATCGCTTTATCTCCTCCATCGAGACCGCCAGCGTATCCAAGACCTTGTCATTCTTCTTGTCGATGTCTTTGACTCCGCACAAATGCAGGGTGGCGTACAACAGCATCGATGCGTGCCCGGCCGACAATACGAACCGGTCGCGATTCGGCCACAATGGACCCGCAGGGTCATACCGCAAATATCGCTGCCACAGCTCATAGACCACCGGAGCAAGCCCCATCGGTGCTCCCGGATGGCCCGAATTCGCCTGCTGCACGGCATCGATCGCCAGCGTTCGAATCGTATTGATGCTCAATAGGTCGATGTCTTGCTGTGCCACGCTTGAGCTCCTGTGCGGGAGGAGGGCGCCCGCTGTCATCGGACAAGATTTGGATGCATCGGGCTACTCGACGGACAAGATAATTTTACGCCAAAAACACGACGCTCGCTTACATGGGGATACCGGGCTGTCGAAGGCTAGATTATTTGACCTAATTTCGCCTCCCAGGAAAGACCGGGCGCGGGAGGAGAATCACAAATTATCCCGGCATGGATAACTTGTCAATTAATTCGACTAGCCGACGAGCCCCTAGTGAATAGGAACCGGGGCACGATCCTTTGACAGACGATCCACAAAGGTCGCAGGCAACGCTCGCAATAATTCCAGGAAGACCCCGTTCGTCCAGCCAAATCCAACTACATTCGCCACATACCCCGCGGTCACCTGAGTCTCCGACGATCGCGTCACCGCATTGTATTTTTCACGAATGGTTCCTTCACGGCGAAAATTCTCAAGTACTGTCGATAGAAATTTATAGGAAATCCGGTTCGCTTCGTCGTTGTATCCATACTTTCGCAGTCCTTCTACCGCCAACAATTGCGTCGGTGCCCACGCATACGGGTAATCCCATTGAGCACCAGTCTCCCGAGCGCTCATGGCTAATCCGCCTGCATGCTCGAACTTCGCCAAGTGCTCCGTCACACTCTTGGCTTGTTCACGAGATGCAACTCCTACCCACACAGGATAAAACGTCGTCAGATACTCATATGGGGATCTCGCCCCTTTTTCGAAATCATAGTCAAAGTACATTCCTCGTTCATTATCCCACAAATATTTTTGCATCCTCGCTTTGCGTTCCGCAGCCTGCTTTCGCCAAGTCGCTGCATCGCGCGTGCGTCCCAACATTTCGCTCATCGCCGCCAAATCTTCTTGCGTTTTATACAACAAGCTGTTCAAACACACGGGCGCATAGTGATGTGTTTCCGCTCCATAAGGTCCAAAACGAAAGGAAATATCGAATCCAGACTCCCGCATCGCGCGGTCGCCTTTGTAATAGTCCTGGCTCAGCAACGCTTTCCCATTCCTGCTGACCAGCTCGTTTGACCCAGTATCGGGATGCGCCACAAAAAATGCCTCCACCTTTCTGTAATATTCCGGCTCATCCTTCAAGCTCTCCGGAGCTGGTCCATCGCCAAAATCGTAATACCGTGAAAGCCCTGTCGTCCCCGCCAAATGCGGCGCCCTCGTCCACAACCCATAGTCCTTCACCGCATATTCGTATGCCCGCGCCAGCCAGGCCCGATCCTCCCGTCCAGCCGCTTTCTGCGCCTCATTCACCGCCAAAATCATCGACGTCAAAAACGGTGGCTGCGACCGCGTCAAATAATAAGTCCGGTTCGCATTTAAGACCGCGCCGTAGTGCTCAATCTCAAAGAAAAAGTTCTCCACCATGCCCTGCGCCAGATCGATTCGCCCATCTCGCAGCAGCCCGCGAATAATAAAATAACTGTCCCACCCGTACATTTCGTTGAATCGGCCGCCTGGCACGACGTACCTATTTTTCAAATACAGCAAGCCAGCCGGAGAAATCTTGCCAGCGTCAATCTCGCCCAACCGATGAATCACAGACGGCAAATGCTCCACCCGCACATGACACCGGTCTCCAATCCCCCGCAACTCGCCCGAGATTTCAAAATCCGCCGGTACGTATACCACCGCCTCTTCCGCCACCTTCGGATCGACAATCGTTTTGCAATCTTCCGGCGATCGCGTCAACGAGTCCCATCCACTAGCGATATAGGTCTGAATTTGATCGAGACCACTTTTCTGTGAAGGCGAATTCTGCCCGAGAGCGGTTGAAGCCGCCATCGTCAGAATGATTGCGGAGCAAACGTGCATCACTCCGCTGGATAGACGAGTACGGTGGTGCGACTGTGAAGATTTCTGGATCCGGCGCAAAGAACTTCCTATTCCGGGCGGGCGAACTGGCGATCAAACACATGATACTCGGGAAAGACCCAATCAAGCACGCGCGATCGGATCTTCTGAATCGCTAGCCCCAGTAGACACTTTTGGCGCCATGTTAGCGTTCTTTCGGCCAAACCGCACGCGTTCCGAGCTTGTCATCTAAATCGCCACTGTTGCAGTAAGTCTTCCGATTCGCTAACTTCGTACTATCTGCCGGTGCCCGGGTGGCGGAATGGCAGACGCTGAGGACTTAAAATCCTCCGAGGATTTTTCCTCATGTGGGTTCGAATCCCTCCCCGGGTACCATTTTTAGTCTCAGGAAATTCGGCACGACCCCAAGTTCTAGACTTAACTTCTCTGTAGAGTTATCATGCGGCCAGTCTGGTTTATGTTAGTTGCTTGCAATTTTGTCGATAGGGAAGGTCCAGCCCAGCTATGCGACACGCATTCGTATCACTACTTGTTGTTCTGACGCTAGCCACCTCCGCAGCGCCGCAGACTCAAGACGGACCCACCAACGACAAAGCGAAGAAGTCCTATGCTGAAGCGTTGCAAGCTTTGAAGGACAGGCGTCCGGATTTTGCCTTGGACGACTTCAAGAAGGCTGACAAGCAAGAGGGCGGGCATTGTATTGCCTGCGAAAAGCAGATGATCAAATATGGCGCGGAACTCGAAGACTGGAAGGCCCCCGAACTGGGAGCAGAAGAACTCCTCGCAGGAGTCAAAGACCCTAAGGACGTAGCAATCGCTCACTATCAACTTGCAACCGTACTCATGGAAGAAGGTATTCGCAAAGGAGACAAGGAGGGTCCCTTGCGCAGAGCTCATGAAGAACTCGGCAAAGCGCTGGAGTTGGTGCCCAAATTTCCTTTAGCGCTTTTTCTGGATGGCCGGGCCTTGGCGCATTCGCGCCAAGACGACGCCGCAAAAGCCAAGTTCGATGAGTTCCTAAAAATTTCATTGCCAAGCGATGTCAACCGGCAGCGAGCTGTGCGTTACAGCGTTCGTCCGGAACTCGCGCGCGCAAAAATGGCGCCCGCCTTCGCGATTACGACCATCGACGGCGAACGAATCACGATGGACGACTTGCAAGGCAAGGTTGTCCTTATGGACTTTTGGGCTACCTGATGCGGTCCTTGCCGTGAAGCGCTGCCCCACATGCAATCCGTGGCCAAGAAATTTGCGGGCCAGCCGCTCGTCATCCTTAGCGTCAGCCTCGACTCCGATGAGCAGAAATGGAAGGTTTCGTTGCCAAGAATGAAATGTCCTGGCTGCAATACCGCGACGGTTCCGCCGGGACGCTCGCCAAGCTGTTCGGCGTCAACTCGATTCCCCACACGTTCACGATCGACCCCGACGGCGTGCTCCAAGAAGAACACATCGGCGACGCATCGGTCGAAGGAAAGCTCAAAAAACTTCTAGCTCGCGTGCGTGACACGCCAGGTATAGAGGGCGCAGTAAAATAACAACCATTCTGCTGTTGCTTAGTTCGGGCGGAGTAACCCGCGTCGCTATGGCACCTCTCCGTCTCTCCAGCAAACCTTAAAATCCTCTAACAAAAAAGCCTACTCCGTGGCGAGCCAATTGCTTCCAACTCACCGGCACAACTGAGGAGCTACATGGCCACGTCAACAAAGGATGTCCTCGCTCTGCGCGAGTGGGATGCCGCGCATTTTCCCGAGGCTTTGCGCTTGATCGAAGAGGGTCTGGACGAAAAAGAATCCGCCGACCGCTGGAACAGTTGGGCGGCAACACAGTTTTGCTCCGGTCAGGTACGAGCTGCGGAGCTAGGTTTCCGCCGCGCGCTGGAACTCGAGCCGCAACATGGCCAGGCTGCTGCCAATCTCGGTTGCATTGTGGCGTCGCGAAAAGAAGTCCAAACCGCCATCCATCTATTTGACATCGCGGTTCGTTCTTCCAAGATCGATCCCGCGCAACGGGCGCTGGCTTCGCAGAAACTCAACGAGTGCCGCGCCGAGCTGGCACGCACAGAAGTTCCGCGAATACGCTGGTTTCATTCCATTAGTCTTGGCAACGGCGTGGTGACGCCCGGGGCCTACGACACCAGCCTGGTACTTGATCGCATCGCTATGCCAGCGAATCTATCGAAATTGTCTGTGCTCGATATTGGCGCATGGGACGGCTATTTTTCTTTCGAAGCGGAACGGCGCGGAGCGGCGCGTGTTCTTGCGATGGACGGTTACGTCTGGCTCAATAAGACGTGGGACTCGAAAGCGGGCTTCGAACTAGCACGCACGGTTCTGGGTTCGAAAGTGGAAGATTTGAATTTCGACGTAATGGACGTTGCGCCAGAAAACGTTGGCACCTTCGACGTCGTTCTTTTTCTCGGCGTTCTTTACCATCTGCGCCACCCGCTCCTCGCTCTCGAGCGCATTCGCTCCATCACCACAAAACTTCTGATCGTCGAAACCGCTGTCGACCTTCCGCACATTCAGCGCCCAGCCGCCGCGTTCTATCCCGGCAGCGAGGCAAATGCAGACGAAACCAATTGGTGGGCGCCAAACGAATCTTGCTGCATCGCGATGCTCAAATCCGCGGGCTTCCGCAACATCAAGACGGTCGGTCGCGCTCTGCCTGATCCACTACCTCCGCAGGAACAATTGAGCTACGGTCGGATGGCTTTCCACGCGGAAGTCTAACCGCGAATGTAGACGCGGGGTTTTCACGGAATAAGCGGCGCAACTTACGGTTTAACCCCTCGATTTCCAATGCCGCGATGTCTCTACTTTGTTGCGCTCATCTGATAGGTCACAGTCAACTTAATAAAAAGCCAAAATAATAGGACCTCGCTTACACTGCCATTAATTCTGCAAAGAGGCTTCCGTGTCCGCAAACGATTCTTTTGATCTGATCGTCATTGGCTGCGGTCCCGCCGGGGAAAAGGCTGCGGCGCAGGCTGCTTATTTCGGCAAGCGAGTTGCGGTCATCGAGCGCGCCCAAGCTCTGGGCGGCAGTTGTATAAATACCGGTACAGTACCCAGTAAAACTCTTCGCGAATCCGCGCTCTATTTCTCCGGCCTCAAGCAACGTGGCCTTTATGGCATCGACTACTCGCTCAAAGAAAACCTCACCATTCACGATTTCATGCATCACGAACGCGAAGTCGTCGAAATGGAACGCCAGCGCATCCTGAAGAACTTAGCTCTCCACAAAATCGAGCTCATTCGCGGCCAAGCCAGCTTCGAAGATGCCCACACCATCGCGGTTACCGCAGCGGCGGCTACGCGCCATCTGCACGGAGAAATCATCCTCGTCTCCACCGGATCGAAACCGCATCGACCGTCAGAAATCGCTTTCGATGACGTCCAGGTCTTCGACTCCGACACCTTTCTACAGATGAAACAAATTCCGCGCAGTCTGGCGGTGATTGGCGGCGGCGTAATCGGCTGCGAGTACGCTTCCATCTTCACGGCGCTCGGAGTTCAAGTAACTCTCGTTGACGGGCGCGATCGCCTTCTTCCCTTTCTCGACACAGAAATTTCCGAGCGCCTGCGCGACCGCTTCGCAAATCTCGGGATGCACTTTCTTTTCAACGAGCGCCCCATCAAGGTCCAAACGGCGGCGAACGGCGTCAACTTGATTATGAAGTCCGGCAAGATTCTCGAAACCGAAGCCGCACTGTTCGCTGCTGGTCGCCGCGCAGCCGTCGACGGCCTGGCGATCGAAAAAGCCGGGCTTGTCCTCAACGATCGCGGCTACATTGCTGTAGATGCCAATTACCGCACTAGTGCGACTAACATTTACGCCGCCGGCGACGTCATTGGTTTTCCAGCGCTGGCCTCAACTTCCATGGAGCAAGGCCGCGTCGCCGTCTGTCACGCCTTCGGTTTTCAATACAAGCAGCGCGTAGCCTCCATGCTGCCCATGGGGATTTACACCATCCCAGAAATTTCTTCCGCGGGAGAAACCGAAGAATCCTGCCACGAGAAAAATATTGATTGCTGTGTGGGCCGCGCTCTTTATTCCAACAACGCGAGAGGCCACATCGCCGGCGATACGACCGGAATACTGAAATTAATTTTTGCGCCCAGCGATAAAAAGCTGCTAGGCGTCAGCATCATTGGAGAAAACGCCACCGAACTAATCCATATCGGTATGATGGTGCTCGACAACGCTCTCACCATCAACGAATTCATCGAGCAGGTATTCAACTATCCGACCTTAAGCGAAATGTACAAATACGCGGCTTACGACGGCCTGGGCAACCTGGCTGGTCACAAACTCCGCGAAGGCTAATCGCATCCGGCCGCGCCTTACGCTGTTATATTTGTATAGTGCATGTTCGTACTTGTATCGCGGTTGTCGCCCTCGCGGTTTTTCCCCCGCCGAACTCATTTCGCGAATCGACCGCCGCCCCTATACCACGCTCTTACCTCGGCTTCGACACCAACCTCTACCCCGGCGACGACGCTCTCTCAACCCTGCGAAAAACTTTCTCGTTCACTGGGTATTGGCTTAGCCCGCCCCCCGGGCAAACGTCTACGACCTGGCTGGGCAAACGTGCAGCTCTGCAATCTATGGGCTTCGGCTTTCTAGTTCTCTATCGAGGAGCTGAAAGCTCCAGAATAAAAACGGAAGCCGACGCTGCGCAGCAAGGCACCCTGGATGCAGCTAACGCCGCCACCTCCGCCGCAGACGAGGGATTTCCCGCTCACACCAGAATTTTTCTGGATATCGAAGAAGGCGGCCGGTTGCCGCCCGTCTATCATGCGTATCTTCGCGCTTGGGTCGACGGGCTAACCCGTGCCAACTATCGCGCGGGCGTCTATTGCTCCGGAATGCCGGCCACCGAACCGCATGGCGTCAAAATCGTCACCGCCGACGACATTCGAAATAACATTGGCTCTCGCACCCTGGCGTATTGGGTTTACAACGACGCGTGCCCGCCGTCGCCTGGTTGTGTCGCCGCAAAAGCTCCGCCATCTCCCGCAGCCAGCGGAGTTTCGTACGCGGCAGTCTGGCAATTCGCGCAATCCCCCCGGCGCAAGAATTTCACCCCAAAGTGTTCTACGACTTATCAAGCGAACGGAAACTGCTACGCGCCGGAAGATGTCGCCAAAACATGGTTCCTCGACATCGACACGGCAACATCACCGGACCCATCCCATTAATTTTTTTCGAACGCCGACGCAAAAGTCAATCGGTGGGATTTCTTGGAAACTTGAAATACGGCAACCTTACTCCATTGACCAGAATTTGGTCCGCGCGGATATTCGCCGGCGCCTCAAATCCCGCTGCACCGCCCGCGGTAACAAAATCATCCTGCTCCACGCCGTCTCCGCTCACGCCCAACCCACCCACTAGCACGCCATTCCGGTATAAGCCAACGCTTCCCGGAAAAAATACAATTCCACTTTTATTTGCGTTCACCGCCCCACTCTGAAATCCCTGTGTACAAGGATTCGCAGTATCCGACATATATAAATTAAAAAATGGCCCCAGTGCCGAGCCATTGATTCCCGGCGGAAAAAATGGCTGTGCACCAAAACTAATCGTACGATTTGTCACCGCTGTCCCCAAGGGTACATCATTCAAGTCCATCGGGGTCCGCGCCATGCTGTTGAAGTACGCCATGTTCCGCGCTTTCGTGGCCGCAACATCAATGCTAAACACCGTTGCATCCGGCATTCGCCGCAATCCAATGATTGTTCCATCCAAATCCGCCACCGCGATTACCATCCGCGTCCGTTCTCCCGGGGGCAATCGAATCGCCGCGCGAGTAGTGTTCGCCGTCGCTTCCGCATTACTTAAAACTTGCGATACGTCTACTGCGCTTAGCCCACCTAGCGGCCCAGCCACCACCGGAACCAAGTCCCCTTCCGCAGCCGCGCTTCCTGCCGACGGCCCGATCAGGTAGCTCCCCGCAAAGGCTCCCGCACCCATTCCACTGGGTCGCGTCGTCTGCGTCACAATCGGCAGTGCCACTCCATTCAAGAAAACTTCCCCGGGTGCTGGCGTCGGCACGGGAACCAAACTAAATCCATTCGAACTAGCTGCACTTACCGCCGCAAACTCCGCCACGTCTGGGGCGACGCCTGCAACTCCCACGCCACCCACCAGGACGTTGCCGCTAAAAATCGGCACGCCACCAGGGTTCACGGCGTTCGCGTCGCTGTCCGCGATGTCCGGCTTTCCCGTGGTAATCCCCAGTCCGAATCCGCCGCTCAATGAAGTCGACGGCTTAATTCCGCTACTCACCAACGAATTGGAAAGCGCGCATCCCCGATTCGTATTCTCAATTCCGTAGAGTGCTGCGTTCTCCGCGTCCGCAACTCCTGGTGGAAAATGTATCCCGCTGATGAACCGCACCGTCCTGCTCGTCAAGGGAGCCTGGTCATTGCTAAAAAATGCTCCGGTTCGCGCCAAACTGACTGCCAAATCGTTCACATCAACGGTAGCGCCGAAATTTCCGACCGCTGTCGTCCCAGCATCCGGCTTGCGGAAAACGGCCAGCACATTTCCCGCGCGATCCACCACGGCAATGACCACAGTTGTTGGCGCAACCGATGTGGCCGCCGCTTGCACGATACCGTCGACGTCTGTGGCGCTCAGCGTCACTGCTGCAGTCGGGGGTGTGACTGCGGCCGCGGGCGCAGCGGAGCTTCCGCCGCCACATCCCGCCAACAAAATCGCGATTCCACCGAGGATCGCAATCGCCATCAGCAATCCAGCGATCAATAATTTCTTCCGCCTCGCCAATGCGCTGCTGGAGTTCACCGGCGGTCGAATCGAATGTGTGGCACTCATGGGGAGAGTTCTTTCGTAGCACACTCTCTCGTGCCCGCTCAACGGATTTGCCACGCTTCGCCTCGTAAGGTAAACCTTATCTTTTTCTTCGCGCCAGTGTTACCGACTATCTCCACCGGCAAGGGAAACCTGTTGCTCGCCGCGCATCGTTATTGTTAGCTATAGCCAGCACGACATCAGCAATTTTTCTGGCCAACGAATGAAAATTCCGCATACGCGAAAACTTCTGCGCGCGTCTCGCAAGGCGTGCGCCTGCGGAATTTTGTTTTCCGCGATTCGAACCAGCGCAACTCAGCAACCATCGCCGCAACCACCACAAGGCGCACAGCAATCCCGCGACCTCCATTCGCCGCAACGCATTCCCCGCCAGCAAGCCCTAACCACTGCCGCGCTGGACGGCACCGTCCGCCAATTTCTGTCAGCCAATGATTCTCGGCCGGTCCCCGGTGCGCAACTCACTCTCCGCAATTTACAAACAAATCAATCCTCCCAATCTCTTTCTAATGCGGAAGGTGTCTTCCGCTTCCTCCTGCTCCCTCCGGGACGCTACGAACTAAATATCTCCGCCGAAAATTTTAGAGCGTTGTCGGTCCTTGATGTTCAGCTCAACGCCGATGAAATTTTGACCCTCGAGCTGACCCTCTCGTCGATCTCTTCTGCTGAGCTAGCGACGCGCCTCCCGCGTCTTCCAGAACTTGGGCCGCCCACCACGACTCCCGAAACACAGCAAGTTACGTCAGCTCCATACCGCGAATTTCGCCATCGTCTCGACTCCGACCCCAACTACATCGCCGAGCTCGCGCCGGAATCCCTCGCACCCATCGGCGACGTCTTCAACGTAGTCCCCAATCGCTGGGCGCTACAGCAGCCGGACTATCGTCGCTACCCGCAAAAAGGCGAATATGTCTACACCAAATCGCATTGGTACGACCCCTTCAATCGCAACCGCCTGAAGGGTGATGAGCCGATCTGGCCCTCGATACTCGGCCAGCAAACTTTTCTGAACCTCACTGCGTCTTCAGAAACCTTTTTCGACGGTCGCCGCACTCCGCTCCCTAGCGGGGTAAGTGCCGCGCAACCCGGCAGCGAAGGCTTCTTCGGCCGCGGCGAACAAGCTTTCGTCGACCAAACTCTGCGCTTCACTGTCGACCTCTTCCAGGGTGACGCTTCGTTCAAACCAGTCGACTGGCGCATTCGCATCACTCCCGAACTTAGCCTAAACGATCTCGACGTCCGCGAACTTCGCATCATCAGCCCCGACGTGCGCGCCGGCACCAATCGCTTCGACACCCATCTCGGCTTCCAGGAAGCGTTCGCCGAAATAAAACTGCACGACCTGAGCAACAATTATGATTTCGTTTCCGCTCGTGCCGGTATTCAGCAATTCAATGCAGATTTTCGCGGCTTTCTCTTCGTCGACGAACAGCCTGCCTTGCGCATCTTCGGCAATCTGCATTCCGATCGCATCGAATACAACGCCGCCTATTTCAACTTCCTCGAGAAAAATACCAACAGCGGCCTCAACACTTTTCACTCCCGCAATCAGCAAGTGCTGCTCGGCAACGTCTATCTGCAGGACTTTTTCTTTCCCGGCTATACCGCGGAGTTCATCGCAGTGTGGAACAAGGATGACGGGGGCATCCATTTTGACGACAACGGTTTTCTCGTCCGCCCCGCGCCCATCGGCAACGTCATCGATCAAAATCCCGGAGGCGGACCGATCGCTCACGGACTACGCGTCGGTTATTTCGGCTGGCTCGGCAACGGGCACATCCGCCGCATCAATCTGACGCACGCTTTCTATCAAGCGGTCGGTGAGGACACTTTCAATCCCATCGCCGGACGCGCAGTCACCATCAACGCCCAACTGGCCGCCGCGGAAATTTCTTACGATCGCGATTGGATTCGCTATCGCGTTTCAACCTTCTATACCTCAGGTGACGCCAACCCCCGCGATTCGCGCGCCCGCGGCTTCGATACCATTGTCGATCTCCCCAATTTTGCTGGCGGCATCTTTAGTTTCTGGGATCGCGAAGCGATTCCGCTCACTGCCGCCGGAGTTCTTCTCACCACGCCCGGCAGCTTGATCCCCAGCCTTCGCGCCAGCAAAGAAGAGGGCCAGGCGAATTTCGTAAACCCCGGAATTTTCGTAGCGAATGCTGGAGCGGATTTCAACGTCACTCCTAAACTAAAAGCCTTCGCCAATCTCAACTATCTTCGTTTCCAGCGCACCGAGCCATTAGAATTTCTTCTCTTTCAATCGCCTATTCGCCACAACATCGGCACCGATCTCGGCGTCGGCCTCGAATACCGCCCGCCGCTCACGGAAAACATCGTCCTCACCGGCGGAGCTTCTGCGCTGCAACCCGGCCAGGGGTTTCAAGACATCTACACCGCTCGCACACTCTTCTCGCTTTTCGCCTCCGCGAAGTTTACCTTCTGAGTCATCCCTCGATGCCCTCTTGCCCTCCACATTTCTCGATATCGTCAACACGCAAGAAACCTGTCATTCCGAGTGAAACGAGGGATCTGCAGTCTGGTGCACCGAGACGAACTACCCTGTTGGCTGCCTGCGCTTTCATGGTCTCGGCATTTTTTCTAATCGCGGCCACCCGCACTCACTCCGCAAGCGCTGCGTCACAAAATTCACTCGCCGGCCAATCGCAACAAGACGCTACCCAAAAATCCTCTGGGTGCCTTTCCTGCCACACCACCACCGACGAACCCACCATGCATCCCACCAGAACTGTCCAGATCTCCTGCACCGATTGTCACGGCGGCAACTCCACAATCTCCGTCGCTGCTAACCTTTCCGCGAACTCCCCCGAATATCGCGCTTCCAAAGAAAAAGCTCACGTCCAACCTCGCGATCCCATTTTCAAGAATCGCTCCAATCTCCCCGAACGCACCTATACAAAATGGCTGGCAGAATCCTACGACTACGTTAAATTCGTCAATCCCGGCGATCTGCGCGTAGCCCCGCAAACCTGCGGCGCCGCCGGATGCCACGCCAACGAAACTCGCGCCGTCTCCACCAGCATGATGACCCACTCCGGAATGCTCTGGGGCGCGGCGCTCTACAACAATGGCAGCTCGCCCCATAAAAACACACGCTTCGGTGAAAGTTACGGTCCCGATGGCAAACCACAATCGCTAAAAACCATTCCGCCTCCCACCGCAGAAGAGATTCGCGCGAAGGGTGTTCTCCCTGAACTCGATCCTCTCTATCGCTGGGAAATTTCTCAACCCAGCAACGTTCTCCGTGTTTTCGAACGCGGCGGCCACAAAAAATCGGAACTCGCCAATCCCAATCGCACCGAAGATCCCGGCAAGCCAGACGACCAACTCAGCGATCGCGGCCTCGGCACCGAACTCCGCACCGACCCCGTTTTCCTCGGTTTGCAAAAAACGCGGCTGCTTGACCCCGCCATGTCTCTTCCCGGAACCAACGACCATCCGGGCGATTACCGTGCTTCCGGCTGCTCCGGTTGCCACGTTATCTATGCGAACGATCGCGATCCCACTCACTCCGGCAACTATGCCCAGTTCGGCCACTCCGGTTTCAGCGCCTCATCCGATCCCACCATCCCCAAAAACGAGCCAGGCCATCCCATCAAACACACTTTCACTCGCGCGATCCCATCCAGCCAGTGCATGACCTGCCACATCCATCCTGGCACCAATATGGTCACCACCTATTTCGGTCTCACTTGGTGGGACAACGAGATCGATGGCGACAAAATGTATCCGCCGCAACAGCGCAATCTCACCGACAATCAGCGCTATGAATCTTTCCTAAGTAATCCAGAAGCTGCCGCCGCTCGCGGCCTGTGGAGCGACGAAAACTTTCTCGAAAAAACCGGCGACGCCGTGTTCAACTCCAAACTAAAAACCACGCAGTTTGCCGATTTTCATGGGCATGGCTGGGTCTATCGCGCTGTCTTCAATCACGATCGCAAAGGCAACTGGCTCGATAAGGACGGGCAGCAAATTTCTTTCGACGATCCCGATCGCTTCGGCAAAGCCGTTCACCTTGCCGATATTCATCTCGAGAAAGGCATGCAATGTGCCGATTGCCATTTCGCGCAAGACAGCCACGGCAACGGAAAAGTCTACGGCGAGCCGCGAGCCGCCGTCGAAATCGATTGTGTCGATTGCCACGGCACCATTCGCAACAAGGCCACGCTCGTCACGTCCGGCCCTGCCGCAGCCGAACCGCGCACTCCCGGCGCCGAACGCGGCCGCCACCTCGACGCGCTTCGTACGCCATGGGGTCTGCGCCGCTTCGAATGGCGCGCCGACGGTACCCTAATCCAACGCTCCATGAGCGACCAACAAGAAAGCTGGGAAGTAGTGCAAACCACCGACACTGTCACTCCCGGTAACGTGCACTTCAGCATGAAATCTTTACGCGCCAAGCTCATGACCAAAGACGGCATCGTCGCCTCAGAAATGCCGAATGACGACACCCATCTCGCCCACGGCAATTCCTCCATGACTTGCTACGCCTGCCATACTTCCTGGACTCCCACCTGTTTCGGCTGCCACCTGCAAATGACCGCCAACGCTCGCAAGCCCATGCTCCACAACGAAGGCCTCGTCACTCGCAATTACACCAGCTACAATTTTCAAGTCCTTCGCGACGATATCTACATGCTCGGCGTCGACGGCACCGTCACCGGACACCGCATCGCTCCCGCCCGTTCTTCGTGCGCCATTCTCGTCAGTTCGCAAAACGCTAGTCGTGAATGGCTCTATTACACCCAACAAACCATCTCTTCCCCCGGATTCTCCGGCCAGGCCTTCTCCACTTTCGTCCCTCATACCGTGCGCGGCAAAGAGACCAAGCAATGCTCCGATTGTCACGTCTCCGCCGCCAACGACAACAACGCCTGGATCGCGCAACTCCTCCTTCAGGGCACCAATTTCATGAATTTCATGGGTCGCTACGTCTACGTCGCCACCGGCAAGAAAGGATTCGAAGCTATCGCCGTCGCTGAACACGACGAACCCGAAACCATTTACGGCAGCGACCTCCACCGCATCGCCTATCCTGCCAATTTCAAAAAATTTGAAAGCGAACACCGCGAACTGAAAGCGGTCGCCGGACATTCCGGCAATGTCCTCGACATCCAAGCGCGCGGCGAATACGCCTACGCCGCCGCCGGCCCCGGCGGGCTTCGCGTCTACGATATCGCCAACATCGACAACAAGGGCTTCTCCGAGATATTGACCACTGCTCCAGTGTCTCCGCTAGGCCAGCGCTTTTTCGTCCCCACCAAAAACGCGCAAGCTGTCGCGTCGCCCTCAACGCTGGCCATCGATCCGCTTCGCCAGCAACTTAAAGAAAACGAAGAGCAACCGATCCATCTTCTATACGGTTTTCTCTATGTGGCTGACGCCGAAGAAGGCCTCATCGTCGTCGGCAATCCCGATCTCAGATCCAAATCACCCGGCGTCGGCACACTGCTCGACGGCAATCCCGCCAACAATTTCCTAAAACGCGCCGCCACCTTCAATCCAGGAGGCGCGCTCACCGGCGCCCACCGCATCGCCATCGCTGGAACTTATGCCTATATCCTCACCAACAAATCTCTGGTCGTGGTCGATCTCGATAATCCGCTGGACCCGCGAATCACTGCCACCATTGCCGCGCCCGCCCTCAAAAATCCCACCGGCATCGCTGTCCAATTCCGTTACGCCTTCGTCACAGACCACGACGGCCTGAAGGTTTTGGACGTTACCAACTTGGCGCAGCCCAAACTCGTGCCCAATGCCATCGTCCCGTTGGAAGACGCCCGCAACATCTACATTGCCCGCACTTACGCCTACGTCTCCGCCGGCAAGCAAGGCCTCGCCATCGTTGATGTCGAGCGCCCCGACCAACCCAAGCTCGATCAAGTCTTCACCGCCCAAGGCCAGCTCAACGACGTCAACGACGTAAAAATCGGCATGGTCTCCGCCACGGCCTTTGCCTTCGTAGCCGACGGCAAAAATGGCCTCCGCATACTGCAAATTGTCTCCCCGTGGGACGACCCCGCCCATTTCTCCGGCTTCAGCCCCCGACCAACTCCCAAGCTCATCGCCACAGCTCGCACCCACGGCCCGGCCCTAGCCATCTCGAAAGGAATCGACCGCGATCGCGCCGTAGACGAATCCGGCAATCAATTAAGCGTCTTCGGCCGCCGCGGCGCCCGCCCCCTAAACCGCGCCGAATCCCAATCCCTCTATCTCCATCCCACACCCGCCGCAACTCCCAGTCTTTACACCGTTACCGACACGCCGATCGAACATCCCCAGCACTAACCAAAACCAATCTAGTCTAGCCGCTCCGCAGCATCGTTACCTCATCGCCTCTCTTACTTCACCCTTCCCCCTAATCGCTACGACACGCCCCTTTTCCCACCCTCCTTGCACACCCCGGTTCCGCTAACATACACTGGATAAGTCAAATTTATATCGCTGCCGCCAGCCAGCACTGCTTTCTCATCTAATCTTCGGTTGGGTCCGGGCACGTCTTACCCGCCGCTCGCAGCGGCACATCTCACGACCGCAACGCGGCCGAAACATGAAGGAGCAACGTGGCGACTCCATTGGAATCTTGGGTTGAGGAATCGGCTAAGCTCACCAAGCCAGACCGCATCGTATATTGCGACGGTTCCGAAGCCGAAAATCAGCGGATTATCGCGGAAATGCTAAAAGACGGTGATTCCGTGGCCCTCAACCAGCAAACCTTTCCCAATTGCTATCTCCATCGCAGCAGCCCCAATGACGTCGCTCGCACCGAGCACCTCACCTTCATCTGCACTCCGAACAAAGACGATGTCGGCCCCACCAATAATTGGATGGACCCGGAAGCCGCGAAGCACAAAGTCGGCGCCCTGCTCGACGGCGCCATGCGCGGCTGCACCATGTACGTCGTCCCCTACCTCATGGGACCTGTAAGCTCCCCCATCAGTAAAGCCGGAGTTGAAATCACAGACAGCCCCTACGTTGTCGCCAACATGCGCATCATGTCCCGTATGGGCAACGTGGCTCTGGACCGCATCGGCTCCTCCTCCGATTTCGTGGCTGGCCTGCACTCCACGGGCGACCTGGACCCCATGCGCCGCTACATCGTCCACTTTCCCCAGGAGAAGCTAATTTGGTCAGTTGGCTCCGGTTACGGCGGTAACGCCCTTCTCGGCAAGAAGTGTTTTGCGCTCCGCATCGCCAGCGTGATGGCCCGCCAGGAAGGCTGGATGGCCGAGCACATGCTCATCCTCGGCCTGGAATCCCCCGGCGGCAAAGTTACTTACATGGGAGCGGCTTTCCCCAGCGCTTGCGGGAAAACTAACCTAGCCATGATGGTCTCCACTTTGGAAAACCAGGGCTACCGCGTCTGGACCGTCGGCGACGACATCGCCTGGATGAAGATCGGCGAGGACGGCTATCTCCATGCCATCAATCCCGAAGCTGGCTTCTTCGGCGTCGCTCCAGGTACCTCCATGAAAACCAATCCGAACGTCATGGGCGCGCTCCACAAAAACACGATTTTCACCAACGTCGCCATGACCACCGAAGGCGAGCCGTGGTGGGAAGGCATCAACGGTGCCCCTCCTGCGGGCCTCACTAATTGGAAAAATGAAAAGTGGGACGCTTCCAAAGGGCCTGCTGCTCATCCCAACGCGCGCTATACCGTCCCCGCCAGCCAGTCCCCCAGCATTTCGCCTGAGTGGGAAGCACCCGACGGAGTGCCCATCTCCGCTTTCATTTTCGGCGGGCGTCGCGCCAAGGTCGCTCCGCTCGTCTACCAATCCTTCGATTGGCAGCACGGCGTCTTCGTTGGCGCTACCATGGCCAGCGAAACCACCGCCGCCGCCACGGGTAACGTCGGTGTCGTCCGCCGTGATCCCATGGCCATGCTTCCCTTCTGCGGATACAACATGGCCGACTATTTCCAGCACTGGCTAGACATGGGCAAACGCATCCCCAAGCCGCCCAAAATTTTTCATGTGAATTGGTTTCGGCGTGGCGCTGATGGCAAATTCCTCTGGCCCGGTTACGGAGAAAACGTCCGCGTGCTGAAGTGGATTCTCGAACGTGTGGAAGGCCGCGCCGACGCGAACGAAACGCCGATCGGCAATGTGCCCACCAAGGCTTCCCTCACCCTGGGCGGCCTGAAAATTACTTCTGAAGCCGTCGAGGAACTCCTAAGCGTAAATCCCCAAGACTGGCAACAGGAATTAGCGGATTCAAGTGACTTCTTCCAGAAATTCGGCAATCGTCTTCCTCGCGCGCTCAGCGAAGAGCACGAAAAATTAGCCGGTCGCCTGACCCAAACCGCCGGCGCCACTACCGCCGCACGCTAGCTGAAAAAACAGGCGCGGAATAACAATCGCTCTATTCAAATAATCAGTGGGGTCACGGACTTATCTGACCGTCGCTGCAGCGGCAGCCACGCGATTCAGAACTTCGCCGGGGAGCGTTGCGTAACCCTGGTCTTCGGCAACCCGCTGCCCGTCGCTGTACACCCATTTCAAATAGCTGGCTACCGCTCTGCCTCGTTGCGGGTCAGTAGCGTTTTTTGGAACATACAGCCAGGTGAAGCTGCTGATCGGATAACTGTCTTTACCCGGCGCGTTCGTCAGAGAAATTCTAAAATCGTCGGGAACCTTGGCTCCAAGGGCCGCCGCACCGATGCTCTTCACGGTCGGACGCACGAATTCGCCAGACGCATTCTTCACCCTTGCCAGTCGCAGGTCTGCTTTCTGCGCCAGATTCAACTCGGTATATCCGATGGAACCTACAGTTCCGTGAACCTTATCGGTCATGTCCTGTGAGCGGCGAGTGCTCACGCCTACTGGCCACTTTGGCGACTCGCCTCGGCCGGCCTTCGCCAGAAATTCCGGGCTCACTTTGCAGAGGTAGTCGGCCAAAATGTAATTCGAACCTTTGCCTTCGGTGCGATGCACCACCTGAATCGGCGTCGCCGAAAGCTTCATGTCTGGATTTAGCTTCGCGATTGCAGGATCGTTCCACACTTTAATCTTGCCCAAAAAAATGTTCGCCAATACCGGGCCAGTTAGACGCAACTCCCCCACTGCCTCCGGCAAGTTATACACAATGACGATACCGATCAGAACCGAAGGCAACTCCAGCACCGGGGAGCCGCCATCCTTCAATTGTTTTTCTGGAATCGGAGCATCGCCCCCACCCAGGTCTCCCACCCCAGCGACGATCTTCTGTCCACTTTCGCCTGTGCCTTCAGGCAGATACCTAATCTGTACGGCGGAGTTTTGCTTGTGAAAATTATCGGCCCACGCGATGTAGAGAGGCTCCGGCAGGCTGGAACCGGTGGCAACCAACGTCATCGAAGATTGGCCTACCATCCCGCTGGGCAGAGTCGCCATCAGCAATGTAGCTAACGCACAGATTGTGCAGCGAAAAGGCCTGGAGCGCTTTTTCACAGTCGACCATCCTTAAAAGACAGCTTTTCTAGCAGTCGTACGATAAATCCAATCCCACAGAACCAGCGCGAAAACCTCAACTCTTGGTGTTGAATCGCGCATTACAAGCTATTAATCTTTCCTACTTCGGTAGGACCGAGGGCCCCTGCGGCGACTTCGGAGCCTATCGGTTCAATCAATCCGGCGTGGCGGCCAAACGATCACATCTTGTCGGCGCGAGAAATGCAGCAGCGGTCTTTGGCGAGGCAGCGCAACACCCGCCGCGTCGGCCATCGTGTTTTGTCCGAATTCGGCTTCGGCAAGCTGCAACGGCCACGGAGGATGATGAATTTCGCCCCGATAAACTCGCTGCCGGGCACTTGCCGCGTAAAGGCAATAGCGTTCGGTGAGGAAATGTTCGAGCGTCCCCGGTTTCGCGAGAAACTTTTTATCCATCGGGCGATACTTAGCGTGCAGGATCGCCGAGGGAGCGTTCTTGTGCGTCCGGCGACTGCTGTAGTTAATCCAAGCGTCGCCCTCGCGGCATTTCATCTGCGCCCGAAAATAAGGGAGATGAAACCAGGCTCGCGCGGTTGCTACGGCCAGAGCGTTGGCGGCATCCAGACTGAAAAACCATACCCCGGGTTTTCCATCGGCCACGACATAGGTTCGCACGTTCAATTCCGGAAAAGTTGACAGACGCGGCATTGCCGGAGTACCCCGAAATCGCACCTTCGACATTCGAAAAGGCACGATTCCTAACCACGCTTGCCCCTGAAACAAATCGATTTCCAGGCGTCCCGGGATGTGCAGCCGAAGAATCGCCGGATCGACCAGCCAATGCGCGAACAGAAGATCGTGCCAGGACTGTGCCATGATCCACGGACCCGCTGGCAGTGGCCAAGGGCGGTGCTCTATCCGATGAAACTTACCGTGCATCAAAAGGATGACTCGTTTTCAGGCCGCACTACCAATATACCCCTGGAGCGATACAGGGAATCGAATTCTCTGTTCTCACAACATCTGAAGGCGGCCAGGAGGCTTTTATGCAACGCAAAGCTAGCGCGGTTTGGCAGGGAGATTTGAAAAGCGGCAAGGGGGCCCTTTCGACAGACAGCGGAACCTTGAAGCAAACACAATACTCATTCAGCACACGTTTTGAAAATGGCGTGGGAACCAACCCTGAAGAATTGCTCGCCGCAGCGCACGCCGGCTGTTTCACCATGGCGCTTTCCGCACAGCTTGGCGCAGCCGGGCTTACCGCGGAGAAACTCGAGACCAGCGCAACTATTACGTTGGAAAAAGTGGGCGATGGATTCAGCATCACCAAGAGTCATCTGGATTTGGTGGCGCGCGTGCCTGGAGCCGACAAAAACAAATTTGACGTTGCCGTCAAGGCGGCGGAAACTGGCTGCCCAGTTTCGAAACTTTTTAAGGCGGAGATTTCCGTGACCGCGCGTCTGGATGCATGATCGCGTGGCCCTTATCGTTATCCTGAAGCTCGTGAACCAAGTACAATTGCCGCTTATGATTTCAGCTCCAGCCGCGTTCATGGTGGGCGTTGCGATTTTCCTCATCGTGATCTGGGATGCCTTCGAGGCCGTCATTTTGCCTCGCCGGGTAACCCGCAAGTTTCGTTTGACGCGGGCATTCTACCGGACCACGTGGACCATCTGGAAATTCGTGATCAATTCGGTCCCCACGCGCAAAACTCGCGAAGCGCTCTTGGGATTTTATGGGCCGCTCTCCCTGCTGTTGCTTCTGGGCGTGTGGGCGCTGGGTTTGATCTTTGGATTTTCGCTGATGCAATACGGCGCAGGTTCTGCGCTGATTGCGGGTGGATCGGGTACGCGGCCGGGGTACCTTTTCGATCTTTATTTGAGCGGGACTACGTTCTTCACGCTAGGCCTGGGAGATGTGATTCCGAGTTCCGGACTGTCGCGATTTCTGGTGGTGGTAGAAGGCGGATTTGGATTTGGCTTTCTGGCGGCGATAATTGGATACCTCCCGTTTATTTACGGATCCTTTTCCAAGCGCGAAGTAAGTATTACATTACTGGATTCGCGCGCGGGAACCCCGCCGACCGCCGGTGAGTTATTGCTCCGTCACAGCTATCCACACGGCCAAGATGCTTTGCGCGAACTACTCAAGGAATGGGAACAGTGGTCGGCAGAATTGATGGAAAGCCACCTATCCTATCCGGTGCTGGCATATTTCCGGTCGCAACACGACAACCAATCGTGGATTGCTTCCCTGGCGGCGATTCTGGACACCTGCGCGCTCTTGAAAGTGGGTATCGATGGAGCGTGCGAAAAACAGGCTGAGCTGACCTTTGCAATTGCACGGCACGCCGTCGTGGATTTGTCGCAGGTATTTGGCACTGCTCCCAAGCCTCTGCCGCAAGAGCGTCTTACGGCTGCCGGCTTACGGATCATTCGCGACAAATTGGAGCAGCATGGCCTCAAGTTGCGAGACGATGCGGAAGCCGATGCGAAACTTCATAGCCTGCGCCTGATGTATGAACCCTATATCTACGCGCTAGCCACATATCTGGAACAAGGTTTGCCGCCGTGGATTCCGACGAAAAAAGGAAAAGATAATTGGCAAACCACCGCCTGGGCAGAAGCGGCTGGCATGGCCGAGCAACGGGCGGAAACCGCATTGGTGGATGACCACTTTTAGGAATTTCTGCCCTTGTGGTTTGCGTGACGCACGCATTGGTGTGACCGACTTGAAGTGCTCGTGCATCTGAACTGAGTGGATCGGCGCAAGGTCTGCACGGCCGCAGTGGGGAGAAAATGATGAAAGCTATCTTGGTTCGTGAATTCGGCGCTCCCGAAGTGCAGAAATTGGAAGACGTTCCGACGCCTAAGGCGGGTGCTGGACAAGTTTTGGTGCGCATCAAGGCCGCTGGAGTGAACCCTTCCGACACTTATATGCGAAGCGGCGCGTATCCGGTGAAACCGCCACTCCCTTATACTCCTGGCAGTGACGGCGCCGGAACCATCGAAGCCGTCGGCGATGGCGTGAAGAAAGTAAAGGTCGGCGACCGCGTTTACACCGCACGCACTGTCTCTGGCACTTACGCCGAATTCTCCGTGGCACTGGAATCGCAGGTGCATCATTTGCCGGACAAGATTTCTTTCGCGCAAGGTGCGGGAGTTTACGTCCCCTATGGCACCGCCTATCACGCCCTGCATCACTTTGCGCATGCCCGTGGCGGAGAAACCGTTTTAGTGCACGGAGCCAGCGGCGGCGTGGGAATTGCTTCGGTGCAGATAGCTCGCGCGATGGGAATGACCGTGTTTGGAACGGCCGGCACCGACAAGGGCTTGGATCTCGCGAAACGCGAAGGCGCCCATCAAGTATTTAATCAT